>CAWJHF010000009.1:0-542666 GCA_963842445.1 uncultured Verrucomicrobiae bacterium | reverse complement strand
AGGATGAGGCTCACCAACGCGGTGGTGCCCGTCTGCAAATCGCGGCGGAAAACATTGACCGCACCATTGGTGTCGCCCGCCACCAGGTTGGTCGCGCCACTGAGAAAGACGACATACCGGCCGTCGGCACTGATGACCGGGCTGTACGACCCTCCGCCCAGGCCGGAATTTCCATCCAGACCCACACTCACGAGGATATTGCTGTTGGCCATCAGATCGTGAACGAAGACGTCGGCAACGCCGTTGAAATCGTTCGTCACCAGGTCGCTCGCGAAACTGGCAAAGGCCACCAACCAGCCGTTGCCGCTGATGGAAAGCTGTCCCAGTGAACTCGCCAGATTTCCGGATTGAAAAACCGCCAAAGGATCGCACGCAGAAATCAGCATATTTGTCCCGGTGGTCGCGTCCCACAGAAAAACGTCGAGCGCGTTGTTGTTACCCCCGCCGATCAACTCGCCGTCAAGCGCCGAATATACCGCGCATTGGCCATCGGCGCTCAACGCCGGAATCGCCCCCAGTTGATCCTCTGAACCGATGCCGTTTGTATCCGCGTCCAACAGCACGGTGGTGGCGGCTTGCAGGTCCCGGCGATAGATGTGCAGGCCGTTGGAAACGGTGTTGCTCACCAGGTTGGTGGCGTCGCTGAGAAACGTCACGTAGCGTCCATCCTGGCTCAAGGCCGGGGTGTGCGACGTGCTGTTCGTCGGCCACAAACCGCCCGGGTTCGCGCTCACCAGCACATTCGTGCCGGTCTGCTGGTTCCAAAGACGAACACTGGAGTAATTCGTGCTTCCGACCGGCTCGCGTTGCACAAAGGCGACAAACCCGCCGTCCGGCGTCATCGCTGGACCATAAACATCGTCGCAGTTTGCCCAGGGCGCGTAGCCATTGGTGCTCAATATGGTGGTCGTCCCGTTCAGCGAGTCATAGAGAAAGAAAATCACCGCCGCCACGCCTGAGCCTCCGGGGGAGGCCGTCCCGTTCGTCCAGCCGGTCTTGAATGCAATGTACCGGCCATCGTCGCTAATCACTGGATGAGTGGACGGCATCGAGTTCAAATGCAGCAGGTTGGAGACAGTTGCCGCCGCATTCGTGCTGGCCCAGATCGTTGTCCCCGCCAGCAGATCGCGGACGTAAATCTCGCCTTGGGTGGTGGCGGGAACTCCCGGCGCCAGGTTCGTAGCCGTACTAAAAAACGCCACATACCGCCCGTCCGGCGTAATCACCGGCGTGTCCATGGTGGCCGCTGGTGGCGAGCCATTTCCGACCGCATTCACGCTCACCAGCGAGGTCGTTTGCGTAATCAAATCCCGCACGAAGACACCTGGGATCCCGTTGGTGTCTCCGGCCACCAGATTCGTCGCCGCGCTGATGAACGCCACGCAGGTGCCGTCCGGCGTCATGACCGGTTCCGTAGAAGCCCCGTTGGCAAAGCCACCGTCCGCCGCCACGCTGATGAGCAGGGTCGTGCCCATGAAAGTGTCGCGCAGGAAAATGTCAGTGACGCCGTTCGTATCGCCGGGCACGAGATCGCTGGCATCGCTTTGGAACACAACATAGCGGCCATAGGTGGATGCCTGTCCGGCTGTGGAATGGCCGTTGCCGCCGCCGTTACCGCTGGCATTGGCGCTCACCAGCACGGTGGTATTAAGGCTGCAATCACGCAAATAGACGTTCAAGACCTGCTGGCTGTTGCCGCCGGGTGTCAGGTCGTTGGCCAGGCTGGAAAAGACCACGTAACGACCGTCATCACTGATCCAGGGCGCAACCGAGTCGCCGTTCCCGCCGGGGGGCAAGGCGACGGATGAGTCCCGTGCCGAAATCATCTGCACCGGGCTGGCGCATAAAGAGGAAGCTGCAACCAAAATGCTTCCAGCGATGATTGCAAAGGAATGGCGCTTTGCTTCTGCCACCATCAGGCTAATCAACGTTTTCATAAGGGCTGTCCTTCTACAGGGTCCATTAGCATTCTGAAGCCTTTTCCCTGAAAAATCAATCAAAATTCATTATTGACTCCGTTGCCGGTAAAAAAACCATCAAAAAAGTCATCGTCGTGCCGAAAAAACTGGTGAACATCGCGGTGGCGTAAAGCGTAGGACGGGCTTCCAGCCTGTCTCAAACTTCAGAAGGAAATGGAGACAGGCGCGACGCCTGTCCTACGTTTTTTCCCCGCTCGCCAGGATCGTCTGAAAATGCGGCGGTTGTTCCTCGCGGGCAACCACGCTGATTTCGATTTTTTTGAAGCCCGCCTCCTCCAGCCAGCGCTGCAAGTCACTTTCGGCAAAACCGGGCCAGCGGTCGCCATAAAGCTCGTGCGCCTTCGCGAAATTGTGCCTGAGCAAATCGAGGATCATGATTTGCCCGCGCGGGCGAAGGATTTTGCCAGCGGCGGCAATCGCCTGTGCGGGAACTTCGGCGTGATGCAGTGCCTGACTCAAAATCACCAGGTCAACGCTGTTCGCCTCGATGGGCGGAGCTTGCAAATCGCCGAGGCGGAATTCCAGATTTTTCAGGCCGTTCTTTTTGGCCTTGGCCGCGCCGAATGCAACGATCCTTTCCGAGTTGTCCACGGCGATGACGCGTTTGCAGCGGCGCGCGAGCAGTTCACTCAATAGACCCTCGCCCGCCCCGAGGTCGGCCACAACCAGCGGCGGCAGGATTCGCAACAGCAAATGTCCGAACGCCTGCCATGAACGCCCCGGTCCATAAACGCGATCAAACCGGCCGGCAATCTGGTTGAAATAGACCTGCGCCTGCTCGCGGCGCCGGTTCAGCACGCGCTTGAGGTTGATCTGGTCGTCGCCGTGTTCGGGCAGTTCCTTCGCGCCGCGGATGGCGAGCTGGATGAATTCGCGCGCCGCGCCGTCCGCGTCCGGGTTCAGCCTGTAAAACGTCCGCTTGCCATCGCGCCGCGATTGCACCAATTCCGAATCCTGCAGCAGGCCGAGATGCGTGGAAATGCGCGACTGGCCGAGCCGCGTGATTTCCTGCAGTTCGTTCACAGACAATTCGTCCCGTTCCAGCAACGCCACGATGCGCAGCCGCGTCGGGTCGGACAAGGCCCGCAATGATTTCAGGGTCGAGGACATGATTTTCTTGTGCGCCAAAGATTCTCAAAAAACCGTTTGACGCGTGTCAATTCTGATATATCATCTTATCTTGATACGTCAATATGTAATTGGCACATAAAAACAACGCCTCCAAATTGAATGAGTAAAAATTTTATTTTTTCGTCGGAGTCCGTCGGCGAAGGCCATCCGGACAAGGTTTGCGACACCATTTCGGATTACGTGCTGGACGCCTGCCTGGCGCAGGACAAGTACAGCCGCGTCGCCTGCGAAACCTATGCCAAGTGCAATCTCGTGGTGGTCGGCGGCGAAATCACGACCAAGGCGAAACTCGATTTCAGCGCCATCGCGCGCCAGGCCATCCGCGACATCGGCTACACCCACGATGACGACGTTTTTCATGCCGACAAGGTGCTCATCATGAATGCCATCACCTCGCAATCGCCGGACATCGCGCAGGGCGTGGACGCGCGCGCGGCCGAGGGCAAGGACACCGCCGAGCAGGGCGCCGGCGATCAGGGGTTGATGTTCGGTTACGCCACAAACGAAACGCCGGAACTCATGCCCGCGCCGATCATGTTCGCGCACCAGCTTGGCCGCGAACTCACCCGCATCCGCAAGACCGGCCGGGTGAAGTGGCTTCGTCCCGATGCCAAAAGCCAGGTTTCGGTGCAATACGTGAATGACCAGCCCGTCCGCATCACCAACGTTGTGATTTCCACGCAACACGCCGCCGACGTGAAACACAAAACCATCAAGGAATTTTGCATCGAGGAAGTCATCAAGCAAACGCTCCCGAAACATTTGCTCGACAGGAAAACACAGTTCCTCATCAACCCGACCGGCCGTTTCGTGGTCGGCGGACCGCAGGGCGACACCGGCCTGACCGGGCGCAAGATCATCGTGGACAGCTACGGCGGCATGGGCCGGCACGGCGGTGGTGCGTTCAGCGGCAAGGACCCGTCGAAGGTGGACCGCAGCGCGGCGTACATGGGCCGTTATGTGGCGAAGAACATTGTGGCTGCGGGCCTGGCGACGAGCGCGGAGATTCAATTTGCCTACGCCATCGGTTATCCCGATCCGGTCTCGGTTTGTGTGAACACGTTTGGCACCGGCATCGTGGCCGATGAGGAAATCGAACGCGCCGTCCGCGAAATTTTCAGTTTCAAACCCGCCGCCATCATCAAGCAACTCAACCTGCTCCGCCCGATTTACGCAAAGACCACCAACTACGGTCACTTTGGCAAGAACGACCCGGAAATCACCTGGGAGAAAGCCGACAAAGTCAAGGAACTCAGGCGCGCTTTGAAATTGAACTGACCTTCAACACTCAAACCTTTCAACTCTCAACCGAATATGCCCGCAGTCAAACTCCCCCTTTCACGCGCCAAAATTGCCAGGGTCATTGGCAACGGCGCGAAACACGGTTATTACGTTCGCGACATTTCGCTCGCCGACCTCGGCCGCCGCGAGATTGAAGTGGCCGAGCAGGAAATGCCCGGTCTGATGTCCATCCGCGCCCAATACGGCCCGCTCAAGCCGTTCAAAGGCGTGCGCATTTCCGGTTCGCTGCACATGACCATTGAGACCGCCGTGCTCATCGAGACGCTGGTCGAACTTGGCGCGTCCGTCCGCTGGGCGAGTTGCAACATTTTTTCGACACAGGATCAGGCCGCCGCCGCGATTGCCAGGACCGGCGTGCCGGTGTTCGCGTTCAAGGGCGAATCGCTGGAGGAATACTGGCAGTTCACGCTCGATATGCTCACGCATCCGGGCAACCAAGGCCCGCAACTGGTCGTGGACGACGGCGGCGACGCGACGTTGCTGCTGCACAAGGGTTACGAAATGGAGCAGGGCGACAATTGGGTCAACACGCCCGGCGACAGCCACGAAGTTTCCGTCGTCAAAAATCTTTTGAAAAAATGCGCGAAGGAGCGTCCGGGCTGGTTCACGCAGGCCATCAAGGACTGGAAAGGCGTCAGCGAGGAAACCACCACCGGCGTGCATCGGCTTTACCAGATGCTCGAAGCCGGCAAACTCCTCGTGCCTGCCATCAACGTCAACGACTCCGTCACCAAATCGAAGTTCGACAATCTCTACGGCTGCCGCGAATCGCTGGCCGACGGGCTCAAACGCGCGCTCGGCGTGATGATTGCCGGCAAGACCGCCTGTGTCTGCGGCTACGGCGACGTCGGCAAGGGCAGCTCCCATTCGCTGCGCGGATTCGGCGCGCGCGTCATCGTCACCGAGATTGACCCCATCAACGCGCTGCAAGCCGCGATGGAAGGATTCGAAGTGAAAACCGTCGAAGACACGCTGGGCGAGGCGGACATTTACGTGACGACCACCGGCAACTGCGACGTCATCACCCTGGAACACATTTTGAAAATGAAGGACCAGGCCATCGTCTGCAACATCGGCCACTTCGACAATGAGATTCAAGTGAACCGGCTTAACGCGCATCCCGGGGTGAAGAAGGTCAATATCAAGCCGCAGGTGGACCGTTACGACCTGCCCGGTGACCAGAGCATTTATCTGCTCGCCGAAGGCCGGTTGGTGAACCTCGGCTGCGCCGAAGGCCATCCGAGCTTTGTCATGTCGAACTCATTCACGAACCAAGTGCTCGCGCAACTGGATTTGTGGAAGAACAAGGACATCTACAAGGTGGGCGTCTATCGTTTGCCCAAAAAACTGGACGAGGAAGTCGCCCGGCTGCATCTGGAAAAAATCGGCGTGAAGCTGACGAAGCTGACGAAGAAACAGGCCGACTACCTCGGCGTGCCGGTGGACGGTCCCTACAAGCCGGAGCATTATCGGTATTAACGCAGGACAGGCTTCCAGCTTGTCTCCATTTAATAAGAGTCAGGCAAGATGCCCAACCTACATTAAAAGGCGAACGGGAAAGCGTTCACCTTTTCAATTCACAGTTCCCGCAACGCCGCAGCGATGGGCAGCCGCGCCGCGCGGATGGCTGGGAACAAGCCGCCAATCAGGCCGATGACCGCGGCCCACACGATGCCGTGCGCGAGCAACTGCGGCGTGACTTTGAAGGCGAACGAAACCTGGCTGAAGCTTTGAAAGTTCATCGTCGAAGTGTGGAAATTGTTGAAGGCGATGTAGGCCAGCCCGCCGCCGATGACGCCGCCGGCCAGGGCCAGCAGCAGCGACTCGAGCATGAGCGACACGACTACCGCGCCGCTGCCGAAACCGAGCGCCCGCAGCGTGGCGATTTCCCGCGTCCGCGCTGCGACCGCGCTGTACATCGTGTTCAGCGCGCCAAAGACCGCGCCGACGGCCATCAGAAACGCAATCAGGAAACCGAGGGTGGTGATCAATCGCGTCATGGTTTCGGACTGCTGGGCGTAATAATCGGATTGCCGGATGACTTGGACGTTGAGTTGGGGATTGGAGGTGAGCGAATCCTTGAATGCCTGGAACGCGGCCGGCGAATTCAGCCGGACGGAAACGGATTGAAACGAATCGCCGCGATTGTAGGCGGCCTGCAATATCTTCGCGTCGGTCCAGATTTCCGATTCCGCCACGCCGCCGTTGGCCGAAAACATGCCGACGACCGGCCATTCGTAGCGGCCGACTTGGATTTTTGAGCCAACGTCCAGCCCGGCGAATTCCTGGGCCGCGCCGCGACCGACGATGACTTCGTCCTTGCCCCAATCAAAAATCCGGCCTTGAATAATTTTCAAGTTGTCGCGCACCTGCAACGCGGCGGATTCCACCCCGCGCAACGGGACGTTGGCGTCCGTGCCGGTGGATCGTTTGGGCAGGTTAATGATAACGAATAATTCTGCGGACGCGAGCGGGCCTTGGGCCGTGCGCGCAATGCCCGGCGTGTCGGCAATGACGCGCGTCGCGTCGTGCCCCAGGCCGCTGACCATTTCGCTGTCCGCTCCACTGCGCAGAACGATTGCGCCGTCGGGCGAAGCGGAAATAGTCATGGCCTGCCGAAAGCCCGCCGCGATGGATAGCACGCCCACGAGCACCGCCACCACGCCGGCGATGCCGATGACCGTGGCCGCCACCGCGCCGCGCCGCTGCGGCAGGCTCAACAGCCCGAACTTCGTAATGGAACCGATTTGCGAAAACCAGTTGATGGGGCCGGCCATTAGTTGGTTGAGAGTTGAAGGTTGAAAATTGAGAGCAAGGAAGGGACGCCGCACCGCGGCGTCCGGTTGGCGCGGCGCACCACCCCCGCCACGAATGAAAAGTCGGTTTGGAAAATCATTTTACATTCTCCTCAGGGCGTCCGCCACACGCAGGCGCATGGCCTGGAGCGCAGGGAAAATTCCGGTGACCAGACCCAGCGCAATGCTGAGGCCCAGCCCGATGAACAGATCGCGCATTGGCAGAAAGAACATGGGTAGCAAACCCGCCAGTTTTTCGGCCACCGCGGGGGTGATGGCGCGGGCCAGTGCCAAACCCACCGTGCCGCCGATAACGGTGAGCAGACATGACTCGGCGAGCACGAGCGCGACGACCTGTGCGTTGGTAAAACCGATGGCCTTGAGCACGCCCAGTTCGCCGGTCCGCTCGCGCACCGCCTGTGCCATGGTGTTGCCGGCCACCAGCAGGATGGTGAAGAACACCGCGCTCAAAATCGCTGCGACGATGAAAACGATGTTGCCGATCTGGCTGGCCCAGCCTTGAATGAACGCGCCTTCCGGCTCCGTCTTGGTTTCCCTCGGCGAATTTTCAAATTCCGCGTCCACCCGTTTGGCGACTTCCGCCGCCTGCGAGGGGTCGTTGATGCGGATGGTGTACCAGCCCACCAATCCTTTGCCCTGTTGACGCGCTTCATCGAAATAATCGTAGCGGAAAAACATCGGCGTGGTGTCAGTCCCTTTGTCCTTGCCGTCGTAAATGCCCACGATGTCGAATGTCCAGGTCCGGTTGCCGTCCGGTTGCGACCAGATGGTGGATCGAATCGGAACCTTGTCGCCAATCTTCCAATGAAACCGTTCCGCTGTTCTTCGGCCGACAATTGCGCCCGTCCGCGTGGCCAGCCAGGCTTTCTCCTGGTCCGGGGGCAGGATGATTTCGGGATGCATCTTGAGGAATTCTTCCGGCTCGACGGGATTTTGCATGAAGAAATTTTTCGGGTCCTGGTAAATGCCGCCGAACCAGGTCTGGTGCGTGGCGAAATCCACGCCGGGGATGCGCTCCATCCGCGCTTCGTAACTGACCGGCAGGAAGTTGATGATAGAAACCTTATCGCGGACGATCAACCGGTCCGCGCCCGCCAGCGCCACGCCGCCGACCAGCGCCTGTTGGATGGCCGACAAAAACCCGAACAGGACAAACGCTACCACAATCGAAAGCAGCGTCAGCGATGTACGGAGTTTCTTCCGCTTCAAATTGCACCAGATGAGGTGAAGAAATTTCATTTCACCGCGCCATTGCTCAATTGCCCTTTGTCGAGATGCAGCGTCCGGCCCGCGCGCGCCGAGGCGTGCGGGTCGTGCGTGACCATGATGATGGTTTTGCCGTGCTCGCGGTTCAACGCCTGGAGCAAATCCAGGATTTCGTCGCCGGCCTTGCGGTCCAAATCGCCCGTCGGCTCGTCGCAGAGCAGCAGCGTCGGGTCGGTGACGATGCCGCGCGCGATGCCGACGCGCTGCTGTTCGCCGCCCGAAAGCGTGCGCGGATAATGTTTCGCGCGATGCGACAACCCGACGACCGCCAGCGCCGTTTCCACGTGCTTCTGCCGCTCCGCCTTGGAGAGGTGCGTCAGCAATAATGGCAGTTCCACGTTCCGCTCCCCCGTCAGCACCGGCATCAGGTTGTAAAGTTGGAAGACGAAACCGACGTGCCGCGCACGCCACGCCGCGAGGGCACGGTCGGACAATTGATCAATATGCTCACCGGCGACGCTGACCGAGCCTTTGGTCGGACGGTCGAGGCCACCGATCAAATTCAAAAGCGTGGTCTTGCCCGAGCCTGACGGCCCCATCAACGCAAGGAATTCGCCGGCGGGAACCTGCAGGTTCAAGTCGGCCAAAACGTGAATATCCTCCGAGCCGCGATGGAAAACTTTTTCCACGCCCTCGACCTGTACCAGCGTGCCGGTGTTGGATTTGTTTTCGTTCATGGTTTTTTCTCCTTTAAAGCCATTCCGTCCTGCAAGCCGGCTGGCGCGTCCACAATGACTTTTTCGCCGGCGGACACGCCCGCGCTCAATACGGAATCGTCACCTTGTGTGTCACTGACGGTGACCGCGCGATGTTCGGCATGGCCGTCCTGAACCACGAACACCACGTCGTGTCCGTCGCGGTTGAGCACTGAATTTTTGGGAACGATGACCGCGTTGCCCGCCGCCGTTCCGCCGTTATCGCGGAAGGCCACCTTCACCGACATGTCCGGCAGAATGCGCGGATCGAGCTGGTCGAAACCGACGCGCACTTTGACCGTGGATTTGTCGCGGTCGGCGGTCGGGATGATGGCGATGACCTTGCAGGGAATTTTCCAATCGGGATACGCGTCCAGCGTCGCTTCGACCGGCTGGTCCGGCTCGACCCGGTTGATGTAGCTCTCGTTGACGTCAATTTCAATTTCCAGCGAGCTCATGTCCACGATCGTCCCGATGCCCGTGCGCGTGTAACCGCCGCCGGCCGAGACCGGTGAAATCATCTCGCCCGGCTGCGCATCCTTGGTGGTGATGACGCCGTCAAACGGCGCGCGGATGATCATATCGTCCATCTGCTGCTGCCACGTCACCACCTGGCGATCCGCGACGACGACATCAAGTTTCTGCTGCGCCAGATGCGCCTGCAACGCTTTCGCATTCGACTCGGCCAGATCCAGGTCGGATTGCGACGCGATGTGTTGTTTGGCCAGCTCGGTCGTGCGTTGAAATTCCTGGTCCGCGTCCTTGAGTTGCGCCTCGGTTTCCGCCAGCGCCGCCTTGGCCGATGCCAACTGGGCCACGGCCACGTCCAGGCTGGTCTTGACGTTCGAATCATCCAGCCGCGCCACGACCTGCCCAGCTTTGACCTTCATGCCCTCCTCGATGAGCACTTCCGTAACCTTGCCGGTGACTTTGGAGGAAACGGTCGCCTCCCGCCGGGCGGTGACATAACCGGAGGCGTTCAACACGGTTCGCTCTCCGTTGCCTCCGGTGGCATCGCGCGCCACCACCGTGCGCACTTCGACGGCGTCCGAACCTGAGTACCACCAAAACACCGCGCCCGTCACCACCAAAACCGCGGTCGCAGCGACCACCAACCCCGTTTTGGATTGAGGTTTCTGCTCGGCGCGGCGTTCGATCCGCAAATCGTCGAGCGGAGGTTTGGCTGAACTCATAAAAGTGTCCATGTAAAGCAAACCGGTTTTTGCCGTCCCGGTCAAGCCGTGGTCTGTGAAAACTCTCGGTTCGCATCCACAACGATTCGTGTGCGAGAAACAAGGTTTATCGGAAAAGAGTTCGACAAACGTTGTGCGCTTGAATCATTTGGTGCCATTGCGGAAGATTTGAAACATGTTTCGCATCGGCATAGACCTCGGCGGCACGAAGATTGAAGGCATCGTCCTCGATGTCCAAGGAGAGGAACTTTTCCGCAAGCGCGTGGAGACGCAGCAGGAGAAGGGTTATGCCCACATCCTGAATCACGTTAAAGGACTGCACGACGAACTGGCCGCGCACATTCAAAACCAGCCGCACACGTTCGGCATCGGCACACCCGGCGCCATCTCGCCGCGCACCGGTCTGTTGAAAAATTCCAACACGGTTTGCATGAACGGCCAGCCGTTGAAAGCGGACCTTGAACGGCTGCTCGGCCGGAAAATCGAAATCCAAAACGACGCGAATTGTTTTGCGATGGCCGAGGCGCTGCTCGGCGCGGGCCGGGGAAAGAATCTGGTTTTCGGCGTCATCATGGGCACCGGCTGTGGCGGAGGAATTGTTTACAAGGGCGAAGTCGTCACCGGCCCGCAGGCCATCGCCGGTGAATGGGGCCACATGTCCATCGCCCCAGACGGCCCGTTGTGCTACTGCGGCCAGCGCGGTTGCGTGGAGACGTTCATCAGCGGCGGCGGATTGGAGGCGCGCTACGCCGAACAGTTCGGTGCGAAGCAGTCATTCAAGGAAATCGTGAAGGATTACCAAGCCGGCGAACCGAAGACGGTGGACTTCATGAAAGTGTTCTTCGGCAACTTCGGCCGTTCGCTGGCCAATCTCATTGACGTGCTTGACCCGGACGTGGTGGTACTTGGCGGCGGTGTCTCAAATTTCGATGCGCTCTACACGGAAGGCGTCGCGGAAGTCGCCAGACACGTTTTCAGCGATTGCTTCGAAACGCCGATCGTGAAAAATCAACTTGGCGATTCCGCCGGCGTCATCGGCGCGGCGTTGATTGGGATTTGATGTATTGAGCGTAGGACGGGCGTCCCGCCTGTCTTCAATTATGTAGTGTCAGGTGGGATGCCCGACCTGTGTCTGAAATCGGGCTGGAAACCATTCGTTTTTTTCAATGTTCGCCAAATATTTTTCAATTCGTTCCATGAGCTTGATTCTGTGACAATTGCAGTGCATGAGCCAAACCACATTAGGTTCCAAGCCGACATTTCGCAAACGCCTTGGGCGCCTGCTGCTGTCTTGCGTCGGGCTTTACGTATTGGTATGTGCCGGTTGCGCAACTTTTCAACGCCGGTTGATTTACTTTCCCACGGTCTTCACCTCGGAGCAGGTGGACCATTTGGCCCAGACTGCAACACTCGAACGTTGGAAGAATCCGTCCGGACGGGCCATTGGGATGAAACGCTTGTCACCCAAACAGCCGGCGGAAGGCCGGGTGTTGATTGTTTATGGCAATGGCAGTTGTGCGACGGGATGCGCCCACTACGCAGATGCCATCCAGGGAGTCGCCGCGTGCGACGTGTTTATCGTGGAATACCCCGGTTATGCGGACCGTCCGGGTTCGCCGAGCCAGACCAGTCTGTTCCGTGCGGCTGATGAGGCGTTGCAACTGCTCGCCACAAACGGGCCGGTTTATCTTGTGGGCGAGTCGCTCGGCACCGGCGTCGCTTCATATCTGGCCGGAACCCATCCCGACCAGGTCGCCGGAGTCGTTTTACTCGCGCCATATAACCGATTGACCGACGTTGCCCAGGCTCACATGCCGCTGCTTCCAGTGCATTTGATGCTCGTGGACCGTTTCCCTTCGGAAGATTATCTGCGCAACTATCATGGCCCGGTCGCAATGCTGGTGGCCGGCGAAGATCAAGTCATACCGGAAAAATTTGGCCGCCGCCTTTACGACGGTTACGCCGGCCCAAAGCAGCTCTGGGAATTTCCCAAAGGCAATCACGGGACGGTTATGGCACAGCCGCCGGAAGTCTGGAAACAAATCATCACATTTCTACAGACCAACCGCTCCGTCCAGGATATGAGTGAATTAAAAAATTCGCCCAAACCGGAGCGCCATCGGAATTGAGAAGCACGGAAGTCAAAGCGGAGGAGGGAATTCAAGTCGAAACGAAGGAAAACTCCGTTCGCTTTTTTGATCTTGCAACCGGCCTAAATCAACGGAGCAAACAAGTTTTGACTTCCCTCCGGCTCAACCAGTGCAGTAATGTCGCGCCTATCGAACTCCAAAATTCCATGCGGCCATATCTTGCTTGCACCATCCTGGTTCCCTTGGCAGTCATTTTAATTGCCGGTTCTCCCGTTCGCGCCCTCGAACCGGTTGCCGTCACCAACTCCGCACCGGCGCCCGCCGCTCCGCTCCCCCGCGCCGATGCCCACGGCAACCCTCTCCGCCGCGCCCCGACCGGACACATTTCAAATTACGACGAATCCAAGGTTGGCAATTACACGCTGCCCGACCCGCTCGTGCTGCAGAACGGCCGGCCTGTGCGAGACGCCAAAACGTGGTTCAATAAGCGTCGTCCCGAACTGCTCAAGCTTTACGAAACCCAGATCTACGGCCATGTTCCGAAACACGCACCCAAGGCAACCTTCAAAGTCGTCGAGACAGACCCCAAAGCCATGGACGGTTTGGCGGTGCACAAACTGGTCCTGATTCATTTTGGCGACAAACCGGACGACCCCACCGTGCATCTGCAGATTTATCTGCCGGCCAAGGCCACCAAGCCGGTGCCGTTGCTGCTCCACATTGTTTTCTTCGGCAATCCCCCGATTACCGGCATGGCATCCAACGTAGTTTCGTCCGGTTTGGCGAGACGGCCCGTTTTCCGCGAAGCCGGCCCCATCACGAATATTCTCTCGCGCGGCTATGGTTACGCCACCTTCCGCTACACCGAAGTTCAGCCTGACTCTTCCAACACCTTTCATTCCGGGGTCATCGCGCTCGCGCTCGCACCGGGTCAGACCAGACCCGCCCCGGACGAATGGGGCACCATCAGCGCCTGGGCTTGGGGCGCAAGTCGGGTGCTCGATTATCTTGAAACCGACCCGGCCGTGGACGCCAAACATGTCGCCCTCATCGGTCATTCGCGCCTGGGCAAGACGGTCCTGTGGGCTGGTGCGCAGGACCCGCGCTTCGCGCTGATATTCTCCAGTTGTGCCGGCGAGATGGGCTCGGCACTTGCCCGGCGCGATTACGGCGAAACCATTGACGACATGGCTGCCAACTTTCCCTGGCAGTTCGCCGGCAATTTCCAGAAATATTCCGGCCACTGGAATGACATGCCGGTGGACGCGCACATGCTGATTGCCCTGAACGCCCCGCACCCGGTTTTCATCACCGGCGGCACACAGGACCAATGGTCCGATCCGCGTGGCGAGTTTCTGGCCGAGGTGGCCGCCGGGACGGTTTACCGTCTCGTCGGCAAAAAAGACCTGGGCACCAACGAAGGACCGCCCCTCGACACGCCGCTGATCACCGGCGACCTCGGCTTTCATTATCACACCGGCGGGCACATGATCACCGCCTCCGATTGGAATGCCTTCCTCAATTTCGCCGGCAAATACCTGCAACCGAAACCTTGGAACTCCCTCAACCCCAACACAGCCCGATGATTTCCCGTGTAATTTCTATTCTGGCCGCCTTGTTCGTGATTGGTTCGGTCCACGCAGAGAATCTTTCCCCGGTCCGCCTTTACGACCTCACCTGCGAGCACCTTGAGAATCCCATCGGCATCGGTGTCCGGCAACCGCGCCTGTCATGGAAACTGCGTTCCAACCGGATTGGTGAAATCCAAACCGCCTGGCAAATCCGCGCCGCTTCTTCCGCCTCCGGCCTCAACGCCAATCCGCCGGACCTTTGGGATTCCGGAAAAGTTGTTTCCGATCAATCCGTCCTTATTCCCTGGGACGGCCAGCCGCTTGGCTCGCGGTCCCGCGTCTTCTGGCAGGTCCGCGTCTGGGACAAGGATAGCCGGCCTTCTGGCTGGAGCGACATTGCCTCGTTCGAGCTGGGGTTGCTTTCCCCTGCCACTGAATGGAAGGGCCAATGGATCACCGCCGACCTGCCGCGCTATGACATCGAACAGTCCGCCTTGGCGAAATCATCCTGGATCAATGCCGGCTCTGCCGCCAATCAAGCCGCGGCCATTCGATTCGCAGTCGAACTTCCGACAAACGCGGTCATCCGCTCTGCGGCCATTGATGCCGCGGCTGACGGTCTCATCACCATTTATGTGAACGGCCATGCCACCCGGCAGGGCGCCACCAGCCTCACAGCGCCGTTGCAAGCGGAGGTTCGCGACCAATTGACGTCCGGCAGAAACATCATCGCCATCGGCTCCGCCGTGGTGCGGGGCGCCATCCGGCGTGACCGCGGCAAGGCCGGAAGAAATGCCATCGCCGCCCGCGGCGTCGTTGAGTTGGCGGACGGACAACGCATTGAGTTCAACACCGACGGCTCCTGGAAAGCAGCCGTGGCGCCCAGCGGCAATTGGTTTGCGCCCGACTTTGACGATTCCGGCTGGGCAGCGGCAACGGTCGTCGCGCCTTACTCCACGCAGCCTTCAAAATATTACGACATCACCACCGGGCCGGGCCGTTATCTGCGGAAAAATTTTGTCGCAGCGAAACCAATTGCCCGCGCGCGTCTTTATGCCACGGCGCTCGGTGTTTATGAAGCCTCCATCAACGGTCGGCGCGTCAGCGATGATTTGCTGGCGCCCGGCTGGACCGATTACACCAAGCGCGTGATGGTCCAGACCTACGACGTCACCAAGCTGATTCATCCCGGCCAGAACGCCGTGGGCGCCGTGCTCGGCGACGGCTGGTATGCCGGTCGGCTCGGCTGGATGGGCACTGCGCAATACGGCAAGGTTCCGCTTTTCAACGCCCAGATCGAAATCACCTATACCGACGGGACGAAGGAAGTCTTCGCCACCGATGGTTCCTGGAAAGCCGGCCCGGGGGAAATCGTCGGCGCGGACGAGCAATGGGGCGAGGTGGACGACGCGCAAAAAGCCGTCAAAAATTGGAACCAGCCGACTTTTGACGATTCCGTCTGGACAAACGCCGTGGTCGAGGAACATTCCGTCGCGCTCGTCCCGCAACTCGGCCCGCCGGTGCGCGAGTTGATGGAACTGGCTCCGCAAAAAATCACCCGCTGGGGCGACGCGTGGATTGTTGACTTCGGCCAGAATCTTGTCGGGCATGTCCGGCTCACAGCGCGCGGCCCGGCGGGTGACACCATTACCGTGCGTCACGCCGAGACGGTCAATGCCGACGGCTCGCTTTACACCGAAAATCTGCGGACGGCGCTGGCGACCGACAAGTTCACACTCGACGGCAAGGGCCGCGAGACGCTTGAACCGCAATTCACCTTCCACGGTTTTCGTTACGTCGAAATCACCGGCTATCCCGGCAAGCTTAACGCCGACGACCTCCGCACCATCGTCGTCGGTTCCGCCAATCCGCCGACCGGGACTTTTGAGAGTTCTAATCCCGATTTGAACCGGCTTTACCAAAACATTGTCTGGAGCCAGCGCGGCAACTTCTTGAGCGTGCCGACCGACTGCCCGCAGCGTGACGAGCGCCTGGGCTGGATGGGCGACGCGCAGGTGTTCGCGCTCACTGCGGCGCGCAATGCCGATGTGGCCGCCTTCTTCACCAAGTGGATGGTGGACGTGGACGACGGGCAGGGCACCAACGGCGACTTCGCGGATGTCTCGCCGCGCGTCGCCCGGCCCCAGCCGGCAATGCCGGTGTGGGGCGACGCCGGAGTCATCATTCCCTGGGTGATGTACACCGCTTACGGCGACAAGGCGTTCCTCGCGGACAACTATCCCTTCATGGTGCGATGGGTTGAATTCAACGTCCACCGTTCCCGCAACCTGATCCTGAATGGCGGCGTGGGCGATCACCTCGCGCCACGGCGCACGCCCACCGACGTGGTGGACACCGCCTGCTTTGCGAATTCCGCGCACCTGGTTGCCCGGGCGGCGGCATTGCTCGGCAAAACGGACGACGCTGCCAGATACGACAGACTTTTTCACGACATCGCCGATGCCTTCAACCAGTCCTTCGTTTCCACCAACGGCATCATTCGGGGCGACACCCAGACCGCTTATATTCTGGCGCTCCAGTTCGATCTGCTTCCGGAAAATCTCCGTGCTGCCGCCGCGCACCGCCTTGCCGCCGACGTTGAACAAAACGGCCATCTGACCACCGGCTTCGTTGGTGTCGGTCTCATCTGTCCCACACTCACGCAAATCGGCCGCTCCGACCTCGCGTGGCAGCTTGTCCTGACCAACACCTACCCTTCCTGGCTTTTCTCCGTGAAAAACGGCGCCACCACGATTTGGGAGCGTTGGGACGGCTGGACCCCGGAGCATGGTTTCCAGGATTCCGCGATGAATTCCTTCAATCACTATTCCCTGGGCTCCGTCGGGGCCTGGCTTTACTCCGGCGCGGCCGGCATTCAACCCGACGAGTCGAATCCCGGTTACCAGCACTTTTTCCTGAACCCCCAGTTCACCACCCGGCTCTCCGAGGTCAAGGCGACGCTCGATTCGCCTTACGGAATCATCTCGTCCGGCTGGCATGTCGGGAAGGATCAACTCCTCTACGATGTAACAATTCCGCCGAACAGTTCCGCGACGCTCACGTTGCCTGTTCCACCGCAGGCAATCCGTCATTCCGGCCGACCGCTAATCTCGGTGAACAGTTTCAGCACCAGCTTCCCGCTCGTGGCTGGCACTTATCATTTTTCCCTGCCGTGTCGGTTGGTGCGGTAAACCGGAGCACTGGCAGTTCCAACGTAGACTGGCTTCCAGCTTGTTTCCATTCAATCAGACTCAGGCAGGATGCCTGACGTGCTTTCAAAACGGGAAATCACCAGACGTTTTTGGCAAGGTCGCTTTGGGTTCGAAGAATTTCTTGGCCCACCCGTGCTCCCGCAACCCGGTCACCTTGATGGCCTTGTCGGGTTTGACCGGACAGGCGTATTCGCACGCGCCGCAACCGATGCACAGTTCGTCCTTCAGCAACGGCAGGCGGAGATTGTTGCCATACGGAATGGTGGTCACGGCCTTTGTCGGGCAATGTTCGGAACAGGCGGCGCAGTCTGTGCCATTCGTCACCACCACGCATTTGTCGTGGTAAAAATGCGTTTCGCCGATTTTCATGAGATGCTTGGTAGCAGGATCCAGCAAATCAATCGCGCCGTCCGGGCAGATCTCGCCGCAACGCCGGCAGTCGAAATTGCAAAAGGCGAAGCGGTAATCCATGCGCGGCTTCATCAAGCCAAGGAGGCCATATTCGAAAAAGGCCGGTTGCAACACGCCGGTCGGGCATTCGCTCACACACAAATGACAGGCGGTACAGCGGTCGAGAAATCGTTCAACGCTCGACGATCCCGGCGGACAAACGACCGGAGAAAAATTTTTGGTTTCACCGGCATTGCCAGCGGACGGCTTTTCGTCCGCGAGCAAAGCGCGACCAACACCCACGGCGCCAACAATTCCTACAATCGTTTTGGATATGAACGCGCGCCGTTGCGAGTCGCTCACGGCGTCAGGTGTTGCTGGTGGATCGGGAACCGGAATCGTTTTTTTTCGCGTCCAAGTGAAACGATAGCCGATGCCATGTTCCTGGCAGACATCGAGGCAGTTGTAACACGCCACGCAGCGGGAGAAATCTATCGTGCCGGCGCGCAGATCAATGCACTGCGCCTTGCAGGCGCGCAGGCAGGCCGCGCATTTGCGGCAGGCGCTCTGGTCAATTTGCAGGCGAAAGGCCGCGCGTTGCGATAGCCAGCTGAGCAGCGTGCCGACCGGGCAAACCGTGTTGCAGTAAAGCCGTCCACGCCACGCAGTCAGCACGACAATCAACACCAAAACACACGCCGGCACCGCCAGCGTGCCGATTCCTACCCATGACGGCACGACGCGGAAGAGTCCGTGCCAGCCCAGCTTGTCCGCCGGGCCAACTGCGGCATTGTTGGCCAGCGTGACCAGCGGCCGGAAAATGTCCGACGCGATGCGCCCGAAATTGCTGTATGGATCGAGCAACGACAGCACAAAGCCGCCCCATCCGGCCACGGCAGCAATGATTGTCCCCCATAAAAAAGCTTGTCGCAGCCAGGTGTGCGGACGCGAGTAAGGCGCGGGCTTGGATTTTCGTTTCACCCGGTTCGTCAGGCGGATGACCACGTCTTGCAGGGTTCCCAACGGGCAGATGGCCGAACAATAAATCCGCCCCAGTGCCAGCGTGACAATGGCGATGACGACACAGGCGAACGACAAGCTTGCGCCGGTGAGCAACGCGACCAGCGAAGGGATGAATTGGATTTCGGCCAGACGATGCCCGATCGGCGATGGAACCAGCCCCCGAAAATCAACGAACGCCGCCGTGAGTGCGGCGAACACCGCGAACGCCACCACGACCCGCAGCCATTTCAGGAGTTTGGGCGGCACGGTTTCATGCCAGTTTGAACCGGCGGATGTCCACATTTTCCAGGTCCATCGTGCCCAGTTTCATGTCGGCAGCCAGTTTCACGTGGCGCACAGCCGCCGGTTGCTGGTTGAGCAGTTTCGCACCGGCGGCGTCAATGGCCACGATGTCAGACGAAACCAGCAGCGTGCGCATGATAACCAGATCGTTCGCCGACGTGCCGCGCGGACCGTTCTGAACCATCGGCTGGTAGGCGTCGAGGATATTGAGCGCCGGCTTTTTCAGTGTCAGAAAATCGGCGATGCACTGGTGCAGGTCGGTCCGATGATAAAATCTCCGGTCCCAAATGACGCCCATCAGATTTTTCATGCAGGCGGTCATCCGTGCGCCGCCGTGGTGCTTGAGCACCGGCACGTTGATGAACACGTCGCTGTCGAGAACCAACGAATGAACTTCAGTCTCGTGCAACTTCACACCGCCCGGAACCACGACTTTGCGATAGAGCATTTCGTCCTTGCCATTGACCAGCCATGCGCCGGTTTCCCGCGCGACCTTTTCCATGCCACTGCCGGCGTAGGCGCGTTGCCACTGGTCAAGCGTGTTGTCGAATATGCTCACCGACTTGGCGCCGGCGGCGAAACACATCTGAACCACGCGGCTGACGAGTTCCGGGTGGGTATTGGCGCCCCGCTCGGGAGGCAGATCAAAGGCGGCATTGGGTTTCACAACCACGCTCTGCCCCTTTTTCACGAACGCCTCCATGCCGCCGAGTTCGGCCATGGCCTTGTCCAGCATGGCCGCGCGTTCGCCATCGCGTACGGCCACGAGAATGGACCGGGCCTTGGCGGGCGCGGCAGATGCAGCAACAGCGGCGGCCGGCGAATCAGCAGCGAAAAGTTTTTCGAGATTGGCAAGGACGGGCAGACCCGCGCCGAGGGCGAGTCCGGCTTTGATAAAGTCGCGGCGTGTTTTCATGTCAGGAAAAGTTTGATTCGGTGTCTGGTGGTTTTTCGGTCTGCACTCATTGCGCGAACGATGGCCGTTGTCACCCGGCAAACACCAGACATCATGTTCACTTCCTGACACTAGGCGCAGAATCTCCGGTGACAAGTGGACAAGCCCGTTTTGACCAATTCGGATGAAGAATTGCCAAAAAATGTTAAGGGCGGCAAAGTTTGCGGCTGCCAATCCAATTTCCCGCCTGTTATTGTGCGGACGTGATTACGTTGCTCATCGCCACGCGCAACGCCCACAAAGTGGGTGAAATCCGCGCCATCCTCGGTGACCGGTTTCAATTTCTCACGCTGAACGATTTTCCGGCGGCGCCGAAGGTCGTCGAGGACGCCACCACGTTCGCCGGCAACGCGGCAAAAAAGGCCGTTGAACTGGCGAAGTGGCTGCAACGCCAATTCCCCAGTTCCCAGACCCAAGACGCCAGACCCGATTTCGTTCTGGCCGACGATTCCGGTTTGGAAGTGGACGCATTGAATGGGGCTCCGGGCGTGCATTCGGCGCGCTTTGCCGCGCTGGATTCGGCGAAGTTCGGCAACACATCCGACGCCGACAACAACGCCAAGCTGCTGTGTCTGCTCAAGAACGTTCCCTTGGAAAAACGCACTGCGCGGTTTCATTGCGTGATTGCGCTCGCGCCGGTCCGAACCCCAGACGCCAGACCCCGGCCGCCAGACCCTAATTTGTTCGACGGCGTTTGCGAAGGGCGGATTCTTTTTGGGCCGCGCGGCCAAAACGGTTTTGGTTACGACCCGCTGTTTGTGCCGGTGGGTTTCGAGCAGACGTTTGCCGAGTTGGACGAAGACGTGAAAAACAAATTAAGCCACCGCGCCAGGGCGCTGGAAGAATTAAGGGCGCATTTCGCCAAACTGCCAGGCTGTTGTTGAAACGGGTGGGCAATTTGAACAACGCAGAGACGCAGAGCGTGCAGAGTTTCGCGGGGGAAGAAATTTGAAGGAAGTTTTCTCCGCGCGTCTCCGCGTTCTCCGCGTCTCCGCGTTGAATTTTTTAGCAGGTTTCTACTTCAGCAAGCTTCCGAGTTGCAATTTCCGGCGGAGCAGGCCGTTGCTGGCGATCATCCGGAATTTCCCGCCCGGCGCGGGCCGGGTGTAAAATTCGCCGCCAGAACATTCGACCATCAACGCGCCCGCCGCGATGTCCCACAAATTGATGGTGCGTTCGACGTAGGCGTCGAGGCGGCCGGAGGCGACGTAGGCCAGTTCGAGCGCCGCCGAGCCCATGATGCGGATTTTCTTGGTGCGTCGCGCGAGCCGGTTCAGGTGCGGCAGGCTTTTCGCCAGATTTTGTTTGCTCTTGGAAAAGCCCATGGCCACGACGGTCTCGTTCACGTTTCTGCGGCGGCTGACACGGACGACGCGCCCATTCAATCGCGTCGGCCCGCCGCGAATCACCGTCCACAGTTCGTCCGTGAACGGACAGTGAATCACTCCCAGGAGGGTGACATGTGGCGGGTGACGTGTGACAGGGTTTCTTGCGCGACTTCGGCTGCTGCTCCTGTCACCTGCCACTTGCCGCTTGTCACGCTTTTGCAAAGCTATGGACACGGCGGCGTGCGGAATGCCAAAGAAATAATTCACCGTGCCGTCAATCGGGTCCACCACCCAACGGTATTCAGCGTTCGCATCGCCGGCGCAGCCTTCCTCACCGAGCAGGGAAATTTTTGGAAACGCGGCGTGCAAGGTTCGCTCGATGAGTTTCTGGCAGCGCACGTCGAGCTCGAGTTTGATATCGTGGGCGTCGGCGAGGTTGACGCGCTTGGGCGCGTGCCAGTTGGTTAGCATGAGTTTGCCGGCGGCGCGCGCGGCTTTGACGGCCACGGCCAGTGATTTGTTCAATGAGACGGTTTTCATAAAATCAGGTTGCTAGGGAATGACCTCGTTGCGTCCGGCCAGTTGCGTTTCTTGTTCCTTGCGTTTTTGGTCGAGGAGATTGTTTTCGGCGGCTTCGACAACGTGGAGCAGGTTGGCGGCCTCCAGCAGGCGCGGCGCGGTGACGTAACTCGCGCCGGCGGCGTAAAGTTTGGGGATGTCCTCCAACAATTCGGCGTGAACGACAATTTTCGCCTCCGGGTTCAGTTCGCGCAGTTGCCGGAGCATTTTCAGGTTGTCCGCGCCCTTGAGCACGGTGTTGGGCAGCGAGCAGATGATGATTTCGCATTCCGCGACGCCGGCGTGGAGCAGCGTGTCGCGCTGCGTGATGTCGCCGTAGGCCACGCGCAGGCCGCGTTGGCGAAGTTTTTCATAAACGTTCGGATTGAAATCCACGACGACGATTTCCGTCAGCAGATCAGAGCGTTCCCGGCCGATTTCTTCAAGCAACGAACTGGCCGTCCACGAAAAACCGAGCAGGCAAATGTGTTTCGGTTTTTCTTTGCCGGTTTCAGGGACGGTTTGGTCGAGATCGTGCAACTCCAGTTTATCCAGCCACGGGGTGGCTTTGCGGAGCAGCAGATCGTTTTTCAAAATCGTGTAGGTCGAACCAATCGCGAGGAACGCGAAGGAAAAGGCCGCGATACCGATGGAATTTTCCGAAACGTCGCCACTGGTCCTGCCGAGCGCGAGCAGCACGAGGGAAAGCTCGCTCAACTGGCAAAGGTTGATCGCGGGCAGCAGGCTGACGCGATAACCCTGCCGCATGGAATAAAGGGGTGGGAAGACCGTCGCGAACCGGCTGGCCACGAGGAACAGACAGAAAAAAACCGTCCAGAGCAGATAACCCCACGTCGGTACGGGAATGGTCATGCCGAGCGCGACAAAAAAGAGCGTCACAAAAAAATCGCGGATGCTCGTGACCTTGGCAACCACGTCGAGCGTGTAAGGGAACGTGGAAACCATCACGCCGGCGATGAGCGCGCCCATCGCCGTGGACAAGCCGAGCCAGTTGGCAAAACCGGCCATCGCCAGGCACCATGCCAGGGCGCCGACCAGCACCAGTTCCGGGAGGCGCGCGACGGCCCGGAACACCGGCGGCAGCACAAACCGGCTGGCCAAATATGCCACCGTCAGGAGCAGAATCACGTTGCCGAAAGCATGCGCCAGCGGACCGATGGCGGGATTTTTCAGGTTCGGCTGGAGGGCGAGGAACAGGATGACGAACAAGTCCTGCAACACCAGCACGCCCAGCGTAACGCGACCGACGAGCGATTCGAGTTCGCGTTTGTCGTAGAGGATTTTGACGATGATGACCGTGCTGCTCATCGCCGCTGCCACGCCGAGGTAAAGCGCTTCCAATCGCGTTTCCGCCGGGCCAATCCAATCAAACACCAGCCAGCCGAGCAGCACACAGCCGAGGATTTGCACGAGTGCGGTAACCGTGATGACCTTGCCCGCACTCAACATTTTTTTGAGGTCAATCTCCAGCCCGACCATGAACAGCAGCAGCGACAGGCCGATTTCGGAAATGGTCTGGATGTTCCGGGTGTTGGTGATCCATTGGAAACCGTGCGGACCGATGACGAAGCCGGCAACGAGGTAGGCGAGCAGCACCGGCTGGCGCGCCACCTGCGACACCACCGCCAGCACCCACGCGGCGATGATGCTGATGGCGATGTCGTTGACGAGGCCGTGCTCCATGCGGCGCGAAGTTAACCGCGAAATACACCAAAGACACGAAAGTTTTCATTCCGGGAAACAAAGTCGCGCAATAAAAAAGCATGCCCGGCTCTGATTTCGTGTGGTTCGTGTATTTCGTGGTTAAAGAAATCAACCTTGCAGTGCGGCGAGGGCGGGTTTCACGTGATCGCGTTTGCTTTGCAAATCGGCCAGACGCTGTTGGTGTTCCGCCAAAACCTGCGGCGGGACTTTTTGCGTGAAGTTCGGATTGGCCAGCTTCTGTTCAACCTTGGCTACGTCGGCTTCAATTTTTTCCAACTCCTTTTTCAACCGCGCCTTTTCCGCCTCAATATCAATCAAACCTTCCAACGGGAGAAACAAATCGCCCAATGCGGTGCGCATCGTCAGCGTGTTTTGGCCGGGCTGATAATTTGCGTTCACCTCGACCGCCTCAGCGTTGAGCAACAGCTTGAGCACTTCGAGGTCGTGCGCCGCCAGTTCCCGCGCCGGTTTGAGAATGAATTTGACCTTCTTGTTCGCGGCAATGTTTGCCGTACGGCGCAGATTGCGGCCTTGCGTGACAAATTCGTTGCGTGCTTCGATGTGCCTTTCGTCCCGTTCGGTCAGGCCGTAATGCGATTTGAAGTCGTCGTCGAGCGGCTTGGGCCAGGGCGCAAACATGATGGTCTGGCCGCCCTGGTTTTCCGGCATGTCCTCGGCATAACCCATCCCGTGCCAGAGTTCCTCCGTGATGAACGGCAGGAACGGATGAAACAGGCGGAGCGTGTGCGAGAGAACGAAATCAATCACGGCGAGGGTGTTCGCCTTGCGCGCCGCGTCAGCCGCGAAGAAAACCGCTTTCGACGCCTCAACATACCAATCGCAATATTCACTCCAGAAAAAGCGGTAGAGCGTAGCGGTGGCGTCGCTGAATTTGTATTCGGCGAAGGCGGTGTTCATTTCGCGGATGGCGGCGTCGAGCTTGAGCAAAATCCATTTGTCGTCGGACGTGAGCAATTGCGGATTGATTTCGCCTTGAATTTCGGCGGGCGGGGCGCCCGCCGATGCACCCGAGGCGGGCGCGCTCCCCATCATTTGCCGGAAGCGGCAGGCGTTCCAGAGCTTGTTGCAGAAATTGCGGCCCAGCTCGACGTTCTGTTCGTCGAACAAAATGTCCTGGCCGAGCGGCGCGCTGCGCATGGTGCCGAACCGGAGCGCGTCGGCGCCGTATTTGCCGATGAGATCAAGCGGGTCGGGCGAATTGCCGAGGCTCTTGGACATCTTGCGCCCCTGCTTGTCACGGATGATGCCGGTGAAATAGACGTTCCGGAACGGCAAATCCCCCATGAACTCGTAACCGGCCATGATCATGCGCGCGACCCAGAAGAAAATGATGTCCGGCCCGGTGACGAGGTCGGTGGTCGGGTAGAACTTCTGGAGTGTTGGGTTGTTGGAGTCCTGGGATTTGTCACCGGTCCAACCCATCGTGGCAAACGGCCACAGCCACGAGCTGAACCATGTATCGAGCACGTCGGGGTCTTGGGTGAAGCGAAGCAATTCCAATTCTCTACCAAGCCAATCCAATTCTGGACTGACGCAAACTTCAATCGTTGTCGGATAAGCTGCGAGCAATCCTGACCCGGGAATCCAATCACCATCCGCAGCAGTCCAGTTAATCTTGATAAATTGGCCGTGTTCTTTTTCAGCTTTTTTGAGCAGTTGCTCTGCTTTTTTAAATAGATCGCCCGCGCACTGTGGCGTTGCTCGCCAAACCGGAATCCGATGTCCCCACCAAAGCTGGCGACTGATGCACCAGTCCTGCAAACCGCCCATCCAGTGGTCGTAAACCTTCGCCCAGCGGTCGGGATGAAATTTCATTGCGCCGGTCGCCACACAAGCGCGGGATTTTTCAACACTCGGATATTTCAAAAACCATTGCTCGCTCAAGCGCGGTTCAATCGGAACGTCGGCACGTTCGCTGAAACCGACGTTGTTCGTGTAAGGTTCCTCTTTTTCCCACAAACCCGATTCCACAAGTAATTGGACGGCGACGTTTCGAGCCTGAAATCGTTCAAGCCCTTTTAACACTCCTCCTGCTAGAGCAGTCATGTGGCCGGTCGCATCAATGACTTCGATTTGTGGCAACTTATGACGCTGCCCAATTTCAAAGTCCGCCGCGTCGTGCGCCGGTGTGACTTTGAGCACGCCGGTGCCAAATTCAAAATCCACATGCTCGTCGCCGATGATGGGAATGAGCTTTTGTTCGCGCGGCAATTCCGCCGGTAGCGGTCGCACGACGTGTTTGCCGATATATTTCGCGTAACGTGGGTCTTTCGGATTCACCGCGACAGCCGTGTCGCCGGGGATTGTTTCTGGTCGCGTTGTGGCAATGGTCAGAAAAGTTCCGGGAATTTCCGCAACTTCCACTTTAAAATAATAGAGAGCTCCGTTTTGGGGCTTCATTATCACTTCTTCGTCTGATAACGCAGTTTGCGTCGCCGGACACCAATTCACCATGCGTTTGCCGCGGTAGATGAGGCCTTTTTTGTAAAGTTCGACGAACACCTTCTGGACGCAGCGCGAATACTCCGGGTCCATCGTGAACCGTTCGCGCGACCAATCGCACGACGCGCCGAGTTTTTTCAATTGCTGAATGATGATGCCGCCGTGCTTTTCCTTCCATTGCCAGACGCGTTTAAGAAATTTTTCGCGGCCCAAATCGTCACGGTGTCGGATTTCGCCGGATTTTTTCAGCGCTTTCTCGACGACGGTCTGGGTGGCGATACCAGCGTGGTCGGTGCCGGGCAGCCAGAGGACTTCCTTGCCGTCCATGCGCGCCTTGCGGGCGAGGATGTCCTGGATGGTGTTGTTGAGAACGTGGCCCATGGTGAGCACGCCGGTGACGTTCGGCGGCGGGATGACAATGGAATACGCGGGTTTCTTCGATTGCGCATCGGCGACGAAGCACTTCCGGTCGAGCCAGAACCGGTACCACTTGTCCTCGACGGACTGTGGTTCGTAGGCCTTGGGAATTTCGCTCATGGAAATTAACTCAAATGGAACAAAAACATCCAACACCCAACATCGAACACCCAATGATGTTCGTCAGTGGACGATTGGATGTTGGATGTTCGACGTTCGATGTTCGATGTTGAAGCATCTATTTGTTTAACAGCGCGTATTCCATGCTGTCCACCAGCGCCTGCAAGCTGGCTTCGATGATGTTCTCGCTCACGCCCACGGTGCCCCATTCGCGCTTGCCGTCCGTGGACTCGATGAGCACGCGCGTCTTGGCGGCCGTGCCGGTGTCGCTGTCGAGGATGCGCACCTTGTAATCGGTGAGCGTCACGCGTTTGAGCTGCGGATAAAACTTCACCAGCGCCGAGCGCAACGCGCCGTCCAGCGCGTTCACCGGGCCGTCGCCCTCGGCCACCGTTTGCGCGTGTCGGGTGCCGACGCGGACCTTGACCGTCGCCTCACAGATGGATTCCGTGGCATCGCGCCTCATGGAGACATGATAGGCGTCCACGTGAAACAGCGGGTCGCGGTGTTTGAGCGTCTTGCCGATGAGCAGCGCGAGCGAGCCTTCAGCGGCCTCGAATTCGTAACCCTGATTTTCCAGATCCTTGACGCGCTGCGTGATGGTTTTCACCTCCGGCATTTCCGGCTTGAGCTTGAACCCTAGCTCCGCGCCCTTCATTAAAATGTTCGAGCGCCCAGACATGTCGCTGATGAGCACGCGGCGATAATTCCCGACGGCTTCGGGCTGGATGTGTTCGTAGCTGCGCGCGACGCGGTCAATCGCATGGGCGTGCATGCCGCCCTTGTGCGCAAACGCCGTCTGCCCCACCCACGGCTGGCGCGGGTCGTGCCGGACATTGGCCATTTCATCCACGAACTCGGAAAGCTCCTTGAGCTTGACCAGCGAGTTCGCGGGGACACCGGTCTTTTTCAACTTGAAATGCACCAATGGAATGACGCTGGTCAGATTGCAATTGCCGGTGCGTTCGCCGTAACCATTGATGGTGCCCTGCACCTGGGTGGCGCCGGCAGCGATGCCGGCCAAGGCATTAGCCACACCCACCCCGCAGTCGTTGTGCGTGTGGATGCCGATGCGAGCGGTGAGTTTGCCCTTCGCCAACGCGGTGATGCGCGCGATTTCCTCCGGCAGACAGCCGCCGTTCGTGTCGCACAACACGATGCACTCCGCGCCCGCCTTCTCCGCGGCCTGCCACGTGGCCAGCGCGTATTCCGGCTCGTCCTTGAAACCGTCGAAGCTGTGTTCGGCGTCGTAGATGACCGTTTTGCCGTGGTCCCTCAAAAAGCGGATGGTGTCGCCGATCATCGCCAGGTTTTCATCCGGCCTGGCGCGCAACACCTCGATGACGTGCAACAACCACGTCTTGCCGACGATGGTGACGACCGGTGTTTTCGCATCGAGAATCTGCCGCATCAACTCATCCTTCTCGACAGCGACGCCCTTGCGGCGCGTCATGCTGAAGGCGGCGATCCGGGCGTTGCGCCATTTGCGCCGGCTCGCTTGGGCGAAAAACTCCAGGTCCTTGGGGTTCGAACCGGGCCAGCCGCCTTCGATGTAATGGACCCCGAACGCGTCGAGCTTCTCGGCGATGCGGAGCTTGTCCGCGACCGAGAAATTGATACCTTCGCCCTGCGAACCGTCGCGCAGGGTCGTGTCATAGATTTCGACCTGGGGTTTCATAAATTGCCGTAAAAAACGGACAGACAGTATCCCTGAATTTGGCGGGTCTGGCAAATCCCAAAAGCGAAGGGAACAGCTGCGGTGAGCATCTTGAGAGTTTTCTCGAATGCAACGTTGCCAGCCTGCGGGACAATCGTCTCGTTCACTTCCGCTCGGACAATGAAGGGCCTGAAGGTCACGCCGGAGGAGCTTATCAGACGCACGCGGACAGCAGGGTGATGGGCTAAATTTTGACAAAACGACCGAAACTTGCCAGACTTCAAAATTCATCAGCTTCCAAGAGTTGTTGATGGATCATTGCCCGAAAAATTGGATCGGGCCAAATCTGACAAAGATAATGAAGTCTTTAACGAACCTGCTTCGATACGTTCCGGTCGGAATTATTGCAATTGTCACATTTCTAATCTGGCAACGGCACCAACATTCCGCAACCTGGACGCCGGTGCCGGCGGGGGGCATTTCCACAAACGCCACGATGGCTGCGAAGGCTCCCGATTATTCGCCCGTCGTGGTTCAGCCAGCGCAGCCGCGGCCGGAAGCGCCGATTTTGTCCCCCAGCCCGACCAATGGTGCCCTCGCCCTGATCCATTTGAAATTCCGCGAGTGGCTGGAATCCAAAACGGGTGACACGGAAACTCAAGACCGGTTGTTGAAGGAGTTTCTGGCCATGCTGACGGACGAAAACGCGGCTGAAATTACCCAGTCCCTTTCGCCGGATGAACTGGACACGCCGTTGGGCACGGTGGCGCTGGAACGCTGGTTGAAGGCGGACCTTGCCACAGCCGCCAATTGGATAGCGGGCAAAACGAACGCGACGGAAGAGCAGGTCTGGCTGGTCGGGCGCAAAATGCTGGAAGACCCCGCCGGTGTTCAGAATTTGCTAAATTACAGCGACCAACTGACCAACAATCCTTGGAAGCAACAACTTTTTGAAGGCGCGGGGTTGCTCCTGTCGGAAACGAATCCCGCAGCGGCCATCAATCTGGCGCAGCGGATGGATGCAGGCCAGAGTCAGACCAATTTATTGCAAACAGCCACTTACGACTGGATCAGCCGCGATCCGAACGCGGCTCTGGATTGGATATTAAGCGTGAATGACCCGTCGTTGCGCGAAAAGCTGATCGCCATCGGGTCGCAGGCGTATGCGGCCACCGATCCGCGCCTGGCCGCCGACTGGCTGGTTTCGACGGTCAAATCCGACGAAACATTGAATGATGCGGTGGTCCACGTCGTTGATGCTTGGACGACAAAAAACCCCGCGGAAGCGGCCCAGTGGGTGTCTGCGTTGCCCGCTGGCCCAATGAGAGACGCCGCCATATACACCGTTGTAAGCCAGTGGCTGCCGTCAGACCGTGGGGGCAACGGTCCCGCCGGCGCATGGATTCTCAATTTGCCAGAGGAAGACAGAAATAAGATTCTGCTCAAATTGGGTTCGGTTCCGGAAACTCCGGTGGATGATCCAAGTCCGTAGCGGCGACAACGCTGCGCCGCGTTCAAAGGGTACCTTCGCGCTCAGCGCGCCGCAGAGTCCGGCGGGGGAGAGGCTGAATTCACCAGCATCACACAGCGCAAACCGATGCCGTTGTTGCGACTGTCAGGCCCGTTGCAGTTGCGGTAGGCGCAGCGCAGAAAATCAGAATCATCGCCCCAGGCGCCGCCGCGCAAGACATGACCCGCGCCGGACGATGGCCCTAGTGGGTCCGTGGCGTCACCGCCGGAATATGCATGTTTGGCATAAAAGTCGGCGCACCATTCCCACACGTTGCCAGACATGTCGTAAAGGCCCCACGCATTCGGCTTCTTCCCGCCGACCGGATGTGTGGCACCGCCGGAATTCGCGCCACACCAGGCGTAGTCTCCCATCACTCCGTCGTTGTCGCCGAAGCTCCAGCGACTGGTCGCGCCCGCCCGGCAGGCGTATTCCCATTGGGCCTCGGTGGGCAACGCGAATTTCCGTCCGGTCTTGGCCTGCAATTTCGAGAGGAAGTCCTGGCAATCGTTCCAACTGACGTTGTCCACCGGCCGCTTCGCCCCTTTGAATTCGCTCGGGTTGGCACCCATAACCTTCTCCCACTGCTCCTGGGTCACTTCGTATCGGCCCAGGTAAAATGGCTTCGTAAGCGTAACTTTGTGCCTGGGCGATTCGTCGCCGTCACCGAACTCCTCGTCGGAACCCATCACGAACCAGCCGGGCTGAATCAACACGAAATCCATCGTCACGCCATCACCCAGGTCAACGGTTTCGGTTTGTTCAAGTTTCGGCGCCACCAGAACTTTGCCGGTCTCGGTCGGACCTGTCTTTGCACAACCCGCCAATCCTGCGATTGCCGCCACGGCCAATGCCGCCACGGCCGCATAGAGATTAAATTTGATTTTCACGGCCTTGCGTTTCTGGAATGGATTTATTGTTCATCCAGCCTAAACCGGACATCAAAGGACTCAATTGATGTGAATTCCCTGGCACCCACGCTTCGTCCATTTGCACAAAGACCGGAGCTGCCTTGCTTTCAAGGCAACTCCGGCTTGAGATTGCATTTTAATCAAACCCGCCACGTCTGGTTTTAGAAACAGCCGTAACCAGTGGTTGGACTGCCGCTGACCGGATGCATGAAGGTGATGGTGGGCAAAGCCCCGCTGGAGGGGCGGGCTGTCGTGATCTGGCTGGCAGTCGTGCTCTGGAAATCCGAGGCCACCGGCGTAATGCCCGAGGTCCAGGTATTATGACTCACGATGCTGCCGCTCTCATTGAGGTCCGCCGTCAGCGTGCCCTCAAACGCCAGGTTGTAATGCATGACTTCCTTCGTGCCAGCTACGCTGCAATTGCTGGAGGAGGTACCGGTCCCCTCGAGCATGTCAAAATCTGCGTTGCCGTTGTTAAAGGAAGTATTATAGGTCCAGTTGGCCGCCTGGCCGGGCTGATGGTTCGCATAAAAGCCATGACTGCCGTTCTGCGCCGCCAGACAGTATTCAACGGTGTGAACCGGCGGAGGATTCGGGTACGAGCCGCCACTGCAACCAAATCCGCCCACCTTGAAACCGTTTGCGTCGCCGCCACCCACACCGGCGTTGTAGGACCAGCAATGATTGAATGTATTTGCTCCCGCCGAATTGATGCAATCGTAATTGTCGTCACTATTAGACCAGGCACGACAGTTGTTGAAAGTTACACCGTCACCATGAGCGCCAAAGCCGTCGGTGTTACCGACGGAGTTGCCGGTTCCCTGATTGTTATAGGAATCACAATTGTTGCAGGTGCCGGTGGCGTGGTTCTCAAAATAAAAACCATTGGCCTGGCTGTCGTGGCACACGCAATTGTTAAACGTGCAACTGGCGCCGGTGTGGTTGATGTAGAAGTTGACGGCCAGTTTCTGGCTGCCCACCGGCGTGCCCGTGACTTGAATTCCCGTAAAGACCACGCCCCCCACCGTGATGTTAAACCCAACCGGCCGGTAGGAGGTCGAGGTGCCGGAAAAGTTGAACACCGGCGTCTGGCCGGAATACGCCTGGTAGGTCATTTTTTTGGTGATGTTATGGACGTAGTTGTACGTGCCGTCGGAAGAACTGACCGTGTGGTCATTGTAAGTGCCGCCCATGCAGATGACCGTATCACCGGAAGATCCGGCACTTTGCGTTTTTTCGATGGTCCGCCATGGCGAGGACTGCGTGCCGGAGTTGGAATCACTGCCACTGGGGGAGATATACCAGGTCGTGGCCAGCACGGATGAAGCGGCAAACAGTGATGCCGCCATCAGGGCTTTAGCGAATAGGTTTGGGGATGTTTTCATGTTATGGTGGTTCTAGTTTTTCGGTTTTTTACTTTCTCTTGCGCACCGCCGAAATATGGTTGAACGGAGCGTTTGCAAATAGATTACCCCTTTTCAAGACACGGGACGTTTGATGCATTGAGGCGCAATCCTTGCATTGATCGGGTGATCAAGTATCCGTTGCATGAGTGAATGTCAATCAACAAATTTGGCGATGTTGGGACGTGTGCCTCTGACAAATTCCCCCGGCGCGCGGTCTTAAGGCCGCTTTACCGTCCGAACGGAAGGATTATCCCGTGGGCTGGCAAAGTTGAAGCGGCGTAAACAACAAACTCCGCAACGCTTTGCATTCGCAGGGGATTTCAAGATGCACACACCGATTCGCGTTCCGCCTAAAACTTAAAATAAATCATTTTGATTAAATTGATTAGATTAAATGCAGTGTGCTAATTGCAGCGTGACAAGCGGTTCGGCGCGACTAATCTGTTTCAAAATCATTTTAGTCATTATGAGCACGCAAACCCAATTCGCGCTGACCCAGGCTGACATTCCCAAGCAATGGTACAATCTGCTGGCTGACTTTCCAGAACCGCTGCCGCCGCCGCTGCATCCGGGCACCAAACAGCCTGTGCCGCCGGACGCGTTGCTGGCGATTTTTCCGGAGAACCTCGTCAAACAGGAAATGTGCCCCGACCGCTGGGTTTCGATTCCCGATGAAATCCGCGACATCTACGCGCTCTGGCGACCGACCCCCCTGCTTCGGGCGGTGCGCTTCGAGAAGGCGCTGCAGACACCGGCGCACATTTATTACAAATACGAAGGCGCCAGCCCCGCCGGCAGTCACAAGCCCAACACCGCCGTTGCGCAAGCTTATTACAACAAGGTCGCCGGCACCAAACGGCTCGCCACCGAAACGGGCGCCGGACAGTGGGGTTCGTCGCTGGCGCTGGCGTGCAAACTGTTTGGCCTGGAGTGCAACGTCTATATGGTCAAGGTCAGCTACGAGCAAAAGCCCTATCGCCGGATGCTCATGCACACCTGGGGCGCCACGGTGCATCCCAGCCCCAGCGACCAGACCGAGTACGGGCGCAAGGTGCGGGCGCAGGACCCGAAGTGTCCGGGCAGCCTCGGCATCGCCATCAGCGAGGCCATTGAAGACACCGTCAAGCATCCGAACACGAAATACTCGCTGGGCAGTGTGCTGAATCACGTGTGCCTCCACCAAACCGTCATTGGCCAGGAATCCATCAAGCAGATGGAAATGGCCGGCGAAGAGCCGGACGCGATTTTCGCCTGCTGCGGTGGCGGCAGCAATTTCGCCGGCATCGCGTTTCCGTTCGTGCACAAAAAAATCACGGAGAAAAAGAAGTATCGCATTGTCGCCGTCGAGCCTTCCGCCTGCCCTTCGATGACCAAGGGCGAACTGCGCTATGATTTCGGCGACACGGCCATGACCACGCCACTGCTGATGATGTACACGCTGGGGCATGATTTCATGCCGCCACCGATCCACGCGGGCGGATTGCGTTATCACGGCATGTCGCCCATGGTCAGCCACGCCCTCAAGCTCGGCCTCATTGAAGCTGAGGCTTATCATCAGACGAAAGTCTTCGAGGCTGGAACACTCTTTGCGCGCAGTGAAGGCATCGTGCCCGCGCCGGAATCCGCGCACGCGATTGCTGCGGTCATCGAAGAAGCGAAGAAAGCGCGTGAAGCCGGAAAGAAGCGGGTCATTCTTTTCAATTTTTCCGGACACGGCCTGCTCGACTTGAGCGCGTATGAAACTTATCTCAGCGGAAAACTGCAGGATGTTTGAACCGACAACCCAGAAAAACACACAGTCCACAACCATGAAAACTCGAGTACCATTCCTCCTCCTAGCCGCGTCACTGTTGACGCTGCCGAGTATTTTGCAGGCCCAACCCTCGGCCCAATATGTGCCAGGCTCTGAAGGTATCAAGGGAGCCTCACTGCCGCCACCGGGGGTCTATGCCCGCGACTACAATTATTTCTACTGGGCCGACCAGGTGAACGACGCGTCCGGCAATGATCGCCATGTCCCCAACTTCGACGCCTTTACCTACGCGAACATACCCCGTGTGATTTGGATCACGGACACGAAATTCCTCGGCGGATTCGTCGGCGTTGATGCCCTGCTGCCGCTGGTCGATCAACACGTGAGGGCCGGGGGATTTGACGGCACCACTTTCGGTATTGGAGATTTCTTTGGTGAAGGCACGCTTTCGTGGCATCTCAAGCAGTTTGACTTCGCGGTCGGCAGCGGCGTTTGGGCACCCACGGGCGATTTCGCCCCCCAGCCGACTACTCGCATTGGCGCGGGTTACTGGACCTTCATGCAAACCGCCGGGGCCACTTGGTATATTGATGAGGGAAAAACCTGGGCCGTGTCGGCGTTAAACCGATATGAATTCAGCACCGAACAGCGCGACACGCACGTCATTCCCGGACAGGCTTACACGCTGGAATGGGGCGTGAGCAAGACCGTGGTGAAAGTGGTTGATTTGGGCGCGATCGGCTACTACCAGCAACAGGTGAATCCCAACAGTGGCGAATTGTGGAGCAGCCGCAACTGCGTGGCGGCCGTTGGTCCCGAAGTCAGTGTGGCTTTCCCGAAGCAGATGTTTTTCGTCTCGCTCCGCTACAATTACGAATTCATGGCGGAGAGCCGCGCGCAAGGCAACGCTGTCACGCTGACCCTCACGAAGCGGTTCTAGGCCGGGGCCGGATTTGGGCCGGCAATTCAAATATTTGGGTGCGGTGGGGTTGTAAACCGGCTGCAGGCGGGCGAGGTTTGCCCATGGAAGTTTCCGAAAGAATACAGTGTCCGTTTTGCGGCCAGACGTTTGAGGTGGCGATTGACACGAGCGCGCGGTTCCAGCGGTTTACGACGGATTGCGAGGTGTGCTGCCGGCCGTTCGAGATCGTCGCGGAATGTGAGCCGGGCGAAATTCTGAGCTTGGACGCGGTGGCGAATTGAGGCAGCCTGCGCGAGATGCACAATTTTGCCAACACGGTTCTCTGGATTTACATTGTCCTGCTGCTCGTCGGCGGGTTGGTTGGTTTTTTGAAGGCAAAGAGCAAGGTGTCGCTCATCACGTCGGCGGTGTTTGCGGCAGTGTTGGTGTTGACCCAAACCGGGATTTTTGATCCAAAGGTGGCGCGCAGTCTGGTGAACGTGCTGATGGCCGTGTTGCTGGTGGTCTTCGCGGTACGGCTGGCGACGACAAAAAAATTCATGCCGAGCGGCCTGATGCTGGTGGTGACGATTGCCGCTTTGGCGTTACAGAACCTTTTCAAAGGTTGATTCGCGGGCACGCGGGAAATGTGTTGCACACCTGGAGCTTGGCTCGTAAGTTCCTTGGCCTTTTGGGTGCACCCATAGCTCAATTGGATAGAGCGTCTGACTACGGATCAGAAGGTTTCAGGTTCAACTCCTGATGGGTGCGCCAGTTGAAGTTTGATCCGGGAAATTCCTCCGGATACGTTTGTCCGGTTCGCAACGACGCGTTCCGACTGGTAAAGCCAATGTAGCTCAGCGGTAGAGCAACGGTTTCGTAAACCGTCGGTCGCCGGTTCAATCCCGGCCATTGGCTCCACTTTCTAATGCTTGTGCATTAAAGAGTTGCGAAATCAGGGAGTCAAAGTTTCAGTGGAAGTTTCAGTAGCCGCACAACCCGGCCACTATCCGAGACCGGCTCGGCCACTACTCGCTAACGCAGCCGGATTGAATTGGTTCATGTTCATAACCATGAAAAATGACATGAAACAACGCTACCGTGCATTCCTCCGGCCTTGGGGTGTCTATTACTGCGAAGACCTCGTGACCGGCAAACAGGAAACCCTCAAAACCCGCGACAAAAACGAGGCTTATCGTCTCGTTGCGGCTAAAAATGAAACCGCCGCCGCGCCCGCATTCAGTTTGCATCTGGCGCGCGTTTATTGGAAAGCCGGTGATCCCGCCGCCGCCAGCCGCACCTGGCAATGTGTGATGGACGAAATTCTCAAATTAAAAAACGGCCATACGCACGAGCGCTGGGTCACGGCCATCAAAGACAAGGCATTTGATTCGATTCGGAATCTGGTCGTGATGGAAACGCGCCCGGAACATTTCCTGCGCGCTTTGGAAAGTGGAACAGTTTGCACGAACATCTTTTTACGGCGGGTGCAAAACTTCGCCCTCGATATGTCATGGCTGCCGTGGCCGGTATTGCCGAAAAAGGGCTGGCCGAAAATCCAGTTCAAAGACAAGCGCGGCATCACGCGCGCGGAGCATGAGAAGATTCTTGCGGGCGAGCAAAGCATTGAATGGCGGGCATTTTACAATTTGCTCTGGCATCTTGGCGGCTCCCAATCGGACGTGGCAAATTTGCACGCGGAGGACGTTGATTGGGAAATGAAAGTCATCAGCTTCAGCCGCATGAAGACCGGCTCGGTCGTGCAACTTCATTTTGGTGAAATGTTGGGGAACATCCTCAGCGACCTGCCGGGCGAGGGTTTGCTTCTTCCACGCCTGGCGGGCATGAAAGAATCCGACCGGGCAAAGGCATTCACGCGGCGTTGTGGTCTGGTGGGCGTGTCCGGCGTATCGCTGCACAGCTACCGTTACGCCTGGGCAGAGCGCGCCAGGACGTGCGGCTATCCCGAACGCTTTGCGATGGAAAACCTGGGACATGGCAGTAATGCGATTACCCATGCGTATGCAAAGAAAGCCAAGGTGCTGCTGCCCTCTTTGGAGGAATACGAACGAAAAATCACGCCGCTGGCGGCATGATTTTAACGCGAAGCCCAAGGCGCGAGCGGAAGATTCTCCGCTCGCGCCTTTTGTCCGGGTCAATCCTCCACACCAGCGTTTTGGGTTTGCAGGCGGGACGGCTGCCGGGTGTCCGTCGAGTCCTGCTTCCGGCCATTTTTGTATCGCCAGTATTCCATGACCGCATCAGCGGCCTTGCCGTGCCATTTTTCGTCTCGCCGCAGGTCTTCCAGCGTCGCCGCCAAAAAGTGTTTGGGGCCGTTGTGCGCCGGATGTCCCAGCGGTTTCAACAAATTCTTGGCGATCAGAATCGGAATTTCATGGGCGGAAAAGCCGAGCATCCATGCCGCCTGCTCGGCCGTCAGTCGTTCGGGAGGAGTTTTCAAATTCAGAAATCGTTCCATGTCCGGGTTCATACGTCCTCCTTAAATTCTCATGCCCCCGCCGTGGGATTGATTCAGCCGTTGGGTCTGCGAAATCTTTTCTTCATTCGTGACCGCCTGTCGGCATCGTTCCGAAATCGCCGCCACCAGGCGGGCCGGGCGATGATCGGGGAATTGCTCCCAAACCACCTTCTGCGCCGTGGCGACCTGATTGCTGGCCATGAATTCCAGTGTGTGGCTCGCATTGGCATGGAACGCTGCTGCCAACGGGCGGGCGTCATCCCCCTGCAACAGAATTTCCGCGATCCCATTGGCTTTGGCGTAAGGCGAGTCATCGCGGAAACGTTCCACCACCGCCGATTCACCCTGCCGTTGGCACAACAGAATGTCGCTCTGGCCGAGGTTCAACAGAGTGGAACCCACCTGCCAGACACCAATCTGCGAAGTGCAGATTTCCCTTTCGGGCGAAGCGTTGACCGTAGCAGGCTTTTTCAACTGATTCTTTAATCCGGTCAGGGATTCAAATTCGCTGGCGATGGCGCTGAAGGCGGTGCGGTAGCCTTTGATTTCAGTTTCGGTGAAATGTCGAACAATATCACCCGGCACGGCGTATTCTGCATGTTCGCCATCGCGCATCATCCAACTGCAATAATATCGGTCATGTTTGATGCCCAAACGGTCATCAGGCAAAACCGTCTCCGGTTTTTCCGGTGGCATTGCCAACGAATGAATTGGCAACTTCGAGAGCCGTTCCAGTTCGCCGACGGGAATCGCCATGATACACGAGCGGAAAAATGGAGCCCCCACCCGGAATTGCACCGGACTTGCTCCCATACCAAAGGAGTGCATCGCTCAAAATGCTTTGGGGGCGTGAAAACTGGTGTCCCTGACCGGCTTCGCTCCGGTGATCTTCTGCATGAGAGGCAGGCGTGTTGGCTGGACTACACTACAGGGACAAAAATGGTGAGGACAGAAGGATTCGCACCTTCGACCGGGTGCATGTGACGCACCGCTTGATTAATATCTATCGGCGTTGCTGGCCGGCCGAAAACTGGATATTCTCGGCCATGCCTTGTCACATTGCATCCGAATACGTATCGCAACTGAAGACCGCTGGCCATCCCACCGTCATCAGTGGCAACCAAATCGTTTCGGGTCGCGTTGTGCTCACGGTTGAACCCTCGCTCGACCAAGGCGAACAGTTCCAAATCCATGTCCCCGGCGGTTTTGACATGAAGGAAAACCTTTGTCTCCCGCTGCTCTTTTCCCTCGTCTTTAACTCGGCGGAAGTTTGGTGGCCGCTGTGGTTGCGTATCAGCGCTTCGTTAGGCAAGACTGGCGCGTTTTCTGACCTAGTGAAGGGATGGCAGGTGACGGGAACGTTAGCCGGCCGGGACGTCGTGCTTCATCTCTCGCCGAAGAAGTCACCCCAATAATGGTTTTGTGACGGTTGGATTCTGCTGTTAAACCGCAAGCGTAAAATTGGTGTCCCCAGCCGGAGTCTCACCGGCAACCTGACCTTAGGACGCGCCTGCTCTGTGTTTTGAGCTACGGGGACAAAAGGCTGGTACGCGCGTCCGGTAACGCTCCGGAACTCGGCACTCATCTAGTGCGACTCCGCTTATAAGGCGGACGGTTCTCTTTGAACTACGCGCGCATGGCGGAATGCCGTGGATTTGCACCACACTCCCGTTTCCGGGAGCGCACTGTTTAGCAAACAGGCCCGGTTCGCTTGTCCGGTTGACATTCCAAAGTGGTCGGCGTGGGGAGACTTGCACTCCCAAGGCTGTTCGATCTTGAGTCGAACCGGTCTGCTTTTCCCTGTGAACCACACGCCGGTCGGCGACCCGGGACTTGCACCCGGAAGGCTCGGCGATTTTAAGTCGCCGGGGTCTGCTGTTCCCGCTGAAGCCAGTCGCCGTGAAATGGTGGGCATGAAGGGAATTGCACCCCCAAGGCTGCCAGATTCTGAGTCTGGACCCTCTGCTGTTCGGGTTTAACCACATGCCCGTGAATTGGTACTCCCGGCAGGATTCTCACCTGCAACCGCGACGTTCGAAGCGTCGCACTCTGATAATTTGAGCTACGGGAGCGAAATGGGGCCGACGGAGAGACTCGCACTCTCGTGGGGCAAATGCCCGGCAGTTTACAAAACTGTTGCTGTCGCTGCTGAGCCACATCGGCAAAATGGTGGGTCAGCGGCGGGCTTCCGTCTGCGGCTCGGCGGCGGCGTTGCGCTCCGGCTCCGTTCCCGCCGTCTCTCCGCCTGCGCTTCACTTCCCACGCTCGCCGACCGCAGACCGAAGCCGGACTGGACTTCATTTATTGCGAAGCCACGCCCATCCATTTGGCGTTGATTTCTGCCGTGTTCATCACTGATTCGTTGAAAATGCTCAAAACCCCTTGACATTTTTTGTTTGTTGAATTTAATTACTACTGTAACATACATCAATAGTGGTTACATAAATCTATGAAAGCAACAGCACAAATATCCAGTAACAACGGCCACACGGTTCTGCCGGCGGCGGTTCGCCGCTTCCTTGGCATCGGCAAGGGAGCCAGGATCGAATTTGAATCGCAGTCAAACGGCGATGTCGTTGTCCGTCCCCTGCCCACACTGGATGCCCTTTTCGGCAGCCTAAAGGGCAAAGGCGAGCCGCAAGCCGATGAATCGGCCAAGGGATGGAATGCCCGCGCCGAACGGGTAATGAAGAAGGGATCGGCATGAAACCGGTAGTAATGCTCACTGACGCCAATGTCCTTTTGCGGTTTCTCCGCAACGACCACCCGGAACACTCGGCTGCGGCCAAAAGGCTGATAGAGGAGGCTGCTGCCTGCACTGTCATCCTTCAGGTGCCGGAGATCGTCGTCGCCGACATCTTTTATACGCTCACCGCCCCGATGATGAAGATTCCACGCGCCACCGCTGCCCGTCAACTTGCCGCGCTGCTGCACCAACCGGGCATTGACGTTGAAAACCGTCGCCGTGTTTTTGAAATCCTCAGTGTTTGTGAAACCAAGGATATTGATTACGGCGATGCAGCCTTGATTGTTGCGGCACAAAGCGCGACTCAAAAACTCCCCATCCTTTCCTACGATAAGGACTTTGCAAATGTGCCCGAAATTACCGCCTTTTCACCGATTGAATGGCTGCAAAAGGGGCACAAACTACTTCGGCAATAGAACCAGTTGGCGTGCCATCGGCCTGTTCGCCACCGCTGCCGCCTGATTCAGTTTTCAAATTCAGTTTGCTGTTCGCATTTGCGCATCGAGCGTGCCTCGCGCTTCAATTATATGGCTTGCTCGCGCCGTCAAGGTCGAACGCTCCTCCACCCCGCGTCTCCACCGTTGACTGCGCTCGCTTCGCCAAAAACGGAGTGCGCTTAGGAAACACGCTCGGAGTCTGCATGTCTGGTTAAAAAGGCTGAAGATTGATAATCAACCACGAGTTGGATGATAATCATCCGCCATTCGAACTTGCCGTCATACAATTTACTCAGCGTCCTGAGTGTTTTTACTCAGCACGACTCAGCGTGCTCGGCATTTCGGTATCTGCATGTCTGTTATTATTGTGTTTGCGCATTGAAGCGTTATACGCTCCAATCTGCAAACGATTCATCCAAGTGATACCCGCGTTGCAGGGAATTTTGTAGCCGTTGGTCTGACGTGTTTCGGTGACTTTGGATGAAGCTGCCTTGATTGAAAATCTTCAGTAAAAGTTTCAGTAAAACCTTCAGTAAATGGGTTGGAAATGGTTCGTCCGGGTAGTGAAAGAGTTGCTTGCATTTGTTGGAGAAACCGCGTATTTTTGAGCCGAAAAACGAACACAAACCGGTCAATCCCGGCCATTGGCTCCATTTCCAACTGCAAGTGCAGCAAGAAGTTAGATCAAATGGCGTCCGCAACGGACACCAAAACGGACACCAATTTGGGTGCTCCGCAAGAATTCGGGATAACGGGCGGTAACTCGCCCGTTGCTCGCTAACGCGGCAGAGTCGGCTTCATTTATCTTCGCGGTTGCGTGAAAGATCGCATGAAAACACGTTACCGCTTGATCCGGCGCGGCGTCCGCAATGGGGCTTTTTATTGCGTGGACACCAAGACCGGCAAACGAACCAGCTTGCGCACCGGCAACGAAGATGAAGCCCGGCAGATCGTTGACGCCAAAAATCAGGCATTACGCCAGCCGGTGCTCAATATGCAGATCGCCAAAGCGTATCGCCGAGCAGCGCGGAATGAAACTTGAAATGTTTCTTCACGCTTTGCCCGACTATGCGCGAGCCGTCACACAATTCGATTGTCAAACGCGGCGGCAGATGCAGCCGTAAAACCACAGGATAGAAAAATTAAAAATGAAATGCAAAAAGGCTGAACCCTGGACATTTTCATGTGCCAAGCTTGCACCCGTTGTTGCGTCGCGTCAATCAACCAGCAAGACACGTTCGGTCCAGCACGGCTACCCCATCGTCACCTGGCGCTTTGGTTTCTGGCTCGGACCTTCGCCCACAACGCAGCGACGATAAGGGTTGCCGTATGCCTCAAACGCAACCTGCAACCTGACTACTCTTTCAGTCAGGTGTATGAGCAGCTTGGCTTGGGCCTTGATGATTTCGTATGCCTGTTGGATTGTCATAAAATTTGCGGGGTGATCTGACAGGATAGGTTGATTTGACCCAAGCTCGCCGTCAATCCATTACGGTTGACATCGCAGTTCCGGTGTGGCTAAATTCTTATTATAAGGCATCGTTCAGGTTTTGAGCCATGAAAACAGTCCAGACCATTTACGACGTTACCATGGAGCGCAGAGTGGTATTCTTTGAGTGCGGCGATGGTTCGTTTGGATTTGAGGAGCAGCGATTTTCTCACGAGCCGCTGGAAATGCGTTGGATTCCGGTTGGCAAGCCGCCGCGTCCGAACAGCCATTGCGACACCGCCGAGCAGGCGTCGTTTGAGGCTCGTGGTCACATTCATTGGTTGTCAGAAAGTTTGGTCGCACGCGCCGCCTGACCAGATCACCGGAGCCACCGCCGGTTGGCCGTTCCACTTCCGCCTTCGCGGTTGACATCACCGGCCCGGCGTGGCGTAGTTCTTGGTCGTTGGGCATCGTCCACACATTATGCGCATATCACAATTCGCAGCCACAATCGCCACGGTTTTGATAGCTGCATGCGTCCTCGGTTGCTCAAAAAGTCCGAGCCAGCCATCAGCACACGCGCCAGCCAACATGAAAGATTTGGGTGTGGTTGAATTTACAGCGAACACGCCACAGCATTTCAGCCTTGGCGATGGAAAAGGTTGCACGATTACAGGCAAGCCACTTCCTGATGGCATTGAGGTTAAAGTGTTGGTCTTGACGACGAATGCAGACGGAACAGTGCAGCGTTCGCAGGGAGATATTACGACATTGCCGGGTCGGCAGTGTGCCATCTCGATGGGCGACACGATGGTTGGGCTGACGCCGACATTGAAGATACCATGACGCCACTTCCTCCTAACAAATCGCCACCGCCCCTTCAGTTTTGACCGAGACATGGAATTCGATTATCGTCATTGCATTGCTGTGCTGGCCGCTGGTGGTCGTGGCTCGGCTTTGGGTCGTTCGGCTGCTATTGATCAGAGCACTAAAACCGGAGAGAATCATGAATAAAGAACATAAGGTCATTCAAATCATGTCGGCTGACGGTTGGTATGCGCTGTTTTTTGACGACTGTGCACCACACTCAAAACTCCGGCGTTTACTCTCCTTCGTCCTCATCGAACACAAAGACGGTCAAACGCATATTGATGCTGTTGGTAGTGACCTGCAACTCTGCCTAGGGGGAGGGATGGAGCTTGCCGCAGACGGGCGCTGGCAGTCCCCGCACTTTGCGGGGTTCTTCCATGAGACAGAAATTACCGACAAACTCAAGGTTCAATGGTCAACTCAAGCTACTGAATTTGTAGACCGTAGGCCCGTTCATGTGCAATAGCGCTAGAGTCGGAGCGGATCGATGAGAGCACTACCGAACCAGATCACCGGAGCCAGCGCCGGTTGGCCGCTTCGGTTCCGCTTTCACGTTGACATTACAGGCCCGGCGTGGCTGCATCGTTGTTGGGCGGATGCTGCGTGCCATGTTTGCCAAGTTACAAAACCGGATTGCCAAGAAGTCGCCGAACTTCGCACGACTGATTCGCTTTTCCTTTGATAGGCACACCATCACGGCGGACGGCCCAATTGCTCGGACTTCCGTTAGAGTCGAAGATATTCGTGAGCTTGGGATAGAGACGACTGAGGCAGGCCCATTCGTGGAGGTTGTTTTCGGTCTCATCAATCAAGACAGCGACCGTCTCCGTATTCCGCAGGAGTCACCGGTTTTCAAGACGTTGATGGATTATTTCAGTTCATTAGAAGGTTTCAATTGGCAGTCATTCACCGAAGCGATGAGTTGCAGTGACCATCGGTATTTTTTATGTTGGCGACGAGCACATGAATCCGTTTAACCAGCCGGTTGGCCGTTTTGCGTTCCGCTTCGCGGTTGACATCACCGGCCCGGCATAGCTGAGTTGCCGTCGTTGTCAGGCGGCATGAACACGCACCGAGAGCTGAAATAGCTCAGCAGTATCTGAAACAGGATGAAACCACGCTCCGCTTATCAAACGGGATTCACGCTGATCGAGTTGCTGGTGGTGATTGCTGTCATCACGATACTGGCCGCGTTCTTGTTGTCGGTATTGAATGGTGCCAAGGATAGGGCGAGACGGACCCTCTGCGTAAACGATCTAGGGCAGATCAATTTGGGCATACGCATGTTTCTCGACGACCAAAACGACGATCCGGGAAATCCATATACCACCAATTCTCTCACTTTGACGAATTACAAGGAACTCATCAAAAATTATATCGGACTTAACGGGGCGTCATCCGCCAAAGACAAACTGTTTGCGTGTCCAGCGGACGTTTTTTATTATGATTTGAGCCACAATGGTCAAGGGTATGTAGCCAAGGGTTTTCATGAGCAGCCAATCTCTGATTACAGCAGCTATTGGTTCAATGCGGGACAAGTAAGCACTGCCAGTCGGACAAATGTCCCCGCGCGCACAAATCTCTTCGGTCTTGGCGGACAAAAACTCAGTTCGGTGGTGCATCCGTCCAGAACAGTTCTGGTTGCTGAAGTGCCGGCTTTCGCTCCGTATTCATGGCATCAGCCGAAGCTCCCTTTTTCGCGGGAAGATGCCACCTTTAATGATGCAATGGACGTAGTTAGTTTCGTGGATGGCCATACCAGTTACACCAGAATGTATTGGGACAGCGCGGAGGCTGCTGAGGGCAGGTCTTTTGCAGCATTTTACAACCCACCAGCAGGATACGATTACCAATGGAGCGGAGATTGACCATCCGATGTTCGCCGCCTGAAATAACCAGACCCAGCGCCGGTTGGCGCTTCCAGTTCCGCTTTCGCGGTTGACATCGCAGGCATGGCGTGGCTGATTTGTCTTCGTTAAGCCACACTCCAGCGCCTCTACGATGGACAGCGAAGGAATATTCCGGCTCGCCTTCTGGGTATTGATCGGGCTGATGATATTGATGCGAATCTGGTTCGCGATTCGTGTGCGCCGGGCAGGCGAACGGCTCATGCCGGATCAGGCAGCTATCCGGCGCGAGGGCTGGAGAATATACGCCATTCGTCTTTTTGTTTTCCTGCTGTTGGTTGCCTTGATTGTGCTGCTTGTCCGCAATCCCACTTGGTGGCCAAAGCTGGATTTCCCCTTGCCGTTCTGGCTGCGCTGGGCGGGTTTTGCTTTGGGACTGGCCGGTCTGGGCCTCTGGACTTGGACGCATGTGGCGCTGGGGACGCTCTGGTCAGCCCAGTTGCAACTTCGCGCAAACCACCGTTTGGTCACTTCCGGCCCCTACTCTCGAGTACGGCATCCCATGTACACGGCCATCTTGGTATGGGTGACGAGTCTCGGTTTCGTGATTGCCAACTGGGTTCCCATCATCTTCGCAGTCTCGGTGGCGGTCATCCTTGTGGCGCGGGTTCCACGGGAAGAACAAATGATGATCGAGCGGTTCGGTGATGAATACCGGGAATATATGAAACGGACGGGAAGGCTTCTCCCGAAGTGGTGAGGCACCCCCATGATTATCGTGCCTAGTTTTGATTACCAGTGGTCTAACTGTAACTGGAGCCGGTTGGCCGTTCCACTTCCGCCTTCGCGGTTGACGTCACCGGTGCGGCGTTGCATCGTTTAAACGTTATGCGACTCTGCACGTCCAACGTCAGAACGGCTGTTTTTTCAATGAGTTGCATCAAATCCAGTTTTTACGAACCATCCAAGCCTTGATGAGTTGCGTCAGGCCGACGTAGCAAAGCAGGGTCGCCAGCAAAATCGGCCAGAATTGCCACGGCAGCGGCACGAAACCCAGCGGTCCGGCCAGGGGCGAATAAGGCAGGATCGCGCCGATGAGCATGATGAGGATCGTGGTCATCGTGAGTTGCCAGCTCGCACGCGATTGGATGAAAGGAATCAGGCTGGTGCGGATGACGTGGATGATCAGCGTCTGCGTCATGATGGATTCAACAAACCAGCCGGTGTTGAAGAGCGCGGCGGCGTGGGTGTGGTTGGCGGCGGCGTCCCCAAAACGCGCGACCAATTCCGGCGTCAGCCCCACTTGACTGCATTTGAAGAAGAACCACATCACCGAAAACGTGGTGTAATCAAAAATCGAACTGATCGGGCCGATGAAAATAATAAACTTGGCGATTTCCCCGATGTTCCAGGGGCGCGGCTTGGCGACATACTGTGCGCCGACGTTGTCCGTCGGAATCGGCACTTGGGAAAAATCGTAAAGCAAATTGTTGGTCAGGATTTGCAGCGGCTGCATCGGCAGAAAAGGAAACAACGCGCTCGCGCCAACCCAACTGAACATGTTGCCGAAATTGGAACTCGCGCCCATGCGGATGTATTTGACGATGTTCGCAAATACTTTGCGGCCTTCGAGCACGCCTTCTTCCAGCACCATCAAACTTTTCTCCAGCAGAATCATGTCGGCGGATTCCTTGGCGATGTCCACCGCGTTGTCCACGGAAATGCCCACGTCGGCGGCCCGCAATGCGGGCGCGTCGTTGATGCCGTCGCCCATAAAACCGACGACGTGCTTGCGGCGCTGAAGCGCCTGGACGACGCGTTTTTTATGCGCCGGTGAAAGACGCGCAAAAACGTCCGTGGTTTCCACCGCCTCGGCGAGCTGCTCGTCGGAAAAATTTTCCACCTGGCTGCCGATCAAAATCTTTTCCGCCTGAATGCCAACTTCACTGCAAACCTTGCGCGTGACCAGGTCGTTGTCGCCGGTCAACACCTTGACGGTGACGCCGTGCTGCCGCAAGGCTTCGATGGCTTTGGACGCGGTGTCCTTGGGCGGGTCGAGAAACGCGAGGTAGCCGGTCAAAATGAGGTTGCTTTCGTCGGTTTTGGAAAAGGTGGTTTGATGGCCCAGTTTCTTGGTGGCCACGGCCAGCACGCGGAAACCGTCCTCGCTCAACTCATTGACTTGCTGTACGAGATCGCCGACCAGGACCGGTTCCATCGGGAAAATTTCGCCCTCGCTCTCAAAGTGCGTGCATTTGGCGAAGACCGCCTCCGGCGCACCCTTGGTCAGCAATTGCCGTTCGCCGTCGGGTCCCTCGATTGCCACCGACATCATCCGGCGGGAAAAATCGAACGGAATTTCGTCCACCATTTTGTATTTTTCGAGGTTGAGTTCCTTGTGCAATTGTTTGTAACGCAACACGGCGCGGTCGAGGAGATTTTTCAGGCCGGTCTGAAAATGGCTGATGAGATAGGCGTCGCGCAGGACGGTTTCGCTTTCGTTTTTGAAGACGTTGCAATGCAGTTCCAGAATGACGTGGTCAATGGTGAGTGTGCCGGTCTTGTCGGTGCACAGCACGTCCATGGCGCCGAAGTTCTGGATGGAATTGAGCCGTTTGACGATGACCTTCTTTTTCGACATCGCCAGCGCGCCTTTGGACAAACAAACCGAGACAATCATTGGCAGCATTTCCGGCGTCAACCCGACGGCAACGGCGAGCGCGCACAGAAAAGTATCCTTGCCCCAACTGTGTTTGGTGAAACCGTTGATGAAAAACACCAACGGTGACATCACCACCATGAAACAAATCATCAGCCAGGTGAATTTTTTTACGCCCTTGTCAAACGCCGTTTCGACTTGCTGGCCGGCCAAGCTGCTCGCCATTTTTCCAAAATAGGTTTGCCCGCCGGTGGCGACAACGACCGCCGTGGCCGCGCCGCTTTCCACACTGGTGCCCAGGAAACAAAGATTCGTGTGTTCAATGGTCGAAACGTTCGTGCGCGGGTCGCGAGCGTCGGTCTTTTCCACCGGCAGGGACTCGCCGGTGAGCGTGGCTTGGATGATGAACAAATCTTTTGCCGATAGCAAACGCACGTCGCCGGGAATCATGTCGCCGGCTGATAATTTCACCACATCACCGGGAACGAGTTCTTTGAGTGGAATTTCCTTCGACTCGCCGTCACGCAATGCCGTTGCGGTGACCTTGATCATCGCCTTAAGTTTGGCCGCCGCGTTGTCGGCCTTCGTTTCTTGAATGAGCCGCAGCGACAGCGCGAGCAGCACCATCGCCAACATCACGGAGCCGTCGACATAGTCACTCGCGTCTCCCGCCGTCGCGAAAGTAAAGATGGCGAGAATCGTCAGCAAAATCACCAGTGGATTGCGCGACGCAATCCAAAGCCGCCGCAGCCAGCCGTGCTGTTTTTCCTGCGCGACCTCGTTGGGACCGTATTGCTCCAGCCGCGCAGCGGCTTCCGCCTCGCTCAATCCGGCTGGCGATGTGCGGAGCTTTTCCAAAACCACGACCGCTTCCTCCATTGCCGCGTCGCGGATGGCGTTGGTTCCTTTCTGATCGGTCGAATTTTTTTGATTCGGCATAAATGAACCGCTCACAAGTGCTCCGGATCACGGAAGAAATACTACAAGCCGAAATGGTTTGGCCAGTCTTGTTGCGTGACTTTTTGAAACCAAGGGCGGAGGCAATTGCGGGAAATATCGAACGAGGGGGACAGCGGACAGGAACCGACGGGTTTGGGTTGGAACTGATCAGGCAATCTCGTCACCGACAAAAATTTCCGTCCAACCTGCGAACACATTGGGCCGGTCTTCAACGAAGCGGCGGTGATGTTCGGCCATTTTCACCAGGCGGGCGGCATTTTGCGGCAGACAGAGGGTCGTGAAGGGATGTCCTGATTTTAGCCGCTCCCGGAACACCTGCCATTCAACGCCAAGAATAAAGGCCAATTGCGGCGAGAGGTCCTTTAACGAGACGTCGTCCATGTCAAACGGCTCCACCAGTTCATAATTGCCCTTTTCCTTCATGCAAGGGTTCAGAGCAAATTGCGGGCCATCTTCGATGGCTTGACGCTTCGGGCGAAGCAGCCTATTTTCAAGCTATTCGGGGAGCCAACCCGGCCCGCCGTGCGGGACAAAGGCTGAGAGGGCGACGCGGGAGCGCCGCCAACCCGCTGAACCTGATCCGGATAATGCCGGCGAAGGGAGCCACTGGCGTGGCCGCCACCAAACCTTCAAAAGCTTTGCCCGGAACAGGAGTTAAAACTTGTGGGTTGATTCGCCATCAACTCTCAATTGAAAACCAGCAACTGATTTATGATTGCGACCAAAGATTCGTTCGAACCGCACAGCAGCGAATCCCGCAATGCGGGACCCAACAGCAAAAAGATTTACGTCGAGGGTCAGATCCATCGCGACGTCCGCGTGCCGATGCGCCAAATCGAACTTGCGCCCACCAAATCCTACACCGGCGCCATCGAGCAAAACGAACCAGTACGGATCTATGATTGCAGCGGTCCGTGGGGCGACCCGGATTTCAAGGGCGCGGTGGCGGAGGGCCTGCCGGCGCTGCGCGCCCGATGGATTCGCGCCCGTGGCGATGTCGGGGAATACGACGGTTGGCCGGTGCGGCCCATTGACGATGGTTATCTTTCGGAAAAACACCGTGGGCTTGGACCGGCGCGGCGCCAGGATGAAACAACGTTCCATCTTGATCCGGCCGCCCTGCCAAAGCGGAAGATTCTCCGCGCCAAACCCGGCAAGGTTGTCACCCAGCTCGCCTACGCCCGTCGTGGCCTCATCACGCCCGAAATGGAGTTCATCGCCATTCGCGAAAACATGAGTGTGGCACAGACCTCCGGTCTGTGTGCCGACAAAAAACACAGGCTGGAAGCCTGTGCCACTTTCCCGAGCAACGACCTTCGCCATCAGCACGCCGGTCCTTCGGATCTCGGCATTCGGCATTCGGATTTCGACCCGAGCGTGTTCAGAAGATTTCCTCAAAGAATCCCCAATGAGATTACGCCCGAGTTTGTGAGAAATGAGGTTGCCTCGGGGCGGGCCATCATCCCTTCCAACATCAACCATCCCGAATCCGAGCCGATGATCATCGGCCGCAATTTCCTCGTGAAGATCAACGCCAACATCGGCAACAGCGCCGTCGCGTCGAGCATCGAGGAGGAGGTCGAGAAAATGCGCTGGGCCACCAAATGGGGCGCGGACACCGTCATGGACCTGTCCACCGGCAAGAATATCCACGCCACCCGCGAATGGATTCTCCGCAACTCGCCCGTGCCCATCGGCACCGTGCCGATTTATCAGGCGCTGGAAAAGGTCGGCGGCAAGGCCGAGGCACTCACCTGGGAAATCTACCGCGACACCCTCATCGAACAGGCGGAACAGGGGGTGGATTATTTCACCGTGCACGCCGGGGTGTTGCTGCGTTTCATCCCCATGACCGCGCGCCGCATGACCGGCATCGTGTCGCGCGGCGGCAGCATCATGGCCAAGTGGTGTCTCGCGCATCACCGGGAAAGTTTCCTCTACACGCACTGGGACGACATCTGCGACATCATGGCCGCCTACGACGTGAGCTTCAGTATCGGCGACGGCCTTCGACCCGGTTCGATTGCCGACGCGAACGACGAGGCGCAATTCGGCGAACTCCAAGTGCAGGGTGAACTGACCGAACGCGCCTGGGCCAAGGGCGTGCAGGTGATGAACGAAGGTCCGGGCCACGTGCCGATGCACATGATTGAGGAAAACATGGCCAAGCAGCTTGAGTGGTGCCACGAAGCGCCGTTCTACACCCTCGGACCGCTCACGACCGACATCGCGCCCGGCTACGACCACATCACCAGCGGCATCGGCGCGGCGATGATTGGCTGGTACGGCTGCGCGATGCTCTGCTACGTCACGCCCAAGGAACACCTCGGCCTGCCGGACAAGAAGGACGTGAAAGACGGCGTCATCGCCTACAAAATCGCCGCCCACGCCGCCGACCTGGCGAAGGGCCATCCCGGCGCGCAATATCGCGACAACGCGTTGAGCAAGGCCCGGTTCGAGTTCCGCTGGGAAGACCAGTTCAACCTCAGCCTCGATCCCGTGACCGCGCGCGAATTCCACGACGAAACCCTGCCGCAGGACGGCGCCAAGACCGCCCACTTCTGCTCCATGTGCGGCCCGCACTTTTGCAGCATGAAGATTACCGAGGACGTGAGAAAGTATGCAGCAGAACAGGGCATTGCCGAGGAAGAAGCGCTGAAGAAAGGCATGGAAGCCAAGTCAAAAGAGTTCGTGGAAAAAGGCGCGGAGGTTTACGCGAAGGTGTAATTTCTCTATGCTCTAGTCGGCAATGGCCGATTTTTATCCAAATTCATTCGGTTCGCTGCAATTCGTTTCTCGGATGGCTTCGCTATTCCGGTCGCAAACCGAATTGCTTGATCAGTTGCTCGAACGACCGTTGTCAGACGCAAATTCACACGTTACTCCATTGCTGGCAGCGATCCGGGATAACTGCAATGCCATACTTTTGCTGGAAAGAGCTGATTTGTTGAACGAATTGGTGCTCGTTCAAAGAGTCTTTCTTCAGCGCATTATCAACTGCTGTTACTTGCTAAATGCAGAACAAGATGAAATCGCACGCTACTTCTCAAATCCAACCGCCTCTACCAGTGGTCAGTTACGTGCTGGAGACGAAGATGCTCTTTTAGATTTCGCCAAGAAATTTAAACTGAATGAAAACAATTCAACTTTGTCAGCGAGCCTTCGAGACCAAATCGAGGTAATAGCGGAAAAAACGGGCGCGCCCAAAGATTTATTTCTCGTGGCCTTGGCTTCAATTTTTCCGAAGTCATCAGAAATATTGGCCGGTTCGCTCGTTGGGGTTGCATTTCAATTCGGTTTGTTTGACCGGAAGAAGCAAGAATCACAAAGTGATGTTTCAAAGAGGGGGCGGGAATTTTGCGCGGCTCTCTTTTTCGGGCTCGGCTTGCTGGATGCGCTTTTTAGAATTTTTGCAAAGCGTGAATCAATCGAGGCGGTAAAAACGAAATCTATTGAGAACCTGAAATCCGCAAAGCAGTTGATGCGCAGTTCTCATGAACTACCTGCCCAGGGTTTGACACCGGTTGATGGGACTTGGGAGCGATTGGACAGTATCGAACATAGAGCCACTGCCACTATTTCGAAACAGCTTCAACAGTTTTCACAGCCATTCCGGGATACTTATGAAGCTGGCGTCATTGTTCCCACTCTCAAGCATAATTTCCCAATAGCGATTGATTTGAGGTGCGCTGCTTTGTTGTTGAAAAGAACGTTGAATGATTTGCGAGGTGTGTGGGTGCTTCTTGAAAAGGGATACACATCTCAGGCGGCGTCTGTTGCGGCTTCGCTATATGAAAGCGCACTTGCAACGATTTGCCTGACACACAGTAAGGAAAACGTCCAGGAATACATGTCTGCCGCTGACGGAGAGATTCCGTGGAGTCCAATGGACATGGCAAAAATGGTGGTGAGAGGAGAAAATAAGAATCCAGTTTCTAGCAAGGAATTTGAAAATCATTGGCGTGCGCTATACGCACATTACGTTTGGCTTTGCCAAATAAAGCACTCGGCACATGATTCGGTTCTTCACGACACATCAGCTTCAACTCTCGATGGAAAAGGCTATGTAGTGATGGCAATACCAAACACCGAAACTGAGGACGCAGCAGTTAAAGCGAGCATAGCGATTAAATCTCTGTTAAGGGTGCTTGAGTGCGTCGAGGCTTTCGCGCGTGCAATCGGCTACACAGATAAACTTCCTGACGAGGCTCGATTTTCTGAGCGAATTGAGCATGCACGTAAAGCCAGCTGGGAGGCTTTTCAGCCATTTGCGAAGCCATCTCCAATTAGCATCTCACGTTCTTGGTTTGTTAAAAAATATCCGCCAGTCAAATAAAGCCATGAAACCGATTCAAGGTTATCATCTCATCAAGCCGGAAGACCTCTTCTGGCGGTCGTCCAACCTGATGAAGATCCCTAACGCGGATTATCTGGAGCGCACCGGGAGCGAGAATATGGGCGCGCGGCTCTGGCGGTTGCCGCCCAAGAGCGCGAACACGCTGCACAAGCACATCCGCGCGGAGGAGTTTTATTTCGTGCTGGAAGGCACGGGCCGCCTGCGCGTGGGCGACGAGACGTTGACCGTGCCGCGCCACGGCGGCGTGCTGGTCGGGCCGGACCAGTTGCGTCAGGTGTTCAACGACACCGACGCCGAGGTGCTCTGGCTCATCATCGGCGCGCCGGAGGAACTTGAATTTCTGCCCGGCGCAAAGCCCAAGCCCGACCTGTCGCTCATCTACCCGGTTGATCCGAAGCAATTGCCCAAGGAATTGGCCGGCGTGGAGTGGCCGCCGAAGGAATGAGCCTCAGGACTGGTCCGCTTCTCACTTTAACAAGGAGGCGGAATCAGCATAGACCCGGGCAACCTGTTCCATGGATGGTCGGCGATCGGGATTCTTCTCTAGGCAGTCCATGACAATGGCTGCGGTGTTGCGGAGCAGATTATGCCCTGGTTTCAGAGGAGAAGGCGTCGGCGACTCTTGGATCGCCCGCTCGATTTGCGCCATGCTGCCGTCGAACGGATATTTTCCCGTGCACGCATGATAGGCAGTGACGCCAAAGGCGAAAACATCGCCCTTAAAACCTTTCGTGAAATCCCCCTCCCACTTCTCCGGGGCCGTGTATTGGGCCGTGCCCGCCGGATTTTGTTTCTTGTCCGTGATGAAGGGTGGCAGATTCCCCTCGAAGAACGAGTGCGAAAAATCAATCAGCCGCGTTTCCTCGGGCGCGGCCACGGGCACCAGCACGTTCCGGCTCTTCAAATCGTTGTGGACGATGGGTCGCCCGCAGAAGATGCCCGCGTGCATATCCGCCACCGTTTCGGCGACGCTTTGCAGGAGGCGATGCGTCCGTCCCGGATCCGCGAGCGTGATGCACTGGCGCACCAGATCATCCAACGTCTCTCCCTCGATGTATTCCAGAAACAGCCGGTGCGTGGCGGCGTCATAGGCCAGTTTGCGCCGGATGCGCGGGTGCGTCACCTCGCCCAGCACATAGGCCTCGTTGGCGATGAAAACCTCGTCCCAGAAATGCGCCGGCTCCTTCAGCAAGGCGGGGTAAGGATGCCGCTCAAATTCCACGCGGGCCAACTTGGACACGCGGGACTGGACCGCCAAAGGCTTCTGTTTTTTGATGGCTCGAATTGTCATGTTCATTCAACGCCGGCCGGGCAGAGCAGTGGCAGAAACCCTTTTGACCGTCAAGCGATTGTCACGCTCAAGACCTTCACCCGTCGCCTTGTTCCATCTTTCCGACGCGCCGGAGGAACTTGAACTTCTGCCCGGCGCAAAGACCAAGCCCGACATGTTACTCATTTATTTTCCATCCACTTGCCAACCATTGAATGATGCGTTATGAGTGATTCCATGAAAGCGATAGATGGTTAACTGAAAGAAAGGATTCGATTATGCAAAAGCGCAAACTTGGAAAGAGTAATCTGGAAGTCTCGGCCATCGGGCTGGGCTGCATGGGAATGAGTTTTTCCTACGGTCCACCCAAAGACAAAAAGGAGATGACCTCTCTTCTTCGGGCCGCCGTCGAACGCGGCGTCACATTCTTCGACACCGCCGAGGTTTACGGCCCGTTCACAAACGAAGAACTCGTCGGCGAGGCCCTCGCTCCGTTCCGCAAGCAGGTGGTCATTGCCACCAAGTTCGGGTTCGACCTCAGTGGCAGCGATAAGCGGCCGGGTGCGGCGGGCCTGAACAGCCGGCCCGCGCACATCAAGCAGGCCGTCGAAGGCTCGCTCAAGCGGCTCAAGGTCGAGACGATTGATTTGCTCTATCAGCATCGGGTTGACCCGAATGTGCCGATCGAAGATGTGGCTGGTGCGGTGAAGCAACTGATTCAGCAAGGCAAGGTCAAGCACTTCGGCCTTTCTGAAGCAGGCGTGAAAACAATCCGCCGCGCCCATGCCGTTCAGCCGCTCACGGCCCTTCAGAGCGAATACTCGCTGTGGACGAGAACCCCGGAGAAGGAAGTGATACCGACCCTCGAAGAACTCGGCATCGGCCTTGTGCCCTACAGCCCGCTGGGCAAGGGTTTTCTGACGGGCAAGATTGACGAAAACGCAAAGTTTGACAGCACCGACTTCCGCAGCACGCTCCCGCGCTTCACGCCGGAGGCGCTCAAGGCGAATCAGGCCCTGATTGATCTGCTTGGCCAGATTGCCAAACGGAAGCAGGCGACCCCGGCCCAGATCGCGCTGGCGTGGTTGCTGGCCCAAAAGCCGTGGATTGTTCCCATCCCGGGCACTACGAAGCTGCATCGCCTGGACGAGAACATCGGAGCAGTTGCGGTCGAACTGACGCCGGACGACCTCCGTGAGATTGACAGCGCGGCTTCAAAGATTACCGTGCATGGCGCGCGGTATCCGGAAAAGCTGGAGCGGTTGACCGGGCGTTGAATGGCTTTATGTTAGGCAAGGAGAAATCAAAATTATTCTGAGATTATGAATACAACCAAAGTTCAAGCTTACGCGGCGCAAAGCGCAACCTCAGTCCTGGCTCCGCATGGTATTGCCCGACGCGAGCCCGGCCCGCTGGATGTCGGAATCAATATTCTTTACTGCGGGGTTTGTCACTCGGATCTCCATCAGGCGCGGAATGAATGGCACAACACGGTTTACCCGTGCGTGCCGGGCCATGAGATTGTCGGCCGCGTCAAACGCGTGGGCAACCGCGTCACCAAGTTCAAGCCCGGGGACCTGGGCGCCGTGGGGTGCATGGTGGATTCGTGCCGCACGTGTTCAAGCTGCCAGGCGGGTTTCGAGCAATATTGCCTGTCCTTTCCCACCTTCACCTACAACAGCCCGGACAAGCACCTGGGCGGGCACACGTTCGGGGGTTATTCCACCAACGTCGTCGTGGACGAGGCGTTCGTCCTGCGTGTGCCGGCCGGGCTGGACTTGGCCGCCACCGCTCCGCTGCTGTGCGCCGGCATCACGACTTACTCGCCGCTGCGGCATTGGAAGGTGGGACCCGGCCAGAAGGTTGGCATCGTCGGGCTGGGCGGACTGGGACACATGGGAGTGAAATTTGCCCGTGCGTTTGGCGCCCACGTCGTTTTATTCACCACCTCGCCCAAGAAAATCGCCGATGGCCTGCGACTGGGCGCGCACGAGGTGGTGATTTCCAAGGACGCCGATGCGATGAAGAAACAACAAGGCAGCTTCAACTTCATCCTCGATGCGGTCTCGGCCCAGCACGACATCAATGCTTATCTGAGCCTGTTGAAACTGGACGGCACGCTCACGCTCTTGGGCGCTCCCGAGCAACCTCTGCCAGTGGCTGTATTCAATCTGTTGCTGGCGCGCCGCAGTTTCGCCGGCTCCTGCATCGGTGGCATTGCCGAGACGCAGGAGATGCTGGATTTCTGCGCCGCGCATGGAATCGTGTCGGACATCGAACTGATTCCGATACAGAAGATCAACGAGGCTTGGGACCGCCTGCTGAAACAGGATGTGCGCTATCGGTTCGTCATTGACATGGCCTCCCTCAAATCATGACGTCAACATAGGACGAAGGAGATTGAATTATGGAAATCAAACGAAGCGGCTCACAGCCTTCCAACAAAGGACCGGCCGATTGGTTTACCGGCACGGTGCGCATTGACTCACCGTTTAAGGGAAGCGATCCAGCCCGTGTTACCGGCGCAATCGTCACGTTTGAGCCCGGTGCTCGAACTGCATGGCACACCCATCCGCTGGGCCAGACCCTGATCGTGACAGCTGGCTGCGGACGCGTGCAGCGCTGGGGCGGCCCGATTGAGGAAATCCGTCCGGGTGACGTAATCTGGTTTCCGCCGGGCGAGAAGCATTGGCACGGTGCCGCGCCAACCACGGCCATCACGCACATCGCCATTCAGGAACAGCTCGACGGCAAAGTGGTTGATTGGATGGAGAAGGTCAGCGACGAACAATACCAAGCTTAATCGCGAGCAGGATTTTACCTGAGATTTCGTAATTACGGCTTCAACAGTCCCGCGAAATTGGCCCGGTGACGCCAGAGCAGGAACAGCGCGAGGGCCGCGACGACTGACGCAAGTTGCCAGCCTTGATGATTCATGAAGATATGGAAGCAGAGGATGTTCACAATCACCGGGCCGAGCAGCGTGAGGCCGAGCGGAATGTAGCGGCCAATCAGAAGAATCAATCCACCGGCGATTTGATCGTGCAACAGGAAGCAGAATTGCAGGTTGAAACTTTGTTCCACGGCATTTTCGCCAGCAGCAATGCCAGTCCGCAAAAGCCCGTCAGCCCGGCAAACAGCAGGCCGCAGCCGATGACGAGCGGAATGAGGGCGTAGCGCGGGTTGACCGTGAGCGCAAGCGTCGCGCCGGCGGCGGAAAGGAGGCCGACGGTGATCTGCACCTGACGCATGAGCGGGATAACCCGGCTCTCACCGCGGTTCACGGGCAGCCCGGCGTCAATCCAGGCTTGCGTTCCGCCTTCCACGAGGACGCAACCCTGCACACCCGCGCGCTCCAGCCTCTCGATGGCGCGCCGCGCGCGTCCGCCGGACTGGCACAACACATAAACCGGCGCGCACTCACCGCCCCGTTCGCGGCAGAAGGCGGCGGCATCGAGTTCGTCGAGCGGGATGAGTTTCGCGCCGGGGACATGGCCGGCGGCGTGTTCGCCGGGCGTGCGCACGTCCAGCAGGCGGGCGGGCTGGCCGGCCGCGAGGCGGCGTTGCAATTCACGCACGGTGACGGAAATTTCGGTTTGCATCATGTTCATAATCGTGATATGAATATATAACCATACGATAATATGTCAAAGATAAAATTGTTGCGGCCGCTTACGGAGGACGAGTTGGGCCGCCTGGCCGGGCGGTTCAAGCTGCTGGGCGAGCCGATGCGGTTGAAGATTTTGCAGTCGGTTTGTCACGAGCCGCGCACGGTGAATGACATCGTGGAAGCCACAAGCTCGACGCAGGCCAATGTGTCCAAGCACCTCGCCTTGTTGGCGGCGGCGGGCATCCTGGAACGTGAGAAGGACGGCCAGTGCGTCTATTATAGCTTGAAGGACAAGATGGTGGTGCGGTTGTGCGAACTGGTGCGGGCTCAAATTGCCGGAAAGAAAACCATCCGCTGATTCCCACATCGCCGTTGGCCATTTCCCGCTCAAGGTTACCGGCTTGGAGCGCAGGCGCGGATTTTATCGCGTAACGACGGCGCTTTTGTCGTCCAAAAGAAAGTTGCCGATTGTTGTTGCTATTGCGGCAAAATCGGCGACATTAGGCCTGTCTGTTAGATAGCTTATCGCTTCCACGGCATGGTGAATCTTCAGGTGAACTTGGTTCAGTGATGATTTGAAATCCGATTAACGGGAACAGTCTGGCTAGAGCAACGGTTGATCTCACAGTTAAAACATCACATGAGCAATAAATTGTTTGTAGGAAATCTTTCCTTCGAAACCACAGAAAACGACCTGCAGGACGCCTTCGCGGCGCACGGCACCGTCGTTGAAGCCAACCTGATGACGGACCGGGTCACCGGCCGTCCCCGCGGTTTTGGCTTCATCACCATGGGCACGCCCGAAGAGGCGCAAAAAGCCATTGCGGCGCTGAACGGCTCGCAACTGGGCGGACGCGCCCTCACCGTCAACGTCGCCAAGCCGCGCGAAGAGCGTCCGGCTGGCGGTGGCCGTCGTGAATACGGCGGCAGTCGCAATCGCTACTAATCGCGTTTGAGATTTCACGGCGGGGTTCGGGTGAACCGGGCCCCGCCTTTTTTATTCGGCAGTGTTTTGTTTGCCGGTCAGTCGGTTGTTGCAGTTGCCAGCCGATCCGGTAAACTGAACCAGTCCATGAAAGAAGAACACATTGAAGTCGAAGGCCGGGTCATGACCGTGCTGCCCGGAACGATGTTCCGGGTGGAACTGGACAACAAGCACCTCGTGCTGGCCACCATCTGCGGCAAAATGCGCAAACGCTGGGTGCGCTTGACCGTCGGCGACCGTGTGAAAATGGACATGTCGCCCTACGACTTGAACAAGGCGCGCATCACCTGGCGGCTGAGATAGAATCGTGCCTTCCTGCGTGATTGGCGGTTGTGGCCGGGTGGCTACCGCCGAATTGCGCGTCATTTCAAGCCTCAGAACCGCGATTTCACCCAAGCCGGGAAAGAAATTTTAGGAAGCCCATGAGCAGAACAGTTTTATTGACCAGCGTCTGTCGTCCGATGGGACCGCAATTCGGCGACGCTCCGTCCGTCGGTTACGAACTCCTTTACCGCCAGGTCACGCGCGCGCAAGGCATCTTCAGTCCGCGCACGGTGAATGTGCATTTCTCGCTCGACTACATCGCCGAAAATCTGGACGCGCCCACGGTGGTGCTGCAATACCCATCAAAGCGCGAGTTGATCAAGGAACTCAAGAAGGGTTACGACTATGTGGGCGTCTCGTTCATCATGGCAGTGATGCACAAGATGAAGGAGACGGTGGCGTTGATCCGCCAATACGCGCCGGACAGCAAGATCGTTCTCGGTGGATACGGCACGGTGTTGAAGGACGAAGTGCTGAAGCCGTATGCGGATTTCATCTGCCGTGAGGAAGGCGTGGGATATTTCCGCCGGCTGCTGGGCGAACCGGAAATTCCGATGCCGTACAAACACCCGTTGATCGTGAGCTGGCTGAAAGTGTTCGGGTGGAAGGTTTCCGGCACGGGAAAGATTTTCGCCGGCCTCGGCTGCCCGAACGGCTGCGACTTCTGTTGCACGTCGCATTTCTTTTCCCGCAAACACATCAAGCTGCTGCCGACCGGGCGCGACATCTACAACGTCGTGGAAAGATATTTCGACCTCGATCCGAGCCTGGTCTTCCTGATTCTGGACGAGGATTTCCTGCTGAACAAAAAGCGGGCGATGGAATTCCGCGAGTGCGTTTTGCAAGGCGGCAAAAGGCCTTCGATCTTCGCCTTCTCCAGCGTCAAGGCCATCAGCCAGTACAAGGTGGAGGAAATTTTGGAGATGGGCATTGACGGGTTTTGGATTGGGTACGAAGGCACGCGGTCAAATTACGCCAAGCAACAAGGCCGGCCGATTGACGAAATCCTCACCGAGTTCCGCGAGCACGGCATCACTGTGCTGACCTCGATGATTGTCGGGTTCGATTATCAGACCCCGGAAATTGTTGCGCAGGAGCTGGATGGATTGATGAAGCTCAAACCGTCGCTGGCGCAGTTTTTGATTTACGGGCCGGTGCCCGGCACGCCGTTTTACGAGCGCATCATCAAGGAAAATCTACTGCAGGACGTTTACACGAGCGACAAGGATTTATTTTACCGGCGCGCGGACGGATTCCGCACGATGATCAAGCATCCGACGCTGTCGCCGGCGCAGATCGAGGACATCCAACGCTGGTGTTTCGAGCAGGATTTTCAGCGGCTCGGCCCGAGCATTTATCGCGTGCTGGAAACGCGTTTTCTCGGTTACCTGAAACTCAGAAATTCGCCGAATCCAATTTTGCGGCAGAAGGCGGATTACTTCGCGAGGGAATTACGCTATGCGTACCCGGTTTTTCTGCCGGGCAGATTACTCGGCCCCAACGCCGCCGTGCGAAGATGGATCAGCGATCTGGAGCAACGCATCCACGCGGAGCTGGGGCGACCGGCGTTCGCGCAGCGGTTCAAATCGGCGATGGCCGTGGGCGCGGCGTTGTGGACGGGAATCGCGTTGAAGCTTGACCTTTTCCAGCATCCGAAATTACAGCGTACGACGTATCGCGTGCCGGAAAAGCGCTGGAGCGCATTTGATCTGTGGGAAGGATTCCAGAAAAGGCATCCCATCCCGAACTTTTCCATCCAGGTCGAATTGCAGCACGCGAAGCAACAGGTTTGGATGCGGCTGGAAGGCGCGCTTTCGACAGCGGAGGCAGAAGGATTGGGCCAGCGCATCCGGGATTCCCTGGCTCGAAGCAAGAGCCGCCTCGTATTGGACCTGAACAAGCTTCATTGGGACAAAGTGGGCGACCTGCGTCCGCTGCGCGAAAAGCTGGTGGCGTATCGCTCACGCATTCGGCTGGTTCTGCCCAAGTTGTCGGCGTCGCACCCCGAGTTGTTGCTGCTGGCGGGAATGTTTCATCATTACTAGGCCAAAGCCGGCAATTTGGAAGCGCGAGTTGATTTATCACGACGTGAACATGAGCATCGGCGACGACCTGCGCCCAGGCTCGATTGCGGACTCAGTGCGCTGACGGCCCGGATTCGTCCACGACACGTTCGATGCGCCGGTCGGGCATGAGCCACATTGACGCGACGAGCAGGTAGATGCAACCCGCAAGCCAAGGCCGGAAGAACGATACCGGAATGGCGATGGCGCAGAGGATGGGAGACAGCTTGCCTTTGAAATCGTGACCGATGGCTGCCGCCAGTTTGGAGTCGCGGCCCTGTTGGGCGACGATGATGTTCTGCAGGATGTAGTAGGCAAATGGCTGCCAGCAGCAGCACCGTGCCGTAGAGCGCCGTGGGCGCAGGCGTAAAGTGGTTTTCCCCCCATTCAACCAGTGACGAATAGGAACAGCGACAGCCAGAACAGCAGAGGGAAGTTCGCCCACCTCTTCGCGCCATTCACCTTGCGGACGGCTTTCAGCAGGTGATGGTGATTGTTCCAGTAGATGCCGAAGTAAATGAAACTCAACACATAGGTCAGGAGCACCGGCAGCTTGGGTATCAACACGGAGAGGTCCGAGCCTTCCGTCACTTTCAACTCCAGCACCATGATGGTGATGATGATCGCCAGCACGCCGTCACTGAAGGTTTCGAGCCGGTTCTTTTCCATGCGGCGATTTCACCGGAGAGGCGATGGCACCACAATCATGGTGGATGATTTGCAGACAATGAAAGGTTCTTTAAAGGGCTTGCCCGAAATTTTTCGTTACTTTCGAGGTCGAGCAATTGCCGCTTACGCCGGACGCCACCGCGGAGATGGCTGGGGAAGGGATCTTCAATTGGCCCGGCACAATGCGAATCCGGCATGAGCCAAATCCTCCTTGATTTCATGCCTTCGGACCAACATCCTGCGCTGACCTTCGTGAAAGCGAGCCAGACCAGCAATGGCTCAATCAAACACTTTTTTTGTGAACGATTAGCACTTGATCAGGAAGTGGCCATGAAAATTATCACCGCCGTCATCTCCCTTCTCATCCTGGCAACGTTTTCCTCCCGCGCCGACAACGACAGAGGCGGGCCGCGCCAGCGCCTTTCCATGGATTTGAACTGGTCGTTCACCCGGGGAGATCCGGCTGGTGCGCGGAGTCCGGCATTTGACGATAGCGGCTGGCGCGTGCTCGATGTGCCCCATGATTGGTCCATCGAGGGGCCGTATGCCCAGACGAACTCCACCGCGGGTTCGGGCGGGTTCCTTCCGGCCGGAATCGGATGGTATCGGAAACATTTCGCCACGTCGGCGGCTTTCAAGGGCAAACGGGTGTCTGTGCAGTTCGACGGCGTTTTTATGAACGCCGACGTTTATCTGAACGGCCATCAGATTGGCCATCATGCCTATGGCTACACCAGTTTCACCTGTGATTTGACGCCGTTTCTCGCGGCGACAGGAAATGACAACGTCCTCGCTGTGCGCGTGGCCAACGACACGCAACCGAACAGTCGATGGTACACCGGATCGGGCATCTATCGCCACGTCTGGGCAGATGTGACCGGGCCGATCCACGTCGCCTCCTGGGGCACCTACATCACCACGCCCAAAGTTTCGGCCGGGGCCGCTGACGTCATCATCAAGACGCGCGTCCAAAACGACACCAAGGCTGGGGCCCGCGTCGGCATTCATCAGGTATTGATTGATCCCGCCGGCAAGATAATTGGCACGATCGAAGGCTCTGTGAAGGTCCCTGCGGAAGGCGGGAAAGAAATCCAGCAAACGATTACCGTCAACCAACCGCAATTGTGGTCACTGGACAACCCGGTCCTGTACACGGTGCGGACGCGTCTTTCCCGCAGCCAGGGTGGCACCGCCCCGGAAACTGTTGATTCCTACGACACGTCCATCGGCATCCGTCAAATTGACTACGATGCTGACCGGGGGTTCTTCCTCAATGGGCAGCACGTCAAAATTCTCGGCATGTGCGTGCATCACGACGGCGGCGCGGTTGGCGCGGCCGTTCCGGTGGAAGTGTGGGAGCGGCGGCTCAAGCTGCTCAAGGCGATGGGTTGCAACGCCATTCGTTGCAGCCACAACCCTCCCGCGCCCGAATTCCTCGATCTTTGCGACCGTCTTGGCCTCCTCGTGATGGATGAAGCCTTCGACGAATGGACAGTCGCCAAGGGCCAGTTGCACGGTTCCTATTCCACACTTTTCAACGAGTGGTCGAAGCAGGACCTTTTCTCCATGCTCCAGCGCGACCGCAATCATCCCAGTATCGTCATGTGGAGCATCGGCAACGAAGTTCCCCAGCAGTCGAGCCGGAGCGGTGTGGAGATTGCCAAGACTCTTGCCGGCATCTGCCATGCCGAGGATCCCAGCCGCCCGGTTACTTCAGCCTGCGACAATGTTCACTCACCCAACCCCACCCGGCCCGATTTCCTCGCCACCCTCGATCTCGCCGGCTACAACTACGTTGACCGTTGGGGCAAGTATCGCGAACTCTACTTCTCGGAGGATCGGGAGAAATTCCCGCAACGCAAATTCCTCGGCACGGAAGATGTCTGTATCGGTGGTGTGCGAGGCAATTATTTCGGCGGCAATCCCACAACCTTCACCTATGCTTCGTCCATGATCCGCGCCGAACAGCTGTGGAAATTTAATGCCATTCACGATTACGTCATTGGCTACTTCATGTGGACCGGCGTTGACTATCTGGGCGAATCCCGATTCTGGCCGCGCAAAGGGGCCAGCAGCGGCGTCCTGGATACGTGCGGCTTCCCCAAGGACGGATACTACTTCTACCAAAGCCAGTGGACCCGCGAACCGATGGTGCATGTCTTGCCGCACTGGAACTACCCCGGCGAAAAGGGCAACATCATCCCCGTCGTGGTTTACTCCAATTGTCGGCAGGTCGAATTGCAGCTCAACGGCAAAAGTTACGGCGTCAAGTCGCTGGTCTTCCCGCGACTTGGCGCCGTGCAAAGCTGGAGCGACCAGACCCCGGCCGGCACGACGGCGGATTTGCATCTCACCTGGGACGTGCCTTATGAGCCTGGCACCCTTCGCGTCATCGGCCGGCGGGACAGACAGATCGTCGCCCAGGAAGAAATCCATACCGCTGGCGCACCTGCCGCCGTTGCGCTCAACCTCGACAAAACCGTTTTGAACAGTGCCACCCGTGGCGTGGCCCAAATTGAAGTCCGCATCCTGGATGCCAATGGAATTCTCGTTCCCACAGCCAGCATCGCCGTGACTTTTGATGTCCAAGGCCCGGCCAAAATCATCGGCGTTGATAATGGCGACCCGGCTTCGCACGACTCCTATCGGGCCAACACACGCCCTGTATTTAACGGCATGGCCTTGGTCACGCTGCAGGCCGGGAAAACACCGGGGCATGTCACGCTCACCGCGAAAGCAGACGGTCTGAACGACGCCTCGGTGGAATTGGATGTGCAACCCGGAAGGGCGGTCGCAACCCTGCCTTGATCCGGATCAACCGGGCACTGCCCCAATCGCAGGGCGATGGATGGCGCAATCAACCGGCATCCGATTTTTCATTTTCCAATTCGAACTTGAGCGCGTGCTGCCGACAAGCTTTGCCGCCTGAAGCAATCCCGCCGTCATCAACAGCAACAAAGACATGAATACCAAATCACCCGAATGTTACACCACTGACCCGCAGACGCGTTGCCTTCAGATTGAAATTTCGCCGGGGCACCAGCCTTCAACGCCTGCCCCGTGCCGCGAGAAATTTCTCCACGTATTTGCCGAGCAGATCGGCCTCGAGGTTCACCGCGTCTCCAACTTTGCGCTCACGCAACGCCGTGATTTTGTAAGTGCGCGGAATGATCCAGATACGAAAACTTTTTTTCCCCACGCCCGCGACCGTCAGGCTGATGCCGTCCACCGCAACCGAGCCTTTGTAAACGATATAACGCATCACCTCCGGTAGCGCGGCGATATCCAGCACGTGATCCTGGCCGGCGCGTTCCCAGCGGATGATTTTGCCGACGCCGTCAATGTGGCCGGTCACAAAATGGCCGCCGAACTCGCCGTCCGCCCGCAACGGCCGCTCCAGATTCACGAGTGAACCGGCCTTCGCGAATTGCAAATTGGTGCGTTGCCACGTTTCCTGGAGCAAATCGAACTGCACGGACTTGAATTTTCCACGCGTGGCGACTTTTACCGCCGTCAGACAACAGCCGTTCACCGCGAGGCTGCCTCCTCGCTTCAGGCCGCGACCGGTCACGTTGGCGCGCACAGTCAGTCCAACGGATTTCGCCGCCGGTTTGATGCGCTCAACGGTTCCCGCTTCTTCAACAATGCCTGTGAACATAAAGTAGGTCAGGCGTCCCGCCTGACTCTAAATTGTGGGGAATTTTTTTGTGACGCGCCAGAAAGTTCAGCAAGAAACAGGCAGGATGCCTGTCCTACGCTATTCGTGCCTTCAGCAACAAATCCGGACCGAGCCGTTTCCATTCAACATCCTGAAGTTGGAGTGCATCCGCCAAGGATTTCGCGCCTTCGCCAGCGACGGCCTTCCGCGAATTGCGTCCACCCAGGACTTTTGGCGCGTAGAAAAATGCGACGCGATGCGCCAAGCCGCCGAGCAGAAATGACGCATTGACCTCGCCACCGCCCTCGACCAGCAGACTCGTGACGTTTTCCACGCCTAGTTTCCGCATGAGCCACCGAAGATCAACTTGGTAGGGTGTGCAGCCTGCTCGCGATTTATCGGAGTTCTCTGCGTGCTGCTTGGTGGCAGGCGCAACCAAGACGTTCACCCGCTTGGCCAATGCCGCGGCGCGATCTTTTGGTGCGCGTTGGTTCACGACAATCGTCGTCAGGGTGGCATATTTGTCGCTCACCACTTTCGCGTTCAATGGCGTTCGCGCCATTGAATCCAGGACAATTCTGTGAATCGGTTTTCCCATCTTCCATCTTCCATCTTCCATCTTCGTCCTCGCTGTAAGGGCCGGATCGTCCGCCAGAATCGTGTTGATGCCCACGAGAACCGCATCGCTGCCTTGCCGGAGTTCCATTCCATAAGCGCGCGCTTTCTCGCCGGTGATCCATTTCGATTCGCCGCTGGCCGTGGCAATTTTGCCGTCCAATGTCATCGCCGCTTTCACTGTGACAAATGGCATGCGACGGACAATCCAGTGATTGAACGCTTCGTTCAATTGTGCGCACTGGTCAGCAAGCTTGGCAGGGACGGCGCGCCGCGCCGTTCGGTCATCGCGGCGCGATGACCCTGCCTTGGTCACCGCGATCCCTGCCCGCCGCAAAATCTTGAATCCCTTTCCCCCGTGTTTTGGATTCGGGTCAACCGCGCCAACAACCACGCGTTTGATGCCGGCGGCGATGATGGCATCCGTGCAAGGCGGTGTGCGGCCGTGCGTGGAACACGGTTCGAGCGTCACGTAAAGCGTCGCGCCGCGCGGATTGTGGCCACGCTCCTGCGCGTTGCGGAGGGCCTTGATTTCCGCGTGCGGTTCACCCGCACTCCGGTGCCAGCCGCGTCCGATGATTTTTCCACCTTTCACCAGCACCGCGCCGACCATCGGATTCGGCGAAGTCGCGCCGTAGCCGCGCCGGGCGAGGCGCAAGGCAAGTCGCATGAATTGGGCGTCCGACATCGCCGCCCATCGTAGCGGCTTTCGGGAGAAAGCCGCCATCTGAAAAACTGGCGAAGTGCGGCGCTCTGTCGAGACGCCCCAATGAAGGAATTGGATTTATTCCTCAGACAACGCCTGCGCGAATTGTTTCGCGTCGAAGGGCTGCAAGTTACCTGCTGTTTTGGGAGGATGACAATTCGATCGCCGGGCCGGTTCCTTTCCGATGGATGCGCTCAGGCGTCAGCGGAACTGGTGCGGCAATCAAAACAGGTTCCAACGCCGCAACAGGAAATATTCGTTGTATGGCTGGTCATCCGTAATCTGGATTTCCAGATCCGGGTTGAGGAAACGCACGATGTCAACTTCGTTTGATACAACCCGTCCGAGATAAGCTGAGACATCCGGGGTATCACTCCATTCCAGAAGATCCTGCTTCGCACTTTCAGGCATCCTCGCCGTCAGTTGCCCCGCATCCAATGATTCAATGGGTTCCATGGAAGCCAGAAAATGTATCCCGCGACCTTCCACCGGGCAGAAACCACGCGTATAAGGGAAGGAATCACTGATGGATCGAGCTGCAGCCTGGCCCATGGAAACATTCAAAATGTTCCCGCCGGGCACCCAGGTCTGTAGAATGCCATGCGGTTGGAGATGTTGTTTGGCCAGTTCATAGAATTCCTTGGAATAAAGCAGGCTGGAACCGGCAGCCTCCGGTGGCGGCGGCGGATCAATCACGATGACATCAAATTTTTCCGCGGTGCGCTTCAAATAGCGTCGGCCATCATCAATGACGATCTGTCCCTTGGGATTGTCGAGGTAGTGTTTGGCATCCGCGTGGTAAAACTCAAACGCCTTCGTGACCCCGGGCACCAATTCCACGGTCGTCGTGTTTACATCCCAGCTCAGAGCCGAGCGGTAAGTGGTGCCCATGCCAAAACAAATAATCAAAGCCGATTGCGGCCGGCCTTGGTGAAAGGCCAGTGGCAGGTGGGCCATGAATTTGGTGACCGGTATCAACCCGGTCATGCCAATGCCGTTCACGAAAAGGTGCTTGTGTCTCCCCTCGCCAAAGGAAATGGTGGATGCGGCATAGTCCCGCCGGACGGTGGTGTCGATTTGAGTTTTTACCAGAAAGGCTTCGTAATCCTCGGAGAAGAACACGGTCCAAACCAGGACGCTGCCGGCGATCAAGCCCCATCCCCAACGACTCCCGTGTGGCAGGGACTTGCTCAGGAACAAATAATATCCCAGGAATGGCAGGCTTAGAAAAATCAACGCGCTTCTTTCACTGATCCACGGCAACAAAATATACGAGGCAAATAACGGCCCCAAGATGCAGCCAATCACGTTGATGGCATACGCCTTGCCTGCCTCAGCCGGGCGACCGGTGGCGTATCCGTCAATCAAACCCGGCGTCAAATATCCCAGCACGGCACAAAGTGGACAAATGCTGGCCAGCAGAAAGGTGCTGCTGATCAAACTGATTTGTTCTGCCCAATCGGTCTTCATGAGTCGAAAATCATTGGTCAGCGCGGGAAGGAAAGCTGTGAGCGCCAGCACGGAAATGAGGACGGCCAGGGAACGGACACGATGGTTTCGCAAGTCGCGGCGATACCACAGGGAGCCAAAAAACGTCGCCCCCAAGTAAACACACACGATGGAAGCAAACGAATACACCTGCGTATGCAGGACCGGGGTGAAGGCACGAGTCCAAATCACTTCCATCGCCATGGCGCTGAATCCGGTTGAAAACAAAAGCCATTTGATGAGCCGGCCATTAATGCCTTGAAACGGGGGGGCAACCACCGGACCAGTCAAACCGGTTACCGCCGGTTTTGGGGTTGGGGAAGATTGGCGTCGGCTTTGTCCCAAGAGTACACTGATGACGGCGATGGTGCAGTTGCAGGCAGCGGCATCCCAAAGGGTTTTATGAAAACCCAATATTTCCACCGAAACCAGCGCCGTCCACAGGGTCCCGCTCATGGCCCCGAGGACATTGGCCAGATAGAGGTAGCTGAAACTTTCCTGATTATTCCCATCCCACTCCCGGACATAGGCCATCATCAGCGGAAAGGTGGCGCCCATAAACACACACCAGGGAAAAATGGAGATGGCCAGGACCAGCGCCGAGAGAAAAAGATAGTGGAAGGAATTGGTCTGGCCTGCCGACAACAAACAATATTCACCCAGCATGAACAATTTGGGAACTGCAAAGGCCCCTCCCAGCCCGATCATCAATTCTGCTCCGGCATAAAAATAAGCTGCGGACCAGCCGGTTTTCCTTGCCCAGGGACCGACGAGCCGTCCTCCCGCCCACGCCCCCACGGAAAGTCCCAGCATGAACACCGAGAGCACCACCGAGAGCACCGGAGTAATGATCCCGAATGATGCGAAAGCCATGCGCGTCCACACCACTTGATAAACGAGACTGCAAAAGCCGGACAAAAAGAAAAGCAGGAACAACAAACGGCGCATGGACAGGCTCATGATGCGGGAATGATACAAAAGCCGGTGTTTTGTCCAAGTCTTGTTGACTTTCCGTGTCGGACTTCACTCCTTAAACAATGCCTGCGCGAATTGTTTCGCGTCGAAGGGCTGCAAGTCGTCCGGTTGCTCGCCGAGGCCGATGAATTTGATGGGCAGGCCGAGCTCTTTCTGGATGGCCACCACCATGCCGCCTTTGCTCGTGCCGTCGAGTTTCGTCACGACGAGGCCGGTGAGGGGCACGGCCTTGTTGAACTCGCGCGCCTGATTCAGCGCGTTCATGCCGGTCGTCGCGTCGAGCACCAACAGGACTTCGTGCGGCGCGCCCGCGAGCTGCTTGCCGATGACGCGGTGCAGTTTCTGCAATTCCTGCATCAAATTGTGTTTGGTGTGCAGGCGCCCCGCGGTGTCAATGAACAGATAATCGGCCTTGCGCGCCTGCGCTGCAGTGACGGCGTCGTGCGCCACGGATGCCGCGTCCGCGCCGTAAGCACCCGCGACGACTTCGACTTTCAATCGTTGTCCCCACAATTTGATTTGTTCGATGGCAGCGGCGCGAAACGTGTCGCACGCGGCGAGCAAGGCGGTTTGCCCGCGCGATTGAATGGCGTGCGCGAGCTTGGCGGCGGCGGTGGTTTTGCCGGTGCCGTTGACGCCAACGATGGAAACCACCGTCAGGCCATGCGCCGCCTTGACCAAATCAGTTTTATTCGAGCCCCCTGTCTCCGCCAGAGGCTTCGACGCGGCAAGCAAACTCTTCTCCACTTCAACACTGGCGATGTCAAACACGTCCAGCCCCGCGCCTCCCTGGGTTTCGTAGGCTTTCTTCACAGCACCCACGATTTGCGCGGTCACGGCCGGGCCGAGGTCGGCGGCGATGAGTACAGCTTCCAGTTCCTCAGTTGATTCGCCAGTGAGTTTGGGCGAGCGGGTGACGATGCGTTTGATTTCGTGGGCCAGCTTGTTGTGCGTTTTTTGCAGGCCGGCGCGAAATTTCTGGAAGAGTCCCATGAATTAATGTGGAGTGCGGAGTGCGGAGTGCGAAATGCCGGCCCCCGACTTTCGGCTCTCGACCTTCGACTTGAGCCGTTCCACGTGTTCATAGGGCAGCTTAACGGTGCCGATGAGCGGTTTGCCCTTGCTGAAGCCGTGGCAGTCGGAGCCACCCGTCACGAGCAAATGAAATTTGCCGGCGATTTCCAAATAACGCGCGGACGTCGCGGTCGAGTGTTTCGTGTGAAAACATTCGATGCCGTCCAGCCCGGCGTCCACGAGCACGGGGATGACATCGTCCGTGCGATTCAAACCGGGGTGTGCCATCACCGCCAGGCCGCCGGCCTGATGAATCAACTCGACGCCTTCGAGCGCGGACATCTTGGCTTTTGGCACCCACGCCGGACGGCTTTTTTTGAGAAAGCGTTCGAACGCCTCGTCGAGCGACTTGCAAAGCCCGGCCTTCACGAGGGCGCGCGCGACGTGGGGGCGTCCGGGTGATTTGCAATTGGCCAGTGCAAAAACGGTTTCCGCCTCCAGCGGCACATTCAATTCGTTGAGGCGCGCCACCATTTCGCGGATGCGGTCCTGCCGGATGGCCTGGAATCGGGCGATATCCACGAGCAGTTTTTCATTTTGCGTGTCCACGAAATAGCCGAGCAGATGAAGCTCGATGCCGTTGTGCTCCGCGGTGAGTTCCGTGCCGGAAATAAATTCAATGCCCGCCGCCTCGCAAACCGCCGTCATGCGCGCGCAGCCTTCGACCGAATCGTGGTCCGTCAACGCCAGCGCGGCAAAGCCGAGCCGCTGGCCGTGGCCGGCCAGTTCCTCCGGCGAAAACGTGCCGTCGGAAAAATGCGTGTGCAGATGAAGGTCGGCGAATTTCATTTAACTATCCTCGCCGGGCGCATCAATTCGCCCTTCACCTTGTCCAGAATGCCATTGACGAATTTGCCGCTGTCCTGCGTGGAAAATTTTTTGGCGATGTCCACCGCCTCGTTGATGCTGACCACGGGCGGGATGTCCTCGCGGAACAGCATTTCGTAAATCGCCAGCCGCATGATGTTGCGGTCCACCGTGGCGATGCGATGGAACTCCCAGTTTTTCGCGTGCTGCCGGATGCGCGTGTCAATTTCCTCGCGGTGCTCGATGACGCCGCGAATGAGCGGGTCGGCAAACAACCGCGTCTCGGCCTCCTCGGCGGTCGGCGGCGGCAGCTCGTGGGGTTGGCCCCAGGTCGCCGGGCCTTTCTCCTCGGCAATGGCCGCGGCGCGCTGCGTATCCCAGAATTCAGCGAGCGCCCGATCCAGATCCTCCGGCGGATTCAAATCGTGCTGAAACAAAAACTGCACGGCGCGTTCGCGCGCTTCGCGGCGTTTCCCCATAAATCAATTCAATGATGCCGCAGAAAATCGCGGCGGGAAATGAAAAATTGCACGTTGGCGCGCCTGCGCTATTTTGTCCGCATGAGCAAAGTCAACAAACTGTTGCACACGCGCTACCGCGTGAACGATCTGGAACGCACCGTCAAGTTTTACCGGGACCTGCTGGGCCTTGAAGAAATCAAGCGGCACAAATCGCCGCGCGGTTCGGAATTGGTTTTTCTCAAAGCAGCCGAAAGTGACGGGCAGATTGAAATCTGCAGTTTCCCGGCCGCCGGCCCGGTGCAGGTGCAGGCCGACCTCACGCATCTTGCATTTGAAGTGGACAGCCTCGAGGAATTCGGCAGACACCTAGCGAAACACGGCCTGAAATATTCCGACGGCCCGACGACCACTGCCACCGGCACGGTCTTCGCGTTCATTGACGCGCCGGAAGGCTACGAAATCGAACTGATTCAAAAAGGTAAAGGCGGCTACTGACCTTCTGTTCCTCAGACGCAAAACCCGAGACCCAAGATCCCAGACCCCAAACCCATGAGCGTTTTAATCGTCGGCTCCACCGCGCTGGATTCCATCAAAACTCCGAACGCGGAAAACCCGCGCCTGCTCGGCGGTTCGGCCAGCCACGCCGCCGTGGCCGCGAGTTTTTTCAGTCCGGTCAAATTGATCGGGGTCGTCGGTGACGATTTTCCCAAAAAATACCTCCAGCTTTACCGGCGGCACAAAATTGACCTCGAAGGTTTGCAAATCCGCCCAGGCAAAACATTTCACTGGTCGGGCGAATACGAGGAGAACATGAACCGCCGCCGCACGCTGCTGACCGAGCTGGGCGTGTTCGAGACCTTCACGCCCACGCTGCCGGAATCTCATCGGCGCGCGTCGTTCGTCCTGCTGGCGAACATCGCGCCGGCGCTCCAGCATCACGTGCTCGACCAGATGGCGCGTCCGCGCTTTGTCGCCGCCGACACGATGGACCTGTGGCTGAACATCGCGTTGCCGGATTTGCTGCGCCTGCTCAAGCGCGTGGACCTGTTCATTCTCAACGACAGCGAAGCGCACCAATTGACGAAAGAAGACAATGTCATCGCCGCGCTGCCCAAGCTTCACAAGCTCGGCCCGCGCTACGTCATCATCAAAAAGGGCGAACATGGCGCGATTTTGTCGTCGCCGAAAGGCATGTTTGTTGCGCCAGCCTATCCCTTGAAAAAACTCGTGGACCCGACCGGCGCAGGCGATTCGTTCGCCGGCGGTTTGATGGGTCATCTGGCCACGGCGCGCGGCCCGATCGAGGCGAACCTCCGCCGCGCGATGATTTACGGCAGCGTCGTCGCGTCGTTTTGCTGTGAAGGTTTTGGCCTGACCCGAACCGCCAAAATCAAGCGTGCCCACATTGACCGGCGCGTCAAGGAACTGGAGAAGTTGACGAAGTTTTAACCGCGGATTACGCGGATTACGCGGATTGCGCAGATCTTAACCCCCGGTAAGAAAAATCCGTGTTCATCGGTGTGCATCCGTGGTTAAATTCTGCTCGTGAAAGCCGTCATTCTGGCCGCCGGCAAGGGCACGCGCATGCGGGAACTCACCAACGAGTTGCCCAAGCCCATGCTGCGTGTCCAGGGCAAACCCATCCTCGAACACATCCTTGCCGGAATTCTGGCGGCGGGCATCCACGACATCTTCATCGTCACCGGCTGGCGCGCCGAGGTCATCGAAAACCATTTTGGTGACGGTAAAAAATGGAATGCGCGCATCGCGTTTGGGCGCCAGATCGTGCAAGACGGCACGGGCAAAGCCCCGGAAGCGGCAAAGGAATTCGTCGGCGACTCGCCGTTTCTACTGACTTACGGCGATATTTTGGTTCCGCCTGAAACCTATCCGCAAATGATCCGGCGTTTCGGCGAGGGCGATTTCGCGGGTGTAATCACCGTCACGCGCGGCGAGGACGTGACCAAGGGCGGGTTGAACTTTTTCGACGAACAATTTTGTCTGAAACAGCTCGTGGAAAAACCGTCGCGCGAGCAGTTGGAACAATTGCGCCGGGACGGCTGGCTCAAACCCAATACACCGGTCTGGTATAACGCGGGCATTTACATTTTCCGCCCGTCGCTGTTCGACTTCACGGCAGGGCTGCAAAAGTCGCCGCGTGGAGAATACGAACTGACCGACGCCATCAGCGCGATGATTGCGGGCAAACAAAAGCTGGCCGGGTTGGAGATTCAAGGCCGCTGGGTGGACGTGCGCGACCCGGAAACGCTGGCGCGATTGGAAAGGGAAAACATCAAACACTGAACGCCGAACATCGAAGGAAATCATTGGGCGTTCGGAGTTTAATGTTGGATGTTGGATGTTTCTTTGAAAATTCTTTACGAGACATACTTCGGCTCAAACACCGGCCCAAGTCCGTGTTTGCTGAGCAGTTCGGCAAATTTAGCAATGGCGCGTTTTCCATCCTCGCCCAGGTAATAGTGAATGTGCCAGTCGAAGTAATCCTTGCGAAAATCATAATCGTACTCGGTGCGGTTGCGGACGATCCAATCCAGCGTGTCCATCCCGAAATCCTTGGCGTCACGAAGCTGTTGCCGTAACTCTGAATTTTCAACACCTCGTCGCAACGCCCACACGGCAAAGACGAATGGCAGATTGGTCAGTTCATACCACGCCGTGCCGAGATCGAAAATTTCGTGTTCGTGCGGCGCGCGTTGAAAATCAATCGCCGGATCGCCGATGAGCAGCACCGCGTCGTGTTCCGCCGCCGTTTGGGGATCGGGCAATGGCTTGAATTCCGGCTTCAACCCGTGCTCCGCCAGCAGGAGCTTCAAGAGGTTCAAACCCGACAGCGACGCAGTATGGCAATAAACTTCCTTCAGTTCCGCCAGCGGACGGCGATGCGCCAGCAACACGCTGTAAACCTCGCCGAGCGACGCGATGGCAATGCCGTCGAGAATATCATAGCGGTTGGTGAGCAAAACTTCTGCCGTGCTGACGAGTGCGGCGTCAAGTTCATCGCGTCGGAGCATATCCGCAAGTTCAGCCGGCGTGGCGAAAACGACCTTGTCCTCGATGCCGCGCGTGAGCGGCACGGCATTGAGATATTGCACCGACCCGATGCGGAATTTTGGGGCTTCGGCGGCGGGCATTTCAGCAGGTGAATGGTTAAAAGGATTTACAGTAATCTATCGGTTCCTGGAATAGGTGATGATGGCGGTTTCTTCATCAGTTGTCGGGATGACCAGTGTGAACGTCATGCTTTTGCCCAAAATAACGGTGGTTTCCCGTTTGCTGAAGTTGTCGAGGTAGTAGTCGAAGATATAGGTTCCGGGTTGGGACCCGCGTTGGATGTCAATTTTCTTGTAGCCTTTGTGCCAGGTCGGATTTTCCGTGTTAAAAATAAAACCGATGAAATCCCGACCCGGTTTTGAAGTGTCCCTCATGATGCCGATGCGATGCGGAATCTGTCCGTACCTGTTCCAGACCCCTTCAATCGGGTCAAGGTTTCGCTGATTTGTCTTGAGATAGTCGGCGAATTCTCCTCCCGAGATGGCAACGGTCTCCCAAGTGTCAGTATAGCGGAGCAGGTCGGCCACCATCCGATAATTCGCGTTTGAAAAATCCGGCTTTTCAACCGACTTCATCTGCACGGCGTCGGCGCCTTTTTTCCGGGCGGTTTGCATCACCTTTTCCATTTCGCTTTCGACCGATCCGCCAAACATGGTGAGGCGGGTGTCGTGGATGGAAACCGTGCCGATCACTTCGCAAGGCCGGGGAACCGTCATATCCTCCGTATAGACGAGAACGGGATAGCCAGCCGGCTTTGCCGGTCCGGTGGCCATATTGGATTTATACGTTGTCACGGTTGAGCAGCCGGCCAGTAGCACCATCGAAAGCAGAGACAGCGCCAGATAACGGACGGGCGCGGCACTGAAACAATGCGCCGGGCCCATACGGAGTTTCGAAACGTCCTGCGTCATGCCGTCGCCAGATTATCCTCCAGCACCCTGGAGCGCACTGAATTTCCCGAAGCCTCGGACTCCGGCGGGTTTTCCAAGACCTTTATCGGCTCGTAAAACGTGTTGCGCTGGACCGGTGTGCGGCCGGCTTCGCGGATGGCTTTGATCATGTCGGATTCCGTCTGCAATTGCGGCGAGGTCGCGCCGGCCATGTGGAAAATGTGCTCCTCGATGATCGTGCCGTGCAAATCGTCCGCGCCGTAGCTCAACGCCACTTGCGCCAGCTTCAGGCCAAGGCCAACCCAATACGCGGTGATGTGGTCGAAATTGTCGAGGTAAATGCGGCTCACGGCGATGGTGCGCAGCGAATCGAATCCGGTCGGCGATTTTTCGACCGGGATGTCGTTGTTCTCCGGCTGATACGCGAGCGGCACGAAGCCGGTGAAGCCGCGCGTCTCGTCCTGCAACACACGCAACTGCCGCAGATGGTCCACGCGGTCGGCGAGCGATTCGACGTGGCCGAAGAGCATCGTGCAGGTGCTGCGTCCGCCCATGCGATGCCACGTGCGATGCACGTCGAGGTATTCTTCGGCGGATTCCTTGCCTCTCGCGATGGCCGTGCGGACTTCCTTGCGGAAGATTTCCGCGCCGCCGCCGGTGAGCGAGTCGAGTCCGGCGTCCTTCAATTCAATCAGCGTCTGCTCGACGGATTTTTTCGCGAGCCAGGCGAGATGGAGAATTTCGATGGCGGTGAAGCATTTCAAATGCAGGCGTTGGGTAGGGCGCGTAGTCCTCTGCGCGCCGCTCGGCGGGCAGTGGACTGCCCACCCTACCATTTCATCATCCAGAGCGCGCAGTGCCTTGAGCATGTCGGTGTAGTAGCTGAATGGCAGCGACGGATGCAGTCCGCCGACGATGTGCAGTTCCGTGATGCCAAGGTGCAGCGCCTCGCGCGCCTTCCCGACGATTTCCTCGACGGAAAACTGGAAGCCGTCCGCGTCGCGTTTCTTGCGCGCGAACGAGCAGAACTGGCACGACAGGATGCAGTAGTTCGAGTAGTTGACGTAGCGGTTGATGATGTAGCTGGCGCGGTTGCCGACTTTCTTCTGACGCGCCAGATCCGCGATGGCGCCGACGGCGTTCAAATCCTTGGATTCAAACAGCCGGAGCGCGTCGGCCTCGGAAATGCGTTCGCCGGCGGCCACCTTGTCGTAGAGGTCGCGCAATTTGCTGCGTTGAACGAAGAAATTCATTCGTCCGCAGATTAAAGCAGCTTTTGTGCGACAACGCAAATGCGCGAACAATGCGGGACAGGCATCTTGCCTGGCTCTGACTTTCTGAATCTGGAGACAGGCAAAATGCCTGTCCTATGAAGCAAACGCTCCGAACAGCGCGCGCATTTCCTCGTCCACGTCCGCCGAATCGGCCAAGGTTTGCGCAATTTCGTCGCGGAGCAATTGCCGGTAACGCTTCCGCAGCCGGTGCACAGCCACACGCACGGCGCCTTCGTCCAGGCCCAGTGTTTTTGCGGCGTCGGCATGGGACAATGCGCCCTTGCCCACGGTGAGGAAAACTTTCAGTTCGGCGAACTGCTTCCCCCGATCGTCCGCCTCACACTCGGCGCGCAGCCGTTCGATGACCTTGGCGAGCAGGGCCACGGCCCATTCGCGGTCGAACGCCTTGTCGGGACTCGGCTCGTTGGTGGCGGCGATTTGAAATTGCGTGTCGGCGGTTTGCCAGTCAAGGGACAGCGGCGTCACGCCGCCGCCACGCTTTTGGCGTTGCGATTTGTCCCATTCGTTGGCGAGAAAATGTTTCAACGACGCGAGCAGGAATGCCCGGAAGCGCCCGCGCCCGGCGCTCAAACCTTCGAGATAATTCTTGGCGAGGAAGCGCGCGAAGAACGCCTGTGTCAAATCTTCGGCGTCCTCCTTGGTGTGGCCGCGCCGGCGGACATAGGCGTAGAGCGGGAACCAGTAGGCACGGCACAGTTCCTCCAGCGCGCGGTCGGATTGCGGCGTGCTGCGCTGTCCGGCGGCGAGCACGACCGTCCAATGCGTCGTGGCAAAAACATCGCCCGGCGCGGTCGAGGCTGGCGTTGAGTGTTCGGAGGTCAAGCAACTCGGCTTTTTCACCATGAAATGACAACTTCATACCAATCCGCGCCGCCAAAATCTTCGTCATCAATCCTGACGGCTAGTGTTTCATCATTTGCTGGTGACGGAAATTGTGCGACGCTGACTGTCCCACGCCCGACGCGCTTTGTAATTTGAATTTTCTGTGCGTCAATTGACCGGAACACTGCATTTAAGCCGGCAAATTCGGTGCTTACGTTGTTCGTCCAACTTGGTGTCCAGGCTTTGCCATTCACGAAAATGTTCTTTCCCGGCAAAGCGGATTCTTCGTGTTCGAACCACAGTTTATTGCCGCTCACCTTGATAACGTTGATTCCATCAATAAAAGCCCTCACTGTTAACGTGTGATGACTAAGGCCGGCAAGGAAGGTCAGCAGCGCTATCACCAGCGCGACACACGCTATTCCTATGGCCGATCCTATCCAAATGGTTTTATAGCTTGTTGTTTGCATAGTTTTCTTCAGGTTTTTGATTGGGAGTTGATTCGACAAAGTCGGTGCAATCGCTTCTACCTGCGTCTTGAGCACGCTGACCTGCTGGTAGCGGAATTCGGGTTTCTTTTCCAGAGCACGCAAAACGATTTCATCCAGCCGCACGTCAATTTGAACCTTCGCCGACGGCGGTTCGATTTTCTCATCAGGCAAATCACCGGTGAGCATTTGATAAAACACCACGCCCAGCGCGTAAATATCCGCGCGATTGTCCACGGCATCGGGATGTTCCTTTTGCTCCGGCGCCATGTAATTCGGCGTGCCCATGACCTTGCCGGCGGCGGTGAGTTCTCCTGTAGCGGCGGTCTGCGACCGTCGCTGTTCTTCCCCGACAGAATCCGGGCGGTCACAGACCGCCGCTACAAGTTTGGCCAGCCCAAAATCCGCCACCTTCACGCGGCCGCGGCGATCCAGCAAAATGTTTTCCGGCTTGATGTCGCGGTGGACGATGCCTTGGTCGTGGGCGAATTGCAGCGCGTCGCAAATCTGCGGCACGATGGCCAGCGCCTCCCGCGGCGAAACGCGGCCGGCGTGAAGGAGCTGGCGCAGGTTCACGCCGTCCACAAATTCCATGAGGAAATAATACAAACCGTCCGCCCGGCCAAAGTCGTAAATTGTCACGATGCCGGGATGATTGAGCTTTGCCAGCGCCTTGGCTTCGCGGGCGAAGCGCCCCGCAAATGCAGGGTCGTTACCAATGCCGGGCGGAAGAATTTTCAGTGCGACGACACGGTCCAGCTCCTTTTGCCGCGCCTTGTAAACCGCGCCCATGCCGCCTTTCCCGACGAGTTCGAGGATTTCGAGTTGCGAAAATTTTGCCGCCAGTTCGGCGACGGTCGGTGGCTGGAACGGCGGCTGTTTCGCGCCAGTCGCGGTGTCGGTCGCCGCGCCCTGCTGGAGCAGGCAAGCGGGACAAAGCCCGGCCACGGCACCGGAACCAAGCGGCCTGCCGCATTGCGGGCATTTGTTCTGGTCGGGCATGGGCTGGTTCAATTCTACCGTGTCCATGCTTTCTTCAGAAGCAAAACCCGAAGGATGTTACCGGAAAAAATGGGGAAACATCGAACACTGAACACCGGACATCGAACGCCGAATGAAGCGCCGGCTAGACATTCGATGTTCGGCGTTCGATGTTGGATGTTCGATGTTTCCAATCATCATCGCAGCTTGAAGCCACCTTGAAAAATGACTTCGGCGGCGGTGATGATCAGAAAGACGGCGCTGACCAGGGCGTTGAGGCGAAAGAAGGCAAGGTTGATCCAATTCAAACTGCGTCGGCGGGCGATCCAGTGTTCCAGCGCGAGGCAGCCGACGATGATGAACCAGCCGAGGAGAAAGGCGAGGCCGAACCGGCAGAGCAGCCCAAACGCGAGCAGCAATCCACACATCACCATGTGCGCCAGAAATGCGGCCGCCAACGCGTTCTTCGGTCCCCAGGCCACGACCAGCGAGTGCAGGCCGTGGGATTTGTCGAACTCGTAATCCTGCAGCGCGTAGATGATGTCGAAACCGACCAGCCACAACACGACCGCCAGCGCGAGCACCAGCATTTGCAGAATTTCCAGCGTTGAAATGTTGCCGCCTTTTACCGCCAGCCACGCGCCGACCGGCGCCAACGCCAGCGAAAATCCGAGGAAAACGTGCGTGTAATCCGTGAACCGTTTTGTGAACGAATAAAAACAAATCACTGCGAGTGCGACCGGCGAGAGATAAAGGCAGAGCGGATTCAGAAAATCGCTGACGGCAATGAGACCTGCCGCTGACAAAACGCATAGTGCGATGGCGCCCGCCAACGAAATTTGTCCGGTCGGCAAATGACGGTTGGCCGTGCGCGGATTCAGCGCGTCGAATTTCCGATCAACGATACGATTGAACGCCATCGCGCTCGTCCGCGCGCAGACCATCGCGGCGAGAACCAGTCCGAAAGTGCGCCAGCCCGGCCAGCCGCGGTTATCGCGCGCGGCCACCATCATCGCCGCCAGCGCGAACGGCAGCGCGAAAACCGTGTGCGGGAAACGGACGAACGAAGCCCATTTTTTTATGAAAGAGAACATCGAACATCGAACGCTGAACGCCGAACATCGAATTTCAACCGGCGTCGTCGGAAAGATAACGGTTTGAATTTTCTGGTCGGCGTTTTTGTGCCAGGGCGTTTTGTTGGGCAGTCTTGATGCTGGACATAAAAATGCGAATGAGTTCGTCGGACTCGCTCAACGTGAAACGCAGCGTTGGATCGTCTTTCGCCCAGCCCCTGCGTTGGATCAGCCGAGCCCAGCGTCTGGTTTCACGCAATTCTTTCAGACAGACTTTTAATTTGTGAATGAAATCCTCCCGCGACTCGGCGGATTCAGCCTCGCCATGATTTGGGTAAGGCGATGTGCCAGAACGCAGAATTTGTCCGGCGATGTGATTTCCTGCGCGCGAGGAAGGAAGCTTTTCCGACAAATCAATCACCGCCGAAGCAAATTCCAGCAGACGTTCTTCCAAATCATACTTGCGGCTGCCAGCGTCGCCGTCATGCAAAACCCAAGCCGCGCTCGCGACTTCATTCGGCGTTCGATGTTTGATGTTCGATGTTCGATATTTCCTCATATCATTCCTTTTCTTCCGCCCATCTTGCTACAAGCTTTTGTGGTACGCCGAGATGATCCAGCACGCGCGCAACCACGGTGTCCACGACTTCCTGAATGGTTTTCGGGTTCGAGTAAAACCCCGGGTTCGCTGGCAGAATCGTCGCTCCGGCTTGCAGCAGCAGTTCCATGTTCTTGACGTGAACCAAACTCAACGGCGTTTCGCGCGGAACCAGAATCAATTTTTTCCGCTCCTTCAACACCACGTCGGCGGCGCGAAGCAAAACGTCCTCGCTGTAACCGTGCGCGATGCGGCCCATCGTGCCCATCGTGCAGGGAATGACGACCATGGCGTCCGGCGGATTTGAGCCGCTGGCAAACGGCGTGTTCATGCTTTTGAGGTTGTGCGTCTTGACCCCGGCGGGCAGGCGCAGGCCGCCGGGCAGTTCCCCGGCAATGACTTGCTGCGCGTAATGGCTCATCACGACATGCAGTTCGTGCCGGCACGGGTCGAGATTGTCGAGCAGACGCTGCGCGTAAAGCGCGCCGCTGGCTCCGGTGATGGCCACGAGAATTTTCACTGCACGGATTATGACCGAGCCGTTCAAAACGGGCAACCCATCCCGCTCGCCCTCGTTCTCGTCCTTGTCCTCGAATTCCACGGTTCGATTACGAGAACGAAGACGACGAGGAGGATTGAACTCGAAACAGCTTGAGTCCGATTTTGCCTTCCGCACAATGGCCGTGTGTTAAAACCGGCTGGAATCGTTTTTATCGCGGCGCTTTTTTTGGCGGGTTGCGCGACCACGCCACGCCGCGCGCCCAACGAGCCGCTGCCACCCAACTGGCCGGCGACCAATGAACTTCAAAAAGCGCAAATGCCGCAAACGTTCCAGCCCATCGCGTCGGTCGTTCACCCGAAGCCGCCGCCAATGAACGCCGTCCATCCCGCGCCGATGATAACGTGGGCCCCGCTTAACCGCTGGGCCGGCGAACATAAAATCGGCGCGCCGCATTTGCTGTCCGGCCAGCCGGTGGCCATGTACGCGATTGGTTCGGCGAGCGGCGTGATGGTTTTGGAAATCGGCAGCCGCGAAGCGGTCTGGAACGGCATCGAAATCAATCTTGGCTTTGAACCGCAACTTATTGACAATCAGATTTACCTGCACGAACTCGACTTGCAGAGAAATCTTGAACCGCTTTTGTGCGACCCGCCGCTAACGTTCAGCACAAACCGTGTCATCGTGATTGACCCCGGCCATGGCGGGTCGAATACCGGCACGCACAGTGTCCTCGACGGCCGGTTCGAAAAGGAATTTACGCTCGACTGGGCGTTGCAGCTCAAGCCGCTGCTCGAAACGAATGGTTGGCAAGTTTTCCTGACGCGTACCAATGATGTGTATGTGGCCAATTCAGATCGCGTCGTATTCGCAGACGCGCATCACGCGGATTTGTTCATCAGCCTGCATTTCAATTCGACCGCCAATCGCGAAGAAGAGACCCGCGGGCTGGAAACTTACTGCCTCACGCCGATGGGAATGCCTTCGTCGCTGATACGCGGCTACAACGATTTCTGGTCAGACCATTATCCCAACAACGGCCACGACGCGGAAAATCTGCAACTTGCCGTCCGCCTGCACGCGGCCTTGCTGCGGGCCACCGACTTGGAGGACCGCGGCGTGCAACGTGCGCGGTTCATCGGCGTGCTCGACGGCCAGAACTGCCCCGCCGTCCTCATCGAAGGCGGGTACCTGTCCAATCCGGACGAGGCGAAATTGATTGAATCCCCGGAGTTCCGGCAGAAACTGGCGGAAGCGATCGCGGACGCGCTTAAATGAAACTTTGCCGTTGAATCGTTGAACGGTTGAACCGTTAAATCGTGACACCGGTTCAACGATTTAACAATTCAACGATTTAACGAATGAAACACATTCTGGTAACGGGCGGCGCGGGCTTCATCGGTTCGCACCTCGTCGAGCGTTTGCTGGCGGACGGCAGGCGCGTCGTCGTCATTGACGATCTCTCAACCGGCAGGCTGGAAAATCTTGCGACGGTGAAATCAAATCCGCGGTTGCGAATCGTCATATCCAAAATTTCCGCGTGTAAAGAATTGCCAAAACTGGCCGCGCATGCGGAATTTATTTTTCATCTGGCTGCGACCGTGGGCGTTGAACTCGTCGTCAAATCGGCGCTGCACGTTTTGGAGGCGAGCTTTCACGAAACACATATTTTGCTGCGCGCCGCCGCCGCGAACCGCACACCGCTCCTGCTGACCTCGACCTCGGAGGTTTATGGCAAAAGCGCGAAGCCTGCGTTCGGCGAGGACGACGATTTGCTCATCGGCCCGCCGGGACAATCGCGCTGGAGCTACGCGTGCTCAAAACTCACCGACGAATTCCTAGCGCTGGCCTACGCGCGCGAAAAAAATCTGCCCGTCATCATCGCGCGGCTGTTCAACACCGTCGGCCCGCGCCAGACCGGGCGCTACGGCATGGTGCTGCCCCGATTCATCGGGGCTGCAAAAAAGAACGAACCGCTGAAAGTTTTTGGCAACGGCAAACAGACGCGGTGTTTTTGCCATGTCGGCGACGCGGTGGAAGCGTTGGTGCGTCTGCAAAATTGCCAGAAGGCGCGTGGCGAAATTTTCAACGTCGGCGGCACGGAAGAAATCAGAATCCTCGAACTGGCGCGATTGGTGGTCAAAACGCTCGGCTCGAAATCGAAAATTCAAAACGTGCCGTATGACAAGGCGTATCCGGTTTCGTCCACGGGCTTCGGCGCGACAGGTGCGCCGGGTTTTGACGACATGCGCCGCCGCAAGCCGCTGGTGAAAAAACTCGAACTCTTTGTGAAATTCCGTCCACGCACAACACTTCGCGAAATCATCCGGTTGACAGCCGGGTAGCGCAAACGTTCTCGCCTGCAAAGCCAATCCACATGCCAGAAGCCCGTGCTACATTTTGACGCCTTCGCGCGCGAGCAGGCTGCGTTTCCAATCCAATCCGCCGGAAAAACCGCCCAGTTTTTTGTTCGCGGCGAGGACGCGGTGACACGGCACAAAAACCGGGACCGGATTCGCGCCACACGCACCGCCCACCGCGCGAACGGCTTTCGGCCTGCCGATTTGCCGCGCGATTTCGCCGTAGCTTTTCGTCCGGCCAGTGGAAATCTTCCGCAGTGCGCTCCAGACGCGTTTCTGAAATTCCGTTCCATCCAAATCAAGTGGCGGCAGATTTTTCGTCGCACGTCCGGCTAGCGCGTTTTTGAGCGCAGCCACGGTTTTGCGATGCGAGCGCAGAATTTGGGCTGGTATCTGTAGGAGACGACGTGAGGAGCCTCTGACTGATTTGCTGGAAATCGAAGAAATTTGAGACTCGTTACCTCGTCTCCTACGGCCAACGGCGCAGCGCGCCGACCCTACCTTGGGGAATTTCAGTTCAGCCAATCCTTTGGCGGAATAGCGTGCGACGAATTGGCCGTCGCGTGTGTGGATGGACAGTTGGAAGAATTGATTATTCATGGACGTGTGCAGTTAGTGATTGCGCAGATAGACGAGGATGGTGCCGAGCAGCACCACAAACAGAAAAATAGCGAACGCGATGAAACGGTTCCTCGCCACGCGCTTTTCGTAACGCAACGGGCGCAGGCCGCGAACCCCGCCGGCGGCCAGATAGGTCACGAGCCTCGGGTTGGAAGCCGTCGGCCGGCTGAATCGCTGGCGCAGGCGTTGGATGAGCGCGGGCAGATCGTATTTGCGGACGCCGAGTTCGTTGAATTGGTTGGGTGTGGCAGTCTCGTCGCTGGCCGGGACCGGTTTGACCTCTTCAAAGACCGGATCCTGCGCGGGCGGGGACGGCGGGGGTTCGTGCGTGTGATCAATGGTCGCGCCGTGCGGAATGGCGGTGGAACGCAGCCGTGGCACCGGCGTGTGCTGAAGCTCCGTGTCGAGTCGCTTGATTTCGGATTCGAGCGCGGCGATCTGGTCGTTCAAGGCGCGCGCGCGGTCGGAAATCGGATCAACTGTTTTCGCCTTTTTCTTCGCAAACGCCATACGACCTCAAGCTTCAGTGGCGCAACAAAATGGCCACCAGCACACCGACCGCCATCAACGCCACCAGCACCAGCGGCCACGTCATGGCCAGCCCCCATTTGCACAACTCACCGAAACTGGCATTGGCCAATGGCGACGCGGTGGGTGGCGGCACGGTTTCGGTTTCCGGGTTTGCCGGTGTCTCGCCGGACAGGATGGGGAACTTGAGCCGCGCGGCGTTCCATTCCATGCGCGCGTTTTCAATGGTGGTCAGCGCGCGCGTGAGTTCGACGCTGAAAGTTTCCTTGTTCCAGGTTTCGTCGTGGATGCCTTGGAGCTTGTCGAGGGCGTCGCGGAAATCGGCAACGGTTTTGACCATCTGCTCGGCGTCGCGGCGCGCGTTGAACTCGGCCTCTTCGAGCAGGCCGAGGCCGCGCGTGAGGCTGTGGACCATTTCCTGCCGGCCAGTTTGAAATTCATTCTGGCGGCGGCGCAATTCCTCGAGCGCGGCGCGTTCGCGCTCCAATCCCTCCTGCGCGCGTTTGAGTTCGGCGAGCTTTTGCTGCGCCTCGACCACCTTGCGGTCCACTTCCTCGCGCGTGGGCGCGCGGAGCGGGTCGCCGGCGGGCGCGGGGTTTCCGTAAGGCGATTTCTGGGTTTGAAAATCGGTGTCCACAAATTCGGTTGTATCATATTCAGCAGCCATGAAACGACTTTAGTCCGCGCGTGCGAACCTGTAAAGCGGCGTATTGAACTTTTGTCCGGCTGAGCGTCACGAAGATTTTTCATTCTGCCTGTTGATTTCTGCGCCGGGGATTTTATAGTTCGCTCGATTGGACACATGAGATGAGCAATTCAACCGGGGCGGCGCGGCCGTGGGACATTGAAGCGGCGCGCAACCTTTACAACATTCATCGCTGGGGCGCGAAGTACTACGACATCAACGACGAGGGGCACGTCGTGGCGCGCCCGTTGCAGGACGCCGGCGTGGCGGTGGATTTGACCGACGTGATCGAGGAAGCCAAGGCGCGCGGGTTGAAGTTTCCGCTGCTCATCCGGTTCCAGGACATTTTGCGCCACCGGGTCGAGTCGTTGAACCAGTCCTTTCGCAATGCGATTGCGGAATACGGTTACCGGGGCCGTTATCGCGGTGTGTTCCCGATCAAGGTCAACCAACTCCGCGAGGTCGTGGAGGAAATTCTCGACGCGGGCAAGCCGTTCGATTTCGGCCTTGAAGTCGGCAGCAAACCGGAACTGCTCGCCGGTTTGGCGCTGCAAAATCAAATCGGCAGCCTGATTATTTGCAATGGTTACAAGGACGCGGAGTTCATCAAGATGGCCATGCTCGGCATCAAGCTGGGCAAAACGGTCATCCTGGTCGTTGAGAAACTGGAGGAGTTGCGACAAATCATTTTGATCTCCAAACAGCTTAATGTTGAACCGTTGCTCGGCATCCGCGCGCGGTTGGTGAGCCGGGGTGCGGGGCGCTGGGCCAGCAGCGGCGGCGAAAACGCGAAGTTCGGCCTGAGCACGGCCGAATTGCTGGAGGCGACGGAGATGTTGAAGGCGGAAAACCTCGGCCATTGTTTCAAGCTGCTGCATTTCCACGTTGGTTCGCAGGTGCCGGACATTCTCACGGTCAAAAAAGCGGTGCAGGAAGCCGCCCGGCTTTATGCGAAGTTGCACAAAATGGGGTTCCCCATTTCCTACCTCGATGTCGGCGGCGGGCTGGGCGTGGATTACGACGGCAGCCGGTCGGCGTTTGACAGTTCGACGAACTACACGCTGCAGGAATACACCAACGACGTGGTCTATTACATCGCCGACGTGTGCAACGCCGAAAACGTTCCCCACCCGGACATCATCAGCGAAAGCGGACGCGCCATCGTCGCGCATCACAGCGTGTTGATTGTCGAGGTGTTCGGCGCGATTGAAAAAATCCGGCCCGGCGAATTTTTGAAATTCGGCGAAAAAGAGCATCCGCTCGTCAATGAGCTGCTCGACATCCGGAAACATCTCGCCAAACTTAACAAGCTCGAAGCTTATCACGACGCGCTCGAACGCCGCGAGGATGCACAGCACATGTTCACGCTCGGCGTGCTGGATTTGCCCGACAAGGCGAAGATTGAGGATCTTTACTGGCAGATCAGCCGTGCGGTGGTCGAACACTACAAAGGCCATGCCTACGTGCCGGAGGAAATCCGCAAGCTCGAGGACAGCCTCAGCGATCAATATCTCTGCAACTTTTCCGTCTTTCAATCGCTGCTCGACCACTGGGCGCTCGACCAGTTGTTTCCCATCATGCCGATTGCCCGTCTCAACGAGCGTCCCACGCGCGAAGGCACACTCGTGGACATCACCTGCGATTCGGACGGCCAGGTCAGCAAGTTCATTGACCTGCGCGATGTACGCGACACGCTGCCGCTGCACAAGCTCAACACCAACGGCAACGGCCAGCCGGAACCGTATTACCTCGGGTTTTTCCTGATGGGTGCCTATCAGGACATCATGGGTGACCTGCACAACCTGTTCGGCCGCGTCAACGAGGTTCATGTCTTTCTCGAACCCGACGAACCGACCGGCTATTACATCGAGGAAATCATCGAAGGCAACACCATCATCCAGTCGCTCGCGGCCGTGCAATACGACGAAAACGAATTAAAACGGCAAATGAAAGCGCAAATGGACGAGGCCATCAAATCCGACCGTATGAAGCCGTCCGAAGCCATGCGCCTGCTGGATGATTACGAACGCGGGCTGAAGGCCTACACGTATTTGAGCTTTTGAAAACGAGAATGGAAGAGGGAGGGTCGAGAATGGAAACACGTCCGCTTGCAAATGCCATTCTCCATCCTCTATCCTCAATTTTCGCTTTAATGGATAACGCTGCGCCCAACGCCGAATTGCTCCGCTCACTCGGACGACTCGTCCGCGGTCTATCCGCGCTGTTTTGGGGACTGCCCGCGTCGCTGGTCATTTGCGCGGAAACTGCAAAAGCGGAGTGGCTCAAACCGCTGGGCCTGGTCCCGGCGCTGGCCGGCACCGGTTTGCTGCTCTACGGCCTCTGGCAGATGAGCGACTTTCAAAAACAGGAACGTCCCTGGCGCAACGCCCTCGACCGTGCGAAACTGCTTGGCCTCGTCAACTTCGGCCTCTGCCCGTTTCTTTACTGGCAGGATAAAATGCCGGACCAACCGTTCTTCAACGCGGCGGTGTTTGTGCTGGTTTTGTCGGCGCTGCTTTTCTTGTTCAACCTGAATGTCGTCCTCAAACAGCTCGGCGCGATGTTGCCGGACGAAACGCTCCGGCACGAAACGCTCCTTTTCACCGCCCTCAACCGCTGGTTGCTCGTCGGCCTTCTGTTTCTTGGCGTGGCGTTCGTTGTTTTCCTGCACTCGGCGCGGTGGCAACTGGCGCTCGGCAACTTCTCCGACTGGGTGAACCGGCTCGGCTTTTGGGCGTTGACGTTTTTCGCGCTGCTGCCCCTGGCCATGACCATGGCGCTCATCTGGAAAACCAAGGAAGTCATCCTCGACAGCGTCTTCGGCGCGAAGTGACCGGAAAACATCGAACATCCAACACCGAACATCGAATGAACTCGACGTTGGGCGTTCGATGTTTAATGTTCAGTGTTGAATACCTTTTTCGATGAAAACCAATGCGCTGTCCAAAATGGGCCAACGCACCCCCGAGCCGCCCATCTCGTGGCTCATGCAGGCGGCACTTTCGCGGCCAAGGCTCATTTCGCTCGCCGCCGGCTTCACCGACAATCCCTCGTTGCCCGTCGCTGAAACACGCGCCGCGCTGAATCAAATCCTGCGTTCGCCCAAAACCGGCCGGCCCGCGTTGCAGTACGGTTCAACCGCCGGTGACCCGGCGCTGCGCAGACTGACAGTGGAGCATTTGCAGAAACTTGATTTTCAAGCCGTTGCCTCTTCTTTGTCCTCGTCCCACGTCCTCAGAATCAAATCGAGGACGAGAACGAAGGACGAGGGCGGAAAAATATATTCGCCTGAACGGTTGCTCATCACCAGCGGTTCGCAGCAACTGCTTTACATGACCGCCGAGGCGTTGTGCGACGACGGCGACATCGTGCTCGTCGAAGACCCGACGTATTTCGTTTATCTCAGCATCCTCCAAAGCCGGGGTCTCCGCGCGCGTGGCGTCCGCCTTGAACGCGACGGGCTGCATTTGGCGCATCTCGAAAAAGTCCTGACATCGCTCAAACGCTCCGGCGAGTTGCGCCGGGTCAAAATGTTTTACCTCGTCAGCTATTTCCAAAACCCGACCGGCGTCACGACAAGCTTTGAGAAAAAGCGCGGCATTCTGAAATTGCTGAAGCAGTTTGAGCGCGCAGCGGGACATCCAATTTATCTGCTCGAAGACGCGGCATATCGCGAATTGCGATTCAGCGGCAGGGACGTGCCATCGGCGCTCGCAGTTCCCGGCGCGGCGGGACGTGTGATTTACGCCGGCACTTTCACCAAGCCGTTCGCGACCGGCGCGCGTGTGGGTTATGGCATCCTGCCGGAACCGCTGTTCACGACGACGCGGCATATCAAGGGCAATCACGATTTTGGCACGGCGAATTTGTTGCAACAACTTTTCGCCCGCGTACTGGCGTCGGGAGCTCACGAGAAACAGGTCGCGCGGCTGCAAAAGCGTTACGCGCACAAGGCGCGCGTGATGAAGCTGGCGCTGGAAAGGCATTTCCCGTCAGCTGTCGAATGGTGGGAACCGGCAGGCGGACTTTATTTCTGGGCGCGTCTGCCGAACAATGTTTCAACGGGCGTGAAATCAAAGGTTTTTCAGACTGCGCTAAAAAACGATGTGCTCTACGTGCCCGGCGGACTGTGCTATGCGGACGATCCCACGCGGCGTAAACCGGATTACGAAATGCGCATCAGTTTTGGCAACGCGAGCGAGGAAAATATTCGCGAAGGCATCAAGCGGCTGGGGGGAGTGTTGCGGAAGTTTTTTTGATGGTGTCGGACAGGGAAACCCACTGAAACGTTTTGCCCTTTTTGAGGTTGATCTCGCGCGTCATGTTGCCGTAGCGCAGCCGGCAGGGATTGCCGAGCAGCGAATGCACGGTGGCGGAAACCAATTTCCCGTCCTTCCAAGTGATGTCCACCTCGAAACCGCCACGGGCGCGCAGCCCCTTCACGCTGCCGTCGGGCCACGCTTTCGGCAGGGCGGGCAACAGATTGATTTCGTCTTCGTGGGATTGCAGCAGCATTTCCGCCATGCCGGCGGTGATGCCGAAGTTACCGTCCATCTGCATGGGCGGGTGCAGACCGAAAAGGTTTGGGCAGGTGTTGCGCGTGGAAAATAATTGCTGGAGCATCGAGTGTGCGTTCTCTGCGTCGTGCAATCGTGCGTAAAGGGCGGTGCGCCAGGCGAATGACCATTCGCGCACGTCGCTGCCTGGATCAATGCCGCGCGCGTCGAGCGAGACCTTTGCCGCCGCCGCCAGTTTGGGCGTTTTGACGATGCTGATCTGGTTTCCGGGATAAACCGCAAACAGATGCGACGTGTGGCGGTGATGGTCATTGGGCGTGTCGAGTTCCGGATATTTCGGGTCATGCAATTCGGTCATCCATTCGAGCAACTGGCCCCACCCACCGATTCCCGGCGCGACCAGCTTGTCCCGCACGGCGGCGATTTTATCGCGAAAGGCCTTGTCCGCGCCGAGCGCGTCCGCCGCGGCGACCGTGTTGTTGAACAGGTCCCAGACAATTTCCTGGTTGTAACTCACGCCGTCCAGCACCGGGCCGTGTTCGGGCGACCAGCCGTTGGGCACGACCAGTTTGCCGTCGGGCAAGGTTTTGAGATGATCCGCCCAAAATTCACAGGTTTCCTTCATCACCGGATAGGCGACCCGCTGCAAAAACTGCTTGTCGCCAGTGAAGGCGTAGTGTTCCCAAAATCCATGACAATACCAGGCATTGGCCGTTTTGTCCCATTTCCAGCCCATGCCGCCGTAAATATTGTGCGAGGTGCGAATGGCCCAGCCGCGCGCGGTCATGTCGCCGGAAGGCGTTTTTAATTCAGGCGAAGCGTCGGTGGCCTTGCGCCAGGCCGGAAGCTGGCTCAGGACGAGGTCGAAGAACGGCTGATGGCATACGGACAGGTTAGCCACTTCAGCCGGCCAGTAATTCATCTCCACGTTGATGTTGGCGTGATAATCCGAATGCCACGGTGGCTGGTCGCTGTCGTTCCAGAGGCCTTGCAAATTCGCCGGCAAACCGCCGGGCCGCGAACAGGAGATGAGCAGGTAACGGCCGTATTGGAAAAGCAGCGCCTCCAGCTCGGGATCAACGGTCTTGAACGCTTCGAGTTTGCGCTGGTCGGTCGGCAACGCGCGCTGCGCGGCGGAGGATTTGCCGAGGTCAAGCGCGACGCGGTCCAACAGTGAATGAAAATCCTTTTCGTGTGCGGCCTTGAGGTCGTCGTATTTTTTTACGCCGGCCTTTTCGACCTGTTTCGTCGCCCGCGCGTGCGGGTCTTCGCCGCGATACTTCGCTGAATAATCCATGGCGTAGTCCGTGCCCGCCGCGACGATGAGCGTCAGGCCGTCGCAATTTTTGAATTCAAGGGTCGCACCGTTGTTTTGCAACGACCCCCCATCCGGGAGCGCGATCAATTGAGCCTCGTATTTCAGCCCGTTGGTGAGCGCACCGGCAAAAGACAAGCGATTTTTCCCGGTGACGGTTTGCGCGGCGTGGCCGTCGCGCAATTCAATGCTGCCGGTGTAACTGCCGGGCTGATCGGCGGTGAACCGCACGACCAGCACACCGTCGGGATGACTGCAAAAAAATTCCCGGCGGTAATTCGTGCCGCCCGACTGGTAGCTGACGTGTGCCAGTGCATTGCCGATGTCGAGGTCGCGCCGGTAATCCGCGGGGTTTTCGTGTCCTGGCAGGTTGATGAACAGGTTTCCCAGACACTGGTAGGCGCCCATGGTGTTGTAGTTGCCGGAGGGGTTTTCGTTGCCGGTCCAGAGACTGTCTTCGTTGATGCAGATGCGCTCCTGTTGCGGCACGCCAAAAATCAAAGCGCCCATCCGCCCATTGCCGATGGGCAGAGCCTCGTTCATGGGATTTTTCGCCGGCTGCCGATACCAAAGGACCAATGATTCTTCCGGCAACGGAACCGGGCCGGCCGATCTGCCAAGGGCAGCTGAATTAACGGTTGTTGCTCCCGGAGGGTTCTGCGCGGCGCAATGGAACGCGACGAGGCATCCGGCAAGGAAGATCAACTTGGTTTTGCGTATCATGAATTTTCAGGAAGTCTCACGGTTTTATCCCAGCGTGCTTTGCTTAATGAGGTGGCGGCAGGAAAAGGGCGTTTTCATATCTTCACTTGTTTCATGGGTTATGCAGCTTCCCCGGCGTAAAAAGTGTGGAATTATTCGGCAACGATTTTCAACAGCACGCGCAGGCGAATGTCGTCCGACGCCGCGCCGATCATGAGTTCATAGTCGCCCGGTTCAACGGCGTATTGTTTTTTGTCCGTGTCCCAGTAACGGAACCGTTCCACCGGGATGTTTACGGTGACGTTAACCCGCTGACGTTGCTCCAAATGGACGCGCACAAAGCCGCAGAGCGCGAGCTTCGGTTGCGGCAAGGCGGAATTCACGTGCCGGAAGTACACCTGCGCCACCTCGTCGCCGACGCTCGCGCCGGTATTTTTCAGGGTAAACGAAAGTTTCACCGTGCCGCCGGGACTGTAAAACGGTTCGTCAATGCCGGGGTTGCTGTAATCAAATTTTGTGTAGCTCAGGCCGTGACCGAAGGCGAACAGAGGCTGGCCGTTGAAGTAACGATACGTGCGATTGCTCATCGCGTAATCGTCAAACACCGGCAGGTCGTCGGTGGAACGGTAAAAAGTGACCGGCAAACGCCCGCCGGGATTCACGTCGCCGAAAAGCACTTCAGCCACGGCGCGTCCGCCCTGTTCCCCCGGATACCACGCCTGCAAAATAGCCGGCAGGTTGGCGGCTTCCCATGGAACGGCCATGGCGCTGCCGCTGCAATTGACGAAGACAATCGGCTTGCCGGTCGCCTTCAACATCTTCAGCAGATTCTCCTGCACGGGCGGCAATTCAATGCGCGTGCGGTCGCCGCCGTTGAACCCGTCGTATCTCACGCGCATCTCCTCACCTTCGAGCCGCGAATTGATGCCACCGACATAGACTACCACGTCCGCCGACCACGCGGCTTCGACGGCTTTCGCCCATTCTTCGGCATTGGCTTCGCCGGTGGAATCATTGCTCAATGCGAGCGGGCAACCCGGTTCGTAGATGATTTCAATGTTCGCGCCCGCGGCGCGCCGGATGCCATCCAGAATTGTCACCGGGTCCGACGGCTGGCCGTTGTAGTTGCCGAGCAGCATCGGCACGGAATCGGCGTTCGCGCCGATGACGGCGAGGCGTTTTATTTTCGCGCGGTCGAGCGGCAATAATCCGTCATTTTTCAACAGGACCATGGATTCGCGCGCGACTTTGAGCGCCAGCGCCTCGTGTTCGGGAGAATTATTTTCCGAAAATGGAATCTGGGCGTAAGGCACCATGGACGGCGGATCAAACAACCCGAGCTGGAAGCGCGCCTTGAGCACGTGACTGAGCGCGGCGTCTATTTCCGCCTCGGAAATCAGCCCCTCTGTTACCGCGCGCGTCAGGCTGTTGTAATCCGTGCCGCAGCAAAGGTCGTCACCCGCCTTCACCGCATCCGCCGCGGCTTCCTCCGGGGTGCTGGCAAACCGGTGATTGCCATAGATGTCGTAAATCGCGCCGCAATCCGAAACGACGTGGCCGCCAAAACCCCATTGGTTGCGCAGCAGTTCGGTAAGCAAAAGCGGGTTCGCACAGGCGGGTTGGCCATAAACGGAATTGTAGGCGCCCATGACCGCGCCGACGTGGCCTTCGCGCACCGCAGCCTCGAACTGCGGCAGGTAGGTTTCGTAAAAATCCCGTTCCAGCGGCTCGGCGTCGAAACGATGGCGCTCGGGTTCCGGGCCGCTATGCACGGCATAATGTTTGGCGCAGGCCATGGCCTTGATGTATTTCGGATCGTCTCCCTGCAATCCGCGGATGAAAGCCACCCCGAGCCGCGCGGTGAGAAATGGGTCTTCGCCGTAGGTTTCCTGGCCGCGGCCCCAGCGCGGGTCGCGAAAGATATTGATGTTCGGCGTCCAGAACGTGAGGCCTTGATACTGGGTACTGTCGCCATGATGCTGCTCACGGTAACGATTGTTCCTGGCGCGCGCTTCGGTGGCAATGAAATCCGCCTCCTGATGAATCAACGGTGTGTCCCAGGTGGCCGCCATGCCGATGGCTTGGGGAAAAACGGTCGCCACACCGGCGCGCGCGACGCCGTGCAGACATTCATTCCAGTAATTGTAGGCGGGAACACCCAGTCGTGGAATCGCCGGGGCGGCGTTGCGCATCTGCTGGACTTTTTCCGCGAGCGACATCCGGCGAACGAGGTCCTTGACGCGGGCATCCATCGGCTGTGCCGCGTCCTTCCAGATTTCCGGTCCCTCGACGACCGGCTGTTTCAGCGCAGTGCTGTCCTCAACGTTGATCATGTCCGCCGCACGCACGTAAATGAGCGATTGTCCCGAATCATCCTTGAGTTCAAACGAGTTCAACTTGGCCGGACCGGTGTGGCCCGTGAACGCGAAGGTGAGCGGCCCGCGCACCGCGTCATCCGCGTGGTCAACCTGGTTGGTGAGCAGCAGAACTTTTCCCGCGCCGCCGGCGGCGGCAAAAATATCGAGATTGCCAGCGAGCAACTGGTCGCCACAGGCGATGTCGAACAGGCGCTGGCCGGCGTTGGTGAAATCAACCTCCACCAGGCCGATGACCACTTCGTATTTGCCAGCGGGCAGCGCGGACACCGACAGGTTGAAGTTCGTCCCATAAATTTCCTCGCGGAACGCCTCCTCGCCCCGCGACGTCACGCCTTCAATCGTTGTCACTCCCCCCGCCCGCCGGTGGCTGAACTCGCCGCTGATGACGACTTTTTTGTCGCAGGCAACGCAAACTTCGTCATTGCCGAACACGGGGAAAGTTGAAAAGCAACTGTCGAGGACGACGATCAAACAGAAAATGTTCAGGCGCATGGGGTTTTTATATGGCATGAAAGGCCAAAGACGCAAGGCCGGGATTGAACGCAAATCGCTTGGAAATGACCTGAAGAGAAAGTTAAAGGGGCTTTTCGAAAATTACACAGTTTTTCTTCGTTGTTGGCCGAGTGATTCACAAATCATTCATGGTTTTGTGAGGGAGTAACGCGCTTTCACGCTTTGCACCCGCGCCAGGTTTTGCTTTTATCACGTTATGCCGAAACTGTTGCTTACCGCCATCACAAACTATTGTGACCGGATTTTGCGCACAAACGAAGTCTAGGACTATGAGGGTGCCGTTAACGGGTTGCAGGTGGAAAATCGCGGCGATGTCACGCGCATTGCCGCGGCGGTGGACGCAAGCCTCGCCACGGTGAAACTCGCCATCGCGGTCCGGGCGGACCTGATGATCGTCCATCACGGATTATTCTGGTCGCCGCCGCATCCGTGGACGGGCAAAAAATACGAACTGCTCCAGTTGGTCGTTGAAAACAATCTGGCGGTTTACAGCTCGCATCTGCCGTTGGATGCGCATCCCCGGCTCGGCAACAACGCGCAGCTATGTGCCGCAGTCGGCTTAAAAAAGCTGAAGCCATTTTTCTTCAGTCATGGCCGGTTCATTGGATTTCAGGCGCGCCAGGAAATTCCGCTTGCGGATCTGGCCAGACGATTGACACACGCGACGGGGACGAAGCCACGGGTGATTCCGGGCGGACCTGGAATTTGCCGGAACATCGGTGTTGTGACCGGCGGTGCGGGGGGCGACCTGAAGCAAGCTGCTGAAGAGGGCGTGGACACATTCCTCACCGGCGAAGGCCCGCACTGGACTTATGCCTTGGCGGAGGAATTGGGCGTCAACGTGCTTTACGGCGGCCATTACGCCACGGAGACGTTCGGCGTGAGGGCGCTGGCGTCACATCTTTCCAAAAAATTCAAAGTGCCGTGGGAATTTCTCGACCATCCGACCGGCTTGTAACTACCGTTTCCGCGCCACCACAAATGAATTGAGCATCAGATAGCGCCACGGCCCGAGATTCAACAGAAAATCCACGGGCGCGGCCACGTAGCGATCGGTGCATTCGACGCGTTCCACTTCGCACCCGTTGCGCGTCAGAAAAAATTCCATCTCCACCGCGTTTGTGGCGACAATGGCGTCGTCGTCCGGCGTGAACGGTTCTTTCACGATGGGCGTCATGCGATCAAAGCGCACTTGCGCCGGTGCGCTGGCAGTCTGGCGGCGTTTCTCGGAAAGCCGGCGCCAGTTCCGCCATTTGTTCCCAAACCCGCGCATGTGCGGATGATAGTCGCGAAAACCGAAGACGCGGAAAAAATTCGGGCTGGAAATCACCACACGACCGCCCGGCTCCGTGACGCGCACAAGTTCAGTGATGAACGCCTCCGGCTCCTCGACATGTTCGAGCACGTTCAACGCGCCGACGCTGGCGAAGTGCTGATCGGGAAACGGCAGCCGTCTGCCGTCGTAGAATTGGCAGCGCTCGCTGAAGCGCCGCGCGCGCACAATGTTTGGTTCAGAAACATCCACGCCCCACGCTTCGAAGCCCGCTTTGGTGAGCAGGTCAACGACTTGTCCGGCGCCGCAGCCGACGTCCAGCGCGCGCGCACCGGGCCGCGCGGGACGGAGTGTGTCGGCGTATTTGGCGTAAAAATTCGCATCCCAGTTGGCGAGAAACTCCGCGTAGGCTTCGTTGTGACAGTAGGTGTCCTGATGGCCCATTTTAATTTCCATTTGTCAGAATTTTGCGCCGAACCTGGCATTAAAAACATTTACGGCTGGGCCGCCGGCCTGGCATTGCAGCGCGTTGAGAAAATCAAGAAGCCGCACAAGAGGAGGCCGGCACCCATGGCCGTCAATGTGACGTAAAGCGGCTTATGTGGCACGCTGAAGCTGAATTCCACCGTGTGCGCCCCGGGCGCCAGATAGACACCACGCATGATGAAGTTGCAGCGCAACAGTTCCGCCGGCTTGCCGTCCACGAGCACGCGCCAGTGCGGATCGAACTTGTCATTGAGCAGGAGCACCGATGATGCGTTGGCTTCGACGTTGAGCTTGGTGTCCTTCGTCGCGTAGCTTGTGTATTCGACCGTTCCGGGATTTTCATTGGTGGCGTTTGCGGCGGGCGCGGCTGGCAGCGGTGTGGAAACCAAAACGGTCTGCCACGCGTCGAAATTCGTGCTGGCGAGGGTTTGCAGCGTGGCGGTGTCGTTGGTGCTGATTTGCCAGTAGGAATACAATTTGGCGCGGGGCAGGGCGCCGGTGAAGTCAAAGAGCGCGTAAGGGCCGTTGTCGGTGGGAACGGCGGTCAACTCTTCAGGCTTGGTATATTGTTCGACGCCGGGTTTAAGGGTGACGTTAAATCGTTGGATGATCCGGAAACGGTGTTGGAGCGGGTCAAGTTGTTCGTTCAGCACATCGAGAAAACCGGCCGGGCCGAGGAGGTAACGGGTGTTGGTCAACTGCCAATGGCGCGCAATGAGATAAACCGAGTCCAGCGTTCCGTCAGACGCGAGCGCCCTTTCGTAAGCCTCCATATCCGCCGGCAAGCGCGGTCGCTGGACAACGTCCAGTGATTCGATGTTGTAATACGGGAAGTGATGCTGCATCCACTCAATGCGATAAAGCTCCTCGAACAACGCAAATTGTTGCGGCGCATGAAACGGCAGGCCGGCGACGCGGTGTTCGTAGGGTTTGTCGCGCAGGAGATCAATAATGGGATTGCTCGCGTATTTTTGTTTGTAGTCCAAGTGGGTGATATAGGGCAAATCCGCCCGTCCCAAATCCGCCACCAGGAACGCGCCGAGCAGAACGCCGCCGAGCCGGGCGCGTTTCCCGGCAAAGACGCCCGCGAGCACGAGCAGGCAAAGTCCGATGGCCAGCGCAAACAAGACGATAAACCAACTGACCTGCCCGACGCTGAACGCAGCCATTTGTTTTGCAGTTTCTTCATCAGGAAATCCCGCCATTTGCAAGTAACGGACCAGAACCGGCTTTTCCGCGGAGTAAACCAGCCACGCGACCACGCTGATTACGAAAGCCAGAAGGCAACCCCGGGTCCAGTTTCGATCGAACCCGCTGGTCTTTGCCCACCAATTCTTAAGTTGTGCTGACAGTGAAGTGGAACCGGTCGCCGGCGTTTCCAAATAACGCCGGTTCAAGGCATGGACGCCGTAAGCGAACAGGATCACAATCGCCCAGGAAAAGACGAGAACGAACTTTTCCGGGTTTCGAATCGTGGAGAAATACGGCAGCATATACAAAAATTTGTAGAAGGGCGCGAACCGTCCCCAAGCCAGCAACAGCGAGACCGTCAGCACCACTGCCCAAAACCAAATGAACCGCCGCTGGGTTCCGGCAAAGACCGAATTTTGGCGCCGCAACAACTGTGCGATGGTCCAAAGCGCCACCAACACCACCAGGATGCCGGCGTAATCCTGCTCGCCGGCAAAACGGAGAATGCCCTGCCCCGGCGTTCCCTTTTCCCCGTTCGCAAAATAGCTGTCCCATGACAGATCACATCCCACCAATCCCCAATAAACACCGCCTTGGTAGCTGTTCTGAAGGAATTCCATCATGTCATTGGGCGTGTCATATTTGTAACCAAACACGCCGGGCACAAACAAACCGAGCGTTTCAATTTTGGGATAACTCCATTCCGTGGCAAAGTTCCAATTGCGCGCCTTGCTTTCCGTATCCTGCCCGGTGCCAACCACCCCCTCGATTTGAGTGCCGACCAGCGACACGACGGTTTGGAAGGCGATAAAACCGGCGAACAGCGCAATCATCGCCACATGCCCAATGCCTCGCCCTGCTTTGCCCCAAGCAGAACCATTTTCACCGGCGACACTCCTGAAGAAAACAAAAATGGCGATGAATAAACTGAAAATCGCGCCGATGTCGGACGCTTCCATCACGTTGATGCCGACGGCCAGCCCGGCCAGGGCCAGTCTCGTCCAGCGGATACGCGCCGGGGTTTCCGGAGTGTTGGAAACCACCAAAGCCAGCGCAAAAAAATCCATGCCGATGGCGATTTGCTGCGGAGCCACACCCCAACAAGCCGTCCCGAAAAAGCGGGAATTCAGAGTCGCAGCCAGCGCGCCCAAGGTGGCCGCCAGCGGCGAGAGTTTCAATCGCCGAAAAAAGGTCCACGCGCCGAGTCCCAAGATAAACAGCGCGATGGGCGCCAGAAACTTTGCGTAGCCGACCGGTCCCAGCAGCCAACGAATCAGCGCGCCCAAGCCCAACGGATATGAGCCCGTGTTGCCGCCGATGTCATTCAAATCACTCCACGAACCGAAGAAGGCCTGCGGCAGGCGCGACCAGGCGCTCATTTGCTGTCCCAGTGGTCCGTCATTTGAAAAATGGACGTAGCCGGGCAAAAAGCTCCGCCAGAACAGCAGAGTCAGGACAATGGCCAGCAGCATCGGCGCGGGAAAAAATCTGCGGGGCGCGGGCGCGGTTTTCGGTTTGGCTACTTTCATAAATAAGTCTGGCGGTCGGCTCAAAAACGGAAAATATATTCTGGGTTGCGCCCGGTCGCCTGTCAAGGCGGCGGCTTCGCTTCATTCCAACGCCCGAATCCTTGGCAAGCACCCCGGCACATTTACTGCCACGCACCTCAATGCTGGCCCAAGCCAGACCAGCTTGTCATGGTGGAAACTGCTTCTGAAAAACTTCACCCCAAAATCACTCTTTCAAACGGGAAACCAAGGCTTCGGGCTAACGACGCTTCACTAGAAAGCTTCGTTTGCAAAAAGTGACGTTATAACCTGTGCAGATTCCAGTTTGCGGAACAATTGTATCGGCATCCATCCGGCAGACTTCGAACCCGTTTGCCGACAAAAAATTCAAAACGTTGATCATCGGAGGCTCGGAATCATATTCCGGCACGGGACGCGATTCGATCATGCCGCCGACGATTTGGTCGAAATGTTCCTTTGCGCCTTGCAGGATTTGGAAATCAAAACCCTCGGCGTCGGTCTTCAGGAAAATGTTTTTGTAGCGGACAAATCCGAGTTCGCTCCACAAACTTTTTAGCGAACGCACGCGGACGGAAAGGGAACCTTTGCGAGGGTCGTTTACGCCGGTGAGAAGCGAGGTCTGGTCGGTGCTCGCGCCGAAATAAAGCGGCCGTTCGGCGTCTTCCGCGCCAACGGCAACGTTCAGCCGCGACCAGTTCCCGAATTTGTCGGGGCGGTTTTTTAATTGCTTGAAACAGTCCGGATGCGGTTCAAAACTGACAACCGGCCCGTGAAAACCGGCAAGCCGGAACTTGTCATGCGCCTGACCGATGTTGGCGCCCACGTCAATGAGCAACTCAATCTTAAGATATTTCAATAGATTTCCCAAATCCTGATGATGGACAATATCGTAGCCCAGCTTCCGGACAAGTTTTCTTGCCGCTCCGGTAAGTCCTGTGTGCGGATTCATGCGAGTAAGTTTGCGTTGCCGTTAAATTGAATGGCTTCGATAAATTTCAATCATGCTGAATCGTAAAACGATGAGTGTCAAGGTCGCCTCGGCGCAACCTGAAAAAATCTCGCCGCCATCCAATGCGCGGATTAAACTCTCGGCATGAGTTCACAAGTTTTGGTCACCGGAGCCGCAGGTTTCATTGGTTCGCACGTTTGCCGGCGCTTGCTCGACCAGGGTCATCAAGTGGTGGGGCTGGACGATTTAAGCGGCGGGTTTCGCGATCATGTGCCGCCGGGCGCGCAGTTCGTCGAAGGCTCGGTGACGGACACGAAGCTGATCCAACAACTGTTTGCCGAACACCGGTTTGAATATGTCTTCCACCTCGCCGCCTACGCCGCCGAGGGCCTGAGCCATTTTATCAAGCATTTCAATTACACGAACAACCTGCTCGGCAGCGTCAACCTCATCAACGCCGCCGTGAACCATGACGTGAAATGTTTTGTGTTCACGTCGTCCATCGCGGTTTATGGCCGCAATCAACTCCCGATGTCCGAGGAACTCGTGCCGCAACCGGAAGATCCCTACGGCATCGCCAAATACGCAGTCGAACTTGATCTCCGCGAGGCGCACGAAATGTTTGGCCTGAACCACGTTATCTTCCGGCCGCACAACGTTTACGGCGAAAACCAAAACCTGGGCGACCGTTACCGCAACGTCATCGGCATTTTCATGAACCAGATCATGCGGGGCCAGCCGATGACGATTTTCGGCGACGGCAAGCAAACTCGCGCGTTCAGTTACATTGACGACGTCGCTCCGGTGATTGCCGCGAGCATCGCGCGACCAGCTTGTTACAATCAGATATTCAACGTCGGCGCGGACAAGGCCTATTCGGTCGCGGAACTGGCGCAGGTTGTAGCCAAGGCGATGGGCGCGAAACCGGCCATCAAACATTTCGACGCCCGCAACGAGGTGGTGCATGCCTATTCGGCGCACGAAAAAGTCCGGAAATACTTCGGCGACCTCATCAAAAACGTTTCCCTCGAAGAAGGTGTCGCGCGCATGGTGACTTGGGCCAAAAAAACCGGCGCGCGCCAAGGTAAACCGTTTGAGGGTATCGAAGTCCGCAAAAATCTGCCGCCGTCCTGGGCGGCACTTGAACGCAAACCCGCTTGAGCATTTTTCATGGGCCTCGACATCAACGCTGTCCAGTTTCTCATCGCCGCGAAAAAACGCGGCGCCGGTTTTGGGCGCACGCTGATGCTGGGGCGCCAGGGCTTGAACGTTTTCCCCGCCGCGATGGTTTCCCTCCTAGAGCGGAACGGTTTTCCCACGGAAAAATTCAAGGCCGCCGGCCCGGAATGCGCCTATGCCGAGCCGTTTTTTGAAGCGCTGGGCGCGCAGCAAGTGGATTCGCTGGACAATTCGGATTTCGAAGGCGCAAAATTCGTTCATGATTTGAACCGGCCGATTCCGCCCGACTGGAAGGAGAAATTTGATGCTGTCATGGATGGCGGTACGCTTGAGCACGTTTTCAATTTTCCTACCGGCTTGCGCAACAGCATGGAACTGGTGCGCGAGGGCGGCCGGCTGTTTTTTCACACCTGTGCGAACAACCTGTGCGGCCACGGCTTCTACCAGTTCAGCCCGGAGCTTTTTTACCGCGCGTTGAGCGCGGAGAACGGCTTCGAGGTCGAGCGCATGGTCATTCACCGAATCGGGCCGTATGGCAGGTGGTATGAAGTGGCCGATCCCAATGCCATCCGTTCGCGCGTGGAATTGATCAGCTTTACGCCCATGCACCTGCTGGTGCAGGCCAGACGGACCGGCATCAAGGAAATTTTCGCGCAGGCGCCGCAACAAAGCGATTACACCGCGCTGTGGCAGGCATCGGAAAAAGATAAAACCCCGCTGGTCAAAAAACCGCGTTTCCCGGCGCTGGCCAGATTGTTTCACGCTGTCGGGACCGGCTTGGAATTTTACCGGCGCCAATCTTTGCGCAACCGGAAATTTTTCCGCAAAACCACCCGCGAAGGCTGACGGTCACTTGGTGTCCACCCGGGGCGGGCCAAATTTAAGGAAGCTGCGCACTTCGGTCCAACGACTGGGTTTCAGCCGCAAGAAGCGCAGCATCCAGAAATCACCGCGTTGGCGGAACCCGGCGATCTTGCGCCGCCACGTGCGGACGTGCGGCATCATCCGAAAAGCGTCGGCGATGGCCGATAAATACGACTTGCGGACATAACTCCAGCGCCGTACCAGCGCCAAGCTGACCAGCGCTTCCGTCAGCAGCAGCAAAAGGTGCGGAATCAGGAGCAGCAGAAAAAGGTTTCGGCTGTTTTTTATCAAAAACAGGATCCCGTTGCGGTTGGCTAGAAAACGCTTGGTCTCGCTGGTGCGCGATTCAACGGCCTTGGTTTGGCCCGCCGGATTCACCACCGCTGCGCCGCGATGATGCAGCCGCGCCGACGGGACGGTCACCACCTTGCCTCCCGCGATCCACACCCGCCAGCAAAGGTCGGTCTCGTCGGCGTAAATCAGCAGTTCCGGTGGAAAACCGCCGATCTTGCGGAACATTTCCGCCCGCACCAGCAGACTACAGCCACACGCCGCGAAAACTTCCGTGGTTTTTTTCTCCGGCCCCATGTGCGTGGTCAGGCCAAAGAAATCCAGACCGGGTGTTCCGCAGTTCTGGAAAGAATTGTCGTCGTAATTCAGCACCAGCGGTGTGGCGGCATCCGCACCGGCGGCTTCAACTTCGGTATAAAGTTTCTCTAGGCAATCCGATTCCAGCCAGGTGTCGTTGTTCAGGAAGAGCAGATATTTGCCGCCGGCCACAGCCGCGCCGTTGTTGTTCGCGCCGCAATACCACAAATTTAAGCCGTTCCGCACCACCTGTCCCCGATTTTTGCGTTTCACCCATTCTTCGGCAAAACGGTCCGAGCCATCCTGGCTGGCGTTGTCGGTGACAATGACCTCGATCTCCCGGGAAATGGTTTGTTGTTCGAGTGATTCAAAACAACGCGGCAACCACATCATGCCGTTGTAATTCAAAACAACCACACTGATTTTGATGGGAGGTGCCGGTGAGCAAATCATGTTGTAACTGGTTTTCGTGAGAAGCAAGCCGTTCCCATGTTTTTGCTTTCCTCGACAGTTTTGACGTAGGCAAAACCACGTTCGCTCAGAAATTTTCCGACTTCCTCCAACGTCGCGCCCCACGTGTGCCACTCGATCAACACGGAATCAACCAGCGTTAGAAATGACTGTTCAGCGCGGAGGAAATTCAATTCCGACCCTTCGATGTCAATTTTGAGCAGGTGGCAACGCGTGTCACCAAATCGCTGCCGCCAGTTGGCCTCAAGGCTGACGCACGGCACGGATATTTTTGTCCACTTGCCCTTGAGTTCCTTTCTGATCGCTTCGGTCAGGTGGCTGGTCGAGCAAATGTTGGATTCATAGAGAAAAAATTCGGCCGCCTTGCCGGGCGCGCCTTCGCCGGCAAGGCCGTTGATGGCAAAAACCTCCGGCATTTGGTTGGCTTCGGCGTGCCATTGGGCTTCGCGGACAGCATCGGGATTGGCGTCGAGCATCAACCCGCGAAGTTTGCGCCCGTGTGCCAGATGTGCCAGCCAGCAGGTAAAGTAGCCGACGTTACAGCCAAGGTCGGCGAACGTCGTGAAATTTTCCGGCAGCAATGCGGCGTCGTAAAGATTACCTTTCTCAAACATCTCGTTCGCCAACGGAATGCTTTCCAGCCTCGTCGCCCGGTAAACAACGCTACTGCCGGGCAGCCGTTTTACGAGCGGGAAACGCCGCAACCACCAGTTCGCCAATTTGTGCAGCCGAAAAGTCTGCACCCACCACCGTGCGGCGGCAGAACGCGATAACGCTGTGACGAGGCGTCGCATGAAGACGGGCTGCCAATTTTTTGTAACGACACCACACTAATAATTTGCCGCGATCTGAACCAGTCGAAACTTTTGCCTTAAATCAATTCCCCAGTCGAAAACCTTCACGATTCAGGCCTGTGTTCTTCACGTCCACCAAGTGGAGATGCGTTTTTCAGGAACGACTAATGAGAGTGTTTGCGGCGAAGACGGTGATGGTTATGTGCATGTTTATAAATCCGGGCGCGGGTCAGGCAAGAGATTGGGCTTTTTGCCTGCAAACATCCAAAAGCATCATGCTTGCCAGTGCTTCCTTCCCGTTGCACGGCGCAATAGAACGCTTGGGGTTGCCAAAGAAAAGGGCCAAGATTTCCTTTTGAAACACGTTATCGCCGTCCGTTTCCACCACCAACTCCTCGGTTTCTCTTTGGGATTTCCCGGACATCCATCCCCATCTTTTTCCCCGCAAATATCGTTGCTTACCGTAGCTTCTGCCCCTGCCTTCAACAATGCCATAGCCCTCATCGCCGTTGATTTCGATTTTGAACGCACTCCGCCACCGGACCACGGATAGCTGTAGATTGATTATGCTCTGTTCGCTTTGCATCAGAACGTGGGCTTCTTCTTCAATGCCCGTGTTCCAAAAGCCCCGCCAGGTGAGGACATTATCAACCTGGATTTTGTCGGCAAACATGCATTGGCATAGATCCAACAGGTGTATCCCGGGGTCAATCAGTACGCCGCCCCCGGCTTGTTCCGGATCCAGCTTCCAACTGCTTTTGTCCTTTGGATTTCCACCGTGGCCAAGCATCATGTTGACGGATATAATCTTGCCAAACAGCTTGTTGCGCATGTCTGCCAAGGCAGCGCTGATCCCTTCATAAAACCTGTAATTGCATCCCACAAAAAGTTGGTTTTCTCTGACCTGACATGAAATGAGACTTTCCGCCTCAGGCAAATTCCTGCCCATGGGTTTTTCCATGAGGACATTATGTCCGCGAGCCAAGGCCATTTTGGCCAGTTCCACAGCGGTGCCGTGAGGGGTGGCAATAAATATCCAGTCAGGCATGACGGAAAAAATTTCCTCGATTGAATTCACCAATCGCACGCCGTGTTTCTTCAAGATGTCCGGCGTTTCCTTCAAATAAGGATCATAAACAGCGCACAGTTCGGTTCTATTTCCATCGTTTGCGGGATTCATCAGCGCGGCGATTCTTTCGCGCCCGATGAGGCCGGCTCCAATCTGACAGATTTTTATGGGCTTGTCCGTCTTAGCTTCCATGCTTCTCCGTCAATGGTTCTGTCGTTATTCAAATAATCCCGCCAATTGTCCCTGACATGGACAAAAGCCCCTTTAAAACCGCAGGTCCGGCTAAAAAGGAACTCGCGCACAAAACTGACAGGCTCGCTGATGTTGACAGTGGTTTTGATTTCCGCGCCAGCCTTCCTTATTTCCTGAAGGATCTGGGTCTCGTTGGCGCCGGGCGCTAGGCAGACGGCTGCAAAATCGCCTTTGCCATTAAGATCCGCTTGCATATTCTCAATTGTTCTAACCATGGCGGCTTTTGAGGCGGCGTAGGCGGGAAAGAGAGGGTACGGATAAGCGGCTCCGCCGCCGGCAAACCCGACTATCCTGCCGAAGCTGTTTTTCTGCATTCGGGGCAGCAAGCTGGAATAGACTGCGATATTGCCGAGCACATTCACCCGGTAGCACTCCTCCCATCCGATTAGATCTCCAAAGTCTCGCGGCCCCAAAACACCGGCAGCCAAAACGAGTCCGATTCGCTTATGGTCTTTTCGGCCAATCCATGTAGAGAGCAATGCCTTCGTCTTCTCGACATCGCCTATGTTCAACATCATGGCTTCGGCTTTCCCACCCGCCTTTACAATTTCCGCCGCTGAAACCTCGCAATTGGCCGTTTTTGAAAGGCACAATGCGTTAACTCCACAGCGACCAAGTTCCACGGCGACCGCTTTGCCAATGCCCTGACCGGCCCCAGAAACAACAACACAATCCAGATTATTCACTCAGAGGCCTTTCTTTCTCATAGGGTGAGGCAGTTTATGGTTCAGGCATTTGTCTCCGCAACAAAAAAGGCATCAAAAAACCTGCCAACGGGCATAATTCCGTTTGTGATTACCGCGCGAAAGTCATCGGCTGCCGGGCAACGAGCGATAAACTCCTTCCGCCATTTCAAACCACCATCGTGCGTAGGATTTCCACAAAATGTTTCCCAACCGCCTCCCAGGAGCACGTTTGGATTAGCGTCGTTATGGCAGCCGTATCAAGCTGAATTTGTCCTGCCCGGGCGCGAACCAACGTATCGAATGCCGCTTCTTGAAATGCCTGCAGATCAAATGCCGGCACATACCGGACCAGATCGCCGAAAACCGGACGGTAAACGTCCAAATCATAAGCGACCACTGCAACGCCGCTCGCCAGCGCCTCCCTGACAGCAGATGAGCCGGAACCTTCATAACGGCTTGGCATGAGGAACAACCGGCTTGCCTTGAGCAATCGAAATTTCTCGGCCTCGGTGACCACCTCAACGAAAGTCAGGTGTTTCAGAAGGCTCGATTCCTTGATCTGCGGTTTCAATTCCTTTTCCAAGCGGCCGATCAGGATGGCGTTGAAATCCGGCAGTTTCCCGGCGAGGTGCGTCAAGGTGGCGATCAAATCAGCCACCCCTTTTTGGCGGTGAGCACGGCCAATCCAGATGACGTCAAATTGCTTGGACTGTTGCGGGACCTGCTCGGCGGTTTTTGAGTCAAACCCGGCGGAAATATAAACAAGATACCGAATCACGAAAACCCATCTGCAGCAGACCCGGCCTCATATTGGGATGAATGTGCAGCAGCCTCTTGTTGCGGCACGAGCGAAAGAGCCTGAGCGAAAGATTCTGACTGAGAAAGTAGTGAAAGGAGGCGAGACGCCGGGCGTCCGCATCCGGCCGTCCGCCTTGCAGAACCTGCCTGAAGGATGGCGCGCGCATGTGCAGTATCATCAGTTTGCGGCGGGCGGCACAACGCACTACCGGAACGACGTCAAACCAATAATCGCTCACCGCGTACACGAAATCCTCGGGGGCAATGCATTTGCGCAATTGCATCGTGCGCCGGTAACGATGGTAAAAGTCCTTGAACATGGCGAACTGGCCGCTGAGCGCGCCCTGCTTGACGGTGGGCATTTTAACATCGTCCGTGAGCGTGACGGTGCCCGGCAACTCATAAGTCTCGACGACCTCCTTGAGCGCATGCCCGCCGAAAAAATTCAGGTCGTACCCTTGGCGGGCGGCAAATTCCGCAAGTTCCAGAAAATGAAAATCACCACCGGCAATGCTGGTGCTGAAAACACCGTTGCAAATGAAGTGGATTTTTGCGGGCATAGGGAGCGACATCAGCAGGGAATGGGGATGCAAATGTTCACGACTTCAAGTTCTGTTTTACCTGCAATTCGGCAATGAGCTTTTTATCCTTGCCGCGGCGTTTGTAAGTGACCACGCCCCATGTATTGCCGAGCACGCTGCCGAGGCACGCCGGCAAATGCCAGAGCCAGCGCGCGTCGCGATCGCGGATGATTCCGCGCAGCGTGTGCCAGAGCGGGCCGATGAACGTGACACAACACGCCACGGCCAGCCAAAGGGGAACGGGCGGTTTTTCCTTCATCCAGTTCACCGGCATTTCCTCCTGTACGCGGAGAAAATGCACCGTGGCGCGGCGGCGTTTCTGCACGAATCGCCAGAGCGTCTGGATATAATAGTGATGCACGCCGCGTCCGCGAATTCGCAGCCATTCGCGTTTTCCGTTTTTCATCAGGAACAGCGCGACGTGCGTGTCCTGGAATTTTTCGTCCGCTTTGACGGATTCCAAATCCGCGCGGCGGAAAACAAAGCCGTTGGCGCCGAGCGGATACGAAAGCGAATCGCCGGGCAGAGTCCAGCGTTCGACCTCGCCCTCGCGCGCGACGAGCTTTGGATTCGCGCTCATCAACCAGGCAATCGGGTCGCTGATATGCAGCAAATGCGTGAGGTAGGCGCAAAACGCACTCATTTTCGGCGACGGCAGATAGTAACTCTCCACGCCCAGCGCCTGCGGATTGGCAGCGAGCGCCTTCACCGCCAGTTCAATGTAATCCGGGTGGGTGATTTCGTTGTCGGCGTCCACGAAGACGATGAAGTCGCCGGTGGCGTGGCGGAGCGCGAGACGTTTGCCTTCCTCCATGTTTTTGCCGTCGTCGTCAACGACGAGCGCATCGTATTTTTTGGCGATGTCGCGGGTCGCGTCCGTCGAATGCGCGTCGGCCAGGATGATTTCACGGCGGTCCCGCGGCCAGGTCTGGCGCGCGATGGACGCGAGGCAATTGTCGAGCAATATTCCGGCGTTCAGCGTCGGCATGATGAAACTGACGCGCGGCGGATTTTCCAGACCGGACGGCATGGCGGGAGTGTGGCTGAACGCGGCGGCAAATTCAAATCAGCTTTGCTGGTTCACCAATTTTTTGTGTGCGCATCGCGATGAGCCAAATCAAAAACACCGCGACGAATGCGACGCCCGCCGCCACAGGCATGACGCGCAACAGGTCCGCTGGTGATTTGCCAAAGTAAAGCAGCGTGAGCCAGTAAACCACGCCGAGAAGGCCGAAGAGCAATGAAATTCTTTTCCAGCGGCTGGCCAGCGACCACATGGCGAGCGCCTGCAACAGGCCGACAAAAATCATGGTCACGGCCAGGCGGCCAATCATCGCCGCTGCTTCCGGCGTGTTGCGATGCAGGAGTTGCAGGACAAACGTTTTGAACACGACGAGGACGACGGCGCCGGAAACAAGGCTGATGGCGTAAAGACCGAGTAATTTCTTCTGTTCGCGCAACGCGTCGCCGTGATGCCGGCTGGAACGATGTGTGAACAAAACGCCCAGCAGCGGGCAGACAGCCGTAGGCAATGCGCGGGCGAGCAATCCGGCGGAGCCGTAAGCATCCAGATCGCCTTTTCCGAAAAATTTGCTTGCCACGAGCAAATCGCCCTGGCTGAAACAGTTTAAACCAATCACGTAAGCAGCGCTGGCTACGAGGAATTTGACGAATTCCTTCGTCCATGGAGAAATAATTTTTTCAGTCCGGTGCGGAAAATCTTTTTTCCAAAAAAGCAAAATAAAATTTGCCAGCAACATGAAGGCCGAGGCCAAAACCGCCCCTTCGGCAAAGGGCCAGATTTTGGTCGTGAGCCAGCCAAACAAGACCCGCAGGATCGCGGCCAACAATCCGACGAAGGCGAGCCGTTTGAACCAGGCGAGTCCCTGACAAAACGCCGTCACATAGGAACCCCAAAGTCCGGCCAGCACGCAAACGAGCGCGATGAGCGTGAGACTCGTGCGCGGGATATTGAAATAATCGCCCAGCGGCTTGACGAGAACGATCGCGATGACCGAGCCGGCGATTGTGATGCGAAAGAGGAATTTGCGGCAGCCCGCGAGCAGGCCGTTCAGCCTTTCGCTGTCCTGATCGAAATGAAAACGGGCGATGTAATGCGTGACGGCCTGTGTAGCGATGGTCAGCGGAATTCCCAGAAAGCCGAAGAACGTGATGGTGGCCAGCACCAGGCCGAATTCTCCGGCGTTGCCGCCCAGTTGCGGGCTGACAATGATTTGAAAGGCGTAATGGACCAGAAGTGTCAGAAAACTGGCAGCGGAAAAAATGATGCCGCTTTGCAAAAGACCGCTGGTGGGCGAATTTTTTTTCATACGAGCGGCTGCACCCTCTTTTCGTTCACGCGCGCCCATTCAAAAATGTCCGCGACGATCCGGGTCACGCCGCGTTTCGGACGCCAGTGGGTCCGCACAAACAATCTGGAACAATCGGCGAGAAAAATCCGCAAATCGGCCCGGCGGTTTTCCGGTTCGGCGCCCACCGGCACTTCGCGCCCGACAATTTTCCGGCACGCGGCGGTGAGTTCTTGAAGCGAAACGGAAATCTCCAGCCCGCCGCCGACGTTTCCGAGCCAGCCGTCCCAGCGGTCGAAGTCGGAAATTTGCTCCTCAACCAGTTCGCAAAGATCGGCCACGTGCAGCACGTCCCTGACCTGTTTTCCGGTCCCGCCGTAGCCGATGTATTGGAGCGGCCGCCGGAAAAAATGCCGGAGCACCCAGAGCGCGACGACACCTTGATCCACTTTTCCCATCTGCCATGGTCCGGTGATGACGCTGCAACGATTGATGGCGGCGCGCAGGCCGAATCCGCTGCGATATTCCTCAATCAAACCTTCACTGGCGAATTTCGTCAGGCCGTAGAGTGAACGCCAACCGGTCATCGGACAATCCTCGCGAACACCGCGGGAGGAAATGGCCGCACCGGACACATCCGTCCAGGCGAAACGGGTCGGTTGCTCGGTCCAAGGATGATTTTCCAGAACCGCAATCGGATAAACCCGGCTCGTGGAAAGAAACAGGGATTTGCTTTTCCAGCGGCGGGCCTGCTCCAGACAGCGGTAGGTGCCCAGGAAATTGGTTTCCATCAAATAATCCGGCGATTCGCCATAGCCCGCCAGCACGGACGGTTCGGCAGAACATTCCAGAATGAATTCGAACGGGCCGGGCGGAAACTCCTTTGCGAAGCGGATGTCGCCTTTCACGAATTCCACGCCAGCCTCTTGAAACCGGGGAACATTCAACTCCGAGCCGCGCCGATACAAATTATCCAGGCACACGACCCGCGTGCGGGGATGGCGGGCTTTGAGGTGAAATGCTAGGCTGCTGCCGACGAAGCCAGCGCCGCCGGTGACCAAAATGCTTTCTGGAAAGGACGCATTCATTCAGGCGGCGCGGCAGGCGGCGTGGATTTCATCCAGAATTTCCTTCAGACCGTAGCGGAATTTCCAATTGGGATAATGCGACTGGAATTTTCGCACGTCGCTGATCCACCAGATGTGGTCGCCGATACGGTTGTCTTCGACGTAGGTCCATTTCAACTTGCGGCCGCTGATCTGCTCGCAGAGGTCAATGGCTTCAAGCATCGAACAGTTCGAGTGACGGCTGCCGCCGGCATTATAAACTTCGCCGGAACGCGGCTTTTGAAAAAATTGCCAGAACATTTCGACCAGATCGTGGCTGTGGATGTTGTCGCGCACCTGTTTGCCTTTGTAACCGAAGACGCGATAGGGCGTGCCGTCCACCGTACAACGCATGAGATAGGCGAGAAAGCCATGCAGCTCCGTGCCCGCGTGCGCCGGGCCCGTCAGGCAGCCACCACGAAAGCAGGCGGTCTTCAGGCCGAAATAATTTCCATATTCTTGCACCAGCACGTCGGCGGCGACTTTGGATGCGCCGAACAACGAGTGCATGGTCTGGTCAATGCTCATCGTCTCTGAAATGCCGGGTTCGTATTCATGGCCGGATTTGATTTCCCACCGCTTTTCGAGTTCGACGAGCGGCAAACGGTTGGGCGTGTCGCCGTAAACCTTGTTCGTGGAAGTGAAAATGAAGACCGCCTTGGGGCAGAACTGGCGGGTGGCTTCGAGCAGATTGAGCGTGGCGGTGGCGTTGACGCTGAAATCCGCGTGGGGGTCACGCGCCGCCCAATCGTGTGACGGCTGCGCCGCGGTGTGAATGATCAAGGCTATGTCCTTGCCCAGCCGGCGAAACAGATTTTCCACGGCCTGCCGGTCACGGATGTCGAAATCAAGGTGTTGATAACCCGGCACCGTAGCGATGAGCTTTTGCCGGTTGGCCAGGGTGGACGCTTCCCTGCCGAAAAACCATTGGCGCAGGTCGTTGTCAATGCCAACGACCTTGAAACCTTCAAGAGCAAATCGTCTGACGCTTTCCGAACCGATCAGCCCGGCAGCGCCAGTTATGACTGCGGTATTCACAAAAATTTCTCGCAGGTTGGCGGCAGATTGATTACCGGCGAACCGCGATGCATTGGAACAAACAGCTTCGTCAGGAACGAGCTACGGGCGCAAGCGGATTTTACGGGTCGGAACCGTCGAGGATTAGGAACAACTTGCTTAACCGGCTTTTTCTCAGAAAAAAATTGCTAATAAACAAAGACGATGCTTCTTTGCGGCCTGTGAAAGCAAAGTGGACCGTGGCAATCGTGGGAAATCTGCAGGCATTTAATGTGTTGCTGCCCGCCTTTCAGGCAGTTCCCTGTTTTGAAGTGGTGGCCCTGTGTGGTCGCAACCGAGCGGTGAGCGAAGCGACGGCGGCGAAAAACCAAATTCCCAAATCCATTGTCAATTGGGAACGGCTGTTGAACGACAGAGAGATTGAAGTGGCAGCTCTGGCGTTGCCAGCGTTTGTGCAAAGCAAGGCGGCCATCAAACTGGCGGCAGCGGGGAAACACTTGTTTTGCGAAAAACCCCTGGCGGCTGATCTGGCCGGTGCGCAGGCCGTTTGCGATACGGTAGCGGCTCACCAGCGAACCGCCGTGGTCAATTTTGGGTTCCGGATGGTTGAAGCGTTCCGTGATTTTCGGTCGATCGTCCAAAGTGGTGTTTTGGGCGCGCCCCAATTTGTCATGGTCGAATGGTTGCTCTCGACCCGGCGCGACCCAACCTTGACGTGGAATTGGAAGTCCGATTCCCGGTCGGGTGGGGGCACGTTGAATTTGATGGCTTCACACATTCTGGATTATTTGAGCTCATTTTTTGGTGAAATTGCAGATGTTCGATTGCAAACCGCGACTTTGGTACCTTTTCGTCCGGATGCAAAATCGGGGCTTCCCCGACTGGTCAAGGCCGATGACACCTGCAATCTTTGGATGACACTGCCTGCGAATATTCCGGCCAGCGTCACCGTTTCGACGACTTTGAGCGTTTCTCAGAACCACCGGATACGGGTTTGGTCTGAAAAAGGAATGTTGGAACTGGCGAACGCTCCCGGCGATGATTATTACGATGGGTTCAAACTTTCGTTTCAACCGGCCAAAAACGTTAATTCTGATTTCATCGCCAAAGTTAAGCGACACGCGCCGTTGAGCAAAATGGAGGCCTGTTTTCCGGGCCGGATCACCGTGGCCCGACGGGTGGTTGAGGAATTTGCACGGGCTCTTTCCCACCGCAGGAACATTGCTCCAACATTGGAGGACGCGCTGAAGGTCCAAGAGTGCATGGAAATGGCGCGCCGAAAAACTCCTTGAGAACGGGCAATCAGGCTCGGGGCCGTTATTTTGCACTTGTATTACCCATGCGGCGTTTATAATCCATGCATTCATTTCGCGCATGGAAAACAACACAGGCGTTTGTCGGACGGAGCAGGTCCTGTCACCGTGGGTCACCCTCGTCACCCGCAACGTCCGGTTTTCAAATGCGCCCGAAGTGCATAAGTTTCATTCCTTCAAACAGGCGGATTACGTGGCCATGTTTGCCGTTACGACAAATGGTAAAATCCCCCTCGTCCGCCAGTATCGTCCGGCCTTGGAACGGTCCATCTGGGAGCTGCCCTCCGGTTTGCTAGAGCCCCCTGAAAAGCCGGGGCAAACCGCTTCGCGTGAACTGTTCGAGGAAACAGGATTGAGGGCGGGGCCGAAAGTGGAAGGCTTGGGGTGCTTGGTGCCCGATTCCGGCCGGCTTGAAAATCATCTTTGGGCTTTTTTCACCGCGGAAGTAAATCCACAAACCGCGCCGGATTGGCGCCCCGAACCGCGTTTGGAGAACCGGTTGGTTTCGAAGTCGGAGTTGAAGAAGTTGATCCTTGCCGGGAAATTTGAACACGCTTTGCACCTCGCTGCCGTCGGTCTGGCCATCATCCAAGGGCATTTTTCTTTTTAGTCGGACTCAACCTGATTTTTTCATGAACTATGACATCATAATTATTGGAGGCCTGGGGCATGTCGGACTGCCGCTGGGACTGGTCTGGGCCGATACAGGGTTGACGGTGGGTGCCTACGATTTGGATGGAGCCAAAGCAAAGGAACTTCAAGCCGGACGGATGCCGTTTTTGGAACATGGTGCCGAACCCATTCTTCAACGCGTGCTGGGTAAAAAATTTTTCCTGGTGGGAGACCTGGCCGAGATCTCGAACAGTCGTGCGGTATTGATAACGATTGGCACCCCGGTGGACGAGTATTTGACTCCGCAATTGATGGTTGTCACGCGGGTGGCCGATCAACTGGCACCTCATCTTCGTCCCGGACAACACGTCATTTTGCGCAGCACCGTCTTTCCCGGCACAACCCAGCGGCTGAAGGAATATCTGGCGGCGAAAGGGCTCGAATTGCACGTGTCCTTCTGTCCGGAGCGCATCGTTCAGGGACATGCCATCCAGGAACTGCGGGAACTGCCGCACATCATTTCGAGCTTGAGCAGCGAAGGCCGTTCCTATTGTGCCGGCATCTTCCGTTTGTTGTGTGACAAGATTGTTGAAGTCGGGGTGGAGGAAGCGGAGTTGGCCAAGCTCTTCACGAACACCTGGCGTTACATCACCTTCGCCGTGGCCAATCAGTTTTACATGATGAGCGAAAAGTGCGGGGCCAACGCCAAGGAACTGTACCGGGCCATGACGGAAGGTTATGAACGCGGCCGCAACATCCCCCGCCCGGGTTTCACGGCGGGGCCCTGTCTGTTGAAGGACACGATGCAACTCAGCGCGTTTTACACCAACAATTTCAATCTGGGTTACGCCGCGATGCAGGTGAATGAGGGGTTGCCGGCCTTTTGCATCGAGCAATTGAGGCAAAACCATGATTTGAATGGCATGAAGGTGGGCTTGTTGGGAATGGCCTTCAAAGCCGATGTGGACGACATTCGCGACTCGCTTTCCTTCAAATTGCGCAAGCTGCTCGTTTTTCATGGCGCCGAGGTCCTGTGCACTGACGAATATATCCAGGCCCACGACTTTTATCCGCTCGAGAAGGTGCTGCAGGAAGCCGCCCTGTTCATTGTGGCGGTTCCGCACCAACGTTACCGGACACTGAAATTCCCGGAGGGCAGACTTGTCTTCAATCTCTGGAATCTTGACTCGGTGCGCAAAGTTTGAGGAGGGATATGAGCCGAATCAAAGGCCGACGATATTTTGTAACGGGCGGATCCGGTTTCATCGGCGGCGCCCTGGTGCGACGTTTGGTGGCGAACGGCGCCGCGGTGCGCGTCTTGGACAGTTATCTGCGCGGCGACCCCCGGCATCTGGAAACCGTCTCGGACAAGATTGAGTTGATCAAGGGAGATGTGCGGGATCTGGAAACCGTAACCGGCGCGTCGAAAGGGTGTGACACCTTCCTTCACCTGGCTTATCTTAACGGCACGGAATTTTTTTACAGCAAACCTGAGTTGGTGCTGGAAATTGCCGTCAAAGGAACCATGAATGCCTTGGACGCCGCCATCAAGAATGGCATCAAGGATTTTGTTTTTTGCTCAAGCTCGGAAGTTTATCAGACACCGCCGCAGATCCCTTCGCCGGAGACGGTTCCCTTGATTGTGCCGGATGTCATGAACCCGCGATATTCCTACGGGGGCGGCAAAATCATCGGCGAGCTGTTATGCGTGAACTACGGTCGCAAATTTTTTGACCGGATGGTTATTTTTCGCCCCCATAATGTTTATGGCCCGGACATGGGCGGCGAACATGTCCTGCCGCAATTCATCCTGCGTGCCAAAGCCGCAGTGGAAAACACCCCTTCCGGCGATGTGCCATTCGCCATTCAAGGTCAGGGCAATGAAACACGGGCCTTCATTTACATTGATGATTTTACCGACGGTTTGATGTTGGTGCTTGAGAAGGGCCAACATAACGAGATTTATCACATTGGCACGCAGGATGAAATTTCCATTCGCGATCTGGCCGTGCAGGTTCTGGCCCTTTTCGGCAGAAAGCCCCGCTTCGAACATCTCCCCCTGCAGGCTGGCAGCACGCCGCGACGGTGTCCCGACACAAACAAACTACAGGCGCTCGGTTTCGTTCCCCAAACCCCCTTGTCACGGGGGTTGAAGTGGACCTTTGATTGGTACGTGACCAACGCCCACCGGTTTACCGCTCCACGCAAACTTTAAGCCATGTTTCGCACTCAATGCCTTTGCTGCGCGTCCACCGATCTTCGGGAAATCATCCATCTGGGGATGCATCCCCTGGCCGACTCGTTCATTCCCGTTGAACGGGCGGCTGAACCCGATCGCGTGTATTTGCTGGCTTGTGACTTCTGCGCCCGGTGCGGCCAAATCCAAAACCGCACCGTAACCGCACCGGAGGAACGTTATGCCGCGGTGGATTATTCCTACACCTCCTCACATTCGAAAACGTCTCGTGATCATTGGACGGATTACGCGCGGCGCGTCAGCGGGCAGACAGGATTACAGGCGGGCAACGTCGTCCTCGAGATTGGTTCGAATGACGGCTTTTTAAGCGCCTGTTTCGTGGAAGCGGGTGCTCGCGTGCTTGGAGTGGATGCTTCGCCGGTGATGGCCAGGTTGGCCGCAGAACGGGGCGTAGAGACCGTGGTGGAACTTTTTGGCAACGCCTCCCTGGCCCGGGTCCGGGCGCGTCTCCCGCAACCTCCCAAACTTATCGTGGCGAATAACGTTTACAACCATGCCGACGATCCGTTGGGCTTTGCCCAGGCCGTCAAAAATCTGCTTGCTGCCGACGGGACTTTTGTATTTGAAGTGCCTTACTGGGCGGTTTCCGTCCGGGAATGTAAGTTCGACATGATTTATCATGAGCATGTGAATTGGTTCACGGTGACTTACGCCCGTAATCTGGTCGAGCGGGCCGATCTCAAGGTGGTCCATGTCGAAGAAGTGGATTACCACGGCGGCTCGATCCGGGTTTTTGTACAGCACAAAAATTCCACGACCCCGGACATGATGGGCGCGACTGACTTGAATGGTTATGTCGAACAGGAAAAAGTTCTGGGCTTGTTCAAGCCGGAAACCTACCAAACCTACGCCCGGCGGGTGCGTGAGCGCCGGAACCGGTTCCTGGCCCGCGTTTACACGCTGAAGAACCAGGGTGAAGCCATTGTCTGCATCGGCGCCGCCGCCAAAGGAAACACTTTTCTCAACTATTACAATCTGGACTCGTCCCTCATCGATTGTGTGACGGATTCCGCCCCGAGCAAGATCGGCAAATTCACCCCCCGTACCCGCATTCCGATAGTTCCGGACGACGCGCTGGTGCGATATGACCGCGTTCACGCGATCATCACTTCGTGGAATCTGTCCGCGGCATTGCAGGGCCTTTTGCTCAAGATTAATCCACGGATACAATTTTTAAACCCTTACGATCCCGCTTATGATTCTTAAAAAAATTCTGCCCGCGACCCGCGATGAGCGTGGTTCCATCTCCGACATTTTCTACCAGACCGAAATGCAACACGCGGCCATCATTGAATCCACAAAGGCAGGGGTGATTCGGGGCAATCACTATCACAAGCTGACCACCCAGCACGTGTTTGTGGTAAAGGGAAGGATTCGTTATTGGTGGCAGCCGGTGGATCGCAGCCAGCCGCCGCAATCCGTCATTGTCGGCGAATACGATCTGGTGACTTCGCCGGCCAACGAAATTCACGCCCTGGAGATGCTGGAACCCAACACCTTCATCGTCTTTAGCAGCGGGCCCCGCGGCGGGCAGGATTATGAAAGCGACACCTTTCGCGTGCCCTCGATCCTCCCGGAAAAACACTGAACGCGGTTTTCAAAACGGGGCCGGCGCCTTCAAATAGCCTGGCCGTATCGGTTTGCCATCAATCTGTTCCTGGGCCATTTCCAGCAGTTCATGAATGTTGTAAAGTTTGAGAAGGCGGTCGCGTAGATTCAAACAGTTCTCCTGCAGCTTGGGCGCGGCTTCCAGTGCCTCCAGAGTCCTTGATCTCACATCTTTTGGCGCGATGCGCAAACCGTCAATCGGGAAAAGGACCTGGTCCAACCAGGGAAATTCAAACGGGAGAGTTGTGCCTATCATCGGCGTGCCCAGACAGGTGTATTCCAAATATTTTGAGATGGAAGCTTGGTGCAGTCCCCCGGTGCAAACGGCCAGACGGCTTTCACGGATGATTTGGCACATCTCTTCCCACGGAAGAAACCGGTAATTCCGCCGCCGGTCATGGATGCGGAAGGGATTCCCCTCGTGACGCAACAGCAAATTGACCAGACGCTGGCGATCCCGGTAAAGGTTGGCGAAATTCCAGCGCGCCGGCGCGTAGGCATCGCGCATGATCCAAGTTCCGAAGGTGGCCCCCATGTTGGCGACATCAATTTTGTGCGCCGCCGGACGCAAAGGCACTTCCAGTTCCGCAATCGGGAAGGGGAAAAAAATCAACCGCCGCCTGTCAATTGGCGCTTTCGCTCGCTGCCGGGCCTTTTCGATTTCGATGGCCGCTGAAGCCAGTGCGAAAGGCAATCGCAACAGGGAGCTAATGATCTGATACGGCACCATTCCTTCCGGCAGTGGCACAAGGCCCGGCGGAGCACCCGGTGCAAATTCCGCCTGTCCCAGCCGCACGGCGATTCCATTGTACATTGGGAAAAAAAGATATTCGGCATGCCGGGTGAACCAGTCGCGATAGTTCCACCAATCGATAAACACCATGGAAAAATTGCCCCGCTCACGAAACAGGGGCTGCAAAGCTCGCAACTCCACATCCAGCAGGCCATGAATCAAAATGTGCCGGTCGGTCGCCCGCAACTCGCGGCGAATGGCCTCCAGATGGGATGGATCCCGATGGTTTGTCAGCCGCAACACCTTGCAACCCCCCTCGTCCAAGGCCCGCAGGATCGGTCGAAAAACACCCTGGCACTCAACATTGGGACTGCGCAACCAGAGGCAATCTTTAATGACGATGCGGCAGTTCATTCTTGAGGCACGCGCGCCGGAATAAAGAGTGGCTGCCCCAAAGTCAAGCGCAAGCTGCCGCCCGGTTGCCGCCGGTCTCCTCCAAAAGTGCCGGCGACCATTCCATCTGCTGCCCCCCCCCGGTTCACCGATGAATTCATTTTTTATCACCGGCGCCGCTGGCTTCCTTGGCAGCAAGCTTGTGGGTCAGCTTCCGCAAAAGGCGGGCGCGTCACCGACTGACAAAATCATTGGCAGACTTCCCGCCGTTTGCTAATTTGAATCAGAGCCGGAATTATGAAGCGTTGGATTTCCCTCGCAACCGCCGGGTTGATGCTCGGCGCGGCGGCCACTTGGGCCGCGCAAGTCGGGCTGATTAAAATTAACGGCGCAATCGGCCCGGCCACCGCCAGTTACATTTCCCGCGCGATTGACGTTTCGGCGGCGCAAAACGATGAGTGCCTGGTCATCGAATTGAACACCCCCGGCGGTCTGGCCAATTCCATGGATGACATTGTTCAGGCTTTTTATGCGGAGCGAGTCCCGACGGTCGTTTATGTTGCGCCGGAAGGGGCCATGGCCGGCAGTGCGGGCGTTTACATAACCCTGGCGGCGAACATTGCCGCCATGGCTCCTCATACCACCATTGGCGCGGCGCATCCGGTTGACATGGGCAACGAAAGTGAAACCACCAACAGCATCATGATGCAAAAAGTCGGCAACGCCTACACAACCGTGATGCAGACGATTGCCGAAAAACGGCATCGCAATGTTAATTGGGCTATGGCCTCTGTGCGCGAAAGCATTACTACCAATTCCGAGGCGGCACTTCGATTAAATGTCATTGATTTGATCGCGACGAACGTTCCTGATTTGCTGCAAAAATTAAACGGTCGTTCCGTGAATGGAAAAATTCTGAAAACCACCGGCGCGAGTGTCGTGGAAATTCCGATGACTCCGGGTGAAAAATTCTTCCAACTGTTCTGGCTGCCGGAAGTGATGATGCTGCTCATGCTCGTCGCAATTTACGGCATCATTGCCGAGATGAGCCATCCGGGGGCGATTTTCCCGGGTGTCGCCGGCGCGCTCGCGCTGATTCTGCTGCTTTACATGTCGGCGACGCTGCCGGTCAATGTCGCTGGAGTTGCGCTGATTCTTTTGGCCGTCGCGCTGTTCATCATTGACATTTTTGCGCCAACGCACGGGGTATTGACCGGCGGCGGCATCGTCGCGTTTTTCCTCGGCGCACTGATGCTGTTCAATCACGCGCCGACCGGCTACCATTTGCCGATGAGTTGGATCATTTCGGCCACGCTCGTGACGGCGGTGTTTTTCATCTTCGTTGCCGGCAAGGGAATTCGCGCACAGTTCCGACCTATCCAATCCGGCAAGGAAACGATGCTCGGCCGGACGGTGAAGGCGCTCTCGCGGATTGACTCGCAGGGCGGCAAGGTGTTTATCGAAGGCGAAAACTGGAACGCCGTGAGCGAAACGCCGGTCGAAGCCGGGCAACCAGTGGAAGTCACCGGCATCGAAGGATTGACGTTAAAAGTGAAACCAAAAAACTAACGGAGAAAAATTATGGAACAACTCATCGGTGTACTGACTAAATTATTTGGCGCTCTCGGCCCGGTCGTAATCGTCATCGTGGTGCTGGCAATTTTCATATTGCCGCAGGCGCTGCGCATTTTGCGCGAATACGAGCGCGGCGTCATTTTCCGGCTTGGCAAACTGCTCGGCGCGAAGGGACCGGGCATCATTTTCCTCATCCCCGTCGTGGATAAAATGGTGAGGATGGATTTGCGCGTCGTGACCATTGACGTTTCCAAACAGGAAATCATGACGCGCGACAACGTGCCCGCCACGGTGGACGCGGTGGTTTATTTTCGCGTCGTTGATCCGATGGCGGCTGTGGTGAAGGTTGAGAATTTCTGGAAAGCGACTTCGCTCATCTCGCAGACGACGCTGCGCAGCGTGCTGGGGCAGTCGCCGTTGGACGATTTGCTTTCGCAACGCGACATCATCAACCAGAAGTTGCAGGAAATTATTGATCGCCAGACCGAGCCGTGGGGCATCAAGGTGACCGCCGTCGAGGTGAAGGACGTGGCGTTGCCCGACAGCATGAAACGCGCGATGGCCAAGCAGGCCGAGGCCGAACGCGAACGACGCGCGAAGATTGTGAACGCGGAAGGCGAATTCCAAGCCGCGGAGAAAATGGTACAGGCCGCCTCCTTGATCAGTAAGGAACCGATTGCGCTGCAATTGCGTTACCTCCAGACCATGCGCGAAATGGCCAGCGAACACAACACCACCACGTTCCTGCCGCTGCCGATTGATCTGTTCAGCGCGTTTTTGAAGAAATGAATGATGGGATGACAAGAAAATATTCCTTCGGCGTCGAAATCTTTGTCTTTTCATTTTTTGCGATCTCGCTGACAGGAGGTTTGGCTGCGGACTCAAATACACCAACCAATCAACCTGTACTGGAAGTAGGAGGGTGGGCGCCGACTGAAGTCCACTACATTACAGACTCAACGAATGCAGAGCCGACATATCAAGGCCTGTCCATTAGCCAATGGATTCGAACCAAAACCTTGATAAACACCAACCAGCTTGCGCTTTCAAAATTACTGACTTTAAAACAGGTTTCCAACGCAGATGATTGGGGCATTGTCAGATTTGAGCTGCCGATCAACTATGATGCTGTGAAGACCCACACGGTGATGTTGCAATTAGGTAGTTTTAACAAGGATGGTGATTTCGTGGAGTGTTGTTTTGATGATTGCGAACGCGCCACAAACGGCCATTGTCTCGTATGGTGGAATATCAATTACGATTCGCCTGGCAAACACAACATACGCGCCAGATTATATTGTGATGGGCCAATGCTACATTTGGATTCTATTACAGTCATAGGCCCCGCCCTCCCTTTTTATTCGAGCAATGTCTGCCGGTTTTTCGAAGGGTCAACGCTGTTCGATTCAACCGGTGCCATACTCCAGGCCAAATTGCGGGAACAAGTCGCCACTTACAGCATAGAATTAAAAACAGTCAAAGGCAGGCACATCAAAACCATCACCGGTAGCACCACAAATGGTATGATAGATTTGGAGTGGGATTTGACGGGTGAACACGGCAAAAAATTCAAAGGTGACTCATTCGATGGCTTTTTTAATATCGCATATCCAGGCGATATTCATCCTAACGCGCCAGCCGCAGACAGATTTAATAGAATTGGCGATTAATTTATGCCTCTTTACGAATATGAACTGTGCGAAGGCGAATGCAAGGTGTGTGGCGGGAAGTTCACCCTGCGCCGGCCGTTGAGTGCGCCCGAGTTGACCAAATGTCCGGTCTGTAAAAAGCCGGTGCGCAAGATCTACTCCGCCTTTAGCACGCCGCACAAGCTCAAGCCGCTTTCCATCTCGGACGCCAAAAAAGCCGGGTTTACTGTGCTCAAACGCCTCGGCAAGGGTGAATATGAGAAGCAGTGAGTGGTTGAGGGCTGAAAGTTGAAGGTTGAAAGCCCGATTCCGGTCGGGCGTGTTACCCGATAAACACAAGGGGTTCGGCGGATTTTGAATTCAATTTTGACGCGGGCTGTCTATTATATTAGCATATCAACCTGAAGATGAACTTTCGTCCGGCAGATTTCAGAAAGTTGTTGTTGGCCGGCGCGTTGTCGGCGGTGCTCTTGTCCGCCGCGGCGCAGAATGGCGCGCCACCATCGAGTCAGCCGATCATCTTTTCCGCGCCCGCGGGGGACAATACCGCTACCAATACGCCGTCGCTTTTGCCACGACTTTCGGACCAGCCGAATTTCGCCAACGAGTTGCGGGCGCCGGTGTCGGTTTTCGACGCTCAAGGTCCATCCCTGCCGTTACCCGTTCCCTCAGGCGTGCCGACGCTTTCGCGCTCCGAGGCGCAGCGGCGGCAAAAAATGCTGGACGTGCGGGAAAATTGGGCGCTCATGACGCCGGAGGAAATTCTTGGCGTGGACACGTCCAGGAACACTTTCCGAACGCTGGAGCAGGAAGCCGCCGATAATCAAGAAAATTTGACCGTCGTTGAACGTTTTTTGAAACGACAACAGCAATCGCATACGGCGGTCACCAACGGATACTACAGCAGCAATTCCTCATCGGGCTGGGGATTTTCACGGAACCAAGGCGGATTGACAAACGTGAGTCCATCCGATCCTGCGCGCATTGGTTTGCCGGCCGCGGCACAAATTTGGGATCGGCTTTTCAACAACAATCGGGCCAACAACCCGTTCGCGGGACAAAACGGAGACCGAAGCGCGGGCTGGTTCAACTCGCTCGGCCTGCCCCCGCAACCGGCAGCGCCAACGCCGGAACAACTGGCGGAGCGGGAGCGGTTCAGACAATTGCTGGATCCGGGTTCGTACTCCGACACGTCGGCAAAGTCCGGACCGGGCGACCCATTCCTTTCCTCGCTGCAGCCGTTGTCGGACACGTCATCCGGTCAAACGCCGACGGTGAATCCGGCGGGGCCTTCGTTCGCGCCGCTGAACAGCGGGATTGGCAGGCCGGCGGGTTTGACGCCTTTGGCGGGCATTGCCAGTCCTGCCAACTGGCAACCGTCCGCCATCACCCCGGCTTGGGCACCGCAACCGCCGCCGTGGCTGGTGCAAACACCGCAGCCTTTTACCATGCCGCAGCGAAAATTCTGAGCGCGGTCAGTGCATCGAGGTGATCAGCAACACCTGCTCCAGGGTGGAAATGCCTTCGCGGGCGCGGTCGAGGGCAACCATGCGGAGGGTGCGCATGCCCTGGCTGATGGCGACCTTGCCCATCTCGCGGCTGCTGGCACGGGCGATAACGAGCTTGCGAATCTGGTCGCTGATGGTCATGGCCTCAATGATCGCAAAACGGCCGGCATAACCGGAATTTTTGCAACGGTCACAGCCGCGTCCGCGATACAGTTGCACCCCGTTAAACATGGCGGAGTCAATCCCCAGGTCTTCAAACATTTTTGGCGGATACGTTACCGGCTCGCGGCAATGCGAACAGGTGCGGCGCATGAGGCGTTGAGCGCAGGCGAGGATCACCGAGGAGGAAATGAGGAAGGGCGCAATGCCCATGTCGTCAAGGCGCGCGATGGCGCCCGGCGCATCGTTGCAGTGCAGCGTGCTGAGCACCTGGTGGCCGGTGAGCGCGGCTTCAATGGCAATCTCCGCGGTCTCGGTGTCGCGGATTTCACCGATCATGATGATGTCCGGGTCCTGGCGCAGGATGGAGCGCAGGGCGTTGGCGAAGGTGAGGCCAATTTCCTTTTTGGTCGGCACCTGGTTGATGCCGGGAATTTGATATTCCACCGGGTCTTCGACGGTGACGATATTGTAAGCCGGATCGTTCAACTCGTTGAGTGCGGAATAAAGCGTCGTGGTCTTGCCGGAGCCGGTCGGGCCGGTGACAAGAATAAGTCCATGCGGCGCGTCAATGGCCGCCTTGAACTGCCGGAAGGTGTCGGGATCCAAGCCGAGTTTGTCAACGCTCGCGGAGAGACTGGTCTTATCGAGGACGCGAAGAACGATTTTCTCGCCGTGAACGGTGGGCAGGACAGAAACGCGCAGGTCGTAATCCTTGCCACTGACACGCACGCGCATGCGGCCATCCTGCGGCAGGCGGCGTTCGGCAATGTCAAGGCTGCTCATGATTTTGAAGCGCGAGGCCAGCGCCAGTTGCAGTTGTTTGGGCGGCGGCGTCGCATCCAGAAGCGCGCCATCAACGCGATAGCGCAGCCGCATGGTTTTCTCGAACGGCTCCAAATGCACGTCGCTGGCGTGGTCTTTGACGGCTTGGACGATGATGAGATTCGCGAGCTTGATGACGGGCACTTCTTCGCTGGAAGCGGCGAGCTTGTCGAGATTGACCTCTTCGAGAGCTTCCCGGACGGTTTCAATGCTGTCTGCGTCTGCCTCCTCCTCGCTTTGTTTCTGGGCGTCTTGAATGATGTCTTCCATCGAGCCGCTTTTGGCGGCGTCAAGGGCGTTGAGTTTGTCAATAATGGCCTTTTCGGACGCGATCAGCGGCGTGATTTCGAGCTTGGTCATGCGCTTCACGTCGTCAAGGGCGAGGACGTTCAGCGGGTCGGCCATTGCAAGAAACAATTTGTTTTCCAGCCTCGAAACAGGAATGACCTTGTGGTTGTGCGCAGTGTCACGCGGCAGCAATTCAACGATCTCCGGCAGAATGTTCACGCGGGCGATGTTGATCGGCAGGACATTGAGCACTCTGCCCATTGAAACCGCCAGGTCCTGTTCGCTGACATAGGATTTGTCAACGATGAGCTTGACGAGGCGCGCGCCTTCCTTTTTTTGCTGTTCGAGCAGTTCCTGCACTTGGGCCGCGCTCAACAAGCCGTCCTCGACCAGGGCGTCGGCGATGCGTTCTCCGAATGATTTGATCTTGGCCATGGCTTAACGAAACGCTTTGCGGAGGTTTGAAATTATTTCCAACGGCGCGGCGAGATACCACAACAGCCGGTGCGAAGTGGCTTCGGCCAGTTCCTTGGCCGCCTGCTGGTTGAACGGGTTGGCCGTCGCCACCAAAATCGCCTTGCTCATCCGGTCAAACGGCAGCACGCACCAACGCCGGCACACTTCCGCCGGAAAGCCGCGCGTCAAGTCAAGGTCCACGTCATAGCGGTCCAGTGGCATGAACGCCATGCGTGACTTGTCGGTCAGCAGCTTGAGTGATTTCTCGATATGGAAAAGATTTTTTTCATGGAGCATGTGAATAAACGGTTCGGACACATCGGGCGGCGCCACCGTCAAATCCGGTACGCGCCAGCACAAATCAAAATCGCCCGCGCTGATGAGCTTGCTGTCAACGAAAATCTTTTGCATCGTCTGGCGACCATCATTGATTTCCACCGCCTCGGCTGGGCGCGCCTTTTTGCGCAATTTCGTTTCTTCAGACGGGGCCGCCAGCGCCACAGGTTCCACGCCCGCCGCCTCTACCGTCACGTTGTTGGCCTTGTCTTCAATTCGCTTGAGCGCCGCCTGCACGTCCGCGTCGTCCGGGCGGCGTTGCAACACCGTCTCGTATTCCAAAATTGCTGACGAGAGCTGGCCTTGCTGCATGTACGCCTCCGCAATCCGTTTGGACGTGTTGATCACGTCCTGCTCGCGGCCCAGCTTCGAGTAAGCCTCCTTAAGAATTTCCAGTGACTGGCAATCGTTCGGCTGCGATTGCACAATAACCTCGAACATCTCAATTGTTTGCAACAATTGAGCTTCTTCGCCTTGCGTTTGTGTCAGCGTCGCCATGTCGTTGGATTCCCCTGCGCAGGGACTTTAATAGCAATCTCTGCGCCATTTTTATGCGCTTTTTCCTGAAAAGCAGCGTTGCTTTCCGCCTGCGTCTGCGGAATCGTAACGCCGTCCGGTGGTCAACCGCGGAGTAAAAATGGTGCATCCGACATTCGTCATGGAACCGGCGACCGGCGAACGCCTCCTGCGCTTCGTCGGCGACCGCGTTCACTTCTCCGTACGCGGCGCTGGCGCGGCCTTCGCCCGGCGCGTCCTGCTCCGCACCAATCTCGGCCGCGCCGCCGCGCGCCGCCGCGAAATCATCGCCGCCCATGCGGGTGGCGCCGTTCACGCCGGTGCCTCCTGGCGCGATGTGCCGATGCAAAAGGCCGGTCAAGGCTGGGAAATCGAATTGCCGCTGGCTGAAGTTGGTTTCTTCAAAGCCAAAGCCTATTTGATTGACGAAAAAAACTGGCAGCATTGGCCGGAAGGTCCGGACGTCGGCATCGGTGTTCATCCGGATTTCGCCCGCACCGCCAACACCATTTACTGTGCTTTCACACGGCTGTTCGGCGCGACCAAAAACCTGTCTTCCACCCGCGACGAAAAACTCGAAGCACAAATCAAATCACTCGACGAAAAGAATTTCACCGTCATTCCACCTTCCGGCAAACTGCGCGACCTCGCGCGCCGGTTGCCGCACATCATTTATACCCTCGGCTGCCGCACCGTTCATCTGTTGCCGGTGCAGCCCGTGCCAACGACGTTCGCGCGGTTTGGCCGTTTCGGCAGTCCGTATGCGAGTCTCGATTTGACGGCGATTGACCCGGCGCTGGTCGAATTCGACCGCCGCACTACCGGCGTGGACCAGTTTTGCGAATTGACCGGCGCCGCACATTCGCTCGGCGCACGGGTTTTCCTCGACATTGTCATCAACCACACCGGCTGGAGTTCAACCCTGCAGGAAAATTATCCCGGATTTTTCCTGCGCCATCCCGACGGCACGTTCGCCAGCCCCAGTGCGTGGGGAACAATCTGGGAAGACCTCGTCGAGCTGAAACAGGACAATGTCGCGCTCTGGGACAAAATCGCCGATGCACATTTGATCTGGTGCCGTCGGGGCGTGGATGGTTTCCGGTGCGATGCCGGATACAAAATTCCCGTGCCCGCATGGCAATACATCATTGCCCGCGTGCAGGACGAATTTCCCGAAACCATTTTTCTGCTCGAAGGCCTTGGCGGCTCGTGGGAGGCCACCGAAGCGCTGTTGACCGAGGGCGGTATGCATTGGGCTTACTCGGAGCTTTTCCAAAATTACTCCGGCCGCCAGGTTGCCGATTACCTCGATTATGCAAACCGCCAGAGTTCGCGCGTCGGCACTTACATTCATTACAGCGAAACACACGACAACGCCCGCCTCGCCGAAAAGGGCCGCGCGTGGTCACTGCTGCGAAATCGTCTTTGCGCGCTGACCAGCGCCAATGGCGGGTTCGGCTTCACCTGCGGTGTTGAATGGCTGGCCGCCGAAAAAATCCGCGTACACGGCTGCACCGGATTGAATTGGGACAGCCGCGACAACCTCATTCCCGAACTCGCACAACTGAATAAACTGCTCGCAGACCATCCGTGCTTTTTCGACGGCGCAAAACTCACACGCCTGAGCCCGCCCGACTCGCCGGTCTATGCGCTGCTCCGCGAATCCGCCGAGGGCAAGGATTTGGTTTTCGTGCTTGTCAACACCGACGTTGAAAAAGAAAATTCAATCACGATTTCCAACCCCGAACTCCGAACGCCAAACTTCCAGATTGATTTGCTTGGCCAGCCGCTGCCGGAACTGTCCGCCGAAAACGACAAGATCACCTTCACGCTCACGCCCGGCGCCTGTCATTGCCTCGCACCAACGGCTGAACCGCGCGGTTTGAGCGGCGACGAATACCGCCGCGTCCGCGCGCAAGCTGCGTGGGCCATCGAAGCATTGAACAAAATCGCGCCGGTCGAAACGATTGATGGCCTCGATTGGCGCTGGCTCGCTGAACAGGTCGAAAGCTCGCCCTCAAACTTCCTTGCCGCCGCCGGCGCATTTTCAGAGCACGCCGGTAAAAATTCGCTCGCTGATTTGCTGCGCGACTGCAAGCAGCAAAGAATCTTCCCGCGCGTCGTCACTTGGAACCTTGCTCGACCACCGCCGGATCACACTCGTGCCGCCCGGCCACTGGCTCTTGATTCAGGACAGCGCGCCGTTCCGGGCTGCTTTGGAAGTGAGAGGTACGAAGTGCGAAGGGCGAACCGTACAGCATGTCCAGTCCATCGCCGTTCGCGAAGGCCATGTCGCCTGTTTTCCGCCGTGGGAAATCGCGGCGGACGCTGAATTGTTTTTGGAGCGTTACGCGGCGACTTCGCAGAAAGTTGGCGCCGGAATCCGCTTCCTGTCAGCCGAACCCCAATCCCCAACTCCCAACTCCCAACGGCCATCTCCTGGTTCCTTGGTCTTGCTGACCAACGGTCGTGGCGGCATGGCGCGGATTTGCGTGGATTTGGGCCGCGTGAATTCCAAATACAATTGCGTGCTCGGCGCCAATCTGGATCCAAACGTGCCGGTGGACCGCCACGTCTTTGTCAAACGCATCCGCGCCTGGGTCAACGCCGACGGTTTTCTTTCGCCGCTCGATTTCAAAAATCTCGCCGCGTTCGACGCCGGGCCGCCGGCGGCGTGGCAATTTGTGGCCAATGCCGGCGATGGGCGGACCGTTGAAATCGAACTGTGCGCGGAAATGGTCGAAGGGGAAAACAAGACCGTTTTTCAATTCAACCGTCCGACTGAAAAACGCGCGCACGGGAAACAGTTGCCTGCTGAAGCTGACGTGCGGTTGACCGTGCGCTTTGACATCGAAGACCGTAATTTTCATTGGGAAACCAAACGCAACGGCGGCGCGGACTATCATTTTTCATCAAATACACATCCACTCCGGACGCCAAACCCAAAATCCAAGATCCCAAATGGGTTTGCCTTCACCCCCACACCGGATCGTCAGTTGCGTGTGTTCGCAAGCAGTGGCGAGTATCATCCGCAGCCGGAATGGTGCGAAAACATCCCGCATCCGGTCGAGCAAAGCCGCGGCCAGACCGACAGCGGAGACGCTTACAGTCCCGGCTGGTTTGAATTGCCATTGCCGAAAGGTGCGAGCGTCACACTGGTTGTAACGGCGGAAACGGAAGAGCCTTCGGTTGAAGTTCAAGCTTTAGCTTGCGACAGCAGCACGCTGAAGCGTGAACTCCAACATGCGGAGGTGAATGTCGGCACTCCATTTGAAAAACAACTTCAATACGCCGCGAAACAATTCGTCGTCCGCCGCGGCGAAGGCATAACGGTCATCGCCGGTTATCCGTGGTTTCTGGATTGGGGGCGCGACTCGCTGATCTGCGCGCGCGGACTGTTGGCGGCGGGCTTGGCTGCGGACGTGAAACACGCGCTGCTCACGTATGCACGATTCGAGGAAAACGGCACGTTGCCAAATACGATTCATGGTGACGACACGTCGAATCGCGATACCTCCGACGCACCCTTATGGTTCGGGGTGGCCTGCGAAGAGACGGCGGCCCAGGACAAAAAAACGGGAGCGAAATTCTATGATACGACCGTTGATCAAAGAGGCCGCACCCTCCGAGACGTGCTTCGCAGCATTGCGACAAACTACATGAAAGGCACTCCCAACGGCATCCGCATGGACGCGGATTCGGCGTTAGTCTGGAGTCCGGGCCATTTCACGTGGATGGACACGAATCATCCGGCCGGCACGCCACGCGAAGGGTATCCGGTTGAAATCCAAGAGCTGTGGATTCGCCTGCTATGCCAGCTTGAAAGAATCGGCCCGGGCGACGAGCGGGAAAAATGGGGCAGGCTGGCCGACCGCGCGACGGTCTCGTTTGAAAAGCTGTTCTGGCTCGAAGACAAAGGCTGGTTCGCCGATGTGCTGCTGGCCGAACCTGGTGTGACTGCGCGCGAGGCCAAACCCGATGATGCGTTGCGCTGTAATTATCTGTTTGCCGTGAGTCTCGGTCTGGTGACCGGCGAACGCGCCAAACGCTGTGTTGAAGCGGCGCAAAAATACCTTGTCGTGCCGGGTGCGTTGCGGACGCTCGCGCCGCTGCCGGTTTCCATTCCGTTGGCCATTTACGGCAACGACGCTCGGCTTTTAAACAATCCGGTCGAACCATATTGGCCGCGTTATGAGGGCGACGAGGACACACGCCGCAAGCCGGCCTATCATAACGGCACGGCGTGGACGTGGATGTTTCCGGTTTTCTGCGAAGCGCTCGCCCGCGCCTGGGATTTTGCGCCGGAAGCTGTCGTAGCGGCGCGCGCCTATCTCGGCAGCATGCGACGATTAATGAACGAAGGTTGTCTCGGACAGATACCCGAAATTCTGGACGGCGACGCGCCGCACGCACAACGCGGCTGCGACGCGCAGGCTTGGAGCGTGACCGAGGCGCTGCGCGTGTGGAAATTGTTGAATTTGCCCGGCACGCGGGCAAAATGACGGTGTGAACTTCCGCGACAAAATCATTGCGTGGGACAAACTGCCGGAGTGGCGCAAGGCGTTTCGCGCGACCGGCAAAAAGCTCGTTGTCACCAACGGTTGCTTCGACATTCTGCATCTGGGTCACGTGAGTTATCTCGAATCGGCACGCAATCTCGGTGACGCGCTGCTCGTGGGCATCAACGGCGATGCCGCAGCGCGGCAGTTGAAGGGCGAGGGGCGGCCGGTGAATTCCGAAGCCGATCGTGCCGCCGTTTTGGCGGCATTGACCAGCGTGGATGGTGTCTGCATTTTTGCGGACAAAACGGCGACGAAATTCCTTGCGGCGGCCAAGCCCGATATTTATGTCAAAGGCGGCGATTATACCTTGGACACGTTGAACCGGGAGGAACGCCGCGTGGTCGAATCGGCGGGCGGAAAAATTGTGATTTTTCCACTGGTGCCCGGCAAATCCACGACGGCGTTGCTGCAAAAAATTTCGCGGCTCTGAAAAAATGGTAGGGACGTGCTGCCGCGCGTCCAGGTTGACCGGCAGGTCAGCCCTACCAAGAATTGAAGCAAATGAAAATTCTGGTCATCTCCATGGCGGGCATCGGCGACGCGCTGCTGGCCACGCCGCTCATCCACGAGTTGCGCGCGAATTTTCCCGACGCGATGATTGATGCGCTGGTAATGTGGGCCGGCTCCCGGGATTTGCTGGAGAACAATCCGCATCTCAACCGCGTCCATCAGAAATACCTCATCCAATCCAGCAAACTGGAGGCGCTGCGATTTCTTTGGTCGCTGCGGCGCGAGCGTTACGACGTTTCCATTAACACGCATCCACAAAGCCGGATGCAATACCGCATTGCCGCGCGCATCGTCGGCGCCCCCACCCGCATCAGCCACGAATACGAATGTTTCAACGCGCTCGATCGCCGGCTGGTGAACCGCACCTTGCCACAGGATTACACCCGGCACTCGATTGAAAATAATTTCGATGTGTTGCCGCTGCTCGGCGCGCAAAAAAAATTGCCGGCGCACGAAATCGAAATTTTTCTAACGCCGGATGAGGAAAAACGGGCGGATGATTTTCTGGCAAATTATAAATTGACAGAACAAAAACTGCTGGGCGTCCATGTCGGTTCTGGCGGCACCAAAAATCTGCCGCTGAAACGCTGGCCGCTGAAAAATTACGCGGGACTGATCCGGCGTTTGAACCGCGACCGGCGTGACGTCAGCATCCTGCTTTTCGGCGGCCCGGAAGAGGCCAAGGATCATGAGGTGATTCTGGCACAGACGGACCGCGACCGTGTGTTTCAAGTCGGGGCGAAAAATCTTCGCCAAGCGGCGGCATTGATGAAACGTTGTCGCTCTTTTCTGAGCGTGGACACGGCGTTGATGCATCTGGCGGCAGCGGTGAAAACGCCGGGGCAAATCGTCATCGAGGCGCCGACGTTGAACGTGACAAATCTTCCGTACGGCAATCCCTTCACGCTCGTGAAAAATCCGGTCGTGAATGGGCGCGGGCTGGATTTCTACCGTTACGACGGCGGCGACATCAAAGGCACGCGCGAGGAACTGCTGGCGTGCATGGCATCGGTAAAAGTCGAGGATGTGTTTGCGACAGTGGCAAAGCAGATTTGAAGGAGGAGCCGGCGTGAGAAGACTCACTCCAAACCCAAATTATTCAAAGCCTTGTTGCCTTGGCTCCTACAAGGTGAAACCTGCCGCCTTCGCGCCATCGGCAAACATTTTTATTTTCAAATCGTTCAATGTGCCCATGGTTCAAAACAGCCGGTAAACGTCAGCGATTCTTTGACTCGCGCAAAATGATGTCCGCCGCTTCGGTCAAATTGCCAGCGGGGAAATGCGGTTTCTGCCGGAGTTCCTCCGCATAGCCGCGATCAATAAAGACCGTGCGGCAGCCGGCGGCGTGGCCGCAATCCACGTCGCGCCAGCGGTCGCCGACCATCCAGCTTTGCTTGAGGTCAATGCCAAGCTCGCGCGCCGCGCGCAATAACATGCCTGGCTTGGGCTTGCGGCAATCACAATTCGATTGCCCCCTGCCGGGATGGTAACAAACCTCCACGCGGTCAATCGGAAGACGGCGGCACATTTCGGCGTGAACCATTTCCACAATTTCCTTTTTGAGCGTCCCGCGGCCAACGTCGGGCTGGTTGGTCGCCACGACGAGCAAATAACCGGCTTGCTTGAGTTTCGCGCACGCGGCGGCGACATCGGGAAGGATTTGAAATTCGCTCAAATTCGTTGGCGGATACGGCTTGCCGTCCCGCTCCCAAGCGCGGTTGATGACACCGTCGCGGTCGAGAAAGACGGCACGCCGGACTTCGGACTTCGGACTTCGGACTTCGGACTTCATCGCGCGCGGTCCCATTTGGTTTGCGCGACCTTGAGTTTGGGATGTGACACAAGCGAGTGCCGGATGGCAGCCTGAAACGCCTGGCTATGTGGCGTCATGTGAGCCGGATTAACAGTTGGCACGATGGCGCAAGCGGTCGCCTCCTTAGGCGTGTAACCACCATCGTGACCGACAACGCCAAGGATGAACCGCCACCCGTCGCATTCGCACAGGTGGGCCGGTTTGTCCACCGCCTTTTCAAGGATGCCGGTATTCAGTTGCTCGACCCGTTTCTGGGCTTCGCCCGGGAATTGTTTCGTGAAACTCACGGCGGTTGCAAATTACGAGTTTTGAATAACGAATGGAAGTACCGTTTATCATTGTCTTAACATCGTTTCCAATTCAGCCAAGCCGACCATGATTCCGGCTGGATCGAACTGCTGGTCAGCGGCATACGCATCGAAGGCGAACCACATCATGGGTTCCATTCCAACAGCCGCGCGTCAGTTAATGGCAGCGCTACGACCAGACTGGCACGGTAGAACCGCACCGGGGCATTTGTCCGTGCCCCATCCACAAACTGACAAACACCAAAGCCATCAGCCGTCTGTGTGCCCAAGATCTGCCAATTCGGATTGGACAGACTGTCTGTGTATTCAATCTGATAGTTATCTCCGGGAATCCCGTCAAACGTCAGCCGGATGGAACCATCTCCCGGATTGGCGATGGCAAAAGTCAGCGGTTGTGGATTGTCCGCCTTGATTTGTACTGTAACCGTCCCCACGTCGGTGCCACAATGCCCATCGCTCACGATGTAAGTGAAGGTATCGCTATTCGATGAACCTTCCGGCGGCGCGTAATAAACCCAGTTGTTCGTCAGACCCACCGTGCCGCCCGCCGCGCTGTTCGAACTAACCCCGATGATCGTCAAAGAGTCTCCATCCGCATCCGTGTCGTTGGCCAGCAAACTGTTCACATTCACCCGCACTCCACCAGCTGCAAACCGGTAAACGGTATCTGCATTGGCTACAGGTGAATGACCCAAGGTCAGTTGCGCAGGCGAACTGGTCACCGAACCGAAGGCATTGGCGACGGCCACGCTGTAGCTGGCAAAGTCGGATGTCTGAACATTCGTCAGCGTCAGACTCAGGTTGGTTTGTCCGTCCAAAACCAGCCCGCCCTTCCACCACTGATAACTCAGCGGCTCGGTGCCACAGGCACCTACATCGAACGTGGCATCGCAACCCAACAAAACCGACTGGCTGGCTGGTTGGGCGAAAATAATCGGCGCTATTCCCACTGTCAGCATCGCATTGGAACTGAGAATGGAACCGTAAAGGTTGGTCACCAATACCGTATAATTGCCCACCTGGCTCAACTGCACATTGGTCAACGTGAGTGTGGCATTGGTCGCTCCAAGGATGTTTGTCGTGTTGAAGCTCCACTGGTAACTCAACGGCAACGTGCCGCTGGCCCCGACACTGAAGCCCGCCGTGCCGCCCACTGTGACTGTCTGATTGGTCGGCTGCACGGTAATCGTAGGCGGAGTCGGAGTCGGAGGACATTTACCCCCGCTACCAGCATTGTAAATGGCCGCGATCTCATTCGAGGCAAGGGCGCGGCTGTAAAGTGACGGTTCATCCAACAGGCCAGCCAAGGTGTAAGTTTCGCCGCCAGTCGGAGGCCGTCGGCCCAAATACAAATCATAGGTTGTCTGAGGCGTGAAACTGCCCAAGCCTTGCTGGACCACCATCGCGCCATTGCAGTAGATGGTCGCCACGCCTGAAGCCTTGTCGTAGGTCAGTGCCACATGTTGAAATACGTTGGTCGTGAGAGGAGCAACAGAGGTGGCTATCGAGTGCCAAACGCCACCGCTATCCACGATGTTGGCAGATAGCGAGCCGGGTCCTGCGCCAGTCGAAATGTATAACTGAACTCCCCATGCAACCCCGCCTTTGTTCCACTCCACAATCGGATGCAAATGGGAAACATCCGAAGGATTGACCCAGGCTTCGACGGTAAAACCATTGCCGGTTCCGACATTGAGACTGGCACTGGCTGGAATCCGGACATCCGCATTGGTATTGTTGAAGTTAAAAGCCTGGCCAACTTCACCTGCGGCAAAACCAATCCCGCCTTCCAACACTCCGTTGTTGGTGCCAATAATATCATTGCCATTGCCTTCCCCAGGCCACCAACTCACCAGCCCCGACGGCGCTGGATCACAATTAGTCGGCGGCAGAGTCACGGTCAGCAGGGCATTGGAACTGAGGATGGAACCGTAAAGGTTGGTCACCAGCACCGCATAAGCACCCGCCTGGCTCAACTGCACGTTGGCCAACGTCAGCGTCGTGTTTGTCGCCCCGAGAATGTTCGTCCCGTCAAAATTCCACTGGTAGCTCAACGGTTGCGTGCCGCTTGCTGTCACACTGAAACTCGCCGTGCCACCCGCTAGCACCGTCTGATTGGTTGGCTGCATGGTAATCATGGGCGGACCCGGAGGACATTTCCCCCCCCGCCCGCACTATAAATCGCCGCAATCTCATTCGATGACAGAGGGCGGTTGTACAGGCTGACTTCGTCAAGAATGCCCGGGTAAAACGCGCCACCAACTCTGTGCCCGAATAGAAGATCACCGGCTGTCGCCGGAGTAAAGATGCCCAAATTGGCCGTCGCCACAATTGCACCGTTGTAATACATCACCGCGTTTCCAGTGGTCTTATCGTATGTGAGAGCGACATGCTGAAACACCCCTGTTTGCACAATCCCCGGGGATGAAGAGAAGGTATGCGACTTGTTGGCTGCATCAAAAATATTTGCATACAGGCAACCGGGACCGCCACCACCCGGCCAACTAACCGAAATCCAGAAGTGAGATCCTGTTTCGACACCATTATAGGGCAACCATTCCGCCAAGGGATATTCCGATGAAACATCGTTTGGTTTGATCCAACCTTCAATTGTAAAACCGTTACCAGTTCCCACGTTGAGACTAGAACTGGCCGGTACATCCACATAGGCACCTGCGCCATTTAGATAAAATGCCTGCCCCACCTCGCCGTTGGTGTAGAGGATCCCGCCGGTTGGGGTACCGTTGTTGGCTCCGACAATATCGTCGGCATTGCCTTCCCCAGGCCACCAACTCACCAATCCCGAAGGCGCGGGATCACAAGGCATGACCGTCAATACCGCATTAGAACTAAGAGCGGAACCTAAAATGTTGGTCACCAACACCGCATAATTTCCCGCCTGACTCAACTGCACATTGGCCAGCGTCAACATCGCGTTCGTCGCCCCGAGAATGTTCGTCCCGCTCCAACTCCACTGGTAAAAGAAAGGCTTGTTGCCAACAGCGGACACCACGAACTGTACAGTTTCTCCTACCGCCACTGCCTGGTTTGTCGGCTGTGTGACGATGACCGGCGGAGACGGTGTGATAGCCAGGAAAGCATTGCTGCTGACCAACACGCCGGCAATGTTGCTCACAACAACGCTGTAAGTGCCAACGTTGCCCGATGAAACGCTGCTGATGATCAGGTTGGTGGTGGTGGAGCCGAAAATGTTGCCTCCATCGGTCAGGTTCGTTCCGTTGTCTTGCCACTGGTAATACAACGGCAGGCCACCGGTGACCCCCACCGTGAACGTCGCCACCGCTCCGTCCAGCACCGCTTGGTTGGTTGGTTGGATCGTAATCGTTGGCGGGCTGATCACCGACAAGCTGAACTGGCGGCTTTGCCCTACGTTGTCGTTCAGATTGGTGAACCACACCGTTGCGCCATAAGTCCCTACCACCAGATTGCTGGCTGCCAAGTTCAGGCTTACGGTCACGTTGGTCGCAGGTCCACCGGGCGTCAGCGTGCCGCCTCCGGGCGAGGCGTTGAGCCAAAGGGAGGTGTTGACCAGACTCCAAGTGAGTGAATTTGTCCCTGCGTTGGTCAACGACAAGCTCTGCGAAGTTATGGTGAACGGCCCGCCCACCCCGCCAATGGAAGCGAAGCCGGAGCCCGGAGTGATTAACAATGCTTCGGGGTTTGCCAAGGCGTTAATCAAGTTCTGTCCGGCTGGAGTTCCCCAACCGGTGCACAGGTCATAGCCGGAAACGGCGAAGAACTTGTTGGGACTGCCGCTCCAAGTGTTATTGCCACTCGTGATATCATGAAAGGCCGAGGTGTAATTGGGTCCAGTGCCGATGGCGTCAACTGCCGGATTGATAAATCCCACCGCCGGCTTGCCGCTGGCCGCAGCCTGTTGATTGACCAGCGCGACAAAACCCGCCCACAACGGCGCCGCGCAACTCGTCCCGCCCACATTCCAGTCATCACCATCGGCGCGGACGTAAACGTTGTCTGCCGTCAGCGCAACATCCGGCGTGTTGCGCATGGTCGTTGATCCTTGATTGGCCGTCATGCTGATGTTGGTTTGCCAACTCGGAATGGGATACTGGGTGCTGATGCCACCGCCGCTGCCGATGCCGTCACGGCCATACTCAATCCCCCAGTTCCATACCGTTTCCGATGCCCACGCGCCACTTGGAGCAGTTGTCAAAGTCGTTCCCCCAACTTGCGTGAGATAGGGTGTATCACCCGGAAAATCAATCAGGCCGGTATAGGCGTCGCTATCGCCCGAGGCGTTGAAGAAGGACTGCCCCTGCGTCGCCATCTTCTGAAAAATCTGGTTGGTACCATAGCTCGTAAGACACAGGACGCTTCTTTCAAAAATCTTTCAGGGATATTCACTTCTTCGGAAATCGGCCCAAAAGCGCGGTTCCAGTGCCGCTTCCTCGGATGGAATATGGATTGGAATTTCGCCTAGTCATCGCACGCGTCGCGGACTTTTCAGCCACACTACGGATTTAAGCAGTTAATAGGCAAAACGTCAATAAGAAAGCCAACAATTTCGTTCATTCCTATTAACATATCCTGTTCTGCGGCAAACAAATTCCACACATGGGAATTGAATTTCCGTCGGGTTTCTGAAGGCTATAACCAACCTGCTTATGAACGAATTAATCGAATTAGGAAAAACCTGCCAGTTGAGCAGATGAATTTCGCGGTTATTCGAGGCCATTCCCGAGCCAAACGTGTCAAATTGGCGCGAGATCAAAACTCTGCTTGATAAGAAGAATCAGGCCGGTTCGGCTGCGCATAAAGTTTTTGCCGGTGATTATGGTTGGCGAATATAAACGTCAACGGGTGCTTTCCCATTTGGTTTGCGCGACCTTGAGCTTGGGATGCGACACGAACAAATGCCAAATCACGGCTTGAAACGCCTCGCTGTGCGGCGTCACGTGAACCGGATTAACCGTCGGCACGATGACGCAAGCAGTCGCCTCCTTCGCCGTGTAGCCTCCATCGCGTCCGACGATACCAACGATGGAAGCGCCGGTTTTTTTGGCGAGTTGAATCGCGCTGACCAGATTCGGGCTGACGTTTTTTTCCAGATTGCCGCCGCCGACGGAAAAAATGAGCAGGCCGTCTTTTGCGTTGAGCCGGCTGCCTTTGAGCCATTCGGCAAAAATGGTCGCCCAGCCTTCATCGTTCGTGCGCGCGGTCAATTCGGAAACGTTGTCGGTGGGCGCGTAGGCCTCGAACCCACAGATTTTGCGGAAATCGTTGACGGCGTGGCTGGCGTTGGCCGCACTGCCGCCGACGCCGAGAATAAACAACCGTCCGCCGCGTTCGCGTACACGTGCCAGTTCATCGGCCGCCTTTTCGATGGCGTCGGTGTTCAATTGCACAGCCAGTTTTTGGACTTCGTCGAGGAATTGTTTGGCAAAGCTCATGGTGCTTTTGATTGTAACAGCGATTCCAATTCCGCCAAGCCTGCAGGTGACCCCATTTCGTAAAAGCGTTCGCGCACCTCATAACCGGCCAGTTGCTTTTCCCGGACGAGCCTGCCCATGACTTCAGCCAGATCAAAAGGCTTGCCGGCCGGATACGCATTGAACACGGTTGCCTGGAACAAGCTCAAGCCGTAATCAATATGCTGCATTTCCGGCAGGCGGTTCTTTTTGTCATAAACCACGACGCTGCCATCGCGGAAGACGACATTGCTGGTGTCGTAGCGGCCTTCGTTACGATAGACGGTCATCAAACCGGATTTGCCGCTGCGCCGGAAAAATTCCGCCACGGGACGATACTGAATCGGCAAATACGAATCGCCGTAGAGCGCAAAAAATTCCATGCCGAGCAACGGCAACGCGCGCTTGAGTGCACCGCCGGTGCCGAGCAATTTGGGGCCGTCGAATGCGTAATCGAGCCGGAGCCCGAAGGCCGAACCATCGCCAAATTGACGCTGAATCATTTCACCGAGATACCCGACGCAGAGCACGGCGCGGCGAACCCCCCGCGAACGGAGCAATTCGAGTTGATGCGCCAGAAATGGTTTCCCCGCAACGGGAATGAGCGATTTGGGAATTTTTTCCGTGATGGGCCGCAGCCGCGTGGCCAGTCCGCCAGCGAGAATTGCGACTGGAATGTCGAGCGGTGAAATCATCACTGGCGTGAGACAAATGTATAACAGCCTGATTCAATTGCAAAGACCGCGCGGCTATTTTCCATCCGTAAAAACGTCGCGCCTTCAGCTTTGACCGCGGCGGCGGATTGGGCAGAAACATAAACCGTCGCGGTCGTGTTTGCCGGGATTGAAACTTCCAAGGTGAACTTCCCGCCGCGGCGCTTCCAGTCGCTCACAATTTTCCCACGGATGGAATTGTAGCTGGCCTTCACCCATGTCACGTCGCCGACGAGCTGCGGGTTGATGACGATTTTTTTGAAGCCCGCGCTGTCCGGCGCATTCTGGATGCCGGCAAGGTCGTGATAAAACCATTCCTGAATCTGGCCGAGCATGAAATGATTTTGCGACGAGTCGCGCCCGGCGTCCCACGCCTCGGTCAAACTGGTCGCACCCATTTTCAACTGGTAGCCGTAGCCGGGCTTGTCCGACTGGTCGTTGATGTCGAAAATCACGTCGTTGCGCCCGCCGTCGGCGAGCGCGCGGAGCAGGTAGCGATAGCCGACGTCGCCCGCCGTCAGCGCATTGCCGTGGGCACGCACGTCGCGGACAACCGCGTCGAGAACGGCGGCGCGGTTGGCCGGTTCGCAAAGACCCATGACCAGCGGAATGGAATTCGCCGTTTGTGAGCCGGTGGCGTAGATGTGATTTGTCGGGTCGTAAAATTTTTCGTTGAAAGCGGCGCGGATTTTTTCCGCGAGTTCGGAAAAGTTTTTCGCGTCGTCATTTTTGCCGAGCATGGCTGCCGCGCGCGACATGATTTCGGCGTCTTGAAAATAGAACGCCGTGGCCGTGAGCGCAATGGGCGTGAGTTGTGCGACGCCGGGATGTTTCGGGCCGATGTCAAACCAGTCGCCGAGGCCGTAGTTGACGATGTTGTTGCTCGCGCGACTGCCGAGAAAGGCGAGATAATTGGTCATCGCGTCGTAGTGGAGGCGGAACAAATTCAGGTCGCCGTCGAATTCGTATTGCTGCCACGGCATGAAGATGAACGCGCTGCCCCATTCCGGCGAATCGCCGAAAATGCCGCGCAGATGATTCGTGTCGCCGCGGTCGCGAAAGATCGCGTATTCCGGCGCGGTCGTCGGCACGAGGCCATTGGTGAGTTGCGAGTCGGCGATATCGTTCAGCGTCTTGGTGAACAGTTGCGCGAGATCGAATTCATAGCGCAATGCCGGGCCGTTCAAGTGATCCTCCTCCAGCCAGCCGCGTTTTTCCCGCTGCGGGCAGTCAGTCATCAGACTCATCATGTTGCTGCGCTGCGCCCGGCGGACGAGATTACGGATGCGGTTGAACAACGTGTTGGAACATTCAAATTCCCCGACGGGTTCGGAGGAGGATTGAACGACGATGCCCTCGATGGATTTCACGGCGGGCAATTTGGTTTCGCCTTTGGCCGGATAACATTTCACCTCTAGATAGCGGCAGCCGATGTAGAAGAATTTCGGCGACCATGTTTCCTCGCCGTCCGTCGCTTTGGTGTAGTCGCACCAGATGGCGCTCCGGCGCGGCTCGCCCAGCGAACCTTCACTCGCCAGGCCGTCGCCGAGTTCGGAAGGGATCACCCGCACTTTGCTGCCCGCCGGGCCGGTGACGGAAATTCTGGAGATGTGCGCGGCGTTCTGGCCGAGGTCAAAAAGAATGTCCCCGTTCGTGAGCGTGCGCGACAAAATCGGTTTGTGAATTTCAAAAAAACGAATCGGCGGCGCGGCACAGGAAAGTCCGCGCAGTTCACCGCCCGCTCCACCGGCGGCAATTGCGGACGACCATTTTGAATCATCAAAATTGATCCGGTTCCAACCATTTTGCACGCGGCGCGCGTCGAAATCTTCGCCACTGTAAATCGAAGAAGAAACAATCGGGCCGGGCGCAACGCGCCAGTTTTCATCCGTGCCAATGGTCTCGACCGAGCCGTCGGCATATTCCAAACGGATTTGCGCGATGGTCTTGAGCGGGCCAAAGCTGTAAGGCCGGTAGCCGGGCGGCCTGAACCGCGTCGCCGGAATGTTATACATGCCGTTGCCGAGTTCGATGCCGACGGCGTTTTTTCCCTTGCGCAGCAAATCCGTGATGTCGCGCGTGTCGTAAAGGCAGGTTTTGTCGTATTTTGTCCAACCGGGCGAGAGGAAATCGTCGCCGACTTTTTCCCCGTTGAGCGTCATCTCGTATTGGCCGAGGCCGCAGACATTCACCAGCGCGCGTTTCAGTCCAGGCTTCACGGTGAATTCGCGCCGCAATAGAAGGGACGGAATATTTGTGTCCGCCGCGCCAATCCATCGAGCCTGCCAATCCGCGTTATTCAGTACGCCCATCGTCCAGGTCGCCGGTTTGCTCCATGCGGAAACTCTTCCGCCGGCGTCCCACGCCCGCACTTTCCAAAAAACCTGCTGCGACGATTTCAATTCTTTTCCAGCATATTGAATTTGAATCGTTTCATCCGAATCAACTTTGCCGCTGTCCCACAAATCACCTTTGTCCTGCGCCAGATTTTGTTTCGACGAGGCAACGAGGATTTGATATGCGGTCTGCCGCTGGCCACGCGCGTTGCTTTCCAATTTCCAAAACAAGCGCGGGTTTGCCGAGTCAACGCCCAGTGGATTGGCGGCATAATCGCAACGCAAATCCGCGACCGTCGTTCCCGCAAACGCCGCGGTTGCCACGCAAAGAGATAAAGCAGCCGCCAAGACAACGCTGCCCGGTTTGAGCATTGTTTTTGCCAGCATGATATTCATGAGATGACGAGTTTCGTTCCTTCGAAATCAAAGCGGAAGCGGACTTCCTTGAGTCCGGCCCGGGCCATCGCGTGCCGAAGCTTGGTTTTGTCCTCGGCATAAAACATGAGAAAGCCGCCGCCACCCGCGCCAATGAGCTTGCCGCCGCCCGCACCATTGGCCATCGCGAGGTCATACCACTCGTTGATTTTCGGGTTGCTCATGCCGCCGCTGCGCTGCTTTTTGCGCTGCCAGTGCACGTCCATCAATCGCGCAAACTCGTGTAAATTGCCGGTTTCCAACGCGCGCTGGCTTTGCTGGCCGAGGTCCTTGACGAAGTGCAAATTTTCAATCATGGACTGGTCGTCCGATTTCGATTTTTGGTCCTGCTCCTTCAAAATCGCCGACGCACTGCGCGAGTAGCCGGTGAAGAACAGAAGCAGATTGTCTTCGAGATCATCGCGTGTTTCCTTGGAAAGTTTCAGCGGCCACGCCTCGACTTTTCCATTCTCCAAAAATTTGAAGCAGGTGATGCCGCCATAGGCCGCGATGTATTGGTCCTGTTTTCCAATCGGTTCTTTGAGCCGTCCGATTTCGACTTCGCACGCCTGCGCCGCGAGTTCGGCGGGATGAACGAGATTTTTTTTGTGCGCGTGCAGCGCCTTGAGCAGGGCGGTCGTGAAACTGCCGGATGAACCCAGGCCGGTGCCGGCGGGAATGTCGGCCATTGAAGTCAATTCGAGTGAATGGCCGTCCATGCCGAGCAGGGCGAACGCTTCACGGAAGATGGGATGCTTCAAATGGGTTGCGTCCGGCACTCGCTCCAGTTCCGAATACTTCAAGATCAAATCCGGCACGAACGTGTCGTGCACCGTGATATAAACATATTTGTCAATCGCCGCCGCGATGAGAAAGCCGCCGAACTTCTCATAATACGACGGCAGATCCGTTCCGCCACCGCCGAGGGTGACTCGCAAAGGTGAACGCGCAATGATCATTTCAAGTTGAGGTTGGCGTTTGGGTTCTTGGATTTAGGATTTTGGCGGCGTGGAGTCAAAGTTAAATCCGCTTTTCCGATAAATTTGTTCAACAATCTGAAGTGCCGCGCGCGCTTCAGCAAGTCCGGCGTCGGGTTTTCGTTTTGGTTGAATATCTTTTTCAAATTCAGCCAGCTCAATCCGCCACGATTCGTCCGGGCCGGGAAATTCGTAAACTTTCGTGTCGGGAATGCCCATCTCCGGCTTCATCTGGTAATGAAAAAGTTTCTCGACCCCATAACTGCCGCCGAGACCTTCGACGTGCAGCTTCGCGTTGCGTCCGTAGATTTCAAACGAAAAAAGATTTTTCCATTCCGTGCAACTGACGTGCAGCCACGCCGTCTGGCCCGCGGCGGTTTGCAGGTTCAAGAACGCATTGTCGTCCACCGGCATGTTCCAGAAATACGTCGTCGCATGGCCGTCAATTTTTTTGAATTTACCAAGAAACCAGCCCGCTAGGTCAATCAAATGGATACCCTGATCAATCAATTCGCCGCCGCCGGAAAGTTTCGGGTTGGCACGCCATTCCTTGTCGTAGCCGATGCGCCCGCCATGGCCGTAGCGGGCGCGGATGAACATCAGTTTGCCCATGACCCCCGACTCAAAAATCTCCCGGGCCTTGATGAAGGCCGGATGATAACGGTGATTGAACCCGACGCGGACACAAGCCCCGTACCGGTCTGCGAGCGCAATCAATTCGTCAATCTGCTTCACGGAAACACCGGCCGGCTTTTCGACCAGCACATGTTTGCCGGCGCGGATGGCGGCGGCGGCCGCTTCGGCCAGCGCGGCGTTGATGGTCGCCACAATCACCGTGTCCACCTGCGGATCGGCAACGGCCTGCTGGAAATCGGCGACCACGCAGCCGGTCCCGGCGAATTTCACCAGTTCTGCGGCGCGCGCCGGATTCGTGTCACAGGCCATCACGAGTTTTGAACCGGCTGGCAATCCGGCCAAACGCTTCTTTCCAATCAACCCGCAACCGATGATGGCGTAGTTCATTTGTCGCCCCAGGTCCTGCCACGGTCCTTCGGCACGATGCGGCGCAATGTGTAAATGTCGCCGCCCAGATCGGCCTTGAACTCGTGAAGTTTTTCCCACGGGTCCCATTGCGCGCTGATGAGCCGGCCGGTGATGCCGTTGCTTGCCGCGCTGGCAAGATAAACCGCCAGGTGCGCACCGAGTTCGAGCGGCACTGCACCGTCTTCGGCCCACTTTTTGTTTTTGGCGTAAAAGGCTTCGCCCACCTTTTCCGGCCCGGCGGTCAGAACCTGGTCCACGAACCGTGTTTTGAGCGCGCCCGGGGCAATGGCGTTTACATCCACGTGAAAAGCCTTCAGTTCCTCCGCCAAGGTTTCCATGAGCCGGACGGCGGCAGCTTTGGACGCGGCGTAGGCGCTGATGTTCGGCAGCGGATTGGTGGCGCCGCCGCCGCTCAAGACAATAATTTTTCCGCGTCCGGCTTTTTTAAAATGCGGAACGAGCGTGCGGCACGGCAGCAGGACGCCATAAAGATTGATGTCCATGGCGCGGCGCCATTCGGCCAGGTCCACCGATTCCGTTGGCCCCATCGGGCCGTAAATGCCGGCGTTCAGCACGAGCGCCTGAAGCGAGCCGCATTTGCGCAGCGCAAACGCGACGAGTTCGTTTACCTGGGATTCATCCGAGACATCGCAAGGTCTGGCGAAAGCCTTTTGGGCAGGAAACCTGTTGGCAAGCTCATCGCGGGTGGCGTACAACTGCTTTTCGCCGCGGGCGCAAAGCACCACGTTCGCGCCTTCGTCCAGGAAACGTTCGGCGATGACCCGGCCAAGCCCCTGGCTGCCGCCGGTGATAAGCGCGTTGAGGCCTTTGAGTTTCATAATCAGGCGCGACCGACGGAAAGATGCTCGACGCCGGGCAGGTCTTTCAATTCCTTTTCCAAAAAACGGTTTGCATCCACGAAAATCCGCCGGCGCATCTTCGGAACCATTTTCGACCAGTCCGCCTGCCGGAACTGCGGCCACTCGGTGCAAACCACCGCCGCATCCGCTTCTGCCAGCGCGGAGACGGCTCCCGTGGCGAGCCGGACTTTTGAAAGTTCCGCCGGCAGAACTTTTAATGCCGGATCACAGGCGCTGACGATGGCACCCGCTTCCAAAAGCCGTTGGCAAAGTTCAACGGCGGCGCTGCGCCGGAGCGTGTCGGTGTTTGGGGTATAAGTCAGACCGAGCACGGCGATGGTCTTGCCGCGCAGTTCGCCGAGGCGCGACTGCAGCCGCCGGAACGCCCAGCCGCAGTGCAAATCGTTGCTCTGCTTGATGGCCGGGATGACGGAGATTTTTTCGCCCTTTGCATCGGCAAGTTTGGTCAACGTGACCACGTCTCGGGCAAGGGTGCCGCCGGCAAACGGTCCGCCGGGGCCGAGATAAGCCTTCGGGCCGATGCGTGGTTCGCTTTTGAGTCCGGCGGAGACTTCCTTGGCGTCCGCGCCAACATGCTCGCCCAGCCGGGCGATCTCGTTGATGAACGTGATCGAGAGCGCCAGAAACGAATTGAGGGCGTGCTTGACCATTTCCGCCGATTCGGTGCGCATGAACAAAATCTGCGGCGTGAACGGCGCGAACAATTTTTCAAGCACCGCCTTCTTTGCATTATCGCGGATGCCGACGACAACGCGCCCGGCCTTTTCAAATGCGTCAATCGCCTTGCCGAGCCGGAGGTTTTCCGGCGAGCAGGCGAAGGAAAACTGCGGGAATTCCTTTTCCAGCCCGGCGCAGGTGCCGACGGGCAGTTGCGAGGAAATCAACACCAGCGCGCCCTCGGGCAGATGCGGTAATGCGCGCCGGAGATTGGCGAGAACGAATTCCGTGTCGGATTCGTCGTTGTCATTGACCGGTGTGTCGTAGCAAAGCCAGAGTACGTCGGCGTTGGCACAGGCCATTTTTGCGTCCGTCGTGAAGGAAAGTTTCTTGGCGGCAAGTCCGGTGGCAATGAGTTCATTCAGCCCCGGTTCGAACAACGGTGCCTGGCCGGAGCTTAATTTGGCAACGTTGGTGGCGTCGAAGTCGAGTCCGACAACCTGGAAATGCCGCGCGCTGCACGCAGCGGTGACGCAGCCAAGATGCCACAGGCCAAGAACAGTAACATTCATCGGCGTTGGAGAATCCACTGGTTTTTTTGGAGCCATTGGAGCGTGCGGATGATGGATTGCTCGATGGTGAGCGTGGTTTTCCAGCCGGCGGCGCGGATTTTTTTGGTATCCAGGAAAATGAATGGATTGTCGCCCGCCCAGCCTTTGTTGCCGCCGGAATATTTCAGTTTCGGTTTAACGCCGAGCGCGTTGCAAATGAATTTCACCGAGTCGTTGACTTCAACGTATTCGTCCGTACCGAGGTTGTAGGTCTCGACATTATGCCTGGTTTGCCTGGCTGTGGCGCGATTCACCACGTGCAGCATCGCGTCGAGGCAATCGCCGATGTAAAGATAGGATTTCCGCTGGGTGCCGTCACCGAGGACTTGCAAATGGTCGGGATGGGCGAGCAGTTGTTTGTAAAAATCAAGGACATGGCCGTGCGTGTAGCGTTCGCCGAGAATGGAGACAAATCGGAAAATGTAGCCCTCGAAACCGTAGCCTTCGCAATAGGCGTGGATGAAACCTTCGCAAGCCAGCTTCGAAGCCGCGTAAAGCGAAGTCTGCACTGGAAACGGATGGTTTTCGGGCGTGGGGAAAATTTCCGCCTCGCCATAGACGCTGCCGGTGGAGCTGAAGGCGATACCCTTGATGCCGCTGGTACGCATGGCTTCGAGCACGTTGAACGTGGCGGCGGCGTTTTGCTGGAAATCCTTGTGCGGATGTTCGAGGCCAAAACGGACATCCGCATTGGCCGCCAGATGAAAAACGAAATCACACCCGGCCATCGCGCGGGTCAACGCCGACAGATCAAGGCAATCGCCTTCAACCAGTTTGAATTTCGGATTGGCCAGCGCCGATTGAAGAAATTCCTGCTGGCCGGTGGAAAAATTGTCCCAACCGACGACGCGTTTGCCGTCGGCAAGCAGCCGGTCCACGAGATTGCTGCCGATGAATCCGGCCGCCCCAGTCACGAAGATTGTGTTCATCTGTGAAGACAAAGTGTAGCCGCCATGTCCCACCATCGCCAGCAATTCTCGTGACCCTGCACGGGACAACATCCTTCAGCGGAAAAAACCCTCGGCCATCGCGACGGCTTTGCGCATGGCCATGGATTTGTTCACTGTTTCCTGAAATTCGCCTTCGGGCGTGGAGTCGTTCACCCAGCCGCCGCCGGCTTGGACGTACGCCTTGCCGTCCTTGATGAGCGCGGTTCGGATGGTGATGCAGGTGTCGAGATTGCCGTTGAATGAAAAATAACCGACGCAGCCCGCATACGGCCCGCGCGCGGTTTGTTCGAGTTCGGAAATGATCTGCATCGCGCGGATTTTCGGCGCGCCGCTCACCGTGCCCGCTGGAAATGTAGCGCGCATCAAATCGTAAGGCGTCTTGCCGGAAGAAAGTTTTCCTTCGACCTGCGTCACGATGTGCATGACGTGGCTGTAACGCTCGATGGCCATCAACTCCTTCACTTGCACTGAACCAAAATCACAGACGCGACCGATGTCGTTGCGCGCCAAATCCACCAGCATGACGTGCTCGGCGCGTTCCTTTGGGTCGGCGAGCAATTCTTTTTCAAGCGCTTTGTCTTCGTCCTCCGTTTTGCCGCGGCGGCGGGTGCCGGCAATCGGGCGGATTTCAACCCCGCCATCTTCACAACGCACGTGGATTTCCGGCGAAGCGCCGACGAGTGAAAAGCCGTCGAGTTCGAGCAAAAACATATACGGCGACGGATTGACCGAGCGCGCCGCACGGTAGATGTCAATTGGTGACGCCTTGACCGGCGCGGAAAATCGCTGTGAGCCGACGACCTGGATGATGTCACCCGCCGTGATGTATTCCTTCGCCTTGAGGACGTTGGCGCCAAATTTCTCCTTCGTCATGTTCGACTCGAAGGGAATCGAAGGCGTTTCCGCCGGCAGGCTCACCGGCTGATGTTCGCTCGGCTGTTCGAGCAGTGAAACGAGACGTTCGATTTCGCCCACGGCATTTTCGTAGGCCTCGGCCGGATTTTCGGCGTCGTCAAGAATCGCGTTGACCAAAATTGTGATGGTTTGTGCCACGCGGTCGAAAATCAAAAGCTGGTCGGTGATGAGAAAATACATCACCGGCGTCTGCAACTCGTCTTGCGGCGGGCGCGGCACAACCGGTTCAACGTCGTGGATGAATTCGTAACCGATGAACCCGATCGCGCCGCCGGTGAATCGCGGCAAACCCGGCACCGGCACGGCGCGATATTTTTTCATCGCCTGTTCGATGACTTCCAGGCCGTCGTGAACGGTAGGACTGGCATCTTGCCTGTCTCCATTTTTTAATTCAGAGCCAGGCTGGAAGCCTGTCCTACGAGCAACGACAAAGCTTTCGACCATTTTTCCGTTCTCAATGACCTCGACGCGGTTGCCGGTCTGTTTGATGGTGGCGCGCGGATTGCAGCCGACGAATGAATAACGCCCCAAATGCTCACCGCCTTCGACGGACTCGAACAAAAACGATTCGCCCTGTCCGCGGATTTTCCGGTAGGCCGAAAGCGGTGTTTCAATATCTGCCAGAATGCGGCGCGTGACGGGAATCAGGTTCCCCCGTGCGGCGAGCTTCAGAAATTCATCAGGCGTTGGCGAATACATGCGGCCAACAGCTTAAACAATCCGGTCGGGCGGTTGCGAGCAAGTTTCAATCACCAAAGCCCGGTTATTCAGTTGCCGGTTCTGTTCCGCCCGCAAGCGCCGTGCTTCACGTTTCGCGGCGCGATGTATCCGCCAGACGGCCAGCAGCGTATAAAACGCCACGGCAATGGCATAAGCCACCATGCCCATGCCAACGGCGAATGGCACGAGCCGCATCCTGCTGAAATAAATCAGCGCCGCGCCAACACTGGCGGTCAGCAGCGTATTGCCGGCGAGGCAAAACAGGTAAAGCGTCACGCGCGTTTCCCGCACGCGCTGCACATGCCACTCGCGGTAGGCATCTTCGCCCAGCGAATGCATGAGCCACGCGGATTGGAAATTGCGCGCGGCAACCAGCACGCTGGCCGTGGCCACGACGATCGCTGACAGCGGCCACAGCGCCAGCACAACAACCATCACCACGTTCAACAGCAAGCCCCATCTCCAGCCGAGTTTTTTGGCGAGCGGATTACCTTCGAGCACGAGGTGCGGCGTGGCAATCCACGTGCTGAGAAAATCCATACCACGTGAAAAAACCAGCAGCGCGAACATCAAAAAATACTCGCGGCTGCCAAATGAGACCGGGTCTTCCATTATTTTTTGCCGTAAATCTGTTCCGGCGTTTCGAGTTGCGCCTCCGTTGTCCTAAACGATTTCCCGTTCTTTTCCACCGAACGGAAGAAACACGACTGATAGCCTTCGTGGCAGGCCGCGCCGGTTTGCGCGACCTGAATCAACAGCACGTCGCCGTCACAGTCGAACGCGATGTCCTTGACCTGCTGCACGTGGCCGCTGGTTTCGCCCTTCATCCAGAATTTTTTGCGCGACCGGCTCCAGAAATGCGTCCGGCCGGTTGCGATGGTCTTCTCCAGCGACGCGCGGTTCATCCACGCCATCATCAGCACGCGGCCGGTTTTTTGCTCCTGGACTATCGCGGGGATCAAGCCGTTGGCGTCGAATTTCAGTTGGTCGTAAAGGCTCATGCGAAGGTCATTTTAGCACAAAGCGGTTGAGGCAAAAGCCGAATTTGCCGACCGTTTCAAGGCAGCGGCTGGTGGGGCGTCACGCCTTGTGCGCGCGGGGCATTCGTCAAAGGAGTGACAATCTTCGGGGAAAAGGGCGGAACGTTCGTCATAGGAGTCACGATCTTCGGAGAAAGAGGCGGTGGATTGGTGAGAGCTGGCGTTCCTGTTGAAAGTTTGGGCTGTCGGTTGGTTTGAACGTTGATGGCATTGGTGGCGACGGTCGCGGCGTTGGCCGGTGTGATAAGGTGGTTTGTCGGGAAACCTGAAGCATTCGTTGAAATGCCGGCGGCGGCTGGATTCGTCGCGGCGTATTCGCGCTCGGCAAGATTACGTTCGCCCCGGTCTTTGAGGCCGGCATAAATCGAATTGGTCACGGCGGCGAGATGGGCGCGTGCTTCATCGAAACGCCCCGCGGCGATTTCGACCCGCGCCAGATGGATATAAACGCCCTCGCGTTCGGCATCGTTGTGGGCGGTCTGGAGCGCGTTCGTCCACGCGGCCAGCGCGTCGTTGGTGCGCAGCGGGCGGATGCCGTAATAACTTTCCGCATAATCGGTCGCGAGCGGGAAATTGTCGGGGTCGAGCCGGATAGCCTTTTGGTAAAGCGCCAGCGCCTTGTCAAAGACCTGCTGCTCGGCGAGGCCGTAAAAACTCATTGCATCCTTGCGGTAAAGATAAACGACGACGGCGAGATTTTGATAATAAACCGATTCGTTGGGGTCCAGTTCAATGGCTTTGGCAAGGTACACAAAGGCGTTTGTTATCGGGCCGTGCTCGCCATAGTAGTCGGCGAGGTTGTTCCAGGTTGCCGGGTTTTTGGGGTCGAGTTGCCGGGCTTTCTCGTTTTCTTGCATCGCGGCTTCTTCGTCATTGATGTTGTTCAAAAAACTGGCGTAGGCCAGATGCCCGCGCGCGAAATTCGGGTAACGCTGCAAAAAATCCTCGTAATTCTTCCGGACAATATTCAGCCGGGCCATGATACGCGCGTTTAATTCCTTCTTCGATTCTCCCGCGCCCTGCGCCGCGAAGGCATCGTTGTCGCGAATCCATTTGTCCACCTCCGCCATGGCCGCATCGTCCTCGATCATCAACTGGTGCAATTCCTTTTCCGCCGGGTCGTTTGGATTCGGAATGGAAACCGAAACACCGGCGTTTTGCTGGATCAAATTGCTGACGGCCAGCGGTTGATTGGTCGCCACCAATGCGCCAACCAAACCAATGACAAGTTCGTTCACGCGACCAGAGTATCACCTTCGCGTGACGAGTCGAGATGCGAACCGCACGTTTGGAAACAGAATTGCGTTCCGCCGCTGATGCAACCAAAACCCCGCCACCCTCACGCGACCTGCCGCATCATGTTTTCACTGCCATAGGGATTTGGCGCGCGGAGTATGCATTCAGGATCATCGCGCCATTGGCCATCCACGAGGAACCGGTAGTGGTGCGTGCCCGGCTCCAAATCCACCGTCGTCCGCCACACACCGTCCATGCCTTTATGCAGATTGATGGGACGTTCCTGCCACTGCGTGAAGTCGCCAACCAACTGCACACTCAATGCGTCAGGCGCGCTGAATGCGAAGGTTTGTTTCCGGGTATTGCTGCCAATTTTTGAGTCTGTTCTCTTTGCCATAATCTTTCCTTTCCAGCGCCCAATGCCGTGGCGCTTTGATGCTCCATTGTTACACTTCAAAAACTTCCTTCAATGGCCAACCCGCTCCAACCAGAACGTCGGCACGGAACGGGCGCAACCGTTTTGCGGGTCTCTTGCCCGCTCCATGCCCCTGCGACGGAAACTGCCGCCGCTTAAATCTTTCACTTTCGCAAAACCATTTTCAAGCCCATTACAGACTAAGACCGCAATGGCGACAACACAACGACAAACCATTTTTATTCATTGATGCCCCAATGCTGCGGCGGGCGCGGCGGATGCGGCAAATCGGCAAGCAATCCGAACGTCGGCGCAGCCGGTTGCCTCCGTTGCCACAATTGGTGAACGAACTTCATTGAATCCCCGTTGTCCCGCACGTCATGGCTGCTTAAAAAGGCCAGCCCATGTCGCCCGGCGAATTGTTTGAGTTCGTGCCAGAGCGGCGTTGCCGCGGCGTGTTCATCCAAGGATAACACCATGACAGCGGGGTCCTGGATTTGCCGGTGTGCTTCCCAATGTTCCAGCCACACTGTCAATTCCGCCGGCGGCGAATGGGTCTTGTTCAAGGCGAACACAATCAAGTCTGCATCGGCGGCTTCGGCTCCGGCGGCCTCGGCCAGCGATGATTGTTTCAGCACGTCGAGCCGCCACGGCTTGACGTCCCACTTCATGGCTTCGTGCACGCGGGTGGCGACGCGCTCCAGCAACGCCGCGGCCCGTGTCGCAAAATCGAAGTCATCGTAAATGACGGTGGCTTTCAGCGTCATTTCAAAAAGACTCTCGTCTCGGATGGCGATGGCATTCATACAACCTTGCTTTTCCCCCGCTTGATTCTGACACCATGACGTGAAATCAGTTCAACCATGTGAAAAAGTTTTTCAAAAAATAATTTCGGAAACCTTCAACGCCGTCAGCCGACGCAGGAACGGAAGTTTAACGGAAGGAACCTTTTTCATTGGGTAACCTTTCATTGGGTTCGGTTTTGTTTTCGGGGCCGGAACTTAACTGGTGAAGAATCCATCGCCCCACGGTTTTCTTCTGTCACGACCGATGACGCCGGTTTTGTCGCGCCCGATCATGGTGACGGTGGCGAATTGTTTCACGGGTGACACGAAGTACACGAATTGGCGGTAATTGAAATTCATTTTTGCGGGCAAATTCGAGGAATTCGTGGCAAAACCGTACCGGAATGCCGTGTGGCAGATCCTGCGAGTTTCCGAAACTTTTCCCGGTTTTGGCTGTTAAAACGAAGGTAACAAATGGGTTTTGGCTCGGTAAAAAATCTCGTCGCGTCGGTCGCTGAAGCGACGCCGGCGCAGTTCGACGACTGGCGCAAGGCGTGGCGGACGGCGGCGGACGGCGGCTCGACGGAACCGTTGTTGTCGTTCGTGGCACGCGAACGCGGCGTGGCGGAGGACGTCTTTTTGCAACGGCTGGCCACGACGCTCGGCTGGCCGTTCCTCGATTTGCACAAACACGCAATTCCACAGGAGGCGCAGAATAAAATTTCCACGAAGGTCGCGTTTCAATATTCCGTCCTGCCGGCGGCGGTGAACGACGACACGCTGCAAGTCGCAGTCAGCGACCCGTTCGATGCGGCGATGGCGAGCGCGGTGCGGTTCGACGCACGCATGCCGGTGCAATTTGCGCTGGCGCCGAAAACCGAAATCGAAAAGGCGCTCAAAAAACACTACGGCGTCGGCGCCGAAACGCTGGATGAACTGGGCGAGGAAGAGCCGATGGAACTGGATATCGCCAGTGACAAGGAAATCACCGAGGCCGATCAGGAGGCGAGCGTCATCAAGTTTGTGAACCAGATCATCTGGGAGGCATTCAAGGACCGCGCGACGGACATCCATTTCGAGCCGGCGGAGGATGAACTGCGCATCCGCTACCGCATTGACGGTATTTTGCACCAGACGCCGATGCCGCCGCAACTCAAACGGTTTCAGGCCGCGCTCATTTCGCGCATCAAGGTGATGAGCGGGATGAACATTTCCGAAAAGCGCCTGCCGCAGGACGGCCGCATCAACGTCCGCATCAAAGGCGAGGAACTGGACATCCGCGTTTCCACCGTGCCGACGGTCTATGGCGAAAGCGTGTCGCTCCGTCTGCTCACGCGCGGGAAAATTTTCCTAAGCCTCGACAAGCTTGGTTTCGCGCCGAGGGACGAAGCGATGATCCGCGAGATCATCGTCAAACCGCACGGCATTTTCCTCGTCACCGGCCCGACCGGCTCCGGCAAATCCACGTCGCTCTACGCGTTTTTAAGCGCCATCAATTCAGTCCACAAACGCATCATCACCGTCGAGGAACCGGTCGAATACGAACTCAAAGGCATCAACCAGATTGCGGTGCGGCCGGAAATCGGGCTGACGTTTGCGATGGGCCTGCGCCACATTCTGCGCCAGGACCCGAACGTGATCATGGTCGGCGAAATCCGCGACCTGGAAACCGCCGAGATTGCCATCCGCGCCTCGCTCACCGGCCATCTGGTGTTCAGCACGCTGCACACGAACGATGCGTCGAGCGCGTTCACGCGGTTGATTGACATGGGCATCGAGCCGTTTCTGGTGGCGTCGTCGGTCGAAGCCGTCATGGCGCAACGTCTCGTGCGCACGATTTGTCCGCATTGCAAAACCGAGCAGAAGGTCGAAAGGGATTATTTGCGAAAAATCGGCTTTCCCGCGGATGAAATCGGCACGGCGAAATTCTGGCGCGGCGCCGGTTGCGAAGATTGCCGGCAGCTCGGCTATCAGGGGCGCAAAGGCATTTACGAATTGCTCATCGTTACCGAGGCCATCCGCCCGCTCGTGATGAGCCGCTCCACGGCGACGAGCATCGCGCAGCGCGCCATTGAAAACGGCATGCGCACGCTTCGCACCGACGGCTGGAACAAGGTCAGGAACGGCGAGACGACCATCGAGGAAGTCCTGCGCGTCACGCAAATTGAGGAACACATGGATGCCCTCGGCGGCGATGACCGCACGCCACTCACCCCGCGCAAATGAAGGATTTATGATTTGCGATTTACGATTTGCGATTTGTTCGGGCGCGCGACCACTCGTCACCCGTCACCCGTCACCCGTCACTTTTTAACATGGCCCGCTGGAATTCCTGCAACATTCTGCAAATCGCGCCGGACGCGAACCGCCTCTGGCAGTTCGACGCCAAAGGCGGCGGTTTTGCGCTGAACCGCGAGCATCGCGGCCCATCGCTGCCGGCCCGGTTCGTGGCGAAATCCTGGAGTTCATTGTGGCAGCCGAAATTGAACGTCGCGTGGCTGCCGCCGGAAAGCGTTTTTCTGCGCGTCATCGAACTGCCCAAAAGCGATTTCAACGAAACGCTGGCAATGGTGGAGTTGCAACTGGAAAAACTGTCGCCGATGCCGGTGACACAAATTGTCTGGACGATGCACGTCCTGCCGCAACCGGCGGGGAGCGAAGCGGCGGCGGGCAATTTGCAGAACATCATTGTGGTCATCGCCGCGCGCAACGCGGTCGAGGAATTTCTCGGCAAACTGGAAAGCCAGGGTTTTCTGGCCGACCGGCTCGAAGTGCCGTTCCTGGATCAACTGGAGATGGACGGCTCGTCACGCCAGAGTGAAGCGGAGGCGGACGCGTGGATTTACCCGCTGTTGCTCGGCGGCCAGAACGCGGCGTTGGTTGCGTGGTGGTGCGGCGGCACGTTGCGGAATTTGAGCTTTGTCACACTGCCACCGCAGGGCGGCCGTGCGGCGGAATTAAAAAAACAACTGGCGCTGCTGGCATGGTCTGGCGAATTGGAGGGCTGGCTGACCTCGCTGCCAAACTGGCATCTGGTGGCGGATCCGGTCAACGCCGCTGAATGGGAAAATGCGTTGCGCGAAGTCCTGGCCGAGCCGGTGCGGGTTTCACAGCCGTTGCCGCCGGCGGACCTGGCCGGGCGCACGGCGCGGCGGGCCGCTGCCGCCGACGAACGTATGAATCTTCTGCCGGCGGAGTTTTCCACGCGCTATCACCAGCAATTTGTTGACCGTTTATGGCTCCACGGCCTCGGGGCGGTGGGGATTTTGTATGCGATTGGTGTGGTGATTTACTTTTGCGCGACCGGTTTTCTGGCCATGCAGACGCACAAGGTTGAACGGGCAGTCGCGGACATCAGCGGCAGTTACACAAATGCCATCCAGCTCAAGGCGCGCTACGGGGTGCTCAAGGAACGGCAGGAGTTGAAATACGCCGCACTGGACTGCTGGAAAGTCATCGCGGAGCAATTGCCCGGAGGCATCACGTTGCAACGATTCAGCTTTGCCGACGGGAGCAGACTTTCACTCAACGGGACCTGCGGGTCGGACCAGATTGACCTGATAACCGGGAATGGTGCTTTTTATGACAGCGTGCGAAAAGCAAAACTGAACGGCCAGCCGATGTTCAACCCAAATCCCAACACCAGCGATCAACTGACCTATCGCACGGTGGGCAACAACAAGGTGACCTGGAATTTCGGCTTGGAATTGCAGCGCACGGAGGCGGAACCATGATTAAAAAATATTTTTCGCAACTGCGCCCATTGGAACGCCGGCTGGCCGTCGGGTTGCTGGTCGTTTTGATTCTGGTCCTGAACGGGGTGTTTGTCTGGCCGTACTTTTCGGACTGGAGCATTTTGCGGGGCCGGCTCGACGACGCGCAGAAAAAATTGAAGATTTACCAGGCGACGGTGGCGCAAATTCCCGATTATCAGGCGAAGGTGAAAGCCTTTGAGAGCCAGGGCGAGATCGTCGCGCCGGAAGACCAGGCCATCAATTTTACGCGCGCCATCCAGTCGCAATCCTCAGCCAGCGGCGTCGTCATCGTCAACACCTCGCGGCAATTGACGCGCACGAATGACGCGTTTTTCGTCGAGCAGGTTCAAAACGTCAATGTCATCGCCATGGACGGTCAACTGGTGGACTTCCTTTATAAGCTCGGCTCCGGCGTTTCGATGATCCGCGTGCGCGACCTGGAGCTCCAGCCCGACGCCTTGCATCAGCATCTGACCGCGAACATCAAGCTCGTCGCCAGCTATCAAAAGAACCCAGCCGTCCCGGCCGGTTCGAAATCCGCAACCGCCAAAGCAAAATGAAAACGACCACACTTGCCCTGATTTTATTTTTAACCGGTTTTGAGCTTGGAGCACAAACACCGCCGGCTGCCAGTGTTGCACCACTACAGCGCCCCGTGCCGCGGTTCGGGACGGGAACCAACGGCCCCCCGGTGCCGCCGCCAGTTTCCAGTATGCCTGCGCTGCCTGCTCCGGCAACTCCGACGCCCCCCGCGACGACACCCGCCACTACGGCGTCGAACAACATCGCGGCACCCGCCCCGGCCGCAAAAGCAGCGGCGGCGACCGAAGTTCCCGCTTACAGTTACAATTTTCAGGGAGTGGATGTAAATCAAGTGCTGGACCTTTACGCGGATTTGGTTGGGCGCACGATTTTGCGCGGGGGCCTGCCGAATGCGTCCATTGTGCTGCACACCCAGTCGCTGTTGACCCGAACCGAGGCCATTGAGGCGTTGCAGGCGGTGCTCGCGCTCAACGGCATCTCACTCATCAACGTCGGCGATAAATTTGTGAAGGCGCTGCAGTCGGGCGACGCGAATTCGGCAGCCGCACCGTTGGATTATTCGCCCACGGCCAATTTGCCGGAATTGGGGTCATACGTGACGCACATTGTGCAGTTGAAATATGTCAAACCCACCGAAATGATACCGATCATCCAGCCGTTCGCCAAATTGCAGAACTCAATTCTGGCGATTGACAGCAACGGCATCCTCGTGCTCCGCGACTACGCCGAAAATGTGAAGCGGATGCTGGAAATGATTGACCACATTGACGTGAGCGTGCCGGCGGAATACATCTCCGAAGTCATTCCCATCAAATACGCCATGGCGGGAGACATCGCCAACGCCCTAGGCAGCCTCGGCGGCAGCGGTAATGCTACCGTGAGCGTTGGCGGTTCGACCGCGGCCGCGCCTATCAGCGGCATAGGCGCACGCCCTGGTGGCCTGACGGGCACCACTGGAACCGGCAGTGCCTCTCCGGGTGGGTTTGGTGCGCAGGCAAATCCCGGCGGCACGCCTGCGACGGGACCCTCTTTTCAACAGCGGTTGCAAGCCATCATCAACCGCACCAGCGGCGGCCAGCAGGATCAAATCCAGCTTTTTGGCCAGACCAAAATCATTGCCGACTCGCGGAGCAACTCGTTGCTCGTATTTGCCACGCGGCAGGACATGGCCACCATCAAGACCATTATCGGCAAGTTGGACGTGCTGCTCTCCCAGGTGCTCATCGAATCGGTCATCATAGACTATTCCCTTGGCCCCAACCTGTTAAGTTTTGGCATCTCCGCGGCACAAAACCCACAAACATTTCAAGGCAACTCATCGAACATCCTTCAAAATATCATTGGCGGCGGCGGCATGAACAATGGCCAGTCGTTCTTTAATTTCCTGACCGGCAACTTCGGCACCAATGGATCAAGCAGCTCGTTTGGCAATAGCCTTCCCGGCGGTCTGAGCTATTTCGGGAATATTGGCCCGAACTGGGACCTGGCGTTGTCGGCGGCGGCTTCTGACAGCCACGCGAGCATCATCCAACGCCCGCGCATCCAGACCTCGCAGGCGAAACCCGCGCAATTCTTTGTCGGCCAGACCGTGCCTTATGTCAACGGCAGCGTTTACGGCAGCGCCTACGGCAACAGCGCCTCGTATTCACAATTGTCCGTCGGCGTCGAACTGGACGTTACGCCCTTTATCAATCCCGACGGGCTGGTGGTGATGGATATCAATCAGGAAATAGACGACATCAACGGCTACACAGCCATAAGCGGGGTGGGCAATGTGCCCAACACGGACAAGCGCACGCTCTCCTCCGAAGTCGCCGTGAGAGACCGCGACACCATCATGCTTGGCGGGTTCATCCGCTCGGACAAATCCACCAGCCGCTCCGGCGTGCCGCTCCTGATGGACATTCCCCTGCTCGGCGATCTCTTCACCAGCCGTTCGGACAGCAAGGACCGCACGGAACTCATCGTTATGATACGGCCAACGGTTTTGCGGACGCCGGAACTCGCCGCCGCCCAAGCCGTCAAGGAGAAGCAACGATTGCCTGGCGTTTCCGCCGCTGAGGCGGAAGATGAGACCGACGAACGCAACCAAGTCGAAGCCGAGCGCAAGGCGGAACTGAGACGCGCACGAACCGAAGGCCAAAACCGCGGCTTCTATGACGTGCCGGCGACGAATTCGTTCACGCCCCCTCGCGAGGACAACGGCTTTTTCAACGCGCCGCCGTCCGATACAATACCTGCCACCAACAACCTCGCGCAGCCCAACCCGTGATGCGGGGAAGCGCGGCAGATTTTGCGCGGATAACCGGACAAACCGGATGGAACTGACATTGAGAACTTGCGGCTTGGGCGGAAGTTTTGCAGTCTTGCCGCTGACATGAAACCCGGGGTTTCGCGCTTCCAGCGCATGAAAGTCTTTCTTCATCTCCGAAGGCTGGCGCTGCTAGTGGCCGGGTTGGTGGCCGTCTGCCCGCGGGCCGGCGCGCAGAGTTTCGGACTTTCCGTCACCAGTTCTTCAAGTTCCATCTTGGTGAGCAATTCACTGACTTACACCATTAATGTGACCAATCTGACGGTGGGAACATTCCCTGTTTCTGTGACGAATACGTTCCCAGCCACCGCCCAGCTCCTGGGCGCCTCATTCACCTTGGGCGCGGGCACCACATTCACCAATGCAAATGGTTTTTCGTTCACCATCTTGCTCGCCAGCGGTGCTCCGGCGCAAATGACCGTGCTGGCCGCGCCGACGCAGGCCGGCCTCTTTACCAACACGGTTGCGGTGTCTGTTTCGGGCGTGACCAACTTCACCACCAACATGATTGCAGAGGTCACCAACGCGGTGACAACCCAAGCTGATCTCGGCGTGGCCATCAGCGGACCCGCCCAAGCCGTCATCACCAACGACTGGATGACCTACGGAGTGATTGCCACCAACTTGGGCCCAAGTGATGCGCCCAATGTCGTTCTGACCAATACGTTGCCGCCCGGCGTCGTGCTGCTAAGCGTTTCTCCATCGAATCAAATTTATACCGTTGCCAGTAGCAATTTAATCTTCAACCTGGGTACGCTGACAAACGGCGGTGGAGCGAGTCTGCAATTCACGGTCCAGCCCACCAATGCGGGCGTCCTGACGCTCTTCGCGTCCATCGGTTCGCCGGGCGTGCTCGATACCAACACCGCGAATAACTTGGCCAGCACCAACATCAGCGTCATCAGCTATCTTCCCGGCCTGCTTATGGCCGTCACCAATTCCAGTCAAAACCCCGATGTGGTGAGCGGATTGACGGAGCAGTACATTTTGCTGTCGAACATCGGAACGAATGACGTTGCTGCTGCGCGGGTCGTTGTCACCGGCTTGACCAATCGCCTATACAATGCTGTTGGCACGAACAACGGCAATCCTTTTGTGTATTACAGCGCCCCGCTTGCGACAGGACAAAGTGTGAATTTGCTGTTGCAATTCTACCCGAGCACTCTCTTTCCCTTCGCGACCAATCAGTTGCACGCATACGCTGTGCCTATGCCCAATTGGACACCACCTGCCGCTACAGGCACGAACACGAACATCAACATCAGCCGCATTGTCGAGTTGAACAACGGCTGGATGTTGGTTGAATTTCCAGCCACGATGGGACGTACTTACACAGTGGTTTACAGCGACAATGTCTTGTTTTCAAACGCCCTGATTGCGCCGCCGTCCATCGTGGCACCGGCAAACTGGGTACAATGGATTGATTACGGCCCGCCTACTACGGTGAGCGCACCCGCGAACGCCGGTTCACGCTTTTATCGTGTGTTGCTGAACCCTTGATGCCATGCAGCCTCTACGCCTGCACATCAAGCGTTGCTCGGGGCGCCGACAGCTTTGTCCGCGCGAATCAAAGCTTCGGGACTCGCGGACACGCCGATTCATGAATGCGCGTTTCCGTCCTTGGTTCGCGTGGTGTCTGGTCGGCGGTCTGGCTGGCATGGCAATGCATGCTTTGGCCCAACCGGAAGTTTATGGCAACCCCGACTCGAGTGCTTTTATCCGAATTTCCTCCGACGCGGATGATTGGACGCGACATTTCCACATCGGCGCTTTGGTAGGAATGAACATCAGCGCCAATTTTAGCATGAATGGGGCATTCGGCATTTCAGGGAACAACCCGGCTCAGGGGATTTATGACGATGGTTACGTGCGAGAAGACAACACAGGTGATCCAGGACACCGCACATATTACTGGGGTTACGACAATCCATCACAATTGAACGGAACAACTCTGACGATGTCTGCCAATAGCTCGTTTTCCGCCGTCAGCAACACAAAAGAGAATGGTGGGCCATTCCCCGGATTCGAAATGGCTTACGGTGATAATCTTTGGTATTGGAAGCACGCGCGCGTCGGTTGGGAACTCGGCTTTGGTCTGCTTCCGATCCGCATCGCGGACAACCAGCCGATGGCCGCAACGGTCAATCAGACAACCTATAACTTTGATGTCAGTAATCCGTACGGTGCTCCATTGCCGGGATCGGATTCGGGAACGCCTTATCAAGGTGGACCCAACGGACCCGGTTATCAAATTCCAGATCAACCGATGTCGTATTCCTCAAGCACCAATCATGAAACCGTCACCGGCACGCACACGCTGGACGTGATGCTCTACACCTTCAGATTGGGGCCGTCGTTTTATTGGGATTTGACGGACCATATCGGCATGTCCTTGGGAGCCGGCCCGGCAGTGGGTATTGTGTCCGGCGATTACAAATACGACGAAATCATCGGCAGCACTTCCAATATCGGCCAGATTTCAAGCACTGAGATTGTCTATGGCGGCTATGTGAACGCGACGGTGATGTATCACATTGTGGAGAACGCCGACATTTTCGTCGGCGCACAATACATGCCGATGAGCAACGCCACCATCAGCGGCGGCGGCCGGGAGGGACGATTGAATTTGGGGGGACAACTCCACATTTCCATCGGCATCAGTTGGCCGTTTTGAAGATTTCCTTGTGGCCGCCGGGTTCATTTCTCCGGCGGCGGACTGAGGAAAAGGTCGCTGCCGGGGAACAGTTCCTCCAGGCTCCGGAGCGGGTGCAGCGGCATCAGCAGAAATTTGGGGACGTAAACCGGTTCGCTCTTCGGATTTTTCAGCGTGCCGGTGACGTGATATTCGAACAATTTGCTCACCGGCCACAGCGCCGTGCTCACCAGCGGTCCGACCACCCAGGTGTCGCGCAGCAATTGCGCCGTGACCCGGGCGTTCAGGTTTTCCTTCAAATCCACCGTGCCGGCGTATTGCAACCGCATCATCGTCGAGCGAATCTCCAGCGAGTCCGAATAAATCACTCCGTTGGTGATGGCAAATTTCGCGGACGCCTCTGTTGCCCGGCTATTGCCCAAGCCGGGCGAGACGGTGTTCAACACCGGCGACAGGATGCCAAAAACCGGAATGTCCCAGAGCAGCCCGTCGTGCAGGTTCACATGGCCGAAACCGTCGCACGTCCGCCAATCCCGCGAATCTGCGCGCGTGACGACGAGTTGTCCGTTCAGCGAGCCCTCCAGATGATTCGTGGACGGCGCCAAATCCGCCGCCAGGAGATGCAGGTCCACATTCGTTACCGTAACTGCAAACTGGTAATCCGCGCCCTCGTGCGGCGCGTGAAAATCGAAATTGGCGAAACTCATTCCGCTCCCGCCGTAAAACGCCGCCGCCACGTTCGTCAAAATCAGCGTCTGCCCCTGCCAATGAACCGTGCCCGCGATGTACGGTGTCTTGAGCTTCAACCACTGAAACGGCGCGCCTTTGATTATGTCGAAGCTCAAATCTGCGCCGTCCGTGCCGCGCAGGGGCACGCAGCCGTTCACGCGCACCGTCGGCGGCTCCCCAAATTGATACGGCTCCAGCACGTGGCCCGTTTTCGGTCCGATGGCGCGTGCCACCGCCTCCGGGTCGGCAATGCCCAAACCATTCATGAACCAAATCCGCTGCGTGTTGAAATCCAAAGTGATTTTGTCGGCGGTCATCGTCTGTGCCCCACCGGCGCGCTGCAGACGCGGACTGAAAAATTCCACGACGCGGTTCGAGTATTGAAACCCGCTGACAACGCTGTCCGCCGCCTGACCGCGAATCATGAAATTCGTCAGCGCCGCGCGTCCCGCTGCTTCGATGCTGTCGTAATCATACAAACGTCCGCGCACATCCAAATCCAAGGTTGCCGGCCCGGTGAATGTGAAATGGCTCAAGCCGCGCACGGCATTGCTCGCCGTCAAAAACGGACGGAGAGTTTCCGGGTCGAACGCGCCGCGGATATGCCAGCGATAATTTTTGGTCGCGTCGTCCTCCCCGCCTTCCAGTTCCAGCCGGGTTTTGGCCTGTGCGATCGCAAGATCGGGCAACCGCCACACCTGATTCGAGTAGTCAAAATGCGTGCAGGCCGAATCAATTTTCGCGCCGAACGCCGTGCCGTTGGTGAAGGCCAGTTCGCCATCCAAACGGACCGTTGGCTGCACTTCGCCGCGCCAGTCCGGTTGACGGTTTGTCCACGCGGGCAAAATCAGCGAACCGCCCGCCCGCACCCATGGCGGCTGCGTCCACGAAAATTCCGCGAGCCGCCCGCGCGTTTTCTCCGTCAGGAATGCGGCGACCGCATGAACGTCAAAACATGAAGAATTGGTGAACGCAAACTCACGTGTGGCGACATTCAACCGGGCCTGCGCGTCGAGTTGCCCGCCGCCAAGCCCGGCGGACAAATTGGTGACGGCCAGTTCCGGCGCCTGCCAGGAACCGCTGCAGGCGACCGAGTCTGCGTTCAACCTTTCGGATTGCAATTGCGTAAGTTGCAGGTTCCAGGCCAGCCGGTACAGTTGCAGGTTCGTCCACCACGCCCACGCCGAATCAAAGTTGGTGGATGCGCCGGCCGGCGCGGTCAGATTGGCGGCCAGTTGCACGTCCCGCGCGCCGCCCCACGGCGTCTGCACCGCCGGCGCGTTGACATCGAGCTGGACGGCAAATGAATGAATATCACGCGCGTCGCCACTGACTACGAGGCTTAATTGCGGTTTGCCTTCAAAATGAATCCGACCGAGGGTGTCGGAAATTTTTTGCAGTTGCGTCCGCACCGCGGCCTGAACGCCGGTTCCTTTGCCGTGAAACATTTCCCACTGTCGGATTTCGGGGGCGTGGGCGATATCGGCGGCCAACGAAAGTTTTACACCGGCGAATCCGGCTTGGAAATGGTCGAGCGACCAGGTGTCGTTCGTCTCAAATCGCAAATCGGTTTGTATATGATCGAGTATGAGTATGTTGGTGGGTGTGAGCGGCCAGACGAGTTTTCCTTCGCGCAGAATCAGGCCGTTGATTTGCAGCCGCCGGTGCAGCAGGGCGCGATGATCCAATCGCAGCTGGACTTCGGCCAACGAAAGCGTCGGGCTGTCAGAGGTTGCAGCATGGCCGAGGCGGACGTTTTCGGCGACGAGTCCGCGCACGAAACGCAGACGCAGCCGGGTGAATTCCAGTTCGACACCGTGGGCGCGCACCTTTTCCACCAGCGGCCTTTTAAGGAAGTCCGGCAGGCCGACGCGGTTGAACCAGACGAAGGCGCAAACCAGCGCAAGCACCGCCAGCAATGTGGCGATGCGAAACCAGCGGAATCCGATGCGGCATTTCCGCCAGAAGCCGGAATTGAAACGCATTACGGAACGTTGGCCGGAATGGTGAGATAACTCAAGACGAACTGGTAAAGCACCGGCGGAAAGACAAACGCCCAGCGCTCGCCATCGAGCGTGACGGCGGCCAGCGCGGTCTGGTCCTGGGGCAGGTCTCTGACAAAATCCATGATGTTCGTCGCGCCATTTTTGAGTTCCACGGTGATTTGCAGGTTGTTCGTGTTCCAGCCGAGTTTGTCCAAGTTAGTCATGTTGCGCCCGATCCAGCCGGCGGCGGTTAATTGGCCGAGCCGGTAGGCAGTTTCCTCAAGTGCCGGCGGATTGATAATACCTTGTGAGCCAGCCGCCAGAGACCATTGGTTCACCCCGTTATGAACGATTTGCCGCGTTTTGCCGTTTTGATGCAGGGTGATGGCGGCGACGTTGGTCCCGTCAAAATTCCAGATGTGCCGGTCGCGAAATTCCCAGCCATATTCGGGCAGCCGGTTGAAATCCGCCAGCGAGAGGCCGTAGATAAAGTCCTCGTCCGCGCGCCGCGCGAAAATTTCGTTGGTCTGCATCGCGCCGAACAGCAATTGCGCGATGACGGCATTGGTGTCGCCGACCGTTGAACGCAAAATAATCTGATTCGTTGGTGTCGCCAGTCCGTAAGCCTGCAGGTCCGGCGGGGTCACAACGTCCTTGACGAATTCAGCGACCCGGAATCCAGCCAGGAGTTTGATGAACTGCTGCACGTTTCCCGCGTCCGCCGGGAATTTTTCTCCGGCCACCGCCCAATCGTTTGAACCGTGCCGTTGCAGAGTGAAACTGTTCTGGCCGCGCACCTCGATTTCGGCGACCGGCACGGTCAATTCGAGCAGGTGCGAATCGCGGAAATCGTTCACCGCGCTCCGCCAGAACGACAACGGCTCCCTGGCCGCAGTCGTAATCGCGTTCCAGCCCTCGCGCTTGGCAAACACTTGGGTTGAATCATTCGTCAAGGTTTTCCCGATGTGAATGGCTGCAACAAAATTCGAGCCGCGGTCGAGCCACAAATCAAGATCGGCGGGTTGCAAACCGAAGGCGGTCAAATCCGCCTTCGGGTCGTCGGTGACAAATTGCGAAACGTGCGTGGCGTAAAGCTTTTGCAACGCTTCGGTGATGTGTCCGCTGTCGGCGCGCGCCTGCAAGGGCCGGAGCATATGCCAGAGATGGTTGGTCGCATCACACTGGAGTTCGATGGCTTTGGTGCCGTTGGTCAGCACAATGTGATCGCAGCTGTTGCCGGTGTCCACGAGTGCCGTGTCGCGCCAGTCGTTGGCTGAGTGTGGAATAAACCTGAGCCAGTCAGTGTCGGTCACAAAAGCGCCGTCAGTGCCGACCACGCGCAGAAAAACCTGGTCGCCGGGGGCGGTTTTGTCGCCGATCTTGAGCTGCCAGCTATGGTCGCCCTCTTCCACGTTGATGGAAAACTGTGGATTGTCAAAACCGAATTCCGTTTCCGTGGCCCGGTGTTCGCGCAATTCCGCCGCGCTGATTTTGGTCGCGGGCACGAGCTTCTGGAGGGAGTCCAGCAGCATCCCGATGGCGGTCGTCTGCGCGGGATAAATGACGGGCCTGGTCAATTGCCAGTTGCCGTTTGTGCGGGCAGCGGAGATTTCCAGCGCGCCCGCCGGAAAGATTTCGATGCTCGTGACAGCGGACGGCTTCAATTCAGGGAGGATGTTTGCGTTGGCCGCCAGCCCGTGCACATGGTGTTCCCAAAATAAAATGAACGCGAACAACGCCGCGGCAATCACGAACCAGACACCAGTGGTTTTCGAGTTCATCATTTTCTTCGCACCAGCCAGACCAATCCGCCGAACAATAACACCGCGCCCGGCAAAGCACCGAGCAGCAACCAGCGCACTTCGCGGCGCTGGTCTTGCGTCATCAGCAGGCGAAATACCTCCACGGGCCGCTGGCCGATGCCTTGCAGGAGTGCAGGCCGGTCGAGCAGCCAGTTGACGGCGGCGCTCAGGAAGTCACGGTTGGCGCCACCTTCGCCGCCTTCAATGTAATGATTGCCAAGAAATATTGAGTCACCGGTCACGATGATGCGGGTATTGCCGCGCGGGCTGGCAACACCGGCAGCGGGCTTTTGTTCAACGGCAACCATGAGGGGATAACTGCGCGGTGGTTCGGCCGGGTCGCCTGCGAGCTTCGAACCCGGGCTGGAATCTGCAAGTTCGTCCACTTGCGGCGCACCGACGGGCGGGTTTTGCGAATCCACAAGGCCGATGGGCCGGGGCAGGATCATTTGCAATGAAAGTTGCGCCAGCGCACTGACGACAGGGTGCTGGCCGAATTTACGGACAATGACATCCTGGCCGGTGATAGTGTTGTCCGGATCCTTCACATAGTCGTAGCCGACGTTGACACCCCAGCCCTGCAAAATGGGTTCGAGGCCGGTCGGCTGCCTGATGGAGGCATAATTAAAGAGCGCCAACAGCCGCCCTCCCTGCGTGAGATACTGATCAATTTTTTGCAATTCAAGCCCGGACAATGGCGTCGTGGGCGCAGCGATGATCAGCAGGTTGCAATCCATCGGGACGGTGTTGTCACCGAGCAATTCAAGGTTTGTTACCGCGATGTAATTTTGGGCCAGAGTGGAGGCGAATTTCAGATAGCCGAAGTTGCCGCTGTCAGAGAGCGACGGTTCGCCGTGGCCTTGCAGAAAATACGCCTTGAACGGGTGGGGGTTTTCGAGTGCTAGCAGGATTGCGGTGAACATTTCTTCGCCGCGAAACGCAACCGGCTTGCGCTCGAATTCAAGCTGCCGTTGGGTCGAATCCTTGGGCGGCACCTCTTCGAGTTTGAATTGCGTCAGTGCGTCGCCAGGGGCGATTTTGATGCGGCCGTCGTAATCAAAAATGACGAGGTTCTTGTCCGTCGCTGAATCCAGCTTGTATTGCTCCTTGACCTTTTCGGCCTCGCCCGCGTCGCGCACATAATCCACCGTGCGGACGGAAATTTTCGGGTTGACTGAGCGATACTCGTTGAGCAGCGCAACGATGTCCGGGTAAAAATCGTCCTTGCGGTCGTAATAAAGCGTTACGGCGACGCGATTCGTCAGCAAGTGGAGCACGCTCACGGTGCGCGAGGAGAGTTCAACGCGTGTCTGCGGACTGAGGTAAAAGCGGTGGAAGAACTGCGCGCCGAGATAGTTCACCATCACCACGACCGCGAGCACCAGGGCCGTGCGTACCACCACGTCAAAGGCGATCTTCCACCGGTGCCGTGGCGAGAAACTGGGTTGTTTGGGGAGTGAGGCCGGCATTTTATCTCCAGCGCCGGCTTTCCACCGCGCGCAAGGTCAGGAACAGAAAAAACAGCGTGAGGCTCACGTAAAAAATCACTGCGCGCGTATCCACCACCCCCCGGGCGAAATCGTGCATCTGTTCAAACAAGCCGAAATACGACAAAACCTGCGCCTGCCATTGCGCTACCACGGGAATGGCCTCGGCCAGAAACCCGAGCGCAAACAGACTCACACCCAGCACAAAACTGATCATGGCTGCCGCCATCTGGCTGCGCGAAATGGCGGAGGCAAAACAGCCCAATGCCAGGAACAGACAGCCGACCAGAAAGATGCCCAGATACATTCCGCCAATGGTGCCCGTGTCCAACGCACTGGTCTGGCTCGTAAAATGCCGCACGATGAACAGGCACGCAGCCATCGGCAGCCACATCACGATGTAAAAAATGATCGCCGCCGTGAATTTTGCCGTCACCACTTGAAAATCGTCCACCGGCGCCGTCATCAGCGTCTCGAATGTGCCGGTGGACTTTTCCAGCGCAAACAATCGCATGGTGATTATCGGCGCGGCCAGCAGCACAATCAGCCAGAAAAAATAAGTGCGGTAAAACATCTCCGTCACCGGCATCGGCGATGGATCGGTTCCCAGATTGGTGATCAACACCACGAAGCTCAGGCCAATCAAAAGCGTCACCGCCGCAACGATGATGTAACCCGTCACCGAGAAGAAAAACGCGGTCAATTCGCGCCGCAGCAGCACCCCAAAAATTCGCATCAGCCCTCCTCCTCTTCCTCGTTCGGCCTGGTGATTTGCACGTAGATGTCTTCAAGCGAATGACGGCTGCGCGTCAGTTCACGCACCAGCCAGCCGCGTTCGCGCGCCAGCAGCCAGATCAGCGGGCGCAAATCCAATCCATCGCGCGGTGTGAGCGCGCAACGCATGAAAGTGCCGTCCACCGGTGAAACATCAAAATGCGCCACTTGGGGCAACTGCGCTAGGTGCTCGCGCAATTCCTCGGCGGAGGCGGCAATTTCAGCGACAATCTGACTGTTGCCGGCCATGAGCCGTTGCAAATTGTCCGGTGTGTCGGCGGCCAGAATTTTGCCGTCATACATGATCAGCATCCGGTTGCACGTCATTTCCGCTTCGGGAAGAATGTGTGTCGAAATCAGCACCGTGTGTTTTTCCGCGAGGCTTTTGATCAACTGCCGCACCGCACGAATCTGTTGCGGGTCGAGACCAATCGTCGGCTCGTCCAGAATGATCAATTCCGGTTCGTGCACCAGCGCATCCGCCAGACCGACGCGCTGCCGGTAGCCCTTGGAAAGCTGGCCGATGACGCGGCGGCCCATGTCTTCCAGACCACATTGCTCCATCACCGTATTGACGCGCTGGCGCGAATTCCGCCAGCCGAGGCCCTTGAGCCGTGCGCGGAATTTCAGGTATTCCCGCACGCGCATTTCGGGGTAAAGCGGATTGTTTTCCGGCATGTAACCGATGCGGCGGCGCACCTTGTCCGATTCGTGAAAGACATCAAAGCCCGCCACGCGCACCGTGCCGCTCGTCGCCGGCAGAAAGCAGGCCAGCACCCGCATCGTGGTGCTTTTGCCCGCGCCATTCGGGCCGAGCAACCCGACGATTTCGCCGCGCGCGACCGTGAACGAAATGTCCGCCACCGCCGTGCGTCCCGCATAGCGTTTCGTCAGGTTCGTCACTTCAATCATCGTGTTGCCGTTCATGGCACGCAGGCCGGAGTTTAACCGGAAAATTCCCGATCCGGCCAACAAAAAATCCGCCGGATTACTGTATAAACAGGCAAAACCGCCATTGGGTGCGTTCAAAATCTTTTGGCCACGGCTTGACATTGCTCAACGGCGGGCGCAAAAGCAATGGCGAGTGTTCCCGCTGGCCGAAAATTTTTACGCCGACTGGCGCCTGCGTTGCGGTGCGGCGAATGTCCTGCGCGACGAAAACGATTCGCCGCCCGAACGCCTGCTGCAGGCCGTCTGGCAGCACCAGCGCCTGCGCCGCGACCAGCTCGTGACCGCCGATGAACGGGCCGTCCGTGTTCTCCATCCCGGCTTCGCCAGCGCCGAAGGCGGACCGGACTTTCGTGGCGCGGTGATTCAAATCGGCAACGACGCGCCGTGTTCCGGTGACGTGGAGGTGGATTTGCGCGCGAGCGGCTGGCATGCGCATGGCCACGACCGCAACCCCAGTTTTCAAAACGTCATTTTGCATGTCATCTGGAGCGATGCCGGAGTTCACGCTTCAGCGTGCCGGGATGGCGGAGGCTCGAACAAGCTGAAGCTTGAACTCCAACCTTCGCCGCCAATACTGGCCGTCAGCGGCAAACTCGACGCGCCGCTTGCCGAACTCGGTTTGTGGCTCGAAACCGAATCATCGCGTGCGCTGCCCGAAAATCTGCGCGGCCGATGTTCCCCGACGTTGCGCGAGTTGAACGGGCCGCACGTGGCTGAGCTTCTGTGTGCCGCCGCCCGCGTTCGTTTTCAAGCCAAGGCCGCGCACTTCCACGCCCGCGCGCGGCACATCGGCTGGGAACAGGCGTTATGGGAAGGTTTGTTCCGCGCGCTCGGCTACAAACACAACGTGTGGCCGATGCAAAATCTCGCCGAATCACGGCTCCGTTGGTCGCGTGATGCGGGTTCAGTGTTCCTCTTGCAAGCGCGGTTGCTCGGCACCAGCGGCTTGCTGCCGGCGGAACTGACGCGCACGCAGAAGAGCACGGACGGTTATTTGCGCCGCGTTTGGGATTGCTGGTGGCGCGAGCGCGAGGAATTCAGCGACTGCATTCTGCCACGCGCCGTCTGGAAATTTCATGGCCTGCGTCCGGCCAATCATCCGCAACGCCGGCTCGCGCTGGCGGCGCACTGGCTGGCGACGGGGAATTTGATTGCAAGACTCGAAAACTGGTGCGCCGTCGGCCTGCCGGACAACGCGCTGGTTGATTCATTGCTTGAAATTTTGCAGGTCGAGCGCGACGAATTCTGGTCATGGCATTGGACGTTTCGTTCGGCGCGATTGAAAGAGCCCCAACCGCTGCTAGGCACGGCGCGGATCACGGATTTGGCGGTCAACGTGGTTCTGCCCTGGCTTTGGATTCGCTCCACCGAAGGCAAAAATGAAAAGCTCCAGCGCATGATCGAACACCGCTACTTCGCCTGGCCGCCTGCCGGGGACAATTCGGTCCTGAAACTGGCGCGGCAGCGCTTGCTGGGTGGCGCGCCAGGTCGCGCGTTGCGAAGCGCGGCGGCGCAGCAAGGTTTGATGCAAATCGTCCGGGACTTTTGCGAACACTCCAACGCGGTTTGCGACGATTGCCGGCTCCCAGACCTGGTTCAGGCCTGGGAAACGCATTCGGCTCAAGCTAAAGCCTGAGGTCAATTCCGTTGAAGAGATTGTTGTTAAAGCCGTCCGGAGGTTTCATGGATGGCTTTGGCACCGGTTTCGGAGCAGAAGCAGATGAATCATTTCCGCCTTCATCTTTGCGATGATTTCCTTCGACAGCTTGGTGCGGATTTTTCGCGCGTTTGTTGCGGGGTAGCGGGCTGATCATCACGTTGATGCCGCGTCCGATGAGTTTCGGGTCAAAATCGGGATGGCCATAAGGCGCGAGCTCGGCAAGAAATTTGTTCACCACCTGAAAGCCAAATTCCTGATGCGCCATCTCGCGTCCGCGGAATTTAAGCACGACTTTCACCTTCATGTCCTCGCACAAAAAATTAATCGCGTGCTGGACCTTGATGCCGAGGTCATGCGGGTCGATGCGCGGGCTGAGCTGGACTTCCTTGACGATGGAGGCGTGCTGGTGTTTTTTGGATTCCTTTTCCTTTTTGGCCTTTTCGTAACGGAACTTGCCCAGGTTCACCAGGCGGCAGACGGGAGGTGTGGCGGTGGAGGCAATTTCGACGAGATCCACGGCATGCTGGCGCGCTAGGGACAGCGCCTCGTTAAGTGAAATGACGCCAAGTTGTTTGCCGTCCACTCCAATGACCCGGACTTCGCGAGCACGAATTTTGCCATTGACCCGAAAAAACGAATCAGTCGGAGAATGACGTGAAGGAAAAGGGCGGCTCAAGACACCCTCGGCGGTTGGGTCATAACTGTAAGTTTTCGCATCAATCAAACTGGCACGGCCAGTTCAAAATCTGATGTATTTATAAGCCGTTCCAGCCCTACGTGCAAGCAAATAATTGACGGCAAATTCAAGCAGCATTACGGCCCGGTTTTGGCGTTTTTAATGGCGGCCTCGTATATTTTCTTCAACGGAACCTTTGCCTGAGCCGCCAGCTTTTTGCACGACTCGAATTCCGGCGTGGTGTGAACCACTTTCCCGTCGAGCCAGCCAAGTTTTACGGCCACCCTGCCAAACCGGGTTTTGACCGTTGTGAACTCGCGGCGCAATTTTCGCCGCTCAGCAAACGTGCGCCGGACACCAAACGCGCTCGTTTCACGCAAAATCAATTCGCTGAATTTGTCCGCGTCCGCCTCGGCACACAAAACCGTCAGCAGCACGCTGGGACGGTTTTTCTTCATCTGGATCGGCGTGTGAAAAACGTCCAACGCCCCTGCCGTCAGCGCGGTTTCGAGGAAGTGGCCCAAAATTTCTCCTCCGACGTTGTCGAGGTTGGTTTCGAGCACCGCGATGCGGTCGGTTTCCCAATCCAACGGGTGACGGGTGACGGGTGACGGGTGACGGGAAACAGCGCCGTGGGCCACGTCACCCGCCACACGACCCGCGTCACCCTCTCCGAGCACGGCCCGGAGGACATTCGGTCGGGTTTTATTTTCACGCGTGCCGAGGCCGTAGCCGATCCGATCGGCGACCAATCCTTGCATCGGTCCAAAATCTTCGGCGAACTCGGCCAGCAACGCCGCGCCGGTGGGCGTGACCAGTTCGTGCGGCTCCTCGCATTGAGTCACGCCGACGCCGCGCGCGCCGAGTATCGCCAGTGTTGCCGGCGCAGGAACGGGAAAGCGCCCGTGTGCGCAATCAATCCAGCCAACTCCTTCGACGACCGGCGACGCCAGCACACGCGGTTGGCCGAGCATTTCCAGTCCAACACATGCGCCGACAATGTCCACAATCGAATCCGTTGCGCCGACTTCGTGAAAATGCACGCGTTCCGGCGAGAGGCCGTGGATTTTGCCTTCAGCTTCGGCAATGCGCTGAAACACGGCGACGGACTTTTTCTTCACCCACGCCGACAGTTTGCTTTTCGCGATGAGCTTCTTGATTTCAGCAAACGTTCGGTTTTCGCCGTAATGATGTTCTTGATGCGTAATGCGTGATGCGTGACGCGTGATGTACGTGTGCTTGGGCCCATTGGCCAGATGCACATCAAATTTTGTTCCTTCGATGCCGGACTTTTGTTTGCGCGAGACGTGCAGGTGGTAGCTGTCGAGTTTGAGTTTTTTCAACTCGCGTTCCAGCCTGTCAACGTCCACCCCCAAACCAATCAACGCGCCGAGAAACATATCGCCGCTGATGCCGCTGAAGAGGTCGAGATAAAGCGTTTTCATCTTTCCGCCAACGCGTTGATCTGGCTGGCGGCGTAACCGGCGCCGAAGCCGTTGTCAATGTTCACCACCGTCACGCCGCTGGCGCAACTATTCAACATCGCCAGCAGCGCCGCGATGCCGCCAAAGCTCGCGCCGTAGCCTACGCTCGTTGGCACAGCGATGACCGGTCTGGAAACCAGTCCCGCCACCACGCTGGGCAGCGCGCCTTCCATGCCGGCCACCACGACCAGCACGTTCGCACGCCGGAGGTTTTCCGATTTGGCCAGCAACCGGTGCAGCCCGGCCACACCGACGTCGTAAATCCGTTCGACGCGGTTGCCCATGATTTCCGCCGTGACCGCCGCCTCCTCGGCCACGGGCAGATCGCTCGTGCCGGCGCAAATGACCCCGACGGTTCCGGGACGCTTGGGCAAAGGCCTTTTTCCAATGGTGACACAGCGCGCCAGTTGGTGATGGACGGCGCGCTTGAATTTTTTGCGCAGCGCGCGGGCGTGACTGCCATTGATGCGCGTCACAAGCACGCACCGCTCATGTTCCAAAAGTTTTGCCGCGATTTTTATCACCTGCTCCGGCGTTTTGCCCGCGCCGAAAATGACTTCCGGGAAACCTTTGCGCAACGCGCGGTGGGTGTCCACCTGCGCAAAACCAATGTCAGCCAGCGGCGCGGCTTGGAACGCCCGCAAAACCCGGTCGCGGCCCACACCGCCGGCGCGGAATTTTTCCAGCAGTTGAATCGCTTCGGTAATCGTCACAATCAAATGATATGAACTTCCGTGGACCGGTCACGGGAAATTTGGACGAAACGATGACTCTGCCTTTGTTTCCTGATGGTTTTCGTGTGCTTCGTGTATTTCGTGGTTAAATTCAGCCATGCCGGAAGGCCTGCACACTGTGAACGAAATCATCCGGGACACCGAAATCAAAACGTTCCGCGGTGGTCATTTCCAGCGCCAGATAACCTTCGCGCTGGCGCTGGATGTCCTGGGCGCGGGTTAGTTGAAATTCGCCGTGGTCGCGAACATTGTCACGGATCATTTCCTCAAGGATGTCGTAAATCGAAGGCGCCAGCAAGTGCAAGCCAAACCAGCCGAGCCAGGTTTCGGCGGGCAATCCATCCACATGAAGCTTCTGCCGCGCGGCCGCCACGTCCGGCTTTTCGATGATGAGCGCCACGTCAATCAGGCGCGGATTTTCCGGGCGGCGTTTGCCGGCAATCGTGCCGTAGCCTTTCAATTCGTCCGCGGCAATCCGATTGACTGCTGAGACACTGCGACCGTGGGAAACCGCCGCCATCCGCGCCAGTTCCTGACAGGGCGAAACCGGCCTGCCGCGAAAAAGATGGTCGCCGAGACCGAGCAAAACCATTCCGCCACCGGCAAATTTTTTGGTCTGGTAAACCGCGTGCCCATAACCTTCCTGCTGCTGCTGCACGGCGAACGTCACGCGCCCGGCAAACTTGCGCATTCGCTCCGCTTCCCGCAGCAACGCCGGATGTTTTTCCAGCCGTTTGAGATAAGCATCGCCCGGTCCGCGCAGGTAACGACACACCATTTCGTCCTCGCCGGGCTGGACGATGATGCAAATTTCCTCGATGCCTGCCGCGTCGAGTTCGAGCAGGTGATAATGGAACAGCGCACGGGCGATGCCGTCCGGACCGACGACGGGGAATAATTCCTTTTTCACGGCATGTGACGCCGGGAAATGCCGTGTGCCAAGTCCGGCGATGGGAATGACGGCTTTGCGGACGGGGGAATTCATGCCTTCGATAACTGCCAGCCGTTGGCGCCAAAAATGTATCGCCGCGCGCCATACTCGATCGCGCCCGGCGAGGTGCCTTCAAAAATATCCGGCATCACGCCCACCCGCCGGGAAAATTCCACGGCGATTTGCGGAATGTGCTCCTTCAGCGCCTCGATTTTGCCGAAGACCGCTACCGTGCCGCCGGTGCCGCCGCCGGTGATTTTGGCGCCGTAAAGACCGTGCTCCGGCCCGCGCTTGCGGACGGCTTCAACCAGAAAATTCACTTCCGGCACCGAGAGCCGGCAATTGTCGCGGTAACTTTCATGCGCGGCGAACATGGCTTCGCCGGCGGTCACGCAAGCGTGTTCGTCGCCGCCGGTCGCCGCTTGCAGCGCCGCGATGAAACGCAGCACGCGCTCGTTTTCGCCAATCGGATGCCGCGTGGGGCCGGCGACGCGGTAGGTGGCGTCCGGTTGAACGGTGGTCACCGGGTCGTCGTGCGTTTTGTATCTGGCCAGAAATTCGGAGCCGAGAATCGTGTCGGGGATCTGCCTTTGATATTCGGTTTCCCATTCCTTGGAGGAAACCTCGGTCAGATAATTGAGCGCCGCCCGGCCGGTACGGGCGCGGAGCTCGTTGATGATTTTTTTGCCCATGAACGCGCCGACGCGGACGTTGCCGTAGGCGTTGCCGGCGACCGAGTGTCGGACCATGGAATTGATACCCACGAAACCGGTGCGCGGCGGAATTTCAACTTCGCCGATGATCTGGCCGGGCCGGCAGAGGATGTGCGTGAGTTTGTCGCGACGCCCGCTGGCCACGGCGATTTGGTCCATGATACCGCAGGGCGCGCCGACGACGTGGTTTTCCGCCATCTGGCCGAGCCGGGCCAGGCGCGCGCCGCTGAGTTGAAGGCCGAGGTAGGCGTTCAGGCAGGAAAGCGTGCCGATTTCCACGGCGGCGGAACTGCCGATGCCGACGTTCATCGGCACCGCGCTGAGCAGCAAAAAGCTGAAGCCGTAGGGCAGGTTGACGGATTCCTCCTTCAACAGCGTGAAAATGCTGCCGCCGATGTAGGCAGCCCAGGAAACCAGCGGGTTCGCGTGGCACAACTCGCGCACTTGCGCGTAATCGCCCACCGCACCGCCCGAAGCCAGATAGTCCAGCGGGATGCGTGTCTCCACCGGCAGCGTGCGCCGGCCGGCCTGCATGGTGCGGATGCGCAACGTGCGGTCGGTGCGCGCCTGCAAGGCCATCAACATGCCGCCGCCCAGAACGGCTTCGCAGACATTCGCGCCGGAGTAGTCGGCGATGCCGCCCATCACGTCCAGCCGGGCGGGCACGCGCGCGACCCAGACTTCGCCGGCGTTGAAAAAACCGGCAAAGCCGGTGGTGTCGCTGGTGGGTTTGTTCAGGAGTTGCTCAAACTCCAATACTTCAAGTGGAAGTTCGTCGTTCATGAACTGTGGTGCCGAGGATGCCATAAGCCGTCCGCGCGGTCACGCGGGAAACTTAGTGGTGATGCCGGAACAGCCGTTTCCGGTTTTCGAGCAAATACCAGACGATCAAAACATTCAGCGCCAGCACAATGAATATGCCGATTTTGGGATGAGGAAACAATCCCGGTCGGGGCAGGCCCGACGCATCAAGCCGGCGATGGCGCACCAATTCAAAAATTTCAATCGGGATGAAAAACCCCGATTCGCCAATCGCCAGCCAGATGGCCCACTTCGCCCGAAACGCCAGTCCCAAGCCCAGGACGATCAGGAACAATCCGCAGAGAAACATGCCCGAGGCCACCTCGCGCACGTTGGTCGGCGTAATGGTGTCCAGCCAGTCACCAATGCCTTGAAAAAAACTCCGTTCCGGATCGAGATGCACCCATAGCAAAAATTGATTGAACAAATCCGGCAAATCCTTGTTCGCCGTCGAAAGGACTCCCAAGGCCAGTAACAGGAGCGCGACGCCTTTAATCAACTTGATTGCAACGATGAAATACAACGTCGGCGCGCGCGCCTTCGGAATTGTCGGAGTTTGTGCGTTCCCGGTCATCAGCGGATTTTCAGCAGCAACCAATTTAACAATTCGTCAATCGCCAGACGCTCCTGTTTGCCGTCATCGCGGTAACGAATCGTCACGGTGTCCTTCAATTCCAGCTTTTCGCCCAGCGTGTCGAAATCAATCGTCACGCAGAACGGCGTGCCGGCCTCGTCCTGCCGCGCGTAACGGCGGCCAATCGAACCGCCGTCGTCGTAAAACACATTCATCCACGGACGCAGCAGGTCGCGGACTTCCTGCGCCTTTTTCACGAGATCGGGCTTGTTCTTGAGCAACGGCAGCACGGCCACCTTGATGGGCGCGACGCGCGGATGAAATTTCAAAATCACCCGCGTTTCGGTTTTGCCCTTGTCGTCGGTTTCGGTGGCTTCGTTGTAAGCGCTGCAAATCAAGGCAAGGATTAGACGGTCCACACCCGCCGACGGTTCAATTACGTGCGGAATATATTGGCCTTTCGCCAGACCATCGGCGTCTTCCTTCGCCTCCTTTTCCGCCTGTGCCGGCTCGACCCCCATTTTCGTGAGATACTTCAGCCGCGCTTCGTAATAGTGCTTCGACAACTCAGCCTTTCTGGCTTCATCGAGTTTGGTCCAAGCGGCGCGGAGTTCGTCGTCGAACACACCCATCGGTTTGCCGGAAAAACGTTCGTGCTGGCTCAAATCGAAATCGCTGCGCGCGGCGATGCCTTCGAGTTCCTGCGTGCCGAAGGGGAACTTGAACAAAATATCCACGCAGGCTTTGGCGTAATGCGCCAGTTCCTCCGGCTTTTGCCAATATTCCTCCAGTGTCGTGCGTGGCAGGCCGATGCCTTCGTAAAATTTCATCCGTTCTTCAACCCAGTATTTGTGCCATGCTTCCCAACCCCAGCTTGGTTGAGGGTTGAGGGTTGAGGGTTGAGAGCAGGAGATTGAATGTTGAATGTTTTCTTTTAACACTTCGTGTGTATCAAAAATCTCCAAATCCAGTCTGCGAAGCTCTGTGAAGAATTTGTCCAAATCCTCAGGTGCCAATTGTTCCGGCAAAACGTCATTAATATTGTTGTACGTGAGATGGCCCTGCTTTTCATGAATTTGAAGCAAGGCCTTGGTAATTTCCCTAAGATCAACCGGTGCCTTCGCCACGCGTCCGACAATCGCTTCCACCACTTCATCCGGTTTGATGAAAAATTCCAGTTCCATCTGTTCGAACTCGCGGGAACGAAAGGTGAAGTTGCGCGGCGTGACTTCGTTGCGAAACGCCTTGCCCACCTGCGCGATGCCGAACGGGACTTTCTGCCGTGAGGTTTCCAGCACATTTTTGAACTGCGCGAAAATTGCTTGTGCCGTTTCCGGGCGGAGATAAGCGACATTGTCCTCGCTCTCGACTGGACCGACGTAGGTTTTGAACATCAAATTGAACGGACGCGGTTCGGTCAACTTGAAACCACTTTCAGGGTGATAATCGAGAGAATCTTTAATTGGATTTGGAGGACTAATATCGAATAAGAATGGTTCTGAAAACCCATGCGCGCTAAAGTATTCTTTCGCCTTTTTCTTGGCTGATTCTTCGGGCTTCCCGACAGGAATCAAAATGCTGATTGGATTAAGCCTGATTGAATCAACAGCATTTTTTAACAAAGGGTCTTCCGAAGAAAATCCTGAATCAAAAACAGTTGATAAATCCGACAACTTTGCAAGTTGTTCGCTTGAATAAGCTTGTTGAAGCCATTTTATTTTTTGATCTCTTAAATCTGTCGGAAATAGATTTAGCCATGCTTCTATTTTTTGTGTTTCGCCGACTATTTGAAATGTGTAAGCAATTCCGCTTTGCGGTTCGACTTGGTCCGCGCGAACTCTTTTTTTTGTCATCGGGCATTCGCGCATCATATCTGCAAACGTGTCCACGTGGCCGCTGGCCTTCCAGATTTGCGGCGACATAATGATGGTCGCTTCGAGGCCGACCACGACGTCGCGCTGGCGGGTCATGTCGTTCCACCAGAGTTCCTTGACGTTGCGCTTGAGTTCGGTGCCCAGCGGGCCATAGTCCCAAAAACCGTTGATGCCGCCGTAAATTTCGGAGGATTGGTAAATGAAACCGCGCCGCTTGCACAGCGACACGATTTTTTCCATCAACGGATTGTCTTTTGGCTCGGCCACAGTCGCACAGTGTTTGCGATGCGCGCCGTCCTGTCAAGGTGACGCCGCGCACGGAAATGTGAATAAGCGTTGAATCAGTTGTCAGTAAGATTTTGTGCTTTGGCGTTGCGCAAGCCGCACGCGAGTTCGAAGATTTATCTGCCTTCCTGACCTTCTCTCGAAAGCAAAGGAACAGGCACATGCGGGGCGTCAGAGAACTCGGGCGCCCCCTTTTAATCTCGATGTGGCAAATTTTTCAGGATATTTGGCCCCAACAGGCACACCTCAGACTGCGTGGGCTTCACGCACGATGCGCGAGAATTTCACGCATAACGCGTAACAAAATTTTTCTCTGCACCGTTTTCATTGGGTTTTTTTCAGAAAAGTCAGTTGGCATCGGTGGTGCTAAAGGAATTTCTGAATCCGTGTTGACAGCGAGTACGCTTTCAGTGAAGTTTGCCAACTGTCACCTGAACCAAAAAGACAAAAGTCGTCAACTTATGAAAAGCATCTTCAAACACAAAAGGGCCTTCACCCTTATCGAACTGCTCGTCGTGATTGCCATCATTGCCATCTTGGCAGCTTTGTTGCTGCCGGCGCTCGCCGCCGCCAAGCGCAAGGCACAGAAAATCAATTGCGTGAACAACCTGCACCAGATTGGCCTCGCCTTCAAAGTTTGGGAAGGTGACAACGGTGACCATTATCCCATGGCCGTCAGCACGAAAGCAGGAGGCGCGATGGAGGACATCAACAGTGCTTTCCAGACCGGCGCCTATCCTAACAGTGGCATTACCAACGTTTTTTGCGTGATGTCGAATGAATTGAGCACGCCCAAGGTTCTATATTGCACCGCTGACAACGCTCCCGGGCGCACTGCCGCCACGAACTTTGGGCAATTGGGTATGACGAGTCCCGCTATAACCGCCGGCGGCACAAACTGCATCAGCTATTTTGTCTGTGGCGATGCGGCGGACACTTATCCGCAAATGATTTTGGATGGCGACCGCAACGTGGGAACCGTCAACATATCAACAATCGGTCCTTCCGCCGCGGGAGTAGTTTATACTGGCGGCAATCAATGGAGTGTGAATATGGCGAACAAGGCATGGGCATGGACCGCGAATGACATGCACCTGAAATCCGGCAATATCGGCATGGCTGATGGGAGTGTTAACCAGACAACGCCTTCCACTTTCTGGGCCGCTTTGATAAACGCCACGAATGGCGTCTCGACCATCAACCCGTGGTATAACTTCCCGAACTGAGTTACAGATTAAATTTTCAACAAAAAACAGAACCAAGGCATCCGCAAGGGTGCCTTGGTTTGTTTTAGCCGGAGAGGCCCGCCCGGACGAACCCATTAAGGCTCGCAAGCGGAAACGTCGAATGCGGTTGACGGGCCACGTCTAGCTTTCGGTGGTGGGTTATGAAATCATGGCGGCATGGATTCTTCAAAAACCAGCTCAAGGCGGGTCCATTTCCGCTTTCAACTTCTGCACGATGCCCGTCACAGTCCGTCAACCCGGCGGTTCATGGTTTCCTCATTGTCAGGACATCTTAAGGGTATTTGTTCAATGTAAATGGAGAGGAATGCCTGCTTGATAGAGCTTCATCTGTGTTCGAATAGTATTGGCCAGTGCGGTGTTGGACTGTGTCCCGGCCACTTGCAGAGCGCGCTGCGCGGTTTCCACCGCTTCGGGAAATCGCCCGGCCTCGGCGTAAGCGGCGGCCAAAGTGCCAAGAAAGACTGGATTTGCATCACCCGTAAGCTGATTCGCCCTTTGGGCCAGTTCCACCGCTTTGTTGCCGTTGCGCAGCGAAGCCTGCGGACAGGTTGCAAGCACCCAAGCCAGGTTTTTCTGGACTTCCGCGTTGTCGGGTTTGATTTGCAGAGCCGTTTGGTACTGGGTGATCGCTGCGTCCACACTGCCCTTTTGGAGCAGAGCGTTGCCTAGGTTGTTGTGGGCTTCTGAGTTGTCGGGTTCGATTTGCAGCGCCTTTTGGTACTGAGCGATCGCTTCGTCCACATCGCCCTTTTGGAGCAGAGCGTTGCCGAGGTTGATGTGAGCTTTCACGCTGTTGGGTCCGATTTGCAGCGCCCTTTGGTACTGAGTGATCGCTTCGTCCACATGGCCCTTTTGGAGCAAAGCGTTGCCAAGGTTGTAGCAGGCGTCCGCGTAGTCGGGTTTGAATTGCAGCGCCGCTTGGTACTGGGTGATCGCTTGGTCCACACTGCCCTTTTGGAGCAGAGCGTTGCCGAGGTTGTTGTGGGCTTCTGAGTTACCGGGTTCGATTTGCAGATCCCTTTGGTACTGGGTGATCGCTGCATCCACACTGCCCTTTTGGAGCAGAGCGTTGCCGAGGTTATAACAGGCATCCGCATAGTCGGGTTCGATTTGCAGCGCCCTTTGGTACTGGGTGATCGCTTCGTCCACCTTGCCCTTTTGGAAAAGAGCGATGCCAAGATTGTAGTGGGCTTCCGCGTAGTCGGGTTGGATTTGCAGCGCTTTTTGAAATTGAGTGATCGCTGCGTCCACATGGCCCTTTCGGAGCAGAGCGTTGCCGAGGTTGTTGTGGGCTTCTGAGTTCTCGGGTTCGATTTGCAACGCCTTTTGGTAATAGGGGATCGCTGCGTCCACATGGCCCTTTTGGAGCAGAGCGTTGCCGAGGACGATGTGAGCTTTCACGCTGTTGGGTTCGATTTGCAGAGCTGTTTGGTAATGGGTGATCGCTTCGTCCACGTGGCCCTCTTGGCACAGAGCGTTGCCGAGGTAGATTTCGCCAACAATGTTGCCAGACGTGCAGGCAAGCGTGTGAGTCCATAATGTTTCATCGTTCCGCCAGTAAGAGGCCTGAGTATGCGCGCACCAAATCAAAGCGGCCAGAATGATTGTGGAGAGGCCGCCCTGCACCAGGCGGCGATGACGCCAGCCAGCGCACAGATCAGCCGCCGCCCAGGTCAGCAACAGATACAAGCCGATCTGCGGCAGATAGGTGTAGCGATCCGCATGGGCGTAGTAGGATATCTGCACAATCCCGATAACCGGGACCATCATCCCCAGATACCAGAGCCAGCCAACAACAAAACAGGGATGCGTTTTGCGAAATGCCCATACTGCCCCGGCTATGGCCAGCAGCAACCCCAGTGCCCCGGCCATCTGCCAGCGCGGCAGATAGTTTACCGGGTTGGGATAAACACACGCCAGTCCAGCTGGATGGATCATCTGCCAAAGGTAGGTGACATAGGACACCACGGCGTTTTCCAGCCGCAACCCAAAAGATAGGCTGTCACCAGCGGGCACTTTTTCCGGAACCAGGATCGTCGCCACACACGATCCGACCGTCAGTACAAAGAGTGGGATTTTCTCAGCCACCCGCCGCCGCAAAACCCGAGGCGTGAAGCTTGAAAAACGGTTCAGCGGCCAGTAATCCAGCAGCAGGAGGACGAAGGGCATCGTCACCAGCATGTTCTTGGACAGTAGTCCCAAGGCGAAGAGCAGCACCACGGCGCCATAGCGGATCATCGAGGGTGGGCGACGCACATAACGCACGTAGGCTCCGAGCGTCAGCATAAAAAAAACCGCACTCAAAATGTCCTTGCGTTCAGCCACCCACGCCACCGACTCCACCCTGAGGGGATGAATGGCAAACACCGCTGCCACAAACGCACAGCGCCAGAGGAACCCCGTCATCTGTCGTAACACAAGGAAGAGCAGGATTGCCGCCGTAGTGTGGAGCAGGATATTGGTGAGGTGGTGGCCGGCGGGGTTCAATCCGTACAACTGGCAGTCCAGCATGTGGGAGAGCCAGGTGAGCGGGTGCCAGTGGCCGATCTCGCCATAGGTCAGCGCCCAGCGAAACCCCTCCCAGGTCAGACCCTTTTGGACGACAGGGTTTTTGTACACATACAGGTTGTCATCGTAGTTGACAAACCCATGATGCAGCGTCTGGCCGAAAACCACCCATGTCGCCACCGCCAGGAAGATGCAGACGCCGGGGACCGTCCAGCGATCACTCAAACCCGCCGGACGGCATTTGGAGTCCGGCGAGCGGGAGGCTGCGCCTCCCGGCATTTCACCGGCTGGCGGAGCGGGCACGCTCGAACGCGCGTCAGGGGCTTTTCCCGGGCCGGCTTTTTCCCTTGATCTTAGCTTCATGGGGTTGAATACATGATTCAGGAAACTCGTGCAGTCTGACGAGTAAAAAAGGCCACACAGAGCAGGCTTTGATTCTTCCCGTCCCTGTGCTTGAACTTTTCCCTGCTTTCGGTCCAAAACCGACGACCTGAACCAACTTCTGAAAAACGCAAGCCAACATGGTTCCATAACCTGGCACGACAAAACAGACGTGGCCGCTCGCACGCATGCGATACGCCAGCGCCGGCGCTGGCGTTTATTTCTCACTTTTTCAAAAGCCGCTGCCGGGCGAAAAAATTTTGCAGCAGCGCGCGGCATTCCGCCGCGCGCACTCCGCCCGTGATTTCACAACGGTGATTCAATGCCGGGCACTGGAGCAGATTCATCGCGCTGCCAGCCGCGCCACTCTTTGGATCGCTTGCGCCAAACACCACGCGCGCCAGCCGGGTGTGCACCACCGCCCCCGCGCACATCGGACAGGGCTCCTTGGTTACGTAAAGCGTGCAATCCGTCAGCCGCCAGTCGCCGTCGGTTTCCTCGGCCTGCGTGAGTGCGAGCATCTCGGCGTGCGCCGTGGCGTCCTTGAGTTGTTCCACCTGGTTGAATGCCCGTGCGATGATGCGGCCTTCGCGCACAATGACTGCGCCGACCGGCACTTCGCCGGCTTCGTAAGCATGCGCCGCCTGCCGCAAGGCCTCGCGCATGAAATAATCGTCGCTGTGCAAATCAATGATGGGGTCGTCCATAAATCAGTCGAGAGTCGAGAACCGGACGCTCTTGCCGGGGAATTTCTTTTTGGCTCTCGTCTCTCGTCTTTCGACACTCGACTCTTCCAGCGTCCAGTCATTGCGCCCGTCGGGATGGCAATGGCAATGCGCCGCGAAAAATCCGCCGCGATGCCGCCAGAACCAGGGCCAGATTTGTTCCCGGTCGGTTTGCGGCAGGTTCAACCCCTCGAGCGCGGCACGGGGAAAAAATTGAAACCGGCCTTCGGGGTGGTGGGGCGGCAGTGATTGCAAACGCGGTTTGACCTCAAACAAAAACATCAGCCAGTGTGTTCGGCCCTGATAGCCATGTTCGCTGACGAGGCCGGTCAGGTGCAAATCTTCAGGGCGCAACACCAGTCCGGTCTCCTCGCGCGCTTCGCGGCAGGCACAGGCATAAGGCGACTCGCCGATGTCCATCTTTAACTTGCCGCCGCACGGGCTCCAGAAACCGCGGTTCGGCTCCTGCGCGCGTTCGAGCAGGAGCACTTCGTCGCGCTCGCTGAAGCAATAAAGCAACGTGGCGATTTTGTAAGGCAATGCCATCGCGCAAAATTTCAAATTTCGGATGGCGAATGTCGAATGCAAAATTCCATTGTCACCACGCGCCAAAATGCTAGCATGGCCGTCCTCGTTTCGATTGCAGGTAAAATAACGCATGAAAACTTATGACATTGCTGTAATTGGCGGCGATGGGACGGGACCGGAAGTGACCCGCGAAGCACTCAAGGTTTCCGAAGCCGCCGCCCGGAAGTTCGGTTTCAAACTAAACTGGCATCACTACGATTTCGGCGGCGACCGTTATCTGAAAACGGGCGAAGTACTGCCCGACAGCGCCGTGGACGAGCTCCGCAAGTTCAAGGTGATTTTTCTGGGCGCAGTGGGCCATCCGCAGGTCAGGCCGGGTATCTTGGAAAAAGGCATTCTGCTGCGACTCCGCTTCGAGCTGGAGCAATACATCAACCTTCGCCCCGTGAAACTTTATCGCGCCGTTGACTGTCCGCTCAAGGACAAGGGGCCGGAGCATATTGATTTTGTCGTCGTGCGTGAAAACAACGAAGGGATTTACACCGGCTCGGGTGGTTTTGTGTTCAAGGGCACGCCGCATGAAATCGCGATCCAGGAGTCGGTGAACACGCGCCGCGGGGTGGACCGCTGTTTGAAATATGCCTTTGAACAGTCGAAGAAGCGGCGCGCCGGCAAACCATGGAAAGGATTGAAGCCGGAGGATCTCAAGGCGGGCAAAACCGCGCAACTGACGCTTTGCGGCAAAACCAACGTGCTCACGTTCGCCTTCGATTTGTGGGAACGCGCGTTCCATGAACTCGGCACGAAGTATCCATCGGTGAAGCGTGATTACGCGCACGTGGACGCCACTTGCATGTGGTTCATCAAGAACCCGGAGTGGTTCGACGTGGTTGTAACCGACAACATGTTCGGCGACATCATCACCGACCTCGCCGCGATGATTCAGGGAGGGCTGGGCGTGGCCGCCGGCGGCAACATCAATCCGGAAGGCACAAGCATGTTCGAACCGATGGGCGGCAGCGCGCCCAAATACACCGGCCAGAACGTCATCAACCCCATTGCGGCCATCAATGCCGCGGGCATGATGCTTGATTTCCTCGGCGAGGCAAAAGCGGGCGCGGCCATTGAAAACGCAGTCGTGAAGATCATCAACACGAAGATTAAATCACTCGCCGCCGGCAAGATGGGCCATGGCACACGTGAAGTTGGCGATTTGGTGGCGGCGGCGGTTTGAAAGCGATGGCGGCGGATGAAAGTCTAGCCGAACATCCAGGGTTTGAAACAGCAATACTTGCACAAATCAGTTGTGCAAGGGTGGCCCGAATCCGATCTGATATGCCGATGGTTGACGAGAACAAATTAGAACAGACGATGCCGGAAACCTGTCCCGCATCGTCCGAAAGCGTCGGCGAGCATTGGAGGTTTTGCCCGCGGTGCGGGCACGAGTTGATCAACGAGAAGTGCAAGCTGCGTTGCCCGCGCTGCCATTACTTCATGAGCTGCTCGGATTTCGATTTTGGTGGTTGAGACACGGATTTCACGGATTCCCAAAACCCAATTCCCGATTTTAATCTGTGTTAATTCGTGCAATCCGTGTCAAAGCGGGAAAAATTTCTTCGTGTTCATCGCATTCATTCATGGTTAAATGGCGGCGTTCATGAACGATTGGAACATTCAAGCCCGCGCGTCGGCGTGCGAGGCGTGCGCGCAGCCGTTTGCCGACCGGCAGCCGTATCACACGCTGTTGTTCGACACATCGCCGGACTTGCGGCGTTCCGATATCTGCGAGCCGTGCTGGCAAAAGCAGAACGCCGGCGATGCCCGCAACCGCGCCGGGTTCATCTCGCATTGGCAGGGGATTTACGAAGTGCCGCCGCTGCCCGTGGATCCGATTCACCGCGAAACCGCCGAGACGCTCCTGCGAAAACTCATCGAACAAAACGACGCGCGTTATGCACCTGCGATGTTCATTCTGGCCGTGATGCTCGAACGCAAGCGCGTGTTCAAGGTGAAGGAACAAATCGTCCGCGACGGCAAGCGCGTGTTCATTTACGAGCAGCCCAAGACCGGCGACGTGTTTACCATTGCCGATCCGGATTTGCGGCTGGATCAACTTGAACGAGTTCAGCGCGACGTGGCGGCGCTGCTGGAACATGGATTGAATCCACCTGGGCCCGCGCAGGAAAATCAGCCGGTTGTTCAAAATTGAAAACATCCGACATCCAACATCCAACATCCAACGCCCAATGCGTCGCGCGCCTCGTTACGACTCGATGTTCGGCGTTCGATGTTCGATGTTCGATGTTCCCAAACTGATTCATGTCCTTTGCCGCCCTGCAAAACCGTCTCGGCTATGCCTTTCGCGACGAAGGCCTATTGCGGCTGGCGCTGACGCATCCGTCCGTCGCGCATGAAAGTGGCGTGGCGACCACCGGCGGCGATGGAGCGCGGCGAAGACCCGCGCACAACCAGCGGCTGGAATTTCTCGGCGACGCGGTGCTGCAACTCATCCTCACCCGCGAGTTATATGAAAAATTTCCCGCCTTCGACGAAGGCCCGTTGACCAAGGCGCGCGCGAAGCTCGTCAACCGCCGTACGCTGGCCGAACACGCCCGCGCGTTGGGCCTTGGCGAGCATTTGATTTTGAGTCATGGCGAGGAAATGTACGGCGGGCGGGAACGCCCGTCGGCGCTGGCAGACACGTTCGAGGCGTTGCTCGGCGCGATTTTTTTGGACGGCGGATTTGACGCGGCGCGCGAATTCATCCTGCGCGAATTCAGCGCTGCATTCGGCAAATTGAGCGTGCTCCCGATCATTGAAAATCCGAAGGGCGAACTGCAGGAGTTGTTACAGGCCCGCTCGCCGGAAGCGCCGGAATATCACGTCGTTTCGACGACCGGCCCGGACCATGACCGGGTGTTTGAATGCACGGTGCAGCACGCTGGTGTGGAACTCGCGCGTGGCCGGGGCAAAAGCAAGAAGACCGCCGAGAGCGACGCAGCCCTGGCGGCGTTGAAAAAATTGCGAGAGGAATTGGAAAGTAAAAATTGAAACGTTGGCTAGGTCTTTTTGGCAGTCAAAAAGATTACGGCAATCAGAATTAATCCCAAAGCAACTCCAGCAAAACAAATCCGCCCAATCAAGCGATGTATGTCGCATCGCCTGACAAATTCAAAGTAGGAAACGTCAGCTTTACGCTGCCGTCCTTGGGTTTGGAAAAACTGTCGAGCAACGTCGGCGCGTTTGACGGTGCTGATGCCGGGCTGGCTTCCGCACTTTGCGGTTCGAGCGCGGAACGCAATGCGCCTTCGACGGGCTGGGCGCAATGAATTTTCATCGGCGGCAGCGGATCGAGTTCGCCCGCCGGTTCTTCGGTCTTGAGCGTGAGTGCTTCCTCGGCTGTCTTGCCGTGGATAAGTTCCGTGGCAAGGCTGGCGATGGCGGTCTCGGAGCCGAAGGACTGGAATGTGGCGCGGTCAATGACTTTTTTGCCGTTCTGCTCCTTGAATTTCACCAACAAGCGCAGCATCTCGCCCAATCCGCGTTGCCGACCGTGCCGACGCCGTCGGCCCTGGCCAGTTTGCCCAGATTTCGGGGATTGGCCAGCGCCGCCTGAATCCGCTTCTGCAAAGCGTCATTCGTTTTTGATCAGGAAAAGAAACCCGCTTCGAATTTCAAACCATACCACCAACCCGGCGGTTCCGCCAGACAACGGCGGGCTTGGACGCGTCGAAACAAACGCGTTGCTACAGCCCTCGCGAAGTGTAAATCGAATCGTTCACCGGCTTCAAAGTAAAATGTCCGGCAGCCGGTCAGCGCGGGCAATAATGCGCGGCCCTTGCAGGTTTAAACATTTTCTCCGGCGTCATCAAGTTGATTGCCGCCAAAGAATACCGCGTGACAAAAACAGAAATTCGGCGCAATGTTTTGGGGATTTCGTTGACGAACTCAGAGACATGGCAGGCCCGACACGGTTGAAGCTTTGCCAGCAGCCTGATACAACCCGGAAAATTCATCATGATTGATCTGGCCTATTCGATTGCCGACCAGGACGTTGAGACGACCAAATCCATCGGAATTTACAATTTTTCACTTCACCTGGCGCAGTATTTGTCGGAGCACCCCCAACTCCGGAAGTTTACGGTCTTCAGCAACAGCACGGTTTCGCCCCATTTGCGGCTGGCGGCAAAGGCGCGCGTCCAAGAATTCAACTCGGCCCGGCGGAGCAAGGTGGGCCGGGTATTGTGGGACCAGTGGAGTCTTTACCGGTTGGCGCAGGCCACGGGACATCGCTGGCTTTTTCTGCCGAAGGGCTTTTGCCCGTTCGCGGCACGCCCGCGCCTGCAAATCGCGGCCTTTGTCCACGACATCATGGGCGATTTCTATCGGCAGCATTATCCCAGGTTTGAGTCGAAGCTTGAGTCGTTCTATTTTTTCCACAGTCTGGCGGCGACCCTTCGGCAAAGCCGCGTGATTTTTACCAACACCGAATTTTCGAAACGCGAATTGACCGGTTGGGCTCACCGCGCCGGTTTATCCTGTCCCAAAGTGATTGTGGCGGGTTACGGTTTTGCCCCGCCGGAACCGGGCTGGACGGAAAAAGAAAACCGGATTTTGTTGTTCGCCAGCGCAATGCCGCATAAGCGGACGGACATTGCCATCCGTTTTCTGATCCGCTGGCTTCGGGAATCGAAGTATGACGGAGTCATTGATTGCATTGGAATTCTCTCGCCAAGGATGGCAAAGCCCGAAGGTTCGGGTTGGAGATGGATAGGGAGAGTACTTCCCGCACAAGCGCGTGAAATGATGCGCCGGGCACGCGCGGTCGTTTATGTTTCCGAGTATGAAGGTTTTGGCATGCCCGCCGTGGAAGCAGTTCTGGAAGGCAGCTGCCCGGTCTTTTCGGACATTCCACCGTTGCGTGAAGCGATGGGTGAGGCCGGCTGCCCTTTTTCAAATGATTCGGAAGAGTCCTTTCTCAAGGCAATGGACAGGGCTTTGACGATGCCGCCAGAAGCCATGCACGTCTGGGCGGCAGGGCTGCTGCTTCGCCATCATTGGCCGGCCGTGGCCGAAAAAATTGTGCAGGAACTTTCCACCGCGTGATTTTTGAGAGCGCAATTGAATTTATTTCTTTCTTTTAGCCAACCACCACACAATATGGGAGAAATGCGAAAGCGCCGGGTGCCAAGAGTTCTTATTGCCGGGGGAGCCGGATTCATCGGCGTTAATGCGGCGCGCCGTTTTCTGCAGGACGGCTGGGATGTGTTTGTGTGGGACAACCTCTCCCGCCCCGGCGCGGAAAACAATCTTCAGTGGCTGCAAAGTTTCGGCCCGGTCCATTTTTCAAAGATTGATATCCGCGATGAAAAGACCGTAACCGAATTTTTCCGGCGGGAACGGTATGATTTGGTGTTACATTGTGCGGGCCAGGTTGCGGTGTCTGCATCCCTCGCCAATCCCCGGTATGACATGGAGAACAATGTTCTGGGCACCTTCAATCTTCTGGAAGCCGTCCGCCTGTTTTGTCCGGAGGCCTTGTTTATCTTCGCCTCCACCAACAAGGTTTATGGCAGTCTGGAGGGGGCCACCGTTGTCGAGCGCAATGGCCGTTATGAATGGGCTGATTGCCCCGAGGGAATTTCGGAAGAGCAGCCGCTTGATTTCTATTCCCCCTACGCCTGTTCCAAAGGGGCTGCGGACCAATACGTGCGGGATTATTCCAGAATTTATGGATTGGCCACCGTCTGTTTCCGTCAGTCCTGCATTTATGGGTACCGCCAATTCGGCGTGGAGGATCAAGGGTGGGTCGCCTGGTTCCTGATTGCCCATGCCCTGCGCCGCCCCCTCACCATCTTTGGCGATGGCAAACAGACTCGTGACATTCTGTTTATTGATGACTTGATTGATGCTTATTGCCTAGCCTGGCAGAAACGTGAAAAAGTTGCCGGCCAGGTTTATAACATCGGCGGTGGCCCGCAGAATCAATTCTCCGTAAACCAACTTGTCCATTGGCTCGAGGTGGAAGGCGGGGCGCCGGTTGAAATCGGTTTTGCCACACCCAGGCAGGGCGATCAAAAAGTGTTTGTCGCGGACGTCAGGAAGGCATTTGAAGATTTTGGATGGCGTCCCTCGTGTTCCGCCGAACAGGGCATCCGGAAACTCCATCGCTGGGTGAATGCCAACCTGGAGTTGTTTCGCGAAGTTCTCGCCATGCCGCCCGTTCAACAGAGTGCGCACGTCCTTGAACCAACGCCTCTTGAGTTCGTGTGGGCTTCCACGGGCTCTCAGGTTCCGGCCAAGAGCAATAGGCCAACCGGCTGATGCGATGACGAATTTGCTCTTAGGCGGCGTCATTTTTTTAATCGAATGTTGGGAAAGTCTGGCGGCGATATGACGGGAGACGGCCACGATGCCGTCCAGACAGCCGCCGTAGGGCCGGATGGCGTCGTAGAATATTTCGTGATCGCAGTAAACGACCGCCAGCCGGCGGATTCCATTCGGCAGGTAGCGCAACAGTTCGATGGATTCCTGCTCAAGCCAGCCGACGGCTGCGGTCAGGCCAAGGTCGCGCATGGCCGCCAGTGTGTTGCGGATGCAGTCCTCGGAAATAAGTTGCCGTTCCGGCTGCTCTGTCAGGGCGATGCCGGGACCGCCTTGTTTTTCGGCCCACAGGTGTTTTGGGTGAGCGTGAAAACAAGCGTCGCCATGCCGCGCGCGGCCAGTTCGCCGGCCAGCTCCAGCAGCAGCGTGGTGGCCCCGCCGAATCCGAGGCCGCCCGAAACAAAAGCGACGCGCATGGCCGGTTCGTTAGCCATGCTCCCAGATGATCTGCCGGTTTACGCCATCTTCGTGACCGGTAAAGAATAGCCCGTAGAGACTTGGCCGCTTCAGGTACGGCCTGTTTCCAAAGCCAGGCGCCCCGCTGCTGCAAACACCGCCTCTTGGCTCGAATGTGGCGGCTTCCACCCCCAGGCGTTCAGAGACTCGGTGACAATGAAATTGGAGGTGACATCGCCCTTCCAGCCGACCTTTCCACCGGTGGGGTGAAGTTTGACATTTTTCAGCTTCATAACCCGGAATATGACCTCGGCGGTTTCATTGATCGAAATTTCGTCCACGTTGCCAATATGGACGAGGTTGTAGTTCTTCTCAGCTTTCGCGAAGGCAAAGAGCATCGCCTCCACACAGTCATCCACCAGGACGAAGGAGCGCCTTTGGGTGCCGTCGCCGAGGATTTCCAGTTGAGTTGGATCCCTTTGCAGCTTCCTCACGAAATCGTGAACCACCCCGTGATCCATGCGTCCACCGATGATGCCGACGAAACGAAACACGACGGCTTGAAAATCATAGGTGTGAGCCCAGGCCGAAATCAGCCCCTCCGCGGCAAGCTTCGCCCCGCCATACAGGGTCAAGGGCATCATGGGGCCGTGCAACTCCGAAGCCGGCGGATTGGCCAGTTCTCCGAATACGGTGGTGCTGCTGGGAAACAAAATATGGCGGATTCGGTGCCTGCGCATGGATTCCAGCACGTAAAAAAGGCCCATGATGTTTTGTTCGACATACGTGTCCGGGTGCTCGGCGGCTGAACGAATGTCGCTGTCATCGCAAAAGTGAAAGATGATCTCATGACCTGGAACGGTTTCCTCCACCTTGTATTTTTCACGCACGTCGCCTTCGACAAAGCGAAAGCCTGACTGCCGCCAGACCCGGGCAAGATTGGCGGTGCGGCCGGTCTTCAAGTTGTCATACACCGTGACGGAAGCGCCCTCCCGAACCAGCCGCTCGGTCAGATGGCTGCCGATGAAACCGGCGCCGCCGAAAACCAATATTTTCCTGTTCTTCAAGTTCACCGGATTGATTCCCGCTTCGTTGGTTCAGCTTTCCAAGCCGGATGCGAAACCAGCCAATGCCCCACCGCCGGGTTTTCGTCAAGCCTGCTGCAAGCCCGGCCGCAGCAATTCCGCAATGAGATGACCGCCGCCAAGTCCGTCCGCGCCCGAGACTGAAATTTCCTTTTGCATGGGAAACAACAAATTGCTCGACATCCGACTCAGTGGCAATCCAATTTTAATCGGTGCTCAACATTGTCAGATTTTGGATTTTGCTTTCTACCCTGCTGGTCGCCTCAGGATGGATTTTATCGGCAATCCATCAATTGAACCCGGCGGGTTATGGAATGGTTTTTGCCGTGGCCGGCATCGCGTTTTTTTTCTGGCAGCGACCGGCAGGATGGCGGCTCAAACAAAATCCGGCGCAACCCTTCCACAAATTCTGCCGCCGCTGCCAACGAAGCGCGCCGATGATTTTCCTCGCGCTGGTCTTGCTGACGCTGCTGGCGGGCGCGTTGTATGCCCCGTCAAACGGCAGTTCGACGTTTTACCGGATCCCGCGCGTGATGCATTGGCTGGCGGCGGGCGAATGGCATTGGATTCGCGCGCTCGATGTTCGGATGAACATCGCCGGCTGCAATTTTGAATGGCTTTTCGCTCCGCTGATTTTGCTGACGCATAGCGATCGGTTTTTATTTCTGCTCAATTGGTTTTCCTTTCTGCTGTTGCCGGGTCTGACTTTCAGCGTCTTCACGCGGCTGGGCGTGCGACCGCGCGTGGCCTGGTGGTGGATGTGGATTTTGCCTTCGGGCTGGTGCTTCATCATGCAGGCCGGCTCCACCCTCGACGACGCTTTTGCCACAGCGTACGCCCTAGCGGCGGTGGATTTTGCCTTGCGCGCCCTGGAAAACAAAAAGGTTGGCGATCTTTGGCTCGCCCTGCTGGCGGCGGCCCTGGCCACGGGCGTCAAGCAAACGGACATCCTGCTGGCGCTGCCCGTGCTGATTGCCATCTGGCCGCGCACGCGGTTGCTGCTCAAACGGCCGCTTTCATCACTGGCCGTCATGGCCTCGTGCCTGCTCATCTCCGCGTTTCCGATGATGGTTTTCGATTTGCAACACACCGGAAACTGTGTGGGCGTGTCTGCAACCTCATGGGCAAAGACAGAATTGCACTCGCCTCTGTGGGGCATACTGGGCAATGTTTTTTGCCTGACCGTTCAAAATCTCAAGCCGCCGATTTTCCCATTCGCCAGTTCATGGAATGTGGCGATGAAACATTTTCTGCAGACTCCTTTTGGCGCACACTTCAACGGTTTTGAAGCCTTCGGCCGCTTGAGTTTCGGCATCGCTGAATCCAGCGCGGCCCTGGGCGCGGGAATTTTTCTGCTGGTGCTGATTTCTTTTTTGGCGGCGCGGCATCATCGGTGGACGCCGGAAACGGCCGGCGCCACCAAAAGCCACGATCGATTGCTTCCGATTTTGAGATGGATGCCGTGGGCATTATTGTTGGTGTACATGGCCAAGGTCGGCACGTTCGAAAACGGGCGGCAATTTGCCGCTTACTATGTTTTCCTTTTCCCATCCCTTTTGATTTCGACCGGCCAATCCGTTTTGGTTCGGCGGCGATGGTGGCAATCAGTCGCCGTGCTGGTGATGCTGATGGCCGTGCTGCTGCTGGCCATTTCGCGAGATCGTCCGTTGTTTCCGGCCCAAACCATCATCGGCTGGCTCGCCGCGAGACATCCGGATTCAAAACTCATCTCGACCATTTCCCGCAGCTACGCCGCCACGCCGGATTTTGAGCATCAACGGTTGCTTTTGCAAAAGATTTTGCCACCGGGTGAACCGGTTTTGGGATACGCGGCGGTTGACGGCCTGATCGAATCGTGCCTATGGCTTCCTTACGGGCAGCGGCGTGTTGAAAGAATTTTGCCGGGCGATCCGCCGGAACAATTGCGTCTGGCCGGCATTCATCATGTGGTGCTTGAGAACAACCTGCTCAACCAGACAAATGAAACCCTCCCACAATGGCTTGCCCGATACAGCGGAGTGGTCATCCGGCAATGGGATTTTATCGCCAACCCTTACGATCCACCGCAACATTTTTACCTTGTCCGCTTGCAAAATTCCTGAACATCGCGATTCAAAACCAACCCCGCTGGTAATTCTATTTTAACTTGCTCAAGACAATAAATTTTGGTTCGATTTGGATGGCCAGAATTTTGCCATGTTTGACAAAAAAAATATATTAATTCTCGTCGCCGTCATTATCGCTTCAGCATGGCTTATGTCATTGATCGACGACGGATTGGGTTTTGGCTGGCCGCAAAATGTCGTCCGCAACTGGCAACAATTCGGATTGTTCAATCTTCACGGCAAACTAATCAGCAATCCAGGCGGTTTCGATGTTGCAGCGAATCCGCAAATTTACCAGGGCATGAGTCCGGTTTGTCTTTATCCGGTCTATTTTGCAACCGTCATTTTTGGATGGACCGGCCTCGGCACGCTATCATTCCATATTTTGCTGACAATAACGGTTTTGTGGGGCACGTCGAAATTGTTGGGGGAAAATCATTTTGCGGTCATCGTCGCCGCGGCGGCAGTTCTGTGTCCATGCTATATGCGCTCGCAAAAAGTTTTGGATCCGAACACGCTTGCGGTCCTGGCAGCCATTCCTTTTGCCGCAATCGTTCTCGCCATTTTAAAAAATCAAAATCCGCGACGGCTGTTGATGATCTTGATTTTCTTTTTGACATTCTGCTTCATGTCGTTGAATTGGACGTCCGCATGGGTCTGCGGGCCTTGCATCCTGTTGTTTCTTGGAACACCCCGCGTGAATCGCCGCAGCCTAATCCTGTTCGTCGCCATTACGGTTATAAGCGGCCTGGCGATTGTAAGCGCATCCGTATTGGCAAAATCAGGTGTTGGGAACACTGGGATCACGCCTTCTCATTTCACTGATTTTCTAAGCGGATATACATGGGGAAACACCGGCTACGGAAAAGGCCTGACGACGGGCAAAGCCTTTCTGCGGCTGGCATTTGTCAATGGAGTTGGACTATTTCCGTTGTGGGTCGCGTTGATTTATGCGATTGCCGGCGCGGTCCGCCATGACGCGCAGTTTCCATGGTTGACCCTTGCGCCTCTGGGATTGATATTTCTCGAAATTGGCGCCATGCGTGATTATTTCGCCCACCATCCGCCGATGGCAGGCCCATTATTGCTTGTCGGGGTGGTTTTTTCGTTATCTCTTTTAAAGGTTTCATTGGCTGAAAAAATTCCGCAAAAAATTGTGCCAATAACCGCACTGATTTGTTTCATTTACGGGCTGGCCGTGCTGATGTTTTTTCACGCCAATCAAGCCAACTTGCTGTCGCTGGCAGGGCTCGTGCGGACACACACGGCACGTTCAGACATCATTGCCGTTGTAAAAAATGCCGATCCTAAAACAGCGGCTTTAGCCCATCGCCTGGATGAATCATTGGATCGCCATGTCATTGTCGTTGACGATCCCAAAGACCCTGCCGCGGGGAAAAATCATTGCGTCATTCTTTCTTCGGTCAAATTGAATGGTTCGCTGACATTAATCGCGCAAAGTTCGGCGGCCCCGCAATCACGGTTGAATCGCGTTGACGATTGGTTCAATCATTCTATCGCCCGACGCAACCCCGGCGACCGGCTTGAATTGTCCGACACCTATTTTCTCTACGAGCCGAAGCGCTGATTTGTTTCCTCGACGCCTTCGGCGTTGTGTGATAATCCATTTCATCGTTGTCAAATTGCCAGTCCGATGACTTCAACCGACGCCAATTCGAAGCGCACGCTGATTTCCATCGTCATTCCCATGCTCAATGAGCGCGCGGGGCTTCGCCTGCTTTTTGATGAAGTGGCTGCGGTCATCAAAAACACCGGTGCAGACTGGGAATTGGTCATCGTGGATGACGGCAGCACCGACGGCACCCGCGACATTTTGGAAGCGGAATTACGGCGGTTTCCACGCTGGCGCTTGATTTTGTTAAGCCGCAATTTTGGCCAACAGCCCGCTTATCGAGCCGGAATTGATTACGCCTGCGGCGACGCGGTGATTTTTTTGGACGCCGATTTACAAGACCCGCCGGATTTGATTCCACAATTGCTTTCGAAGTGGCATGAAGGCTACAAAGTGGTGACCGGCTGCCGCATCAGTCGCGAAGAACGCGGCATCCGAAGAATATTTTTTGACGCATTTCACAGAATATTTCATCGGATGACCGGTTGGGTGATGCCTTTGAACAGCGGAATGTTTTCGCTCATTGACCGCGTGGTCATCAACCATCTTGTCGCCGCGCGCGAAACGAATCTGTTCCTGCCGGCCTTGAAATGCTGGTATGGTTTCCAGCAAACGACCGTCCATTATGCCCGCAAAGACCGCGCCGCCGGCCAGCCAAAACAATCTTTCCGCAAGTTGTTTCGCTATGCCCTCGATGGCTTGTTCAGCTTTTCCGATTTGCCGCTGCAATGGATCGCCATGACCGGCGCAATCATCTGTCTCGTCAGCTTCGCCTATGTGGGATTTCTCTTGGCGGAAAAAATTCTGCAAATGCTCGGCTATTTCCCCGAATTGAGCGTGCTGGGTTTTACGACGCTGGCGGTGGCGATTTTTGGACTTAGTGGCGTCCAGCTGCTGTCGCTTGGCATCATCGGGCAATATCTGGCGCGAATTTATCGCGAAAGCAAAGGCCGCCCGATTTATGTTGTCGAAACGGTTTTGAATTCAGATGAACCCGGACGAATACAAAAATCTAGCACGAGTTGAAACCGTTCACTGGTACTACGCCGGCAAGCGCGAAATCGTCCGGTTTTGGATTAACCGCTTCCATCCACCAGAACCCGATGACATACTTGTGGATTGCGGCGCGGGAACGGGTATTTTTGCCGATGAAATGCGCGCCGCCTGTCGAGTTTTGGCATTGGATGATCATAATGAATCGCTCCAATTGCTCCGCCAACGGCTGGGTGATGGAAACGTGCGAAACGGCAGTTGCGCGGATTTGCCTTTGCCAAATTCCTCAGTGGATGTGCTGACGGCTTTGGATGTAATTGAACACGTGCAGGATGATAGCGCTGCGCTGCGCGAATTTTTGCGCGTCCTTCGTCCCGGTGGCGCAGCCGTAATCACCGTGCCGGCATTGATGGCGTTGTGGAGCGATTGGGATGTGACGCTGCGCCATTTCCGTCGCTATTCAAAACGCTCACTGTTAAAAATCTTTCCCTCAGAATTTGAAATCCTGCACATAAATTACATCAATGTTGCCATTTTACCCATCGTTTTTGCGGTGCGAAAATGGCGCGGACTGAAACACCGGCTCGGATTCAAAACCGATTCACGTTTGGAAGATGTAATTCCGTCGCCTTGGATAAACTGTTGCTTGCGACGCGCGTTTGTTTTTCTGTCTTGTCAAAATGCAATTCGTTTTCCGTCCGGTGTTGGATTGATTGCTGTATTGCGTAAACCAAATCAGCCTGATTAAAGCCTGTTCCACCAGATCGCCGTTGGTTTTGAAACGTCAAATTTCGTGCGCTCTTTGGGATTTTGCAGCGTGTAAATTTCATAACTCGCCGGTTTCAAGTTGAAATGTCCGGCGGCGAGCCGGCGCCAGCGGTGATGCGTGATCCATGCCGGTTTGAGCAGCCGAACCCATGCCGGAATCATCGCATCAGTTTCGGCTTTTTCGCGAATGGCATTCGGCTTGAGGTTCATGTTTTCGCCGGTATCCGCAAAAACCGAAGTAAAAGAATCGCACACTTTCATCGGCACCCGGTTTTTCATCAAGGCGAGCACCCAATGGAAATCGCCGAGGTCGCGCCAGCGCGTGTCGAAGAAAATGCCGCGTTCGTGGATGACGCGTCGCCGGATGAAGACCGAACTGGTGAGCACCGGAAAACGGAACCAGATGTGCTGCGGATGCGGCACCATCGAATGACGGTGGCAGATGTATTTTCCCTCGCCGTTGGTGACGATGGTGCCGGCGAGGGCGACTTCGATTCGCGGATGCCGCTCGAAAAAATCGTGCACCGCTCTGAGCGCGCCGGGCAGATATTGCTCGTCACAATTCAGATACGCCAGAATGTCGCCGGTCGCGCGGCGGTAACCGCGGTTGACCGCGTCATACATGCCGCCGTCCTTTTCGATGAACGCCTTTACGCGCTTGTCAAGCGGCAGCCAGTCCTGCGTGCCGTCGTCCGAGCACGAGTCCTGCACGATGTGTTCGCACTCCACACCGGACTGATCGGCGACCGACGCGACGCAGAGCTTCAGCCAGTGTGAATTGCGGAAACTGGGCGTGACGATGGAAAATTTCATCCGTTACGGCGCATTGGTTTGCCAAGCGTCGGCCGAACCGGCTCCGGGCGGCGGCGCGTCGGTATAGACGCTGTTGAAAATGGTCACCAGAGCTTTTTCGGCGGCATTTTTCGGATAATCCAGGGAAACAGTTTGCCGCGGCCCGCCGTCGGGCGGAATGACGGTGAGATCTCTTCGGAATTTAGAAACGGTGGGCGCGTTTTGAGCGGGCGCAAAAATGCTTTCGCCCCACCAGCCTGCGGGAACCGGCAGTCCAAGCAGATGCATGATGGTGGGCGCGAAATCCAACTGGGAATGAGGTTGCCGCAAATCGGCGGGAGGCAGTGGCTGTCCGCTGATGAACACCAGCGGCAGACGCAAAAAAAATGTGTCCGGATAGCCGGGAATTTCGTTTAACGCGGCGCAACGGGGACAATTATGATCCGCCGTAAGAATGACGAGCGTGTTTTCCGTCAACAGATTCCGTTCCCGCATTTTTTTTATGGTCTGGCCGACATCATAATCGTTCTTAAAAATGGCCGCGAGCACGGCGCGGGCAGCCGGATCGGCGATTTTTTCCAATGAAGCAGGCAGCGGCGGATACTGCAACGTGCCATAATAATCGCGCATGACCGGCGAATGGGTGTCGCAGTTCATAATCTGGATGAAAATCTTTTTATCACGGTTTGCCGCCATGTAATCCAGCGCCTCGTTGTAAAGCATCTGGTCCATCAGCCCGCGGTCCTGGACGAATGGCGCCAGACTCGGATCTTTCAGCCAGGTTTGACTTCCAATGACGTGCTGGAACCCCATTTCCTTGAAAACCACATTGTCGCCAAGAAATGTCTCCGGGCCGCTCATCAGGAAATAGGTGTCATAACCCTGGGCATCCAGATACTTGATCAACGAAGTTTCGTATTCACTCATCAAAAGGCCGCCGACATTGGGATGACTGTTATACGTCACCGCCAGTCCGGGCTGCGTCGGAAGGGCGACACATTGATAATTCAAAAACATGCTGTTGGTGAGCGAACCGTAAAATGGCGTCAGGTCCGGCGGCAGGCTTTTGTTATAGGGCGCCAAAAAATCCAGCGACAACGATTCGGTTCCAAACATGATGATGTGATTAAAAGGCTTCAAGCCCAGCGGCGGATACTCCCGATGACCCAAGGGCAGTTGCCACGTTTTCAAAGCATCCGACATGGCGTTCAAATCGCTGACCGGACGCGGTTGCAGGGCCGTGAACCGGTTCACGGAAACCGCCCGTCCTAAAATGATGAGCGGATTTTCCGCCAATGCCCGAAGCGAGTAAGTTTGATCCAAACGCCAGATTCCCTGCTGGAGCGGGGCGTGAGCGATTGTGGTGGCGACGGCGGTTGGCCGGAAAATTCCCCTGTCCCGCAAGATTGGCGCGACCCAAAGCAGGGCGGTCAGGACGATCAGCCATCGCGAACGCGCCGCAGCGAGCGTTTTTGCATTTTTACGGATCAACCATGCCGCCAAAACCCCGCTCACCAAAAAAAACACTGTCAGAATGACAATCCACTTCGTAAAATAATCCAGAAAATACGCAATCCCGGTGGTTGGCCCCACAATCCAAAGGAAATACGGCCCAAGCATCATGCCTATGTGATAGACAAAACCCGCATTGATCGCGTAGAGCAAAAGATATAACCACGCAAACGCCGCCGCCAGCCACCAGGCCCGCAGATATTTTGTGAAAATCACCAGCCCCAGCAAATAAACCGCCGCCGCATAAAGCCACGCATACACCAGATACTCCCAGAATTTCACGGTGTTTGCGGAAAGATCAAACGGCGCCCACGCTGTCATCCACAACAACGTGAACATCACCAGCAAAGGCAACAATTGAATCCAAACTCCCGGGGCAAAACGGAGCAGCCGGTTTTTTCGTAACATTTTTTGTTACATTAACAGATGCGAATTGCGATGCAAAACCAAAAAAAGTTGTCCGTGACCCGTTTCCGGCCTACCGGCCCATGGCCCAGAACCGCTGCGCGACGGGAATGCGCCGCCCCACGCCAAAGGCGCGCGGCGACACCTTCAAGCCGGGCGCGGCCTGCCGCCGTTTGTATTCGCTGAAATTAATTTTGTTGATTACGTCGTTGACCACCCCGGCGTCAAAGCCGCTCCGGATGATTTCCTCCCTGCTCGAATTTTTCACCACGTAAAGGTCAAGGATCGCGTCAAGCGTTTCGTAGGGCGGCAGTGAATCCTGGTCCTTTTGGTTGGGCCGCAACTCCGCGCTCGGCGGTTTTGAAATCGAAGTGGCGGGGATGATTTCGCGCTGGCGGCCTGCTCGCGGCGAACAGTCGGAGTTCACCCAGTGCGCAATTTTGTAGATGTCCGTCTTGAAAACGTCCGCGATGACCGCCAGCGCGCCGCACATGTCGCCGTAAAGCGTGCAATAGCCGACGGCCATCTCCGATTTGTTGCCGGTCGTCAACACCAGCGCACCGAATTTGTTCGACAGCGCCATCAGCGTCACGCCGCGCAACCGCGACTGGATGTTTTCCTCGGCCTCATTCGGTTTGGTCCCGGCAAAAAGCTTTGCCAGTTGTTTTTCGACCGATTGGAAAACCGGTTCAATTGACAGGACTTCGTAACGGATGCCGAGATTCCTGGCGAGGACCTCGGCGTCGCTCAAGCTGCCTGTGCTCGAATACCGCGCGGGCATCGAAATGCCCAGCACTTTGTCAGGACCGAGCGCGTCCGCCGCGAGCACCGCCACCAGCGCGGAATCAATACCTCCGGACAGGCCAATCAAAGCCGACTTGAACCCGCATTTGTGGACGTAATCGCGGATGCCCAGCGACAGCGCGGAGAAAATTTGTTGCTCGCGGACAGGCCACTCCACTTTTGCCATTGATGAAGTGGTGTCCAAGTCCGCCACGAAAATGTCTTCGGCAAATCCCTTTCCCAGCGCGAGCGGTTCGCCGCGGCGGTTCAACGCGACGCTATGCCCGTCGAAAACCAGTTCGTCGTTGGCGCCAACGAGGTTGACCTGCGCCAGCGGCACTCGCTCATCGCGCGCCACGCGCTGGAGCATCGCCAGCCGCGTCCGCTCCTTGCCAGCGTGCCACGGCGACGCGGAAATGTTCAGGATGATTTCCGCGCCCTGCGCAATCAGTTCCTTGATGGGATCACCGCGATAAAGCCGTTCCGGCCAGAAATCCTCGTCGTTCCAGATGTCCTCGCAGATCGTAATGCCCAGTTTGCGTCCCTTGAATTCAAAGGGTGCGACAACTTTGGCTGGTTCAAAATAGCGGTCCTCGTCGAAAACATCGTACGTTGGCAACAGGCATTTGTGCGTGCGCCAGACAATTTTTCCATTTTGCAAGATGGCGGCGGAATTGCGGAGGGCGCGTCCGGGACGTTCGGCGTTCTTGTCCACATACCCGACGCAAAGTGGAACCGGGCCGATGCTTTTGGCGATATCAGCGAGCGCGGTGAGGTTGGCTTCGATGAAATCGGCGCGCAGGAGCAGGTCGCGCGGCGGGTAGCCGCACAGAAACAATTCCGGCGCAAGAACGAACTCCGCGCCGAGCGCGGCGACCTGTTCATAGCCGGTTGCAAGCTTCTGCCGGTTGGCCGCAAAATCACCGATGGTCGAATTCAGTTGCAGAATGCCGACTTTCACGGCGGCGAGAATAACCGCCACAGGCGATTTCGCAACGAATTTGCCTCTTGCGGTCAGCAAGCCCGAGGCGCAGGCTGCAGCGGTGGTGTTGGCCCGGCAGTTTCAACGCTGTGGATGGCTTCGGCCATGCTGACAAGGTGACGTTCGAAGGTAAACTGGCGGACGAACGTTTCGCGCAGCGAGGCGGCAACGTCGCTCGTCATCGTACGCAACAGCGCATCGGCGATTTGCTCCGGCGATTTCGGGTCAACGATGCCGGGGTAATCTGGCGGCAGCATTTCAGGAATCGAACGCCAGCGCGTCGTGACAATCGGCAGGCCGAACGCCAGCGCTTCAATCAAATTTGCCGGCTGCCCTTCTGCAAGATAATACGTTGGAAAACAAAAGAGATCAGCTTCGCGCAACGCCCGATCTTTTCGTTCGGCGGGAACGAAACCGAGAATTTCGACGGCGTTTTGCAGACCTCGTCGGCGGATCAATTCATGTAATTCCGTTGCTTCGGTCTTTGAACCGAATCCGCCGATGACTTTGAGCTGGAAACGTAACGGACATTTTTCATTGGCCAGCGCGACACCTTCAACGGCGTCGAACGCGCCTTTCTGGCGGCTCACGAGCGCGACGTATAGGACGTTGACGGTTTTGTCGCTGTCGGATGCCTTTTGAAAATCACCGGACAGAATTTTTTTCCACCCGGCAATTCGTTCGCGGCGTCGCGGCAGAATATCCGTTTCAAATTGCGGACACGGGTCGGGAATGCCGCCGGCCACCACGACGGTCCGCCGCGCCATTAGTTTTTCCGCGTCGTGCCGGTTGAAATCCGAAAGCACGATGCTCAAGTCGGCGTTTTTCATCAGGCGGAAGGTGAAGCTGCGCGTGTGGATGGAGACGGCGGTTTCAAGCCATTTCGCAAGTCCCGCTGCGCGCCAGTTAAAAATAATGCGCTTGAAAAATGGGCGGCAGACAAGCATGACCAGCCAGTCGCGGTAAAGCGCCACGGGTTTGCCCGGCGCAGGGACGTAAAAAAAATTTTCCACGCCGTAACGGAACCGGCACCAGACGGCCTGCAGGCAATAAAAAAGAATGAGAAGGATTTTCCCGATTCGAACCTCACCAATGTCCTCGAGTGTCTTGGAAAAGCGTGCGTTGACGTGGTAACACTCGATGCCGAAGTGGTTGGGTGGCTGTTTTCGAAACTTTGATTTGCGCCGGTCGCCGCCAAAATTATCCAGCATCAGCTTCATGGCATAACTCTGGCCGTGGTATGGCGGCGGCACATGGGCAAAGATAAGGAGTTTCATCCGGTCTCTTTTGAATTTGCGGGAAAACCCGGGGCGAAGAAAGATTTTTCTCCGCGACATCGGCGCCATCCACAGATAACTTGCGCGCAGATTGCATGGCCATCCAACGGGTCAACGTCCTCGGCGTCGGCATCAGCGTGCTGAATTTGAAAACAGCGCTGGATGCGATTGCCGAAGCAATTCGCGCCCGGCGCAAGGGCTACATTTGCGTGACGGGAGTTCACGGTGTCATCGAGGCGCAAGCCGACGAAAATTTCCGGCGCATTTTGAACCAGGCGTTTCTTTCCACGCCCGACGGGGTGCCGATGGTCTGGATGGGAAAAATCCGCGGTCATTCTGAAATGCGCCGCGTGTATGGCCCGGACCTGATGCTGGACGTTTGCGCGTGGAGCGAAAAAAATCCGTGCCGCCACTTTTTCTTCGGCGGCACGCCCGGCGTGGCGGAACGGCTCGCACAAAAATTGAAGGCGCGTTTTCCAAGATTGGAAATCGCCGGCTGCCACACGCCGCCGTTCCGCCCGCTCAACGCGGAGGAGGAAAAGCGATTTGTGGAAATGATTCGCACGGCGAAGCCGGACATTTTGTGGGTTGGTTTGAGCACGCCGAAGCAGGAAAAGTTCATGGCGGAATTTCTGCCAAAGCTGGACGTGACGCTGATGATTGGCGTGGGCGCGGCGTTTGATTTTCACAGTGGGCGCGTGAAGCAGGCGCCGCGCTGGATGCAGCGGAGTGGTCTCGAATGGTTTTATCGCCTGTGCCAGGAGCCGCGACGATTGGCGAAACGCTATTTCAAAAACAATCCTCTCTTCGCCTTGAAAATCGCCGGCCAGCTTTGCGGCTTGAAAAAATATCCGCTGGAGTGAGCAGCGCTGTGGCAAAACGCGGGCTGGTGTGGCGCTTGTGCCGCATATCAGAGGGAGGGTTATACTCTATTGTCAAGTCCCCGCCCATCGCGTAGCATCACTCGCGAAAGCGATACAAACCAAACATGAACGCCCCGCGTTGATGAAAACCAAACTGCATTGTTTTGTTGTAATGCTGGCGTTGTTCGCCGGCGTGCAAATCAACGCGCAAATGGCGACGAATGTTGTTGTCGTTATTCCGAACACAAACATTATCCGTTCTTTTCCTTTAGGTTTTGCGCAGGGGACTTGCAACGACGGGACAAATACCTACTGGTTTGGCACAGCTGGCGTAGCGCAAAGAAATGCACAATATGATGTAAACACGGGTTTGTATAACAAATCACCCACAAATGGAATGGGTGACTTTGGTGGCTGTCATCTTGGCGATCCGGACTACTATCAAGGCTACATCTATGCTCCACTGGAAGCTGCCGTGGGTGTGCCGCAGGGCGCGGCCAACATTGACATCGCCATTTTCATAGCGACGAATCTGGCCCGCTACGCGGCGATTTCGATTTCAAACTATCAGTCCGAGGTTTCAGCCGTTTGCATTGACCCGATCCTCTCGAACTCGGTCGCCTTGTTTGCCACGAGTTGGGCGAGCGCTTCCACCAACGACGGGATTTATGAATATAGCGTCAATAATTTGACCAACCTCACGTTCGTCAAGGTGCTGCCGATGACGCAACATATAAGTCGTATGCAGGGCATCATTTGCGTCGGCGGGATGCTTTACGTCATTGGCGACAACGGTCCTGCCGGCGAGGTGTATCAAGTCAACCCCACCAACGGCGTAGTGGTTCATCTGGCTCAACTCAACATTGCCGGTGAAGGAGAGTGGGAAGGGCTTGACTACTTCCACGGCTTTCTGGTTGCAAACGAAGGCCACACTGGCACGGCCAATTGGTTTGACTTTTTTGGCACTTTGACCGGGCATCACTGATAAACCGGCTTCGCGTCAGGCGGCAATCGCAAATCATCCTCCGCGCCTTTGCGTTGTGGCAGCCATTCGATGATGCGGCTGATGGCAAAACGCACGGCTTCATCGGAACTGCGCGGCAGCACGAAACCGGCCTTGCGGATTTTCGACGAGTCCATGCGCGACTGCGGCACGTCACCCGGCCAGCCGCCGGCGGTGGTTCCGTAGGAAATTTTTGTCCGGCCCTTGAACCCAAGTTGCGCCACCAGTTCCCCGGCGATGAAGCGCACGGACGTTGCGCCGCCGGGCGCGACGTTGAAGACGTCGAATTTCCCCGTTTCCAATGCCGCGCATTTTTCCCAGCTAAAGACCAGCGCGCCGACCAGGTCGCGGACATAGACATAAGGTTTCGCCTGCCGGCCGTCGCCCAGCACCGTCAGTCTGGCGGAATTTTTTGCGAGCTGTTTGATGAAATCAAAGATCGCCCCGTGCGTGGTGCGGTCGCCGACGATGTTGCCGAAGCGCAGAATGATGGCGCGCATTCCGAACGTGGCGCAAAACGCCGTGATGAGCGCCTCCGCCGCCACTTTGCCCGCGCCGTAAAGACTGATGGGCAGGCAGGGGCCGAGATTCTCATGGGTCACGTTCGTGCCCACGTCGCCATAAACCGTGCCGGAGCTGGAAAGAATGATTTGCGGCACCGAATTGCGCCGCATCGCTTCGAGGACGTTGTAGGTGACGATGGTTTCCTGCTCCAAATCCAGTTTTGTATTTTCGATTCCCCAGCGCGCGTCCGGGTTGGCGGCCAGATGGAAAACCTGTTCGACGCCCGCGAAGTGCGGCAGCGCCCTTTTCAATTCCAGCAGATCGATCTTGAAAATTTTCAGGCGCGGGTCTTGGGCGTGTTGCGCCAGATGTTCGCGGCGGCCGGAGGAAAAATTGTCGAGCACGCGGACCTCCTTCGTGGCCGGGTCGGCGAGCAGGGCATCAATCAAATGCGAGCCGATGAAACCGGCACCGCCGGTGACAACAAACACGGGCTGATTTTTTTTCATCGGGCGTTTCCAGTGTCAAACGGTCAAAGTGTTCAAGCACCAAGCATAGGGAAACCGCTTCAACAGTTCAATGATTTAACAGTTCGATTTTGTTTGAGTGAAAACAGGCGTTCGGCTATCTCAATGTTGCGGGGAACGCGCACATGAACGGAGACCAAAACAACGAACCGCAACAAGATTGGTGGCAGGACACGGTGAACTGCTGGCAGCGGCTGTCCAACAAGACGTTTTTCTTTGTGTTACTGGCGGCGTGGTTGGCGCTGTTTCAGTTTTTGGGCAATTCCATTTTGGGCTACATTCACACGCCTTCGCTGTTTTCGTGGATGTATGAGGCGTATAACAGCCCCAATCCCGCCGCCGACGACGGTCATGGCGACTTCATTCCGTTTTTGGTCATCGGGTTGTTTTGGTGGAAGCGCAAAGAGTTGCTCGCACAGCCGTCGAGCCTGTGGTGGCCAGGACTGTTGCTGCTTGTTCTGGCGATGGTGTTGCACATCATGGGCTATGTCCTTCAGCAACCGCGCATTTCCATCGTGGCGTTGTTCGCGGGCATTTACGGATTGACGGGGTTGAGCTGGGGCCGCGAATGGTTGCGAAAGAGCTTTTTCCCTTTTTTCCTGTTTATCTTTTCAATTCCACTGGGTGATCAGGCCAAGTTCATCACCTTTCCACTGCGTTTGCTGGTAAGCCAATTGGTGGAAATGGTGTCTCATTGGATTCTGGGCATTGATGTGATGCGGATAGGAACACAATTGATTGATCCATCGGGCACCTATCAATACGACGTTGCTCCGGCTTGCAGCGGCATCCGGAGTCTGGTCGCAATTTTTCTGCTCGCCACGATTTATGCATTTGTCACGTTTCGGTCCACTTGGAAACGACTTTTCCTCATGGCGCTGGCCTTTCCGTTTGCCGTTTTGGGAAACCTGACGCGAATGCTTTGCATCATCATCGCGGCGGCATTGGGCGGTCAAGAGGCCGGCAATTACGTCCATGAAAGCACCCTTATCAGTTTGGTTCCCTATGTTCCCGCGATTATCGGACTGCTCTGGGTCGGGCACTGGATGGAAAGACGCCGGAAGCCGGACGAAAAGGAGCAACCATGAAAAATCAAAAGTGGCTGATTCTTTTTGCCGTGCTGGTTTTAATGGCCGGCACCGCCTGTGCGTTGACATGGCTCAAGGCGAATCAAAAACTCGGCAAGCCGGGCGTCAGAGCTGTGCCGCTTCCCGGCGGATTGGCGATGAAAATTGATCTACCGGCGCAGGTTCTCGATTTTACTTCCACCAATGTGCCGGAATCGGAAGTTGAACTGGGATATTTTCCAAAAGACACCAGCTTCGCGGAGCGCATGTACACGTCACCGGACGACCCGTTCGGAATCTCTGCCACCGTCATTTTAATGGGCGCGGATCGCACCAGCATTCACCGACCGGAATACTGTTTGGCAGGCCAGGGTTTTGCCTGCGATGAAAAAACGGTGGTGGACATTCCTGTGGGAGGCCCGAAGCCCTACCAATTGCCGGTTGCAAAATGGAAGGTCAGCCGGCTGGTCCAGCAGCCGGACGGACAAAACGTCAAAATATCCGGCATTTATGTGTTTTGGTTCGTGGCGGATAATGAACAGACCACGGGCAATGTTCAGTTTCAGTGTTATCTGGTCAGGGACCTCTTGCTCAAAGGGGTTTTGCAACGCTGGGCATATATTTCATATTTCTCTGCCTGCCTGCCAGGGCAGGAAGAAGCCACTTTCGAGCGCATGAAAAAGCTGATTGCAGCCTCGGTACCCGAGTTTCAACTGCCGCCCCGATTCGCAAATGCCGACCCGCCCAAATGAAGGACCGTTGCGTCGCACGAAAAAATCTGCTAATGTAATTCTTCGGTCAAATTGAATTAAACCATGCTGCGGCGTGATCGTCAGATGCGGGCGCAAGTCAACCAATTGGTGGACGCCGTTCTCTTTGCGGTCAGCTTCTGGCTCATGTTGGTTTTGCGCGCCGATCCGCAGATCATCGAATGGTTGGATCTCAAAACCCTGCCGCCTGATGCGTTTGAAAATGTCGGATGGCTTTACTTCGTGCTCATCCCGGGCGCGCCGTTCGTTCTGGAATTGCAGGGCTTCTACAATCGGCCCATTTTGGGTCCGCGCCGCGCAATTCTGTGGCCGCTCTTCAAAGGCTGCGTGCTCATTACCGTCGGCTTGGTGCTCGCCCTGTATGCCTTGCACCTGAACATACCGCGCTGGGTGATCGTGTGGTTCGGTTGCCTTAGTTTCGCCCTGGTGTATCTCAAGGAAGAAATTTTATGTTCCGTTTACAAAAGCAAACTTGCCCAGGCGCAATACAAACGCCGTTTCATCCTTGTTGGCGCAAGCAATGAAATTGCCCGGGTGCGCCATGAATTGGAAGAGCAGGCCGACGAAGGCATCGAAGTGGTGGGCGAGTTCGATTTTATTGAAGCACCGCTCCAACAACTCATTGAACTGCTCCATGACCATTCCGCCAGCGGCGTCATTGTCAGCGCCAAACAGGCGTATTTCGAGCGGGTCGAAAGCGTCATCAAAGTCTGCGAACTCGAGGGCGTCGAAGCCTGGCTCGTGGCCGACTTTTTTGGAACGCAAATCGCGCACGCGAGCCTGGACGAATTGTTCGGCCGTCCCTTGCTGGTCTTTCGCACCACGCCGGAAACCTCCTGGCAAAGCCTGGCCAAGATGCTCATGGACTTCTTTGGCGCGCTGGTGTTGTTGATTCTGCTTTCGCCCCTGTTCTTGCTGATTGCCGCCGCCATCAAATGTGTTTCGCCGGGTCCGGTCTTCTTCAAGCAGCAGCGCTCCGGCCTCAGTGGCGCGCCGTTCACGCTTTACAAATTCCGCACGATGGTTACCAACGCCGAGCAATTCAAACATGAGCTGGAGGCAATGAACGAAATGCGCGGCCCGGTCTTCAAGGTGACCAACGACCCGCGCGTCACGCGCATTGGCAAATGGCTCCGCCGTTACAGCTTGGACGAATTGCCGCAACTTTTCAACGTCTTGCGCGGCGAAATGAGCCTCGTCGGTCCGCGTCCGTTGCCGGTGGATGAGGTAAAGCGTTTCAACGACCTGGCCCACCGCCGCCGTCTCAGCGTGAAGCCCGGTATCACCTGCCTGTGGCAAATCAGCGGACGCAGCCATATCGCCGACTTCAAGGAATGGGTGCGGCTCGACCTCGAATACATTGACAACTGGTCGCTGTGGCTTGATTTGAAAATTTTGCTGCGCACCATTCCCGCCGTGTTTGCGGCCACGGGTGCCAAATAGAAATGGCCCGGTCGTTTAATCGTTGAATCCTCCTCCCGTTTCACTACGCTTCCCTCTCTCGGCAATTGAGCAGCCGACAATTTGTTTTTGATGAAAAAAAATCAACTCGCGTCCGTTGTCACCGGTGCCGCCGGATTTCTTGGATCGCATTTGGCCGATTTGCTTTTGACGCGCGGCCATAAAGTTATCGGCATTGATAATTTTGTCACCGGTTCCGTGGACAACATTTCGCATCTCGGCGGGAATCCCCATTTCAAATTCATCCAGCAGGATGTCACCGAATTCATTTTCCTCAACGAGCACGTGGATTATGTCTGGCACTTTGCGTCGCCCGCTAGCCCGGTTGATTATCTGGAACTACCGATCCAAACGCTCAAAGTCGGCTCGCTCGGTACACACAAGGCGCTCGGTCTCGCCATGGAAAAGGGAGCGCGTTTCCTGCTCGCTTCGACCTCGGAAATTTACGGTGATCCGCTTGTCCATCCGCAAACGGAGGATTATTGGGGCAACGTCAACCCCATCGGCCCGCGCGGCTGTTACGACGAGGCCAAACGCTTCGCTGAGGCGCTGGCGATGGCCTACCACCGCGAACACAAAGTCGAGACGCGCATCGTCCGCATCTTCAACACCTACGGTCCGCGCATGAGACTGAATGACGGCCGCGTTGTTCCGTCCTTCATCAGCCAGGCGCTCAAAAACAAACCTGTCACCGTCTTCGGCAAAGGTCGGCAGACGCGCAGCTTTTGCTACGTGTCCGATTTGATTGAAGGCATTTATCGGTTGATGATGAGCAAATACGATCTGCCGATGAACATTGGCAATCCAAGCGAACTGACCGTGCTCGAATTCGCAAGGGAAATCATCCGCGCCACCCATTCGCGCAGCAAAATTGTCTTCAAACCGCTGCCGCAGGACGACCCGAAACAACGCCGGCCCGACATTACCAAGGCGGAGAAAATTCTCGGCTGGTCGCCCCAAGTGCAACTCGACAAAGGCCTCACGCAGACCATCGCTTATTTCAGGCGCAAAGTCTGAGTGCGGATTTCGCCCAAATGATTTTCCGCGCGCGCCAGTTTGAATTCGCCTTCCCGCGGCCAACGCTCGTCATGGGCGTCGTCAACGTCACGCCTGACTCGTTTTCGGACGGTGGAAAGTTTTTAAATCCGGAGGCCGCCGTTGCCCACGCGCTCGAACTTACCGGGCAGGGAGCGGACATCCTTGATATCGGCGGCGAATCCACGCGCCCCGGCGCCGAACCCGTCAGCGAGGCCGAAGAACTGCGCCGGGTCATTCCGGTCATTGGAAAACTGGCGGCGAAGGTCAAAATTCCACTTTCGATTGACACGATGAAACCCGCCGTCGCGCGCGCGGCGTTGCAAGCCGGTGCGAGCATCGTCAATGACGTGGCTGCCAACCGTGAAGACGACGCGATGTGGAAGATTGCGGCGGAATTTCGCGCCGGTTATATTTGCATGCACGCGCAGGGCACGCCGCAAACGATGCAGAAAAATCCGGGTTATGCCGACGTAGTGTGTGAAGTCGGCAAATTTTTTGGTGAGCGTCTGGAAAGATTGAACACTTGCGGGGTGGCTGCCGACCAGGTCGTGCTGGACGTCGGCATTGGGTTTGGCAAGACGCTCGAACATAATTTGCAGTTGCTCGCAAACTTGCGGAATTTTACAACGATGGCACGGCCGCTGCTGATTGGTGTTTCGCGCAAGTCGTTCATCGAATGTCTGCTCGGCAGGGAATTGAATGAACGCTTGCCAGCTTCGCTCGCTTGCGCGAGTCTGGCCATCGCCGGTGGCGTGCAAATCATCCGGACGCATGATGTGGCGGAGACGGTCCAGGCCGCGCGCATGACGGAAGCAGTGCTGGCCCGGAAGAGAAACTGATGCCCGACCAGATTCACATACAGGATTTATGGCGTCCCGCGTTGGAAATTTTGATCCTCGCGGTGATGATTTATTATGTCTTCCGCTTTCTGCGCGGCACGCGCGGCTGGCCGGTGGTTATTGGTTTCGTCGTGGTGCTGCTCGCCTTGACACTGGTGACAACCTTGCTGAAATTGCAGGTGTTGCGCTGGCTGCTCGTCACGTTCTCGGCGTTTTTCGCCGTGGCGGTGCTGATCATTTTCCAGCCGGAACTGCGCCGGATGCTGGCCGAGCTGGGCAATTTGCCGCTCTTCGCCAGCGCACACGAGCAGCGCGAAAGCATTGAGGTCATCATTCAAACGGTTGAACGTTTGGCCGAAGTGAAAATCGGCGCGCTCATCGCCATCGAACAATCCATCCAGCTCCAGGAAGCCGTCGAATCAGGCGTGCCGGTGGATTGCGAGGCGACGCCGGAAATGTTGGAAACGATTTTCTTCCCGAACAATGCCATTCATGACGGCGGTGTGATTATCAAGGGCGATCGCATCGCCTACGCCGCGTGCATTTTTCCGTTGACCCAGCGGCAGGATTTGAACAAGTCGCTCGGCACGCGCCATCGCGCGGCGATTGGTTTGAGCGAGGAGACCGACGCCGTCATCGTCATTGTGTCCGAGGAGACCGGCATGATTTCGCACGCCTACAAAGGCCAGCTCGTTCGCGGCGTGTCGCTGGAGGAATTGCGCGCGTTCCTGACCTCCGTGTTGGTGCAACCGGCGAAATCACGCCATGGCGTCGAATGGCTGAGCACCCGCTTTGGCGAACGCCCCAAGCCCGGCCCACCCGTCATCACCAAAAACGAGCCGCGCCCGGCGCTTAAACAAACTGGACACTGAATTTTTATGGCGCTGCGCGACTGGTTCATAAAAGATTTAGGCTGGAAATTATTTTCCGTCGTCCTGGCGGTCGCCATCTGGCTGACCGTCTATAAAATCCGCAGCGAATCGGAAACGCCCGGCGCGGTCGGTGGCCAGGACACTCTGACGTTCGGCAATGTGCCGGTGCTCATCGTCTCGGCGGCGGCGGACGTGCGCGATTTCCGCGTCAAGCCTGCGGTGGTCGCCGTCGCTGTCAGTGGCTCGCCGGATGACATCGCCAAACTTCAGGTCGGCCAGATTCGCGCGTTCGTGGATTTGACGGGCATCGAGTCCGCGCACAAACTGCAACGGCGCGTGGACATCTCGATGCCATCCGGCTTGACGCTCGTCAGTGTGGAGCCGTCGGAAGTGGACGTGGTTGTTCCGCCACCATCGGGGAAAAAGCCATGAGTTCTCCAAAGAAAATTTTCGGTACCGACGGCGTCCGTGGCACGGCCAATGTTGAACCGGTCACCGCTGAAACCGCGCTCAAACTCGGCCGCGCTGCCGCCCACGTTTTCAAAAACCTCGAACGCCAGTCACGCGGACGCGGCCGCCACAAAATCGTCATCGGCAAGGACACTCGCCTCTCCGGCTACATGCTCGAAAACGCCATCTCGTCCGGCATTCTTTCGATGGGAGTGGACGTGCTGTTCATCGGCCCGCTGCCGACGCCCGGTGTTGCCTACGTCACGCGCAGCCTGCGCGCCGACGCCGGCATCGTCATCACCGCCTCGCACAATCCCTATGCTGACAACGGCATCAAATTCTTCCGCGCCGACGGCTACAAGCTCGACGACAAAATTGAGGACGAAATTGAGCATCTTGTTTTCAGCGGCAAAATCGAAAACATCCGTCCGACCGCCGATGAAATCGGAAAGGCGGTGCGCATTGACGACGCGCTCGGACGTTACATCGAATTTGCCAAAACCTCGTTTCCCCGTGGTCTGACGCTCGAAGGCATGCGGGCGGTTGTGGACTGTGCACACGGCGCGGCCTATAAATCCACACCCTGTGTGCTGCGCGAACTCGGTGCGGAAGTCGTCGTTTATGGCAATCAACCCGATGGCATGAACATCAACCGGGATTGCGGCTCGATGCACCCGGAAAATCTTTGCCGCAAGGTCGTTGAACACAAGGCTTGTGTCGGCATTGCGCACGACGGCGATGCCGACCGGGTTTTACTCTGCGATGAAAAAGGCAGGTTGATTGATGGTGATGACATCATGGCCATCGCGGCGCTCGACATGCTCGCACAAGGCGCGCTGGCCCAAAAAACGCTCGTGGCCACCGTGATGAGCAACGCTGGCCTCGAGGCCACAATCAAATCCGCCGGCGGAAAAATCATCCGCACCGCCGTCGGCGACAAAAACGTGATTGATGAAATGCTGCGCGGCAGCTTCAATTTCGGTGGCGAGCAGAGCGGGCATTTGATTTTCCGCGATTACAGCACTACCGGCGACGGACTCGTCGCTGTCCTGCAAACTCTGCGGATCATGAAGGCGAACCGAACGACGCTTTCGAAACTGGCGAAATGCTGGACGCGTTTTCCACAGCTCATTACCAACGTTCGCGTGCGCCAAAAAATACCGTTTGAGCAACTTGATGGTCTGACGAAGCTCGTCAGCGAAGCCGGGAAGGCACTGAAAGCCCAGGGCGGGCGTGTGTTTCTGCGTTACTCCGGCACGGAACCCAAGGCTCGCCTGCTTTTGGAAGGCCGCGACGCAGCATCGCTGAAAAAATGGTCGGACAAAATCTGCGGCGCGATTCAAAAACAGATCGGCGCCTGACAAGCTATTCAGGCTTGTCAGTTTTTGTCTCTTCCCGTCTTATCCGCTGTGCTTTGCGATTAAAATACCATGACGCTGACAAAATCAGCAAAGGAATCGGCGTGGCAAAAATATAATAGCCGACTGACGGAGGTTCTTGATGAGTTTCAATCTTGAACTGTCCGGGATTGAGAAGCGGAATATAAACTGCAACCAAAAGCAACGCGCCAAATATCGCCGACACGATTGCGATTATTTCGTATGGAAGCGACTTTTTCATCTCCAGTCTTTGGCTCGATTACGCCTGCCGCTTAAAATTGTCCAGCGGAGGTTGGCAATCCATCTCACGCAAGGCGCAAATTTTTATCCGAGAATTTCGCCACTCCCGGAACCGCCTTCGCGCTGGGTTCTACTTGGTTGGATATCCTACCGTTTGGGCAAGGATGATTTTTTGCTCCGGGCGTAATTTCATTGCTTTCGCCAAGGCCGACCGGTTCACCGACCCGCGCACCACCGTTGCCAGTCCTTCGGAGGCGCAAAACAGGTAAACGTTCTGACCGATGAAGCCCGTGTCGGCCGCGGAATAAAGATTCTTTTCTTCATCCGTTCCTCTGCCCATCCGCGAATAATCCGCCACATAGACAAGTTCCACCGGCGCATTTGTCACGAACGGCTGCATCCCCGTTGCCGCCCGGATGTCTTCGGCAAGCACCGGCTGCAACGTGTGTTCTTTTGCCTCGTAAAGAAAAAGGCCATCAGCGGTGGCGACGTAGATGTCAATTTCCTGCCGGTTCATCGCCGACGGCGCGGTCCGCTGTCCGGAATCCGGACGGTTTATCCCAAATGCCGCCCACAACAGGTTGCCGAGTGTCTGCACTGGCAGCTTTTCCGGGCTGAACGAGCGCGAAGATTTGCGCTCCTTCAACGCCTGCAGGAGCGGTTTGCCACCGTCCATTTGCGGCTTCGGAAGTTGAATCGGTTTAAGTTCCTGCGCGGAAGCCAGCACGGAGAAGGCGAGTAACGTGGCCAATCCCCAGTGCGTGGCACGAGGTAATAATTTTGTATTCATAATGGTTCTCCGGTGAGTTTGCGGATGACTCATTTTGCAATTAGTCAGACTAAGTTGACCGCTCGAAAGCATAAACAGACTGGCCCCAAGTTCAATGGCAAACAAGCACGGCCTGGTAAACCCATTCAACGCGGACGTGTTTCAAGTGGAAGTGAAGCCGTAAATGCAGGCTGAAAATCCTTTTGCTGCCATAATGCCCGAAAGCCGCCACCGGAAATGATGGTTGCAGGTCAATTGTTTCGTTCGCTATCAGAAGCGGTTGGCAAGGCTTTTTATGCAACTGGTGACTTGACCACGACCAGCCATTGCAAGCGCATGAATTTGAATGTCCGGCTGTTCTCACGCCGATTCACACGCCTGATATTGGGATTCAGCAAGCGATTGGAAAACCTGAAACTTTCCAGTGCGCTGTTCATCACCTGTTTCAATTTCTGCCGCGTCCACAATTCTTTGGGGACAACGCCAGCTCAAGCGGCTGGGCTTACAGACCATGTGTGGACAGTCGAAGAACTGCTAAAAAGCTGATTGTTGACCGGTTGTGGGATGACCCGTTATCAAGCCATGATGCGGAGAAAGGCAGCGTTGTTTGCGGTTTGCAAATCTTCCTTCGCCTTACGCGGCAGCTCCCCCGCCGCGACGAGCCGCTCCACGGTTTTTTCGTGGAACATCCACTGTTCCATCGGCATGGTGCGGGGCAAGACCAACCTGCCATGCGCTGCGCCTTCAAGAAACCTGCAAAAGTTCCGAATCGAGGTGGTATCCTCGCTTGGCACTGTTCGTCCCAATGCCAAGTCTTCGTTCAACATGCACCGCTCCATTGCGGCAGCCTTCAGCACCTCTTGGGGAGCAAGGCCGTCAATCATTTCGCAGAACATCTCAAACGAATGACAACTCATTGTAAATAATATAACCTCTTGTAATTCAGTGTCAAATGACGGCGTTTTGACCACACAACAACTATCCAATTAACCCCGAAATACACCATTACCGCCGGAACATTAATGGGTAACACTCCTTATCTTCTAATCGAAAATGGAGTCCAGCGCCACTTCGGGGTACGCGAATAATTCTTGCCTTTGCCGCCGCCGTCCGCAACTTGACGGCTTGATCATGAGTTTCCGCCGGAAAATTTTCATCGGCACGGACAGCGGCGCGACCACTTCAAAAATCGCCGCCGTCTGGGAAGACGGCGAGCCCGTTACTACCAAGCTCCTCCAGCGTCCGACCAATTCACAGAACGGCCCGGACGCGGTCATCGCCGGCTGGATTTCAGCCATCGGCGAATTTCTCGAGCAGAACAACCTTGACGGGCGGCAAGTTCAAGGCGTCGGCCTGGCCATTCCCGGACCGTATGAACGCTACGGCGTTCTGGGCAAGGCGGCGAACCTCCCCGCGAGCTTCAGCGGCTGGAATGTTCACGCGGCTTACAGCGCGGCACTGGCAAAACAGGCCGGTCGTCCTCTGAAGTTGACCGTGAACAACGACGGCCATTGCGGCGGCGTGGCCGAGGCGCGGATCGCGTGCGCCGACCGCAAGGCGTCGGTGCTCATGCTCATGCCCGGCTCCGGTTTGGGCAGCGCGTTTGTGGGTCAGGACGGCCTGCCGCTTATCGGCCAGACGCTTACTGCCATGGAAACCGCCCACATGGCCGCGCCCGTACATCTGTTCGGCCTTGCCGGCAAACCGTTTCCGTGCGGCTGCGGCAAGGACTGGGGTTGCGTGGAGGCTTACACGACCATTTCCGGCCTGCCGCATTTGCTGGCGGAAAAATTAAAAAATTATCCCGACCACGAACTCGCCAAATCCACCGCACCATTGAAGGAAAAACTTCTCTCGCTCCGCAGCCGCGCGCAAAAGGGTGATGCGCTGGCGGTGGAAATTTTCGATTTTCAGGCGCGCGTGATGGGCTTGCATGTCGCGAACCTGACAATGGTGCTGGACCCTGGCATCGTCGTCATCGGCGGTGGCTTGATGGACCATGAAACGACCACGCCGGAATTCCGCGAGCGTTACCTGCACATCATCCGCGAGACGGCCACGCCATATCTCTGGCCGCAACAGCGCAACACCATCAAGATTGTCCCGGCGGTGCTGGGCGATCTTTCCCAGGCCATCGGCGCGGCGCTGGTCGCACTTTACCAAAGCCATAGTTGAACTCGCCCTGTGCATCAGCTATGTTTTTAAGCTTATGACCTTGACGGAGAAAATTCTCGCCCGCGCCGCTGGCAAGAAGCGGGTGCAGGCCGGCGACAACATCTGGGTGAACGCCGATGTGCTCATGACCCACGACGTTTGCGGGCCGGGCACCATTGGCGTGTTCAAGCGCGAGTTCGGCAAGACCGCGAAGGTCTGGGATAAAAACAAAATCGTCATCATTCCCGACCACTACATTTTCACCGCCGATTCCAAGTCGAACCGCAATGTGGACATCCTCCGCGATTTCGTACGCGAGCAGAGCATCCCGTATTTCTACGATGTGATTGACGACCCGAACGGCCACTGGGTCTTCGATCCGAAAAAGGGAATGTTGAACCGGCAATACGGTTCGCAATACGCGGGCGTCTGCCACACCGCGCTGCCCGCGAAGGGCCATACGCGGCCGGGCGAAATTTTGTTCGGCACCGACTCACACACGTGCATGGCGGGCGCATTCAACCTGTTCGCCACCGGCATCGGCAACACGGACGCGGGTTTCGTGATGGGCACGGGCAAATTGCTCATCAAGGTTCCCGAAACAATGCACTTCCGGCTCGAGGGCAAACTTCAGCCCGGCGTGATGGCGAAGGACATTATTCTCCATTGCATCGGCGAAATCGGTTTCGACGGCGCGACGTATCGCGCCATGCAATTCGGCGGACCCGGGGCAGCATCGCTTTCAATGGACGATCGCATGACCATCGCCAACATGGCCATCGAGGCGGGAGGCAAGAATGGCATTTTTGAATTCGATTCGCGCACGCAGGAATACGTGGACGCCCGCGTGAAATTGAACGGCACGAAATCCTCATACGAGCCCGTCGCACCGGACAAAAAACAGAAGTTCATTTACGAGTTCGTCGTGAACCTTGACAAGCTCGAACCGACCGTCGCGTGTCATCCTGATCCCGGCCAGCGCAAGAAGGCGAAGGAACTCGGCCATATCAAGTTGGACCGCGCTTACGTCGGTTCCTGCACCGGCGGCAAGACGAGCGATTTCGTGGAGTTCGCCCGCGTGTTGCGCGGCAGGCATGTGGCGATTGACACGTTTGGCGTGCCGGCGACACCGGAGATTGTCCATGATTTGCAATCCACGCGCTGGGGTGGCAAGACGATTTGGGAAATTCTCGTGGACGCGGGTGTGCAGATGACGGAAAACGCCGGCTGCGCTGCGTGTCTCGGCGGGCCGGTGGATACGTTCGGGCGCATCAACAAGGCCGGCATCAAGTGCATCAGCGCTACGAACCGCAATTTTCCCGGCCGCATGGGCAACAAGGAATCGCAGGTGTTTCTCGCGTCGCCGATGACCGTGGCCGCAAGCGCGATTGCCGGAAAAATCGTGGACCCGCGGGAATATTTGGGGAATTAGCAAAAAATTCAGCAACTCACTTCCGGCTGAACCCTTCCAGTTGCGCGATGAACGCGTCTGGCCCGCCTTCGGCGTAACCGACCTGTCGCCCCAATTCTTTTCCGGCGTTGCTCAACAGCACATAGGTGGGGTAACCATCCACACCGAATCGTTTCGCCAACGCCTCATTGGCCTGTTTGAGCGCTTCGCCTTGCGGTTTATGGCGCGGAAAATCCACCAGCACCAGCACCAGCTTGTTTTGGGCGTAATTGGCGAACTTGCCGGTGGACAGCACGTCGTGGTCGAATTTGATGCACCACGGGCACCAGTCGGAGCCTGTGAAATCGAGCAGCACCATCTTGTTTTCCGACCGCGCCTGGTTCAAAGCCTCGGGCAGGTTGGTGCCCCAGGACAATCCCGAACTCCGCTCCGCAGACGCCGGGGGCGTTGCGTCTGCATCCGCCGACGGCCGTGACGCAGGCTGGCGGAGGGCCTGAAGATGGTACTGGGCATTGGCCACTGCCTGCTTTTGTTCCACCTCGCCCGCTTTAACCGGATTGTAACGGAAATGCTTTTGCAGGTTCGGGTTGAGGTCCTTCAGTTTCGCATTGCCCATTCCGCCGGCGTAAGTGAAATAAACGTCCGTGGTCGTGACCGTGGTGACCGTCACATTGCTGTAAACGTTGCTGCCCACCTTGAGCATCGGCAGTGTTTCATCTGCTTGCGCGACCCAGGTCGCAGCCATCAAACTGAGCGCGATGAAAACCCCGGCACGCATGTTTCATATTTACTTCGCCAGCTTCGCACCGGGCAGATAAATCGTGAAGGTCGTGCCTTCGCCCACGTGCGTGTGAATGTGCAGCGCGCCGCCGCCTTCCTTGATAAGCCGCTGGACGATATTGAGGCCCAGGCCGGTTCCCTGCCGCGGGCCTTTGGTGGTGAAGTAAGGCTGGAAAATCTTCGGCAGCACTTCCGGCGGAATCCCGGGACCGTTGTCGCGCACCCAGAGTTTCACCAGCGGCACGGTATTGCTGAAATTCTCCACGTTCAACAGCCGGTCCTGCGGGCCGTCCTTGAATGCCTGCAAGTCCAGCGGCTCGCGCAAAATTTCGCCGCCGATGTCCACGCGGTGGCTGAACGGGGCGCATTGAAAGGCATTAACAGCAAGGTTGAGCAGAATCTGGATGAGATCGGTGCCGTTGATTTTGACGCCGATGTCTTCCGCCAATGCCTGGACGCCGAACTCGTTGTCCTGCAGGCTGGGATGAACGCGAACGAGCTGGTTCAAATCGTTGAGCATTTGGTTGACGCCCACGCGCGCCGTTTCATCCGATTGACGGCGGAGAAAGCCGAGGTAACGCCGGGAAATCTCAATGCAGTTGCTCGTCTGCCGCCCGATGATGCCCAGCCGTTCCCGGATGAATTCCAAATCCGTCATTTCCAACCGCGAGGCCTGGCCGAGCCGGCGGCTGAGCACCTGCACGAAACCGCAAATGACGGTGAGCGGGCCGTTGATGTCGTGGATGATGCTGGCGTAAATGTCCCCACGCGTCTTGGCAATTTGTTCCTCGATGCGCTGGTTTTGCAATTCGGCGAGGAGTTGCTGGACTTTTTCCGCGCTGCTGTGAATTTCACTTTCCAGCGTGCGCCGTTGCATCGCCTGGCTGACGGCGGCGCGAATGGTGGTGATGTCGAACGGTTTGTTGATGTAGTCGGACGCGTGCAACCGCAATGCCTGGCGGATTGTGTCCGTGGTTTCGAACGCCGTGATCATGATCGCCTCAATGTCGGAATTCACGTATTTGAGGCGTTCGAGCACTTCGATGCCTGACATGCCGGCCATGCGGATGTCCAGCAACGCTACGTCAATTTTGTTCTGCTGCGCCAGTTTGATGGCCATCGGTCCATCCTCGGCCATCAGCAAATCATAATCGTCCTTGAAAATGACGCGCAACGATTGCCGCGGCCCCTCCTCATCATCCACAATCAACAACGTGCCTCTCCGTTTTGGTGTCGCCGTTGTTTCAACGAGGTCGGCAGCTATACTGTTCGCTTCGGTCGGTGGATCAGCAGTTAAGGCCATGTCTGAAAATCAAGTTATCTAAAAAAATTTCGCACTCAAGCACAAAGCGTCAATCTCGAACCAACCGTGCCCGCAACATTTCCAGGGTCTGTTGTGTCGTCAAATCCTTGAACTGTTCGCGTCCGCAAGGATTCAATTTGCGTTCGACAACGGTTCCCGGTGCGCCGGCCAGCGCGATGAACACCGTTCCGACCGGTTTGGCTTTTGTGCCACCGGCCGGTCCGGCAATGCCCGTCACCGCTAAAGCAAAATCCGCGCCAAACTTTTCCCGGGCGCCTTCGGCCATCTCACGCGCCACCGCCTCGCTCACCGCGCCGCGCCGGGCAAGCGTTTTCGCGCGCACGCCGAGAAATTTTTGTTTGGCCGCATTGCTGTAAGCGACCACTCCGCCGAGAAAAACAGCCGACGCGCCCGGCACGTTTGTCACGTGGTGCGCGATGCTGCCGCCGGTGCATGATTCCGCCAGCGCCAGCGTTTGTCTGCGCCCGGCCAGCAAACGAACCACGGCCGTTGCCGGGTTACCTCGGCGGTCTGGGTTGGCGGATTTCAGCGTTGAAAGTTCCGGCCACGTAGCTTTTCTCATCGTCGGGCGTGCATAAATACATTTTCCCCGGCAACCGGTTTCCCGCAGGCTGGCCGAACTCGATTTGCAGCGCATAGCCCGCGTGAAAATCCTTTGTCTTGTTGTTTTTTTGCTGGTCTTCTCTCCAGCGCAACCGGACGCGCGGCGCGTTCGTGGTGTTGCTGGTAATGCTGACCGCTTGCCCGCCCAGACCCGCGGTCTTGTTCGTGTAGAGATAAATGGAAAGGCCCAGATCGGTGGGGTCACGGGCGGGCATGCGCAACGTCAGCGTGCCGCCGTCCCAAATCGCGCGCGCGCAGATGAAATTCCTTCCATGGATGCGTCCCGCCGCCGTCGCGTCGGGAATCACCGCCGCGCCAAGATTCAACATCCAGTTCGTTTCGTTCGCCGGCGGAGCCACGACGGCCGGTTCGGGTGGCGCCGGTGCACCCGTTTGTTTTCCATCCGACGCGGTTGCGACCTGATTGGTCGGCCCGCCTGTGGATTTGAAAATTTTTCCACGGAACACAAACGCCGCGGCAACCGCCGCGCAGAGCAAAACCACAAAGGCGATGGCCGCCGCTGGAGAACCTTTTGCGGGCAACGGTATGCCTCCTTCTGCCACCACCCCGGGAACCAGCCGTTCGCCGACCTTTGTGCCGGTTATGATCAATTTCGGGTCGTCCGTCACGGGCGCCTGCGGCACGGTGATTTTCTGGAAGCATGTCGGGCATTCCATCACCGAGCCGCTCTGTGATGAATCGCACTTGATGTGCTGGCCGCACACCGGACAGGCATATTTGAACTCGCTCATGGCTGTCTGACAAACATTTCATATCCACGCGGCGGCGGCAATACGGTTTTTTTATCGTCTTAATCCTAATCCTAATCTTAATCGTAATCATTGGTTCAAGGCCGATTAAGACGGCGAGGACGATGACGATTAAGATTTTGCCGCTTGTTTGTGATTGAATTTTGCCGCCGCATCTCAAAACCTGTGTTCATCCGTGTTCATCGGTGGTTTAATTAAAGCGCATGAAAAAAGATTCTCCGATCTCCCGCAGCGGACGGTTCGCGCATGAAGTCAGCGCGGATGTCGCGCAATTCACCGAATCCATCTCCTTCGACCACCGCCTCTGGCGGCACGACATCCTCGGCTCCATGGCCCACGGCACCATGCTCCAAAAAATCGGGCTGCTGGCCAAAAAAGAATTGCGCGCCATCGTAAAAGGCCTCGACGCCATCGGCAAAGAAATCCGTGCCGGCAAATTCAAGTGGAAGCCAGAACTCGAAGACGTCCACATGAACATCGAGGCCGAATTGACCAAACGCGTTCCCGCCGGAGCGAAACTCCACACCGCGCGGTCGCGCAACGACCAGGTTGCGCTTGACGTTCGCCTCTGGCTGCGGGACGAAATCATTGCGCTGCTCGGTGAAATTGCCAATTTGCAGCGCGCGCTCGTCTCGCTCGGCGGAAAAAACGCCGGCGTGCTGATTCCCGGCTATACGCATCTGCAACGCGCGCAGCCCGTTTATCTTGCGCACCATCTGCTCGCTTACGTCGAGATGCTGGAACGTGATTGCGAGCGCCTCTGGGACTGCCGCTCGCGCGTGAACGTCTGCCCGCTCGGCAGCGGCGCGATTGCCGGTTCCACGCTGCCGCTCGACCGCGTGCTTGTTGCCAGACTGCTCGGCTTCGTGGATGCGAGCGGCAAGCCGCAGCTTACGCAGAATTCCATGGACGCCGTGAGCGACCGCGATTTCGCCGTCGAATTCTGCGCCGCCGCCGCGTTGCTTGCCGTTCATCTGTCCCGGCTCGCGGAAGATTTGATTCTCTGGGCCAGCGCGGAATTCAACTTCATCAAAATCGCCGATGCCTACACCACCGGCTCATCGCTGATGCCGCAAAAGAAGAATCCGGACGTGGCGGAACTCGCGCGCGGCAAATCCGGCCGCGTCATTGGCAATCTTGTCGCGCTGCTCACGCTGCTGAAAGGTTTGCCGATGACCTACAACCGCGATTTGCAGGAGGACAAGGAACGGCTGTTCGACACCGCCGACACTGTGCGCGCCACGACGCGGCTCATGGCCGCGATGCTGCGGAACACGAAGGTCAATCGCGCCGCCTGCGACCATGCCGCGAACGACCCGGCATTGCTGGCGACCGACCTCGCGGATTATCTCGTGAAAAAGGGAATGCCATTCCGGCAGGCACATCACGTCGTCGGCGCAGTTGTGGCGCTGGCAGAAAAAACCGGCAAGCTGCTGAACCGGCTGACGCTCGCGGAACTGCAATTCGTGGACAAAACCTTTGGCCGCGACGCGCTCGGCGTCTTCAATCTGCAACGCGCGATGGCGAAACGAAATTTGACCGGCGCACCGGGAACGAAGGAAGTCGCGAAACAACTGGCACGTTGGCGGGAACAGCTTTGAACATCAGATGAAATGGACAGGAAAAAAATCGCCGGCTTGCATTCAATATATTGGTTTGGCCGGAATAACCGAAGAATGCAAACAAGCTGTAATGCGACTACTTCAGTATGGCGATCAAATTACTCTCGCGCGAATTCTTTCTTCTCCTGCCAATAGTCATGGTTCAAGAAGTCACGGGCTATTACTGACGATAAACGAAGGCGAAATTGTTGCAGTAAAAGCTGGTTTTTCATCTGGTTATTTAGGTGAAGGGCCAAGTGGGCTTTCTTTTATTATTCAACTTCTTCAATTTCATAATGTTGAAATCGAAGAATATGATGTGGACGAAGAAATAATTAATCGCCTCGAATTGCCGTCATTGACTTCCGACGATTTAGGGAAAATTGATGCAGCGAAACCGGTTTGGCCAAGGCGTTGGTATGATTACATATTGGATCGCGATGAAGAGAGAGCCGAACGCGGAACTTTGTGGCGAAATTTCCCTCCGGTCATTCCATTTGCAATTATCGACAATCGCATTACGGATTTGGCGCTAAATTTTTTCCAAAATGCGGATGACAACCTTCTAACTGGATACCGACGTTTGGAAGATACTATCAGAAAAAGGACTGGTATTGATGAGCACGGTGTAAAATTGTTTTCTGAAGCGTTTCTTGGAGACAAAGCAAAGCTTGGTTGGAAAGGATTAAACGATGCCGAACGAAATGGTCGCGCAAATTTATTTACTGGAACATATTTGGCTTATCGGAATCCTAGAGCACATCGAGAACTTGAGCATGATTCATATAGCCAGTTGATGGAATTTTTGTTGTTAAATCATTTATTCGATTTGGAAAAGGAGGCAATAGAACGTGACGAAGATGATTCAGAGCAATCAATCCCAAAGGGAAAACGTAAAAGTTGAATTTTGAAAATTTTGTCAATTTCTTCTCGATGCCAATCGCTTTGAATGAATTGCTCTGCGCTATGTCGCGCTTGTTTTACGCGGCGGCGAGTTTTGCCTTTTTGCGCCAGGCGCGTTCGGCGAATTTGCGGGCTTCCTTCGCGCCACGCAACAGGCAGTCGGAACTGATGTCGCAATCCAACTTGGGCCAATAGACCGACGAGTGGCAGATTTCGAAATTCGCGCGCTCACGCCGCGTGGCGAGTTGCAGCGTGGGATAAAACGACAGCGGCACGCTCACCGTGCGCCCGTCTTCCAAGCCGAACGTGAGCCGTTCGTCGGTGATTTGAACCGACGTCACGTCCGGCGGCGGAGTGTTATTCAGTTTCATTCCATGCCTCAATCAATCTGGCTTCGTGGGTTTCAAGAATCCGGGCAATTTCCCGGAGTTCGGCTTCCCGAAAGCCTTTGTTCCAGTTCAACTGCACCGGGGCGAGCCAAAATTTGGCCTCGCTTCCGGCTTTGTGCACATGCACGTGTGCGGGTTCGTCGGGTTCGGAACTGTAAAACTCGATGCGATAGCCTTTGACGCGCAATACCGTCGGCACTGGATAAGCTTACGTCGGCACTGGAAGGTTGGCAAGGCGCCAACCCAAGACTTCGCGACTTTAGCTGGCGCGAATGGCAGGAAGATTTATTCTTGGTGAAACAAATGGCCGGGACAACAAACGATTTGCTCAAGGCGACGTCGCGTTCGTTTTATCTGACGTTGCGCGTGTTGCCGGGCACCATTCGTCCGCAAATCGGTCTTGCCTACCTGCTCGCGCGCACGACCGACACCATCGCCGACACCGAACTGGTGCCGCTGGAACAACGGCTCGACGCGCTCCACAAATTGCGGGAGCGGATTTTGGGCGCGTCCACCGCGCCGCTGAATCTTGGTGAACTGGCCAAACAGCAGGGTTTGCCCGCCGAGCGCGCGCTGCTGGAAAAGGTCGAAGACAGTCTGGCGCGCCTGCAAACGCTTTCGCCAACCGACTTGAAACTGGTCCGCGACGTTCTCACCACCATCATGGGTGGACAGGAACTGGATTTGCGCCGGTTTGCCGGCGCGTCCGCCGAAGAAATCGTCGCGCTGGAAACGGCGGCGGAACTGGACGATTACACCTATCGCGTGGCTGGCTGCGTGGGCGAATTCTGGACGAAGATATGTCGCACGCATCTCTTTCCACAGGCAAGGTTGGATGACGGTCAGTTGCTCAATGACGGCGTCCGGTTCGGGAAGGGACTGCAGCTCGTGAACATTTTGCGCGACCTGCCGGCGGATTTGCACAAAGGCCGCTGCTATCTGCCGACGGAAAAGCTTGAGGCGACGAAATTGTTGCCGGAAACCCTGTTATCGCCGGCAAACGAGTCGAGGTTCCTTCCGCTGTTCCATGAATATCTCGACAAAGCGGAATCGCACCTTGCGGCGGGCTGGACTTACACGAACACGTTGCCGTTCGGCCAATATCGTGTGCGGCTGGCGTGCGCGTGGCCGATTTTGATCGGTGTGCGGACGCTTGAAAAGCTGCGCGCCGCGAACGTGATTGAGCTGCAACAGCGTGTCAAAGTTTCCCGCGCCGAAGTGAACACCATAGTGAAATATTCGATCTTGGCCTGTCCTTTCCCAAAAGTCTGGCGGAGGCAATTCCCGCCGGCACGAAAAGCTGTTGCATCCGGCGGAAAATTGGCGTAAGAAAGTGTTATGCAAATTTCCAAGCTATTTCCCGTGGTTTGCACGGTTGCATTTTGTGCGAGCTTCATTGCCGTTCGGGCGCAGGACAATCCGGCGCAGGCCGCCGCGCGCGCAGCCTTGATGGAAAAAATGAACGAGTTGGAAGCGCAACCGGCCCAGCCCGCCCCGCCGCCGATTGTGGTCACTCCTTCCGGCGCCACGCGGGTACAACCAAGCCAGCCGACAAACGTGGTCGTGGTTCCGCCCCCCGCTGTTCCGGCGAAACCGGCAGTCCCGGCTCCCGAAACGAAACCCATGCCGGCCACGGAAGCGGTCCAAACAAAGCCGGCGACTTCCGACGCTGAAGCCCAGGCCAAGGCGCGGGCGGCATTGGAACACAAAATGTCCGAACTGAATCAACAGAACTGGGCAACTCCGGCGGTTGCACCCGCAGCGCCCCCCGCGCCGCGCCCGGGGGCGATCCAACCTGCCACACCGGAAGTCAAGCCCGCCGCGCCGCAAACCCAGCCCGTTGCCATCAGCCCGGTAAAGCCCGCTCCACCCGCGGTCAAACCGGAGGTGGTGTCGCCGGCAAATCAAGTCAACGCAAACTATCCTGGAAAGGAACTGGGGCTGAATCCGATTCAGGCGCCGCCGGTGCCGATTTCCGCTGCCAAGGAAGCACAACTTCAAGAGTTGCTCGAGAAATACAAGGCCGACCAAATCACGCCCGCACAATATCACACCGAGCGCGCCAGAATTCTGGCGGAGCCGTAAAATCAAGGTGTTTCCCCACCCGCCGGTATTCATCGGCGGTTTTTTCATTTCGCAACCTTGAACTTTGAAGGCGGAAGCCTAAACTCACGGCGTCATGCACCATTTTCGTTACGTTGGCAACCGGCTCTTTTGCGAAGGCGTCGCCGTCGAGTCGCTCGCGCGCAAATTCGGCACGCCGCTTTATGTTTATTCGCAGCGGACGCTGACGGATCATTTTCGGAAACTCAACGCGGCCATGGCACCGGTGGCACACTTCATTTGCTTCGCACTCAAATCGAATGGCAATCTGTCCGTGCTGCGAACGCTCGCCAATCTTGGCAGCGGCTTCGACATCGTGAGCGGCGGCGAATTGCAGCGCGTCATTGCGGCTGGCGGCGACCCGCGCCGATGCGTCTTCGCCGGCGTGGCCAAGACGGAGGACGAAATCAAATTTGCCCTGCGGCGGGGCGTTTATTCCTTCAATGCCGAAAGCGAACCGGAACTGCAACGCATCAACCGCATCGCCGCACGGCTCAAAAAAATCGCGCCCGTCGCCGTGCGCGTGAACCCGGGCGTGGACGCCTACACGCACGCGAAGATCACCACCGGGACTTATGAAAACAAATTTGGCATTCAATTCGAGCAGGTCGAAGGCATCTATGCCTGCGCGAGCAGACTGAAAAATCTGCGGCTGCGCGGCCTGCAAATGCACATCGGCTCGCAACTTACCAGCGTGTCGCCGTTTGAAAAGGCAGTGCGGAAGATCCTCCCGCTCGTGCGGCGATTGCAGGCAAAATACGCGCTCGAATTTTTCAGTATCGGCGGCGGGTTGGGCATTGTTTATCAACCCGCGTTGGCGAGCGGCGCGGTGGCGTGGTGGAAATCATCCGCAGCCAAAAATATTTTAACGCCGGAAAAATACGCCGCGCGCCTGCTGCCGCTGTTGCAGCCGCTTGGATTGAAAATTCTGCTCGAGCCGGGCCGGTTCATTTCCGGCAACGCCGGCATTTTGGTCGCGCGCGTCGAATATGTGAAACGCACCGGCAAAAAGAACTTTGTCATCGTGGACGCCGCGATGAACGACTTGATTCGCCCGGCGTTTTACGACGCTTACCACGAAATCGTGCCGCTTACAAAAAAAGATGCCGCGGGCATTGCATCAGATGTCGTCGGCGGCATTTGCGAATCGAGCGACTATTTTTGCAAGGACCGCCCGCTGCCCAGGGTCAGCGAGGGCGATTATCTGGCGTTGTTAAGCGCCGGCGCGTATGGCTTTGTCCAGGCGTCGAATTACAACGCGCGACCGCTGGCCGCCGAAATCCTGGTGAACGGCCGACGCGCCGCCGTTGTGCGCGAACGCCAGCCGGTCAGGGGAATCTGGTCCGGCGAAAAAATCGCGCCGTGGTTGAGGTAGGACAGGCTTCCAGCCTGTCTCCACCTGCATCAAATCAAAAATAGAGACAGGCATGCTGCCTGTCCTATTTCCCAATCTGCCCGCGCGTGACACCAAGCTGGTTCATCAGCTTCAACTCACGCCACAGTTGTGTTCCGCTGATTTCGCCGCGCAAAAGTTGCCGGTAGCTGGCGATGGTGCGCTCAACGGTTTCCGCCGCTTCATCCAAAAATTCGATGCGGAAGTGCCGCACACCCAGCTCAATCATTTTCGCCACGTATTCCGCGCCGGTCTGCGGCAGCGCGTTGAACACCGTGTTGCGGCAGCCGGCGTCCGCCTTCAATCCATGCTCCGCGCCCACACGGTCACGTAACTTCACATCATGCCGGTCGCAGGGCCGGCCACAGTTCGTATAATCCGTGCCACTGGACAGGAACGCGCAAAAAACGCAGTGCTCCATGTGAAACATCGGCATGTGCTGGTGGATCGTGACCTCGAACCATTCCGGCGGCACGGCGCGCAGCAGCGCTTCGAGCTGCTGAAAATTCAAATCGTACGATGGTGTGAGGCGCTCCAGTCCAAACCGGTTTTTGAAATAATCCGCCGCCAGCCGGTTGGCCACGTTCAACGAGTAATCGCCCCGCCGCCGGTCATTTGCGAAAAACTTCAGATGGTCGTAATTGCGGACGAGGTAACCGTCGGCGTTGCAGGAGCGAACCAGTTGCAAAATCCATTCCTCGCCCGTTTTGAAAATACGGGGAGGAGCCACCCAGATGGACGGTTGAAGGTTGAGGATTGAGGGTTGAAAGTCAGAACAGCCGCGGGCGGTGTGAAACAACGTTACCGCCTCGCGGTATTTCTTCGGGTCCTCAAACTCGCAGTAAATGGTTTCCACGCCGCACTTCAGCGCGGCTTCGAGTTGTGGCAGATTGCGGACGAGGACAATCAATGCCGGGTTTGTAGGAGCCGACGTGAGGAGACTCTGACTGAATGAGTTTGAAGAATGGGCTTCGTTACCTCGGCTCCTACAATCATTGATTTCCCATCGTTTCGGTCGCACGCGCAATTTTTCCAGTTCCGCCGCGGCTTCGCGGCGCAGGCGGTTCAGTTCGCTGACCGGCAATAAAACTTCACCCTCCAGGTGGTTTTTAAGTTCACCCAGCTTGAACGGCGTTCCGCCCAATCTGCCCAATTGTTCGCGCAAACGTTCGGTCGTCAGCGGCTGCTTTTCGGCCTTGGCCAGCGGCTTGGCCGAATCAAGTTGAACGACGTGACCGAGTTCGTCGCGGGCAATGAGCGTGAGTGAACCACCCGCAGCGCCGTGGACTTCCACCTCAATCGGGCGTTGGAATTTGGGCCTGTTGCCTTCAAAACTCCGGCGCAGATGACGATTCAATTCGGGATCGTCCGTCTTCCAAAGCTTGTCGCCGACGCGGACGCGTGAGAAATCAACGTCACCACGGCCAAAGCGGAGTTCGATACTTCGCACTTCGCGCTTCGCATTTCGCATTTCATAAACCCGTCCGCCTTCCTCCTTTTCCTCCGGATTGCCCGCGTCAAAAACCACACCGTCACCGGGCTTGAGTGGGCCTTCGAGTTTCATCACGACCGCGTCGCGCGACACGCGTTCGACTTCGCCGAGATAAACGCCCCGTTTTTTTCCAAACCGGCCGTGAACGAGTTCCTGGTTGTTCACGCCGCCAAACCAGCCGGTGTAAAGCCCGCGCGAAAAGGCCATCTCCATTTCATATTTCGGATTTCGGATTTCGGATTTCGGGTTGACTGGTGCGTTTGAAACTCCGCAACCCGCATTCCGCATTCCACAACTGTCGAGCGCCTCGCGGTAAATCCGCGTGATATTGGCGACATACTCCGGCGTCTTGAGCCGGCCTTCGATTTTTAACGAGGCGACACCAGCGCGTATCAAATCTGGCAGGACCTCCAGGCCGGCGAGATCCTGCGGACTGAGCAGATATTTCCGGTCACCGAGCGGAACCTGTTTGCCGTCGCAGATCAAATCGTAAGGCATCCGGCACGCCTGCGCGCATTCACCGCGATTGGCCGAGCGTCCGCCCAGCGCTTCGCTGGTGAGGCACTGACCGGAGTAAGCCACGCACAACGCGCCGTGAACGAAGACCTCGATGGGAAGTTCGGAGTGCGAAGTGCGAAGCGCGAGGTTAATCCTCTCGATTTCGGCAATAGAACATTCCCGCGCCAGCACGACGAGGTTGCAGCCGAGTTCACGGGCAAATTCGATGCCGCCGGCGCTGTTGACGGTCATTTGCGTCGAAGCATGGATGGGAAAATCCGGCGAGAGCCGACGGATAAGCCGGCAAATGCCCACGTCCTGCACGATCACCGCGTCCATACCGGCGGCAACCATCGCGCGCAGATAATTTTCCGCGTCGGCCAGCTCGTTTTCGAAGACCAGCGTGTTCAGCGCCACGTAGCCGCGCCCGCCGCGCCGGTGCAGAAATTCCATCAGCTTTGGCAAATCCGCCTCCGTGAAATTGTGCGCCCGCATCCGGGCGTTGAATTTTTCGAGGCCGAAATAAATCGCGTCGGCACCGTTTTCGACCGCCGCGCGGGCGCAGTCCCAATCGCCGGCGGGCGCAAGCAATTCGGGCAGGCGCACCGGGCGGTCTGTATCTTGTCTGCTCCGCGTAGTATCCACTGTTGGTGTCACGGCATCCGCGGAACAGCATAACGCCAAAAGCCTGCCGGACAAAATCCGTTTCTCCAGGGCACGGAGCATTTGCAATTGCGCGCTTCGGCGTTAATCTGGAGATGTGAACACCGAATTTTCCATTGCGGCCCATTGGCCGGGCGGTTTCGATGAAACCGGACTGCGGCAGTGGGCGGAAGACCTGCGCCGGCAACTGCTCGCACCACAGGTCTCGCTTGGCTTGGTGTTCATGTCGCCGAAATTTTTCCCGCAAGCCAGGCAGACGCTGGAAATTTTGCGCGTACACGCTCGGATTCCGTTGCTGGCGGGCTGTTCGAGCAACGGGCTGATTGTCGGTTCACAGGAAATTGAAAACGCACCCGGCCTTGTGCTCGCACTTTACTCGCTGCCGGGCGCGGAGCTGAAAGGCTTCCACTTCACGCAGACGCAGGTTGAAGAAGCAAACGGTGCGGTGTATTGGCATTTGGAAACCGGCGTCGAACCTTCACACACCAACGGCTGGCTCGTGTTCATTGATCCGTTTCACCTCGATGTGGAAGGTTGGATTCGTTTGTGGAATGGGGCCTACGCGCCGCTGCCGCTTTATGGTGGACTGGCCAGCGGCGCTGTTCCCGAACCACTCACCCAGGTTTATCTCGACGGCGAAGTGTTCGAGGACGGTGGCGTGGCGGTTTCGTTCGGCGGCGAAGTGGCGTTGACCGGCGTCATTTCACAGGGCTGCACACCCATCGGCGAGACGTGGACGCTCACGGGTGTGGATCGCAATTTGATTCATCACATCGGCAACCGGCCCGCGTATGCCGTGCTCGCTGAAACGTTTCAAAAACTTCCGCCCGACGAACAGCGCAAGGCGCAGGGCAACCTGCTCATCGGCCTCGTCGTCAATGAATACCTTGAGGATTTTCATCGCGGCGATTTTCTCGTGCGCAATCTCGTCGGCGCCGACCCGCGCTCCGGCGTGCTCGCCGTCGGCGCGTTGCCGCGCACAGGCCAGACCATGCAGTTTCAACGGCGCGACGCGGCGGCGGCAACCGAGGACATGAGCGAACTGCTCGGGCGCGCGAAGAAAAAACTGGCCGGCACGCCGATTTACGGCGGCTGCCTCTGCTGCTACAACGGTCGTGGAAAGCATCTTTTCCACCAGCCGAACCACGACGCGGAATTTGTACAAAAACAACTCGGCCCGTTCGGTCTCACCGGATTTTTCTGTAACGGTGAAATCGGCCCGGTCGGCGAAAAGAGTTTTCTGCACAGCTACACCGCCTCGCTTGCTCTGTTTGTGAAGAAGTAATCACAATTCTCCATTGCTTTTGTACAGCAGTGCGCCATGCTCGCGCCAGAAATGCCGGAAAAACCACAGACTGAACCAAATCTTCCCGCGCCGCCGCGAGGTTCGGGCGGTGGAAGGCGGCGTGGCCGTCGCGGTGGACGTGGGCGCGGCCCGCGTCGAACGGAGCCAATTCCCCAAGCCGATTCGCTGGCTGACGTGCCGGCATTGCCCGAACGAAAAATCGAAACTCCCGCTTCCGCCATCGGCCAGGCGATTGAAGAAGTGACGCAGATTGTCGAGTCGCTCAAACAGACGCTCGACCAAATGGAGGAAGTGCTTGAACTCGTCGAACTGGCCGAACGCCAGAAACTTGCTGACGAACGCGAAATCGAGACGTTACGCCAGGCGTTGCGCAAAGTCCATCAGCCGCGAAGCGAAAGGCAGGAACGGCCGCCGCAAAACGACTGATCTCGTTCAGCACTTATTGCAGCAATTCCCGCACTTTTGCAGCTTCACTTGTCGGCGGTTGACACGCCTTGCCCGTGCAAAGATAAACCGTCGCTTTTCCCTTCGCGGGCAAAGAGCGCACAAATTCCTCGACCGGGCCGGTGTTACCCAAAATAATTTTGTTTGGTTGATAAACCGAGTGCGCGGCGTGCAATAGATTCCGTGCTTCGGCGGAATTCGCATCGCCGGCGACGACGACGCGGCGCGGCTCGTCCAGCCAGAAATCCAACGCGTGCAGCATGAACGGCATGGCTTGCGGATAATTTTGCAGGCGATGCGCGAACAATCGCAGCGTCGCCTCGGCCGGCTTTTTGAAATCGTCACGGCCGGTGATGGCGGCCAGTTTCAGCAGCGCGAGCGTGGCGACAGAATTGCCTGACGGCTCCGCGCCGTCGTAATCGTCCTTGACCCGCAAAATCAAACCCTTCGTGTCGGTTGTGCTTTGCCAGAAGCCGCCATTCTCCGCCTCGTAAAATTTCACAATCATGGCTTCGGCCAGTTCGATGGCGAAATTGAGATGCCCCGGCCCGAGTGTCGCCTCGTAAAGCTCGACAACGCCGGACAGCAGGAACGCGTAGCCTTCGAGCAGTTGGACGTTATCGCGTTCGCCATCGCGCCAGCGATGGTACAGCGAACTGGATTTTTTGTCCCAAAGCTTCTTTTTTATGAACGCCAGATTTTTCTCCGCCGCGTCGCGGTGTTTATTGTTGCCGAGCACGGCGTAAGCCCGGGCAAAGGCGCCAAGCATCAGGCCATTCCAGGAAGCCAGGATTTTGTCGTCGAGATGCGGGCGAATGCGTTTGGCTCGCGCATCGGACATTTTCTCCTTTGCTGATTTGAGCAACGGCAGGTCTTCCTGGCTCACGTTTGGCTCGGCAATGCTCAGTACATTTTGTCCCGCCAACGGGTGCGGATGACTGTGGTCAACAAAATTGCCCTGCTCGGTAATGCCGAAATGGCGAGCCGCCACATTGAATTCCCCAACGGTGAGCAGTTTCGAAAGCCCGTCTTTCGTCCAGCAATAAAATTTCCCTTCGTGTCCTTCGCTGTCGGCGTCTTCGGCGGAATAAAATCCGCCATCCGGATACGTCATGTCGCGCAGGACGTAGTCAAGGATGTCACGCACAGTGCCGGCGTGGCGCGCGTCGCCGCTGACGAGAAACGCGTCGAGATAAAGCTGCGCGAGTTGCGCGTTGTCGTAGAGCATCTTCTCGAAATGCGGCACGCGCCATCCGGCGTCCACCGAGTAGCGCGCAAAGCCGCCGCCGAGCTGGTCATGGATGCCGCCGGCAGCCATGCGGTCGCACGTGTGCAAGACCATGCGCGCGGCCTCGTTGTCCTGAAAACGTTTTGCACAGCGCAGCAACAAGGCCGGCATGCCTGGCTGCGGAAATTTCGGCGCCCCGCCAAAGCCGCCGTGGCGCGGGTCATAGGCGGACTTGAACATCGCCGCCGCGTTGCGCAAGGCGTCCGCGGTCAGGATCAGATTGCCCGCGCTCGCGTTGGTGGTCGCGGCTTCGAGCCGCGCGTGGATTTCGTCGGCGGAAGCGGCGATTTCACCGCGGCGTTCCCGCCAGAGCGCGGCGATTTGCTGGAGCACCTGCAAAAAACTCGGACGGCCATGACGGTTGTCTGGTGGAAAATACGTGCCGCCCAGGAACGGCTTCAATTCCGGCGTGAGAAAAACGTTCATCGGCCAGCCGCCCCCGCCGGTCGTGGCCTGGATGAACGTCATGTAAATTTTGTCCACGTCCGGCCGTTCCTCGCGGTCCACCTTGATGCTGACAAAATGCCCGTTGAGAAACGCGCTGACCTTTTCGTCCTCGAACGATTCGCGTTCCATGACGTGGCACCAATGACAGGTCGAGTAGCCGATACTCAGGAAAACCGGTTTGTTTTCGGCGCGTGCCCTGGCAAACGCCTCGTCGCCCCACGCGAACCAGTCCACCGGATTGTGCGCGTGCTGGAGCAGATAGGGCGATTTCTCGCTGGCAAGACGGTTTGTGTGAGCGGCTGCCATTCGGCAGAAGTATGGCGCGAACGGAGATGACGTAAAGTGAATCCGGCGACCAATAATTTTGCGTCGTCACTGCCGCGCCGCTGCGATAGGCTGGCGGCATGTTATCCGCCAAACCATGGCGTGGTGAAGCCGTAATGCAATTTTGCGCGGTGCAATTAGTCTGCTTTTGCCTCGGGGTGATAATGGTCAGCTTGTTGCACAAGGCCGGTTTCATGGCATTCAAATCACCGGACGGCTTTGGCACGGTGCTACTCGGCACGCTGAGTTTTCAAGGTGCGACCTGGGTGCTGATTTATTTCTTTTTGCGGCTTCATCAAGTCCACTGGCGCGAAGTTTTCGGCCTTCGCGAATCGCGATTGCCGCGCGCACTGCTCACGGCGTTGTTGACCGCGCTCGTGGTTTTGCCCGTTGCGTGGTGGCTGCAACAGGCTTCGGTGCTCGTGCTGGAAAAAATCGGCTGGCCGCCTGAAGCAGAAACCGCCGTAATGCTGCTGACAGGCGCGAAATCGTGGTGGACACGCGTTTATCTGGGCGCGTTTGCTGTCGTGATTGCGCCGGTGGCCGAGGAATTTATTTTTCGGGGGGTGCTGTATCCATTCGTCAAACAGCTCGGTTATCCGCGGTTCGCGTGGATGGGCGTCAATTTTTTGTTCGCGTTGATTCACATGGACGCGGCGGCACTCGTGCCGTTGTTTGTGCTGGCGCTGGCGCTGACCTGGCTTTACGAACGAACGGATAACCTGCTCGCGCCCATCACGGCACACAGTTTGTTTAACGTCGCCAATCTGGTTGTGTTTTATTTCGCAAAATGAACGAGTTCGAGCTTATCGCGCACCTGACAAAGTCGCTGCCGACCAACCAAAATGTTTTGGTGGGCGCGGGCGATGATTGCGCCGTGCTGGATTTTGGAACGCCGGACAAATTGTTGCTGTTCAAAACCGATGCAGTGGTCGAAGGCATTCATTTCACCACAGACACGCCGCCGGAAAAAGTCGGACGCAAGGCGCTCGCCCGGTGCCTGAGCGACATCGCGGCCATGGCCGGCGCAGCGACCGCCGCGCTCGTGACCATCGGGTTGCCGAAACGCTTCGAGCCGGAGTTTGTCGGCAGAATCTATGACGGCATGAGCGCGCTGGCAGAGAAATACGGCGTGGCGATTGTCGGTGGCGAAACGACGGTAAATCCCGACCGCATATTCATTTCCATCGCGCTGCTCGGCACGGTTGTGCGGGGGAAACAAATCCTCCGTTCCGGCGCAAAGGCGGGTGATGCCATATTTGTCACGGGCGAGTTGGGCGGCTCGCTGGCAGGCAAACATTTGGAATTTGAGCCGCGTTTGGCCGAGGCGCACTGGCTCGCGGAACATTTTCCCATCCACGCAATGATTGATTTGAGCGACGGCCTGGCCGGCGATCTGCGGCACATTTTGAAGGCGAGTGGCGTCGGCGCGGAACTGCTCAAGACGGCGGTGCCGATCAGCCGCGCGGCAAGGCTGCGGGCGCGGACAGGTGCCCCGGCCAAAGCGGCTTTTGCCGCCGCGCTGGCCGACGGCGAGGATTTTGAATTGTTGTTCACGATTGCCGGCGGCGACGCGGTGAAGCTGCTTGATGCCTGGAAGAAAAAATTTCCCGGATTGAAATTAAGTTGCATCGGGAAAATTGTCGCTGGCGGGGGCGTCACGATTCTCGACAAAAACGGCGTGCGCACGCTCAACGATCATGGCTACGTTCATTTCACATAGCCCGGCGGAGACGGAATCGCTCGGCGAGGCGTGGGGACGCGCGGCGCAACGCGGTTGGGTCATCGGGTTGTCTGGCGAACTCGGCGCAGGCAAAACGCAACTGGTGAAAGGCGTGGCGCGCGGACTTGGCATTGCGGCGCGCGTGCATTCACCAACGTTTACGCTGGTGAACGAATACGGTGGCGGGCGGCTGCGGTTGTTTCATCTGGATTTATACCGGCTGGAAACGCGCGAACAGATTTTGTCCGCCGGTCTGGAGGAGTTTTTGTCGCCCGATGGCGTGGCGGTGATTGAATGGGCGGAGAGATTGGAAGATGGGAAAAAGTTTGGCCGGGTGAAAATTGAAATCACCGGCGAAACGGAACGGCGGATTGTTTATGACGATTTTGGCGCTTGAATTTTCCTCGCCGCAGCGGAGCGTGGCGGTCGCGCAGGCGGGCCGTGTGCTTGGCGAAGTGATTGAAACCGGCGCCGGCCTTCGCCCCGCCCAAAAAGCCGGGGCTTCGTCCCGGCGAGCCGGCGCAACGGGGGCGTTCAGCATGATTGAGGCCGCGCTGCGCGAAGCAAAATTGGAGCGCGAGCAGATTGAAATTCTAGCGGTCGGCCTCGGCCCCGGCTCTTACACGGGCGTTCGCGTGGCGCTTTCAATGGCACAGGGATGGCAACTGGCGCGCGGCGCAAAATTGCTCGGCGTGAGCAGCATGGACTGTCTGGCGGCGCAGGCGCAGGCAGAACGGATTTTCGGCCGCGTGAACGTGACAGTGGACGCGCAGAGAAATGAATTTTATCTGGCGTCGTATGAAATATCAGCGGACGGCTGGAACGCAATCGGGCCGTTGCGGATTGTGACGGCGGGGGAAATTCAATCACGGGCCGGGGAGCGGGAAATTTTGATCGGCCCGGAAGTGATGCGCTGGTTTCCCGGTGGCCGGACAGTTTTTCCGCGTGCAGCGACCTTGGCCCGGCTCGCAGTTGAGCGCGACGGCTTTGTCGCTGGCGAAAAATTGGAGCCGATTTATTTGCGGGAGGCGAATTTCGTCAAAGCTCCGGCACGGAAGTCCGCTGCACTTTGAAGGCGATGCCGTTGTTTGCACCGGGTCCGGGTTGTGGTCAAAATTGTCAACTTTCAGGACAGTAATCCGATGGGGCCGTTTGCCTGCCCGTAAACCGGCAATGATTCCAATTCACCGTAATGGTATGCAGGTTGCTACCTTATGATTTCAGCGAGAGAGAAGATTGACGCAAGAATCTATGGTGGTCCACCCGGGCAAAGCCGCAGGATGCAAATCGCGTGTCGCGCGTGCCGCGTTCACGTTGATCGAAGTCATGATAGCCTTCGTCATTTTCGGACTGGTGACAGCGGGGATGATTTACGGCTATGTGGAGTCCAACCGGATAGCGGAATGGAGTTCGCAGTCGCTGGCGGCCATGTCGTATGCGGCGCAGGGAATGGAACAAATGCGTTCGGCGCAATGGGATGCAGAGGAGTTCTCCACGGGCAGCGGGCAGGGAACTACTGATTTTCTGGGGCCTTCAACCAATTTTATGCAGGCCGACACGCTTGACATTCCAACCAGCGGCACGCCGATTTGGGTCACGAATTACTTGACCGCTACGCAGTATACAAACTCCTTGGGGTTAACCTCCCCGCCGCTGAAGGTGCTCGTCTCGCAAGTTGTGTGGAGCTTCCGGCTGACGGGTAAATTGTTCACCAATACCATCGTTACCTTCCGCGCCCCCAACCAATTGCAATGAAATTTTTCAAAAACATTCAGAACCGGTCGTTTCGGAGAAACGCTCGTGGGTTCACGTTGACGGAAATGATGATCACGGTTGTGGTCTTCCTGTTCATTTTCACAGGCGTATGGATCGCCGTTCAAGTTTTCGGGTTGCGCATTTACACGTTGGCGGCAACCAAGCTGGTGGCCACCGCCGGGGGCCGCCAGGCGCTGAATCAAATCCGGGACCAAATCCGGGAGAGCAAAATGGTTTATGTCGGGAATTGTTCCTCTATCGGAACTTCTTCTTTCTCTCTTATCTCAACAAACCAGGCGCAGGCCGGCAACGCGCTGATCATTTATCCCACCACGAACACGACCTGGTACTCGATTTACTATCTGGACACCAATAGCATCAAGACCAACCGCTTGATCCAATTTAACGTATCCAGCAACGCTGTCACCTACTCCAAGACACTGGCCCAGTATATTACCAACCTGATTGTTTTCGATGCCAGGGACTGGTCGAACAATATTGTGACGAATGAGGCCGTTCTGGATAATCGCGTGCTTATCGAGGTGACGATGCAATTTTCGCAATGGGAATATCCCATCGCCACTGTCGGCGGCGGCGTCAACGCTTATGATTATTACCAACTGCGCACGCGGGTCTTCCGTCGCGCGTGGAACTGAAAGCACAAAGGACGTTTATGCAAACTTTATCCGGACCCATGCGGCGAAACAGCAGCGGTTACGCACTGCTCATCATCCTGTGTGTTTTAGCTGCCTGTCTGATCGTCTTTGGCAGCATGATGTGTTGGATGTCCAGCAATTCCTTAGTGACGCAGCGGAACAACCAGTTCAACATGAGCGAAGCCGCCGCGGAAGCCGCCACCGAAAAAGTCCTTGCCCAGATGAATTACGATTACGTCGCCCAAAGTCTCTCAAACAGCGGGAGCTATTATGGCACCACATTTATTCCCACGACGACCGATCAGGCGAATTGGCCCGTCCAATATGCCTATAGTAATGGCACCAACGCGAACCAGATTAGCGTCATCATGGGTTCATGGACCACCAATACGGTGCCCCTGAACTCGCAATTCACGGGATTGTATGGTTTGGAGGAGGATTGCACGATTACCGCCACCGCCACGCCGATTGGCCAGCGTTTCAACGTGCCGGCCACCGTCAGCGAGTCCATTCAATTCGCCTCCATCCCCCTCTTTCAATTCGCTATTTTCTATAATATGGATTTGGAAATTGCCGCTGCCCAGACTTTGAATATCGCGGGTCCGGTGTGGTCCAACGCGCGCCTTTGGTCGGGGTCAACCACCGTCACCTTCCAAAATACGGTTTCCGCCGTCGGAATAGCCACCAATACCACCAACGATCCGTTTACCAGTCCGGCGTATGCTGGCAGCGGCAAATCCACTTACTCACTTGCAGGCCAGCCGACCTCCGGCAACGATCACTTAACCATGCCGATTGGCACCAATAATAATCCTGCCGCCGTCGAAGCGATCATCAACCTGCCGCCTTCCGCGTATGCCATGAACACGGCGGCGGCGTTTTCGACCAACGGCCAGATATATCTTGCCAACGCCGCCGATCTCTACCTTACCAACTTTCCCAGCGGCACCAATTGGGGCAGTCTCAGGCCCAAATGCACCAACACTCTGTATTTTCAGAATGATGCAAACATGATTCTGTATTATCAGGATGGGGCAGCCATTCCCTATCAACAGCAGATACCGTATGATTTTTACCTGTTGAAAACTAATAGCGTCAGCCTCTATTTCACCAACTATGTCAGCACAAACGTGACGGCAAATTTTGATTGCGTTACGAACGTCCAATACGCCAGCTATTCGTTTTTGACGAATGTTCTATTCTACGACTGGCGCGAGAATTACAATAATGGCAACGGCCCGCCGAAGAAGGTTCAAGCCGTCCAGTTTGACATCGCAAAATTCAACATCTGGCTTACCAATGCTGTCGCCACCAATAACGGCATCTCCTACAACACCCAATGCCAGTTATCCAGTCACAAATCCCATCCGATTGACTCCATTTATATCTATAACTCCGTTCCATTGACCAGCACGACCCTCCCGGCGGTGCGGGTTGTCAATGGAGGAATGTTGCCACCTAATACAGCTCCCAAGGGCTTCTCAGTTTCCACAGCGATGCCGCTGTATGTGTGGGGCAATTACAACGCGTCAAACGTCGTCTCCGGAGTCGTCCACTCGTCTCTCGCCCAAAACAGCACCACCTACACCTGGCCTGCCGGGCTGATGGGCGACGCTATTACCATCCTGTCCGGCAGTTGGAGTGATGTCACTAGCTCTAACAGGACTTCTGGAGGTCCCTCCGCCGGCTCAGGCTCAACCACCGTTAACGCAGCGATACTCGCAGGCATTGTTGCATCCACCAACTCAAACTACAGCGGCGGGGTGGAAAATTTTCTCCGTACGCTGGAGAATTGGCAAAATGCCACCTTGTGGTATAACGGCTCCATCGTCGTCATGTTTCCGAGCCAATACGCGACAAATTTCTGGCAGCAAACCGGCGGCTATTACACTGCACCCAACCGCAAGTGGGCTTTCGACTTGAATTTTGAGCAGCAAAGCGGGCTGCCGCCGCTCACACCGCAATCCAAGGGCGTCATCCGCGCCAACTGGAATGGCTACTAAAGCAATTCCATAAACGATGTAGCTTGACCTGACGGGGTGACGCAGCCAGCATGGGACATGCGAGCCATACCTGTGCCGGTGCGTGAACGGATCATCCGTCTCTATGAACAAGGCAAAAACACACAAGAGATCGCGGAGTATGCCGGCTTTTGCGTGGCGGCGGTGCGCCGGGTGCGCCAGCAGTTCAAAGCGCGGGGCACCTTGGAACCGCAAACTCACTTGAGCGGCCGCAAAACATTGTTGACGCCGGCGCGCCGGGGCCATTTGCAAAAGCTGGTGGCCCGCCAGCCCGATGCGACGCTGGCCGAGCTGGGGGCGCGCATGGATCGTCCGTTTGGGACTTCAACGATGGATCTGTGGCTGCGCCGACTGGGGCTGACCTGTAAAAAAAACGCTGCACGCCGCCGAGCAGCACCGGCCTGACGTGGTGGAGCAAAGAAGCCGCTGGCATGAACGGCTGGCGGCGGTGCCATCCGCCCGGCTGGTGTTCGTGGACGAGAGCGGAGCCAACACGAAAATGACCCGGTTATACGGTCGCGCCCCGGTCGGCGAGCGGCTCGTGGCTCGTGTTCCGCACGGCCATTACCAGACCAGCACACTCATTGCGGCGGTGCGTTTGCGCGGGCCTTGCGCCCCGTGGCTGTTTGAAGGGGCGATGGACGGGGAGATGTTTCTGGCCTGGGTGCGGCAAGGCTTGGTGCCCACGCTCCAGCCGGATGACTGGGTGATTTTGGACAATCTGGCCACGCACAAGGTGGCGGGGGTGCGCGAAGCCATTGCAGCCGCCGGTGCCCGGCTGCTGTATCTGCCGCCCTATTCCCCGGACTTCAACCCCATTGAAAACCTGTGGAGCAAGGTGAAACAAATCCTGCGCCGTCTGGCTCCGCGAACTGCCGGGGAATTGCTTCAGGCTACCGCCACCGCCTTTGCCGCCATCTCCACCGCCGACTGCCGGGGCTTCTTTTTACGCGCCCAATACGCTACATGATTATTGTAAATGCTCTAGCTTTGCGCAATTAAAAACTCTGCTTCGCTTTGTCCTTTCACGCGCATAAGCTGTGCGCGTGAAAGCGGCCATCCTGCACGGCAAAGAACACATTCAGATTGAAGACATTGCGCCGCCCGCGCTCAAACCGGGTGAAGTCCGCATCCGCATCGAGGCCGCGCTCACCTGCGGCACGGACTTGAAGGTATTCAAACGCGGTTATCACGCCAAAATGATTGTGCCGCCCGCCGTCTTCGGCCACGAATTTGGGGGAGTCATTTCGGAAGTGTCAGGCGTTGGAGTTCACGCTTCAGCGTGTTCCCCGGACAAGCCAAAGCTTGAACTCCAACCTTGGCGCGTCGGCGACCGCGTGGTTGTGGCCAATTCCGCGCCGTGCGGCGAATGCTTTCACTGCCGGGCCGGGCGGGAAAACCTTTGCGAAGATTTGTTTTTTTTGAACGGCGCTTATGCAGAGTCCATTGTCGTTCCTGCACGGCTTGTCCAAAAGAACCTGCTGCGGCTCAGGCCGGAAACCAGTTTCCGCGACGCCGCGCTCGTCGAGCCGCTCGCCTGCGTCGTCCAGGGTGTCGAAGACACCGCTTTGCGCGCGGGCGGGCACCTTTTGATTCTCGGCGCGGGGCCAATCGGTTTGATGTTTGCCGCGCTGGTCAAGAAGCTCGGCTGCGACGTGACCGTGGCCGGTCGCCGCGCGGCGCGGCTGGAAGCGGCACAACGCCTCGGCGCGGATCAGACGGTTGACATCGGTGACGGCAGAGGGCTGGTCACGAAAATCCGCGAAGCGACCAGGACGCATTTCGACGCGGTGATTGAAGCGGTGGGACATCCCGACGTCTGGGAGGCCGCCGTGCATCTCGTGCGCAAGGGCGGCACGGTCAATTTTTTTGGCGGCTGTCCGTCCGGTACGAGCATCACTTTGGACACGACGCTCATCCATTATTCCAACCTCACCCTGCTCGCGAGTTTTCATCACACGCCGCGCACCATCCGGCGGGCGTTGGAGTTTATTGAAGCCGGCGTGATTCGCGCGGCGGATTTCGTGGACGGCGAATGTCCGTTGACGCAACTGCCGGAATTATTCAAGTCCATGGCCGCGGGCAACCACGCCATCAAAACGCTGATCCGGGTTCACGAATGAAACTGCGGCCGCGACTTTGCAGCCTCGACTTTTAAGTCGCGCCGAACGCAACTGAAGGTTGCGGCTGCATTTCAAATCACGGTTTCACAAAACTTTCCAGGTCGTTATGCAATTTCTGCAGATCGGGCAGGTTGATATACATCATGTGGCCGGCATCGAACTCGGCGTAGGTGATGTTGTTGCGGTAGGCGGCGTCGAGCGACATGTGGTCGAGCGCATAATGCACCGTGTCAATGGGACAAACCAGATCGCAGCGCCCGCCCAGGACGAGGATGCGCATGTAAGGATTCTGGTTCATCGTGGAGGCGAGCTTTTCCTCCGCGTTGGCGTAGCTGTTGCGCACGCCGTAATTCCACGGCTGCACCCCGGCGAGAATTTCGTAGGGCAAATCGTCCTCAAATTTCAATTCGCCCCGCACGTAGCTGTTTATCGCCGCCGAAAACGGCCCGTGGACCGCTGCGTCCGAGGGATCGAAATCGGGATAGGGTGACATGGGATCATCGTCGCGCCCGGTGATGCGCGCGTCGTAGGCACCGAGAATCAGGCCTTCATCGTGCAGGAGTTGTTTGCGGAAAACCCCCTCGTCAATCCGCAGATGGCTGTTTTCGATGACCTGCGATTTCAAGCCGGTGAGCCGCGCAAGTTCGGCCACAATCTTTTTATGTTCGTCGTCGGCGAGCGCGTCGCCTCGTTGCAGCGCGGAGGCGTATTCCCCGCGGGCAAAGGCGCGCGCTTCGGCCAATGCCCTGGGCAAATCGGACTGCAAATCCGGCGGCAGCTTGTGGTGAAACTGCGCCGCCGCCGTGTAGGCGGGCAAATAGAGCGGGAAGGGCACGTCATTGCCCGAATCGTTCCAGATGGTCGCGAAATCCAAAACGCCGGAAACGAGAATCAGGCCGTTGAGATACATGCCGTAGCGCGAGCGCAAATGGTCGGCCAGCCCCGCCGCGCGGAACACGCCGTAGCTTTCGCCGCAAAGATATTTCGGCGAGAGCCAGCGCTCGTGCCGCGTCGTCCAGAGCCGGATGAATTCGCCGATGGAATCAAGGTCGGCCGAGTTGCCGAAAAACTGGTCGGGCTTTTCGTCCTTGGTCACGCGGCTGAACCCCGTGGCCACCGGGTCAATGAACACCAGGTCGCTCCCGTCCAGAATCGAATAGGCGTTGTCCACCAGCCCGAATGGCGGCGGCGGCAGCGTGCCGTCCGCGTTCATCTTCACCCGGCGTGGACCGAGCGCGCCGAGGTGCAGCCACACGGACGATGAACCCGGTCCGCCATTGAAACAAAACGTGACGGGCCGCGCGGTCAGGTCCTTTTCGCCCTGCCGTGTGTAGGCGACATAAAAGACCGATGCGCGCGAAGTGCCGTCGGGCTTGAGAATGGGCAGCATGCCCGTCTCGGCCACGTAGGTCACGCGCTGGCCGGCGATGGTGACGGTGTTGGTGACGAACACCGGCTTGTGCGTGGCGTCGGGAATCGTGGCGGCCTCCGTTTTGGCGGCAGGCGGCGCGTTGGTGTCGGCGGCGGGCGAATTGGTTTGAGCCGCATCGGCGGCGCGGGCGGCCACCGCCAGCGCCATGAGTGAAATCCAGACTGTTTTTTTCATTTCAAATTCCTGTTTTACGCCGGGGAAAATGCGCTTTTGCCCTTGGAAACGCAAGCCGTGTGTCGGACGAATCGCGCGGTTTTGTGAATCCTGTGAAAGTTGTGAACAACTTTTTTCAGAAATTCTTGCCAGCATCCCGAATCCATGCGAGAAAAGTGGAAGCAGTTTTGCTAAAGGGATTTCTTACTTAGATAAGATAATGCGGGTAAGTAGCAAAACCGATTTCAGGGTCACGAGGGTAGTCTTTATTTCCCCGGCCTTTCAACGCGCCTTCAGCTCGAAGGCGCGGAGGCATCGCCATTGCTCATGGCAATCCAACCTGCCGGCGGGGGCACAAGAATGCTCCAGCCTGCCATTGTCCGGGATTCCACCTTTCACGCGGCGCATCCTTAAGGCCGTCCGTAAAACCGTAAAACCAAAAACCAACCAAACTGAACCAACAACCAAACTAAGATCATGATGAACACAAAAAGTCTCTTATCCTGTCTGGCCGCCATGCTGCTGGCATCGCCCATCGCTTTGGCGGATACGATTGCCAAATGGACCTTTGAAACCAGCCAGCCGGCAGGAAGCCCCGGCACTAGTGCTTGGATTACCAATATCGTTGCCGAAGTTGGCACCGGCACGGCTGCAGGCTGGCATGCCGGCAACGCGACCTACAGTTCCGTCACAGGCAACGGATCGGAAAAGGCGTTTAGTTCTCAAATCTGGGGTGCCGGCGACTTCTATCAGTTTGCTGTCGGCACTATGGGTTTCCAAAGTTTGTCTTTGGCCTTTGACATAACCAGAAGCCCCACCGGTCCGGGCACTTTTGCCCTCCAGTACAGCACGGATGGCACCGCCTTCACCCCGTTCGGATCCGCCTTCCTCATCCTCACGAACGGCACCGGTTTCCCTGCCTGGAATACAACGACTGCCTACGGCGCCTATACGATGTCGTTTGATTTAAGCTCTGTCACTGCGTTGAATGGCGTTGCAGTCGTTTATTTTCGCCTCGTTGACGTCACCGCTCCAACCAGTTCCAGCGGCACTCTTCGCGTTGATAATTTTCTCGTGTCCGGCACGGTGGTGGCATCGTCCGTCCCCTTGAACATCCAGCATGTCGGAACGAATGTCGTGCTCACGTGGAACGATTCCGCGTTTGCCCTCCAGTCTGCGCCCGGCGCTGCCGGCATCTACACCAATGTTCCGGGGGCCGCCAGCCCTTATACCGAACCCATCGGCGACCAGCAGAAATTCTACCGCCTTGTTCATTGATTTGCGCGATGGCGAAAGATTCAGGGCGGCTTCGGCTGCCCTTTGTATTTGAAAGCGAAACGCCTCAAAAGCGAACGGTCCGAAATCCAGTTTGAAGCTTCAATCGCCGATGATTTTCACCAGCACGCGTTTGCGGCGGCGTCCGTCAAATTCGCCGTAGAAAATCTGTTCCCACGGGCCGAAATCGAGTTTGCCCTTCGTGATGGCGACCACGACTTCGCGCCCCATGATTTGCCGTTTCATATGCGCATCCGCGTTGTCCTCACCAGTGCGATTGTGCTGGTATTGCGAGGTTGGCGCGTGCGGCGCGAGCCTTTCCAGCCACACATCATAGTCGTGGAGCAATCCATCTTCGGCATCGTTTATGAACACGGACGCCGTGATATGCATGGCATTCACCAGGCAGATGCCTTCCTTGACTCCGCTCTTCCCGACCAATTCCTCGACTGTGCCGGTAATGTTGACAAATCCCCGGCGATTGTCGCCAAAGCTGCCCAAGCGAGACCAAAATTGAACCCGTGAATGCCCGGAATGATTCGCCGGAATGTCCGGCGCCTCGCTGGCCGGCGCCGAACGGCTCAATGAAGAGCCGCTGGCCAAGTTGCTGGCACGCCTGCCGATGTTTGCTGACCAGACCACGGTGGGCGAATGGCTGCACGCCCAAAGCCCCCAGGCCGTGGCCGCCTTCTGGGAACTGATCGGGCGGTTCGTGACCTGGGTGTTGGACCGGCTTGCGCTTTGGTTTAATCATGCACCAGTTCTGCCACAGCCTGCTGGAAACGGAAATTCAAATACAAAGCAGTCCATTGCCGATTGACAGGAATTTTATGAATTCGTAATCTCGCAAGGAATTACCCTTTTAGAAAAAAAGGCAAAGGGAAGACATGATTTAGAAAACAATCAAATCCAGGCGGACACCACCCACACTATGAAAACTCATCCAGTAAATCTTGTTCCCCTCGCGCTGGCGTTCGCTGTGCTGGCGTTCAATTTGTCGCTCATTCAACCAGTTCAAGCCAATGTCATTATAGCGACGAATTCAATGAACTTCGGACGCGAGGGCCACACGGCGACGATGCTGCCCAACGGGCTGGTGCTGGTCGCAGGGGGTACAAACGCTTATGGCGGCGTCGGCGGCTATCTTGCCAGCGCGGAGTTGTACAATCCGTCCAACGGGACGTGGACGATGACCGGTCCGATGGACACCGCACGCTGTGGTCACACAGCGACGATGCTGCCCAACGGGCTAGTGCTGGTTGCGGGGGGCTATAACGGCAGTGGCGCTCTCTCCAGCGCGGAGTTGTACAATCCGTCCAACGGAATGTGGACGGCGACCAGTTATCCGATGGTCGCCGCACGCTATGTTCACACGGCAACGTTGCTGCCCAACGGGCTGGTGCTCGTCGCAGGGGGTACAAACACCGGCGGCTATCTTGCCAGCGCGGAACTCTACAATCCGTCCAACGGGACGTGGACGGTGACCGGTTCGTTGCACACCGCACGCGATTATCATACCGCGACAATGCTGCCCAACGGGCTGGTGCTGGTCGCGGGAGGTTTTAACAACACCGGCGCTGCCAACGGCGCGGAACTATACAATCCGTCCAACGGGATGTGGACGGTGACCGGGTCGTTGAACACCGCCCGCGGAAGCCACACGGCGACGTTGCTGCCCAACGGGCTGGTGCTGGTCGTGGGAGGAGTGTCGTTCCTCTCCTTGCCAGACCAGGGTGCCACTGCTTTTACCAGCGCGGAACTGTATAATCCGTCCAATGGGATGTGGACAGCGACCGGTTCGCTGAACGGCTCCGGACGCAGCGGTCACACGGCGACGATGCTGCCCAATGGACAGGTGCTGGTTGCCGGGGGAGGAGGGGCGAGTGAAGGCGGCGATTATTTAAGCGTCGAGTTATACAACCCGGCCACCGGGACGTGGACGGGGGGCGGTTCATTGAACACCCAACACATTTATCCCACGGCGACGTTGCTGCCCAACGGGCTGGTGCTCTTGGCCGGGGGGTATGGCGACGATAGTGATGAAGGTATTGTTGATTTGGATGGTGACTGCAACCCTCCTTCCACGCCATCCAGCGTGGAATTGTACGATTATGCGCCCACCGCAACGTGGGTGCCGGCCGGTTCATTGAACACCGCCCGCGATGGTCACACGGCGACGTTGTTGCCCAACGGGCTGGTGCTGGTTGTGGGGGGCTATGGTGGTAGTGGCGCTCTTAACAGCGCGGAGTTGTTCAATCCATTCAACGGAACGTGGGCAGTTACCGGCCCAATGACCACCGCCCGCGACAGTCACACGGCGACGTTGCTGCCCAATGGATTGGTGCTGGTCGCCGGGGGCTATAACAACAGTGGCGCTCTTGCCAGCGCGGAGTTGTTCAATCCGTCCAACGGAACATGGACGGCGACCAGTTATCCGATGAACGACGCGCGCGATGGTCACACGGCAACGTTGTTGCCCAACGGGCTGGTGCTGGTTGCGGGGGGCTATGGCACGAGCGGTTTTCTTGCCAGCGCGGAGTTGTTCAATCCATCCAACGGAACATGGACAGCTATCGGACCAATGACCACCGCACGCGACAATCACACGGCGACGTTGCTGCCCAACGGGCAGGTGCTGGTCGCCGGGGGCCATAACAACACTGGCGATCTTGCCAGCGCGGAGCTGTTCGATCCCAGCAACAATGTGTGGACGCTAACCGTTCCGATGAATGACACGCGCGAAAGTCACACGGCGACGTTGCTGCCCGATGGGCAGGTGCTCGTCGCCGGAGGCGAGGGTCCAAGTGGCACCCTCAACAGCGCGGAGTTGTATGAGTATGATGATGCCAGGAACATCGGTTGGTCTCGGACCACCGGTTCGATGAACGACGCGCGCGAAAGTCACACGGCGACGTTGCTGCCCAACGGGCAGGTGCTGGTCACGGGGGGCTATAACAAGGGGGATGTGGGCACAGCTGGCGATCTTGCCAGCGTGGAGCTATACGACACGATTGCCCAGACGTGGACGGTGACCAGTTCGATGAGTACCGCACGTTATGGTCACACGGCAACGTTGTTGCCCAATGGGCTGGTATTCGTCGCCGGGGGCTATAATGACAGCAGTGGAGTTCTTGCCGGTGCGGAATTATACGATAATGCCCCCACTGCATCATGGATGACGACGGGTTCGCTGCACACCGCCCGCACTTATTATCCTACCTCGACGTTGCTGCCCAACGGATTGGTGCTGATTGCGGGGGGCCTTTACACCGACGGCTCTCATGCCAGCTTTCTTGCCAGCGCTGAGCTGTACAATCCGTCCAACGGAACGTGGAGGGTAACCGGTTCAATGAAAACCGGGCGCGATCTTCACACGGCGACGTTGCTGCCCAATGGATTGGTACTGGTTGCGGGGGGTAACACCAGCACCGGTGCTACCAACAGCGCGGAGCTGTACAATCCGTCCAACGAGACATGGACGGCGGCCAGTCCGATGAATTACGCGCGCTATAGTTACACGGCGACGTTGCTGCCCAATGGATTGGTGCTGGTTGCGGGGGGTAACACCAGCACCGGTGCTACCAACAGCGCGGAGCTGTACAATCCAGCCACCGGGACATGGACGGTGACTGGTTCGCTGCACACCGCACGCGATTATCATACCGCGACGTTGCTGCCCAACGGGCTGGTGCTGGTTGCAGGGGGGTTTGACAACGGCGTTTATCCGCTCGCCAGCGCGGAGTTGTACAATCCGACCACCGGGACATGGACGACGACCGGTCCGATGAACACCACACGCGTTTATCATACCGCGACGTTGCTGCCCAATGGACTGGTGCTGGTTGCGGGGGGCATGGACATAAACAATAACTATCTTTCCAGTGCGGAGCTGTACAATCCGGCCACCGGAACGTGGACGGCGACCGGTTCGATGAGCACCGCACACCGTCTTCATACGGCGACGTTGCTGCCCAACGGGCTGGTGCTGGTCGCGGGGGGCCATAACAACTCTGGCAATGAATACGGCGCGGAGTTGTACAATCCGGCCACCGGGACGTGGGCGGTGACCGGTCTGATGAACACCGCACGTTCTTATCATACGGCGACGTTGCTGCCCAACGGGCAGGTGCTGGTTGCCGGGGGGCGTGGCGGGCAGGGGCAGTTGGCGATGTCGGTTCTACCTACTTCCAGCGCAGAGCTGTATAATTTTGCGCCCACTGTGACTTGGACGGCAGCCGGTTCGATGACCGACGCACGCTGTCTTCATACGGCGACAACGATGCCCCATGGGCTGGTGCTCGTCGCCGGGGGTGTAGACAGCAATGGTAATCCGCTCGCCAGTTCGCAGTCTTTCGATCCATCCACCATGACATGGATACAACCACAAGGCGGTGACATGAACACCGCACGCTATCTTCATACGGCGACGTTGCTGCCCAACGGGCTGGTGCTGGTCGCCGGGGGCAAGGATAACAACGGCAATCCGCTCGCCAGCGCGGAGCTGGGTGATAACAGTGCTCCCTACGCTTGCAATTGGACATATTCACAACCAGGGATGAACACCGCGCGCTATGATCACACGGCGACGTTGCTGCCCAACGGGCTGGTGCTGGTTGCAGGGGGCACTGGCACGAGCGGTTATCTTCCCAGCGCGGAGTTGTTCAATCCATCCAATGGGATGTGGACGGTGACCGGTTCGATGAGCACCGCACACCATCTTCATACGGCGACCTTGCTGCCCAATGGGCTGGTGCTGGTCGTGGGGGGCACAACCGCCGGCTACTCCTATCCCAACTACTCCTATCCCAACGCGGAGTTGTACAATCCATCCACCGGGAAGTGGACGTGGACCAATTGGATGAACACCGCGCGCCTTGGTCACACGGCGACATTGCTGCCCAACGGACTGGTGCTGGTCGCAGGGGGTACGAGCACCGCTGGCGGCAGCTATCTTTCCAGCGCGGAGCTGTACAATCCGTCCAACGCGACGTGGAAGGTGACCGGTTCGATGAGCACCGCGCGCGTTGGTCACACAGCAACATTGCTGCCCAATGGACTGGTGCTGGTTACGGGGGGCTATAACGGCAGTGGCGTTCTTTTCAGCGCGGAGTTGTACAATCCGGCTACGGGGACATGGATGGTAACCGGTTCGATAAACACCGCCCGCGATTATCATACCGCGACGTTGCTGCCCAACGGGCAGGTGCTGGTCGCAGGGGGTGGGGGTGCGAATGGCGCTACTAACAGCGCCGAAGCAGGTTATTGGGATCTGATGGCTGGTGTTCCGTCGTCTGCTCCGATTTTGCCATAGATCACCACTCGACCTCAAAGTCAGACGGTGTGTGCCGGCTGTCCGGTCACGTTCAGCGTGGTAGCCAGCGACGGCTTGGCTCCCTCAACATTAAACGGTCCGCAACAATTCTACCGCATCAAACGCCAGTAACCGTGTCCCTCATTCCCCGATGATTTTCACCAGCACGCGTTTGCGGCGGCGTCCGTCAAATTCGCCGTAGAAAATCTGTTCCCACGGGCCGAAATCGAGTTTGCCCTTCGTGATGGCGACCACGACTTCGCGCCCCATGATTTGCCGTTTCATATGCGCATCCGCGTTGTCCTCACCAGTGCGATTGTGCTGGTATTGCGAGGTCGGCGCGTGCGGCGCGAGCCTTTCCAGCCACACATCATAGTCGTGGAGCAATCCATCTTCGGCATCGTTTATGAACACGGACGCCGTGATATGCATGGCATTCACCAGGCAGATGCCTTCCTTGACTCCGCTCTTCCCGACCAATTCCTCGACTGTGCCGGTAATGTTGACAAATCCCCGGCGATTGGGGACTTCAAACCAAAGATGTTCAGTCAAAGATTTCACGCAACGGATAAGGTGTTGCTCAAGCTTTATTATTGCGCCCTTCCAAATTTTTTCTCCAGTTCGCGGCAATTCATGGCAATCGGCGTCGGGCCGCACGTTTGATCCAGGACAATCAGGATTGTCCAAGTTTTTTTGATTTCTCCGTCGCGGCGCGGACGGCGCTCATCACGGCGGCGCGCAGCTTGCCTTTTTCGAGTTCGTGGAGGCCTTCAATCGTCGTGCCGCCGGGGCTGGTGACCTGGTCCTTGAGCGCGCCGGGATGCGCGCCGGTTTCCAAAACCATTTTCGCGCCGCCCAAAACGGTCTGCGCGGCGAGCTTCGTGGCCACGTCGCGCGGCAGGCCCGCCGCCACCCCGCCGTCGCTCAAGGCCTCGATGAATTGGTAAACGTACGCCGGCCCGCTGCCGCTCAAGCCGGTCACGGCATCGAGCAGCGATTCCTTCACCTGAAACGCGAGGCCGACGGCGGAAAGAAGTTTTTTCGCCAGCTCGCCGTCCGCCGCCGTCGCGGATTTGCCGAGCGCGAACGCCGACGCGCCTGCGCCGACGAGCGCCGGCGTATTGGGCATCACGCGGATGACGCGCGCGCCGGCCGGCAGCGCGGCTTCGAGTTTCGCGAGCGTCACGCCGGCGGCGATGGAGATGAGCAGATGTTGTTCGGTGAACGCGTCGCGAAGTTCCGCCAGCGCGGCGGAAACCTGGTTGGGTTTGGTCGCCAGAATCAAGACGCCGGCAAATTTTGCCACTTCGGCGTTGGCTGCAACCACTTTGGCGCTGACCTCGGCGGCGAAATGTTTTCGCGCGGCGTCAACCGGGTCGCTGGCGATGATCTCGCGGGGGCTGGCGAGCTCGCCGCGAATGAAGCCGCAGGCGAGCGCGGTAGCCATTTTGCCCGCGCCCAGAAAGCCGATTTTCAATGGAATTGCCATGAAAGTTTTGTAGCAGGCCATGCTGTTGAACGGAAGCAAATAACAGCGGTCAACTCGCGGCTTGAATTCGCCCCGCTTGCGTTTATTCTAGGCGCAGTGTGGAAATAGCCGCCGGGCTTTGTTTTTTTGAGCTATGCCAGGTAACCGCCGAAGTTGGGACAATTTTGAAGCCATGCGCCAGGCCGCCGAAGAAGGCGACCCGCAGGCGCAATGCTACCTCGGCGTGTGTTTTCAGAACGGCCAGGGCGTGGCGCAGGATTACCAGGAGGCGGTGAAGTGGTACCGGCGTTCGGCGGTGCAGGGCGACCCGGTTGCGCAATGTTATCTGGCCGTATGCTACCTCCACGGCACGGGCGTGCCGCAGGAATTTGGCGAGGCGGCCAAATGGCTGCGCGAGGCGGCGGAGCAGAACGATCCGGCGGCGCAATTCAACCTCGGCATGCTTTACGAAACCGGCCAGGGCGTGCCGCAAAATTATGCCGAGGCGGTGAAATGGTACCGCGAAGCAGCCGAGCGCGGTTATCCGGCGGCGCAATTCAATCTCGGCGTCTTTTACGAAACCGGTCAGGTCGTGCCGCAGGATTACACCGAAGCGGTGAAATGGTATAGCGCCGCCGCCGAACAGGAATGTGCGCCCGCGCAGTGCAACCTCGGGCTTTGCTACCAGACCGGGCGCGGCGTGGAGCAAAACCGGCGGGAAGCGGTGAAGTGGTTCATCCGGGCCGCGCGTCAAGGCGACAAAACCGCGCAGCACAATCTCGGTCTCCACTACGCCGAGATGGAAATCAGGGAAGCGGAGGCCGCCGAAGCCGCAAAAGACGCGCCGCGTTAAATCAGCGGGCGAGTTCCGCGAGCTTCGCGGCGGTTTTGCCGGAATCAATTGTTTCAGCCGCCAAATTCCATCCCTCCATGAGCGATTTCGCTTTGCCCGCGACGAACAGCGCGGCTCCGGCGTTCAACAGAACCGCGTCACGTTGGGGACCGCGCTCGTCACCACGCAAAATGCGGCGGACGATTTCCGCGTTGGCATGGCGGTCGCCGCCGAGCAAGTCCGCCAGCGCCGCGCGCTGCAACGGGAATTGTTCGGGCGCCAAAATCGAAGTGGCAAATCCGCGCTCCTGATAAAATTCAGCAATGGTATTCGGGCCGAGTATGGACAATTCATCGAGTGCCGCCGCCGCCCGGCCTTCGTCCCGCTCACTCCGCACTTCTCCGCACACGACCATCGCCCGCCGTACGCCGAGCGATTGCAGCACACGCGCGAGCGGTTCGCACAATTCCTTCCGCGGCACACCGACAAGCATGGCGGACGGCCGCGCGGGATTCAGCAGCGGGCCGAGAAAATTGAAAATCGTGCGCTGGCCGCGTTCGGCGCAGAGTTTGCGCGCGGGCGCGATGTGCTTGAACGCGGGATGATAGGCCGGGGCGAAGAAAAACGCGAAGTGGCGTTCGCGCAATGAACGTGCAGCCTCCACCGGAGTCAAATCAATCCGCACGCCGAGCGCCTCGAGCACGTCCGCGCTGCCGGCCTGTGAAGTAACCGCCCGGTTGCCATGTTTGGCGACCGTCACGCCGGCGGCGGCGCAGAGGATGGCCACCGTCGTGGAAATGTTGAACGTGCCGAGCCGGTCGCCGCCGGTGCCGACGACATCGAGGATTTCCCGGGCGCGGGTTTCGGCATCGAGCGGCGGTGGAACGGACCTGCCCTGCAACGCGCGGGCGAACGCGGCGATTTCATGCGGCGTTTCGCCCTTTTGCGCCAGCGCGGCCAGAAAACCGGCTTTGACCGCCGCCGGCGTTTTTTCGTCGGTCAACTGCTCGACGGCCAGACAGACCTGTTCGTCTGCCAGCGGACGGGCGGCGGTGAGTTGTTGGGTCAACTTTTCGAGCACGGCAGGATTCTAAGCACCGGCGCGCGCGGCTCAAACCGAAAGTGTGTGCCAATGAAAACATGGACAGACGCAGAAAATCGCGTAACCTGTCCGGCGCTGACACTGTCTCAACCATGAGCGGTGAACGTATTAAAATTTATGGCAGGCAATCGAGGCAGTGGATGGATGAAGTGGGCGGCCGTTGTTTTGGCGGTCGTTGTGGTCGTGGTCGGCGGCGTCTGGTATTTCCGGCACGGACATCAAGACGCGCCGGGTTATCAGACGGTGGCGGTGACGCGCGGTGAACTGATTCAAGACGTAACCGCGACGGGCACCCTGAATCCAGTCACCAACGTGCAGGTGGGCTGCCAGGTTTCAGGCCGGATCAGCAAGCTTTACGTGGATTATAATTCACAGGTGAAGTTGGGGCAGGTCATCGCGGAGATTGACCCTTCAACCTATCAGGCGGCGGTCGAGCAGTCCACGGCTGATCTGGCCAATGCCACCGCGAATCTGGAATTGCAGCAAGTGGAGGCGAAACGCAGCAGCGATCTGTTCACGAACAAGTTGATTTCCGGTTCCGATTACGACACCGCCATCGCCAACCTCCACGAAGCCGAGGCCATGGTGGAAATCAAGCAAGCCTCGCTCAGCAATGCGGTGGCGAATCTGGGTTACTGCAAAATCTATTCGCCGGTGGACGGCGTGGTCATTTCGCGGTCGGTGGATGTGGGACAGACGGTCACGGCCAGTTTCAACACGCCGACGCTGTTCCAAATCGCGAACGACCTGACCCAAATGCAGATTGATTCTAACGTGGCCGAGGCAGACATCGGCGGCGTCGAGGAAGGACAGGAGGTGACTTTCAACGTGGATGCCTATCCATATCGCACGTTTCGCGGCAAAGTCACGCAGGTGCGTAATTCCCCCACCACCGTTAACAACGTTGTGACTTATGACTGCGTCATCGGCGTGGACAATCCCGATTACAAATTGAAGCCGGGCATGACAGCCAATCCCTTGAACATCATCATCGCGCAACGACAAAGCGCCTTGAAAATTCCGAACGCCGCCTTGCGCTTTCACCCACCGGAAACCAGCGTTTCGGGAAAAACAACGAACGCGCCCTTAGCGCAAACGGTTCAAGGTTCAAATGCGGTCGCGCGGCCATCAGGAAATTTTGGCGGACAGGGTGGATTTGGCGGTGGGCGACCACCCGGCGGGTTCGGCGGACAGGGTGGATTTGGCGGCGGACGTTCCGGCGGCTTTGGCGGCTTCGGCGGCGCGGGCGGACGCGGTGGTCAGCCGGTTCGAACGGTTTATGTTCTTTCCGGCGAAGGCGAAGACGCCACGTTGAAATTGGTGCAAGTCAAAACCGGCATCACCGACGGCGTTTTCACCGAAGTGCTTTCAGGATTGAAAGAAAGCGATCTCGTTGTGACGGGGCTGGCTTATGGTAATGAGTCCGCTGGACCAAGCAGGAATCCATTTGCCCCGCGATTCCGTTGATTTTATCGCAACGGCTCAAGACCGTGCAAACGAACGCCGTCATCAAGCTCGCGGACATCTACAAGGTGTATCACACCGGTGAAGTGGATGTCCACGCGGTACGCGGGATTACGCTGGAGATTTTTCCGAGTGAATTCGTGGCTCTCATGGGCGCGAGCGGCTCCGGCAAGTCCACGTTGATGAATTTGATTGGCTGTCTCGACCGTCCGACGCGCGGAAATTACCGGCTGGATGGCATTGACGTTTCCACACTTGACCGGAATGCGCTCGCGGATGTCCGCAACGAAAAAATCGGCTTCGTCTTCCAGGGTTTTAACCTGCTTTCGCGGACGTCCGCACTGGAAAATGTTGAGATGCCAATGCTTTACAACCGTCACCGGGACTCGGCGCACGAGCAAAGAGAGAATGCCATGCGCTCGCTCGAACTGGTCGGTCTCGCAGACCGCGCCGATCACAAGCCCAATCAGCTTTCCGGCGGCCAGCAACAGCGCGTCGCCATCGCCCGCGCCCTCGTCAACCAGCCGTCGTTGCTGCTCGCCGACGAGCCAACCGGCAACCTGGACAGCCAGACGAGCATCGAAATCATGGGCGTGTTCCAAAAACTGAACGAACAGGGCATTACCATCGTCATGGTCACGCACGAACTGGACATTGCGCGTTACACCAAACGCACGGTGATCTTGCGCGACGGAAAAGTCGTCACCGACGAGCCGGTGCGCGAACGGTTGATGGCCGAAACGGAACTGGGCCATTTGCGCCAGGCGCAACGAGCCGTTAAACTAAGCGCATGAGAATCCTTGCCGCACTCCGAATGGCCGCGCGCGCCTTGCGCCGGAACAAAATGCGCACCTTGCTGACCATGCTCGGCATGATTTTCGGCGTCGGGGCTGTCATTGCCTCCGTCAGCATTACCAGCGGCGCAAAGTCGCAGGTCGAAGCCCAAATCGCCAATCTCGGCCAGAATGTCGTGTTGGTCTGGTCGGGCAATTTCACGAGCAAAGGCGTGCGCACCGGTTGGGGCAGCGCCGGCACGCTGACGCTCGGCGACGCCGATGCCATCAAAACTGAAATTTCGGGTGTCACCATCGTCAGCCCGGAAGTGCGCGGTGCCTCACAAGTGGCCGCCGGCGACCAGGATTGGTTCACCACGGTCATCGGCGAATCGGCGGATTATTTTAATTTGCGCATGTGGCCTTTCGCCGAGGGCGCATCGTTCAGCGATCAAGACGTTCGCATCGCGGCTAAAATCGCCGTCATTGGCAAGACCGTTGCGACCCAGCTTTACGGAGATCAGGACCCGCTCGGCAAAGTCATTCGCATCAAAAACGTGCCGTTCATCGTCAGCGGCGTTCTGATTCCCAAAGGGCTTTCCCTTCAAGGCCAGGACCAGGATGACATCGTCATCGTTCCCTATACCAGCGCGATGAAACGCGTGCTCGGCGGGACAACTTTGCGCACCATCAATGTTCAGGCCGCCAGCGCGGCATTGCTCACGCCGGTTGAAAGTCAAATTACGGATTTGCTCCGGCAACGGCATCGCATCACGCCCGGCAAAGACGATGATTTCACCATTCGCACGCAAGAAGAAATTGCCCAGTTCGCCACGGCCACGGCAACGATCATGTCATTGTTGCTTGCCGCGGTTGCCGGTGTGTCGCTGCTTGTCGGCGGCATCGGCATCATGAACATCATGCTCGTGAGCGTCACCGAGCGGACGCGCGAAATCGGCATTCGCATGGCCGTGGGGGCGCGTGGCGGCGACATTCTGATTCAATTTCTGATTGAAGCGGTCACCTTGAGCGTTATCGGCGGATTGATTGGCATTGGCAGCGGCGTTGGGTTTTCCAAATTGATCGCCTACTTCACCAGTTGGCCGACATTGACGCCTGTGATTTGGATCGGCATCGCCTCGCTTTCCAGTGGCATCGCCGGCATCATCTCCGGGTTTTATCCCGCGTGGAAAGCGTCCAAGCTCGACCCGATTGACGCGTTGCGCTACGAATAGCGTGTGACTGCCGAAATTCTGTCCACACACACGCCTGCGCTGTTTGCCGTTGCCGTGAAACGCGCGGTCGCACTTTTGCGTGCCGGCGAAGTCGTCGCGCTGCCGACGGAAACGGTCTATGGCCTTGCCGCGAACGCCCTCGATGCGAACGCGGTCGCAAAAATTTTCCAAATCAAAGGCCGGCCGGCGAACAACCCTGTCATCGTCCACGTCGCCAGCGTTGAAATGGCCAATCGCTGCGTGAACAACTGGCCGGACAACGCAGACAGATTGGCCAAAGCTTTTTGGCCCGGCCCATTGACGCTCGTGTTGCCGCGCGCGAAGGAAATTCCCGACATGGTGGCTGCCGGCGGCGCGACGGTTGGTGTGCGCTGGCCGAGTCATCCGTTGATTCAGGCGGTGATTCGCCGGTGCGATTTTCCGCTCGCCGCGCCGAGCGCGAATTTGTCCGGCCGCATTTCTCCGACAAACGCTGAACATGTGCGGAAACAACTCGGCGGGAAAATCCCTTTGATTGTGGACGGCGGCCAGTCACAAGTTGGCATTGAGTCCACCGTGCTCGATTTGTCCGTCAACCCGCTGCGAATTCTGCGGCCGGGCATGATTCATGTGGAATCACTCGCTGCTGTCGTCGGCGAAGTGACCAGTGACAAGTGGCGGGCAACAAGTAAAGACCCGTTGCGCAGTCCGGGTATGCTGGAAAAGCATTACTCGCCAAAGGCAAAACTCGTCGTGTTGATCTGGCGCGATGAAGCCGATTTGAAGTTCCAACTTGTCACCCGTCACCTGGCACCTGTTACTTGCCACGTCATCGCCCACACGCACATTCCGTCAGCGGAAAATTTCGCGCACGTGGGCGTCATTCCGCACGACGCGGAAGCGTTTGCGCGGGCGATTTATGCGGAGTTGCACCGGTGCGACGAGGCGGGCGCGGAGATGATCGTTGTGGAGGCGCCGCCGGAATTGCCGGGATGGTCGGGAATCGCCGACCGGTTGAGACGCGCAGCGGCATGAATGATCGCGCTGGTTACCAGCGCGCCCGGTCGGTCAGGAACAGACCGGACGCAATGGCCGCAGAACCGGATGGTATGTGGGTCAACGGGAATTTCGACGGAATTTGATTCTGCGCCAGGGTCTTGAGCAGGAAGTTTCCCCAACTGTTTTCACCGCCGCGCACGCAGTTGGAAAGCAGTTTGTCGTCCATCGTTTCCGGGGTGAGATAAAGCCCCATAACGGGCTTCTGGTAGTTATCGCCGATGGCGAAGAATTCGTCTTGCGTGTTGAGCGTCAGCCAGACGCATTGATGGTGGCCATACCAGGCGACCGCCCATGGCACATCGCTCATCATCAACTCGTTTTCCTTCATCCAACCGGCGGTTTTCTGGATGTCCGGCGGGTAATACGGCGGGTAGGCCACTGGCAAGGTTTTCGGCGCGCACAAGGTGAAAATCATCGGCAAACACGACACCGACACAAAAAGCGCGGTGACAGCGTAATGCAGTTGCGTCACCGGCAATTTCATTTGTCTCAAAAGGGTCAGAAAGAAAACCGTGCCGTAAATGAACACCAACGGCACCGTCAGCACGATCAGGTTCTCGGAATTCACCTCCGGCGATTCGATGGAAAGTTCGGTCTGCCCCAGAGCTTGAAAGACGATGAACGTTCCCAGGCACATCAGTAAAAAATAACGCATGCGGCGCGCCGCCGTGCTGCGAAATCCGAGCAGCAAGCCCGTCAGGAAGAACATGCCAGCCCAGCTTCCGCCAAGTCTCGGCAGGTCGTTTTCAAAAATGCTGCGCAGATACCCGAAAAACTTGTGGATAATTGGCTTCATCAAAAACACGTATGTCAAATCCGGATGCGCAGATCGTTCCAAAACCGTTCCCGGAAAATAAGCGCCTTCCGCGATTGCATAACCTGCCGTGCCAAACGGCGTGCCGCTCACCATCCAATTTCGAATCACCCACGGCGTCAGCACCATCGCAAACGCGCCCGCCGCCGCCACCCCCTGCCACATTCGCCGTTGACTGCCGAACAACGCCAAAAACACCACGACCGGAACGATCACCCAGCCAAAAGCATACCGCGTCAACGCGCCCACGCCTGCCAGTCCGCCCGCCGCCGCCGCCAAAGCGAGCAGCCACTCCGGGTGCGTTTGTGGTTCGCGTGCCAGTTCTTCAATTTTCAACACGCACCACGTCAACCCCAAAAAAATGACCATCAGCAGCAGCGTAGGCAGGCCTGACACGCTGAACTGCCAGAGCAAGGCGCAGCCCAGCACCAACAACGCCGACAACCAGGCCGCCGCCAGGTCAAACAATTTCCGTGCCAGAAGAAACGTCAGCGCCATCACCGCCAGCAAAAGAATTTCGTTGAACACCGCGATCAAAAAATCAGGTTGATAACGCAGGAAACGGCCGTTTTCGGACCAAAACGGTTTTTTCATTTCCACGTTGAAGTGAAAGTTCAGCACCTTCATCAGCCCGGCCAGGACCATCGGATAGACCGGCGGATTGGCCAAATCCGGGTGGGGGGCCTGGATTTGCGCGAAGTCCGCGCCCGCGCGCACCGGCGCGCCCGCCTGCCTTTCCTCGTTGTTTTTTTGCACCAGGTAAAGACTCAGTGGGCGGATAAACAACGTCGTGTAGCCTTTGCCGTCGGCGATGTTCCGCGCCAGTTGCGCCGTGTCCATCGCCTCCGGCGTGGAAAAATTCCGATACGCGCGCAAATCATACAAAACCGCCAGAGCCACCACCACCAGGGTCAGCACGGTGTTCCGCAAAACGCGCTGCCCCGCGCCGACCTCCAGTTTGTGAATCAGGTTCTGGACCAATTCGCCGATGTACATGACTCAAAATCCTTCCAGATGATATGCGTGCAATTTGCGATGGAACGTCCGCCGGCTCATGCCGATTTTCTTCGCAGCCAATGTGCGGTTGCCGTCGGTTTCTTTCAAGGCGCGAATAATCAATTGTTTCTCCGCCTCCTTCACCGTCAGGTCATTGCGCTGCAACAATGGCGTCTCGCCACGACCGCCGCCGCCGCGCACGGAGGGCGGCAAATCCCGCGCGCCGATTTTTTCGCCGCGGCAAAGCACCACCGCGTGTTCGATGGCCGTGCGCAATTCACGCACGTTGCCCGGCCACGAATAATTCATCAGTGCTTCGAGCGCATCTGCCGTGAAATCATTCACCGGCTTGCCGTTTTCGCGCGCAAATTCGCGCAAAAAACTTTGCGCCAGCAGCGGAATGTCACCCGCGCGTTCGCGCAACGGCGGCAGATGAATTTCCACCACGCGCAGCCGGAAAAACAAATCCTCGCGGAATATCCCGGCCTTGACAAGTTCCTCCAGATTTTTGTTCGTCGCCGCAATGAGCCGGGCGTCGGCGGTGAGCGTTTTGTTTGAACCGACGCGTTCAAAAGTGCGTTCACCAAGAAAACGCAGCAGTTTCACCTGGATCGTCGCGTCAATTTCCCCGATTTCGTCCAGAAACAGCGTTCCGCCCTGCGCCTGCTCGAATCTGCCAATCCGCCGCTCGTGCGCGCCGGTGAACGCCCCCTTTTCGTGGCCGAACAGCTCGCTCTCCAGCAACGTCGGTGCCAGCGCCGCGCAATGCACCGTCACAAATGGTTGTTTGGCGCGCGGGCTCAACTGATGAATGGCCTTCGCAACGAGTTCCTTGCCCGTGCCGCTTTCGCCCGCGAGCAACACCGTGGCCCGCGTCGGAGCAACCTGCCGGACGATCTCAAAAATTTCCTGGATCGCCGGTGATTTGCCCGCGATGTTTTCGAGGCCGAATTTGGAATCGAGTTGCTGGCGCAACGAAACATTTTCCGATTCGAGATTTTGCTGGCGCAACGCGCGCGCAATGCGCATTTCCAGTTCGTCAATTTGCAGCCGGCCTTTGGCGATGTAATCGTCCGCGCCGCGCTTCATCGCGTCCACGGCCAGTTCCTCCGAACCGTAAGCGGTCATCAAAATGCAAACCGGCGGCTGGGCCAGCGATTTGGCGCGCGCGATCAACTTCATGCCGTCCTCGCTCGGCAAACGAAAGTCCGTGAGCAGCGCGTCGAAGTTCTCGCGTTCGAGCAAGTCCATCGCCGCCTTCGCGTCCTCGGCCACGTAAACGTCGTAACGCTCCTCGAGCGCCAGACGCAACCCGTCGCGCGTCGGTTTCTCGTCGTCCACGATAAGCAAAGTTGGTTTTTCAGCCATATTTTTGTCCGCGAATTGCGCGAATTTTTCACGAATTCATTTATCCGGTGTTAATTCGCGTTCATTCGCGTCATTCGCGGATTCTTCTCCGGTTTTTTGCTCCAGCAGACGCGGCCCGCGCTCGTGCAACGGCAGCCAGATCCTGAAAGTCGTTCCGCGGCCGACGTGGCTTTCCAACTCGATTCTGCCGCCATGCGCGCGCACGATGCGTTGCACAATCATCAAACCGAGGCCGGTGCCCCGTTTCTTGGTCGTGAAGAACGGCTCGAAGATGCGGTTGATTTGTTCCGGCGGGATGCCGCCGCCCGTGTCGGTCACACTCACCCAGACACCATCGCCGCCTTCGCCGGTTTGCAACGTGAGCGTACCACCCTTGGTCATCGCGTGCATGGCATTTTTGACGAGGTTCACCAGGACCTGCTGCATCTGCGTCGCGTCAATCGGTGTCGCCGTCAACTGCCGCGCCAGTTTCGTTTTCACCGTGATGGCGCGATTTTCAATTTCCGGCCGCAGCAAATCGAGGGTCTTTTCGACCACGTCATTCAGCACCGCGAATTTCAACTGCAATGCCGCCGGTCGGATCGCGCCGAGAAATTGCGTGATGATGTAATCCAGCCGGGCGATTTCGCCTTTGGCCACGCCCAGGTATTGTTCCAGCTTGCGGGAAACCTCTGTGACGTTAGCCTCGGCGGCGAGCGTTTGCGAACGCGTGCGCGAAACCAGTTTCGAAGTGACTCCGGTTGATTTCAGTTTTTTCAACTCACGTTCCATAAGCTGCAAATGGATGTGCAGCGCGTTGAGCGGGTTGCCGATTTCGTGGGCGACGCTGGCAGCGAGCAGCGTGAGCGCCTGGACGCGCTCGCTTTCGATGGCTTCAAACGTTTTTTGCCGCGCCTCGGTCGCGTCATGCAAAATGAGGGCGACGCCGGAACTGCCGGTGGCCTGACCGTCGAGTGGCGCCGCGTAGAGCCGGAGGAAACGCGGACGCGGATAATGCACTTCAAATTCGTGGCGCACGACGCGCTCGCCGCCCGCGTGGTCGGTCTTGGAAATTTTTTCCCAATCCAATTCCGGCAAAATGTCCGCGATGTGCTGGCCTTCGACGTCCGGTTGCAGGCCGATGAGCCGCGTTACAGCCTGATTGAAATAGATGATGCGCCCCTGCTCGTCCGCGACCAGCACGCCGTCTTCGATGGTGTTGAAGAGCGTTTCGAGAAAGCTGCGTTCGCGCGCGAGCCGCTGGACGACGGTCTGAAGGCCTTCCGTGTCCAGTCGGCCGATGCGGCCGAGCACTTTATCGAGAAAACTGGATTTGGGCGTCGCCATTGACCAAAATCAAAAATTCAGAGTAGCAAAATGGCACAACGCCCGGTTTCGTCAAATCAAAAAAGGGCGCAGTGGCACAATAAATTCAAAACCGGGAGGGATGCCGTGTCAGCATCCCTCCTAGCAAAGGGTGACAATCCTCACTTCCCATCCGCCGTCAGCGCCAGAAAGACATCTTCGAGCGGGCCGGACGCGCCGCTTTGTTTACGGAGTTCGTCGCGGGTGCCGATGGCGATCAGTTTCCCGCCGTGGATAATGCCGATGCGGTCGGCCATCTCCTCGGCCACGCTGAGTTCATGCGTGGACATCAGCACGGTCATGCCCGCACGCGAGCGTTCCTTGAGTGTGTCTTTCACGATGCGCGCATGCTGCGGGTCGAGACCAACCATCGGTTCATCAATCACAAACACTTCCGGGCCGTGCAGCAGCGCGGACACGATGGCCACGCGCTGGCGCGTGCCGTGCGAGAGACTTTCCAGCGGGAGGTCGGCAAACTCGCCCAGATGGAAACGCGCAATCAGTTCCTGCGCGTTGGCCGCGATGCGTACGTCGTCCATTTGGAACAACTGGCCAATGAAGCGGAAAAATTCCCGCGCCGTCAGCTTTTCATAGAGAAACGGGAAATCGGGAACGTAGGCGACGCGGCGGCGCGCTTCGAGCGGTTGCGTTTGCACGTCGAAACCGCACACCCGGGTGTTGCCGGAAGTCGGCTTCATCAGGCCGGCGAGGATTTTCAGCGTGGTGGTTTTGCCGGCAGCGTTCGGTCCCAGCATCGCAAAAAATTCCCCGCGCGGGATGGTCAGCGTCACGTCGTTGACCGCGACGAGGTCGCCGAACTTTTTGACGAGATGGACGAGTTCAATCACGGTTTGTTCCATTCGTCGAGTACGGCCGTCACGCCGCCGGGCAATTCCACCCGCAGAATTTCGCCCAGCGAACTGACGTAAAAGACAATCTGATGATCCAGCGCGCGCGTTTCCAGGCGATACACGGTCACCGGCTCGTGGGCGATCATTATACGACCACGGTGCGCTTTCCATTTGACGGTGTCGGCAACGGTCGCGGGCGGCGCTGGAATAACGGGCAGGTCCAGTTCGTCCGCCAACCCCCCGCCAAAACCGCCGCCCAGCGTGCGCAACAGTGCATTGGGATTCTGCAAGTCGGCGTAACTCAGGTCGCGCTCGAAATTCACGCCGTCGCCTGTGATCTTGAAGCGCACCGTTTGTTCCGCGGCGACGGAATGAATGTCCGCCGCCGCATCCCGTGTGGACACCTTCAAATTCAACTCGCGCCAGGCGCGGGCGGAAGAAAATTGAAGGCGCCCGTCAAATCGCACCCGGTTGGTGATGGCGCCGAAACTCATGTTGCCGTTGAAGTGGATTTGATAGCCGCTCTGGGCCACCAGTCCTTCCGACGGCACGGTGCTTTCGTCAAGCGCCGCCATAGCCTGTTCGACGCTCGTGGAAATTTCGCAGAATCCAGCCCTGTGCCCGGCCTGATAAATGGTCAAAGCGGAAACATCGGGCGCGGTCAGTATTTTGCGCCAGACCAAATCCACCGGCACGGTAATTTCGCTGCCATGCGAACCGTACTCCGCGCGCCACAGGAGCACATTCATCGTGACCCAAAACGCCGCAATCAAAAAAAATGTGACGCGTGGAACCATGCAGAACCCTCAGGTTGACGGGAGGTTCAAAACCTGGCCGACATGGATCCGGGCGGGGTTCATGTCCGGATTGGCCGCCTCCAGCGCGCTCAATTTCACGCCGTACTTGCGCGCGATGCCCACCGCCGTTTCACCCGCGACGACGGTGTGCGTGCGCGGCCTGGCAATGGTCGCTGGACTGGCGGGATGGTTTGCGTTGGCGCTGCCCGATGGAACAGAAACATTTTGCGCCGTTTGGGCTGGCGTTGGCTGGGCCGTGGCATTGTCCGGTGGTGGCGAGTTGGTTTTGGCCGCCGCCAACCGGCTTGCGTAATACGCGCGCCATTTGTTCACCTCGTCCTGCAACTGCCGGTTTTGCTCGATCAGGTTTTCCAACTGCTGTTGCGCGGCCGGCGCGCTCGGCAACGGCAGCACGTCCGCCGCCAGTTGTTGTTTGCAACGGTAAATACGCTGTCGGATGACCTCGGCGTTGTCAGCGTTCGGACACAACTTCAAATACTGCCCGTAATGATAAATGGCCGCGGCGGGGTTGGGCACCTTCTCGTCATAGAGCCAGCCGAGTTCAAAATGCGCCGCCGCCGAATGCGGATTGGTCTCCAGCGATTGTTCGAACGCCTCGATTGCGCCCTGATAATCCATCGCGTTCACGCGCCCCTTGCCCAGCACAAAATGCGGCTCCTTTTCCTCGTGCAACTGGCTCTGGTCCGAAGACGAGCAGCCATTCAGCGCAACCCCGGCGGCCATGATGCACACGGCGAGCATAAAACGAATCCAGGACAACATGGCACGAACGTACTCAAATCGCGCGGCGCGTGCAATCGCGCGCTGCGATCGCCAGGAATTTTGCGTGCCATTGCCGGTCAAAACCGGGCTTGAGATTTGGGGGCGCAAGACGCAGGTTGTTGGCGGATGCGCGCGTGGCGCACAGGATTTTCTGCATAATCCCGAAGAAGTAAGGGGTTTTCAGCGGTGCCCGTGAGTTGGTGCCAGTTTGGTGCCAGTTAGCGGCCTGACAGATAACGAAAACCGTTCTATCTGTCATGAAGAAGAAAATCGTAGTAAGGCACCAGGGAATTCCTCTGGCGATAACCCAGGAACACGAACACCGATTCATCATCTCGGATTACAGTTCGGGCCGCAGGGTCCGGCACGTGCGCACCACGGAGGCTGAGGCACGGCAAAAGGCCAAACAGATTTGCGAGCTGATGGCCAGCGGGCAGAAGGACCTGCTCGACCTGTCCCCTTTCGGCGGGTGTCCCTCCGCGAAAGCGGCTTGGGCGACGCAATTACGGACTGGATGTCAGCGTTGTTTTGGCGGCCTTTGCACATTTGCCGCCGCTCACCGAGGCTGCGGACTCAACCGAGCGAGCGCACTGGCTGAAAATAAGCAAGGAAATGCTCGGCGCGTTTCTTCGGACGCTTCCGCCCACTGCTCAAGATAGTCAGGACGAATGGGATTACAACGTCTGGAAGCCGGACGAACACATCTTCGACTGTGTGGCATCTCGTATTTTGGAATCCAGGCGGGAGGAACGCACCGAACTGTGGCAACCAATGTTGAACTTGCCACCAGCCGTACACCACCACATCACGCAGTTTCTCGATGCGCTTCTTTTGGAAGCAATGGGTACCGACCCACCGCGTCTCGCAGAACTCCTGCCCGTCTGGCGTGAAATGGTGGAGTACCTTTTCTCATTGCCCCAGTGGGCGGCAGCGCCATCCCGTGGTTGCCTCGAAGTATGGCAGCATCTTTTTTTGTATGGCACACCTTTTACCTCCGTTGGCGGCGACATTTTCATCCCGTTTGTTGAGGAACTGCGCACTCTGTTTGAACGTCACGTCAGAGCGCATTTGGATGATGCACACGACCAATCGGCGTTTGCCGGATTTCTCACCACCAAAGCTGGCGAGCGTTTGCTTGTGGACACCCTTGTTTGGTTGTCCCCAAGTTGGAGCCAAGCCAGCCAATGGTTTTGGCAAACGGCGGCTGAGGATTCCCGTTTTGCCAATTTGCTCGGCTGTGCCCGGCGCGACCACTTTCCCACCATACGAAACAACCCAGAAGCACTGAACGCTTTCAAAACGCTCACGCTGAAACTCGCCGCACAGCAGGTTCCCATCGCACTTGAGGTCCAGGAACAGCTTGGAACGAATGTGCAGTCCTGATCGTGCCGCAGAGGTAACAGAGCGTTTCGGGTTTACTCATCTGGGTTTTGTCGGCTGCCGGAGCAGCGCACGGAATGCTTCACGGTCGAAAGGGTCGCGCCGATGCTGATTAGCGCCGCCCGCCTGCGTGTCCGCCCCCATGCCAGCCACCGCCACCGCCATGCACAACGCCCCCTCCATGCCAGCCACCGCCACCATGCCAAGCACTCCCACCACGCCAAGCGCCGCCTCCGTGCCAGCCGCCACCATGCCAACCGCCACGATAATAACCGCCACGATAGCCGCCATAGTAACCGCCCCAACCGTAGGATACAACCACCGGACAAGACCAGTAAGAAGAACTATAAACCGGATAGTAATACGGCTCGTCATCGTAATATGTCGTCGGCTCGGTTCCGACATCAGGTTCCGCAGGTTGCGCGTAGGCCGCCGTAGCCACTGGTTGTGGCGCGGGGGTTGTCGGCATGGGCACCATTGCCGGGGCGACCCCCGGCTTCGGCTGATTCAACATGGCCGTGATGACTGCATCGGAAACGCCCTGTTGCCGCAGGTAAATGATCTGATCCGCGTTCAAACCGTAGCTGTTCCCGGAACTCTTGATGTAAGCAATGATGGTGTCGTCGCCGACTTTGGCCTGTGCCAGTTTCAGGATGCCCGATACGCCGTAAGCCAGTTGCGGCACGGGCGCGTTGACTGCTGCCGGTGGCACGGGGTTTGGAGCAGACGAATCCTGTGCCAGTACCCTTGACGCCGACAAAGCCAGACCTGCTGCCGCTGCAACCGCCAGCATTTTGGGAAAATTCCGCGCTTTCATAATTCACCCCATTACAAGGCACTCTCGCGTGAACGGCTTCGACTGTCAAATGCAGCTCGAACCGTTCCCGACCATAAGCTTTTGACATGGGTTGTCACCCAAAAGTTCATTTGCTGGCTGGATGCTATCCGGCAGACGACATGAAGTGTTGCCGCGTTTCCCCATTGGTGAATAATTCAACGATGGAAGCCACCGTGCCAGCCCCCGCCCCACCGACCGCCCCACCCAAAGGAGATCGCAACCGGCGGCCACCAATAGCCGTAATACGGATAATAATACGGGTAGTAAGGATACGGATAATAATAGACGGGCGCGGGCGCAACGGTCACGGTCGTCGTCACGGTGCAGTTCGTCGGCGATTCGGCGGTCGCCTGACTCGCCCCCTTGGGCGAGCGGGCTATGCTGTAGGTTCGCGTCACGGTCTTGGTCACCACCGGTGGGTTGGCACCCGGACGGTTGCCCCGCTTGATCATGGCGTTAAGGACGTTGTCGGAAACGCCCTGCTGTTTCAGATAAATGATCTGGGCCGCGTCCAAGGCGCAGTCGCCCTGTGAATTCTCGACGAAGGCGACGATGGTGGCCTCACCGACGTTCGCCTTGGAAAGCTGAAGGACTTGTCCTGCGACGGAAGACAGTTGCGGCGCAGCCTGGCTGGCAATGGTGCTTTGCGCTCCGGTGGCATCCTGTGCCGGAAGGCTTCCCGCCGCGAGGGTCAGGGCGGCAGCAATGCCCACGGCCAGAATCGGCCTTTGAAAAATGCTCGTTTTCATAAAGTCAATCTCTCTCTTTGTTCAACACCTTAAATTTGCGCCGGTTGCCTCAACTGTCAACCTGTGGTGGCTGCGCGGTGCTAGGCATCATCTTTTATTACCGTTCTCCCACATTTACTAATCAACCATTCCGGCAGGTTCTTTCATTTTCTTTTTCACCTCTGGCTGCAACAACTTGATCATTCGGCTCTCAGAGTAGGGTTGATAGGCGTCCCATCTTCCAAAGGTGGGAGGCAATGGAATGATGATGTCGTCTGATTTCCCATGCAGCCAGACCGCAGCGAACAGAATCCACGGCATGTCCAAAGCGCGAAGTTCATAATCCTGCTTTTTTACTTGCGGTAATTGTTCCGCTATACGCAGCGCCTCCAACCTTCCATCGGAAAAATCGGATTCGCTAAGACCAGTGCATTTCATCGCCTTTCCTGTTTTTCCATCGGCTGTTAAATAGGCCACCCTAAAAGCGTTGGTCCCGTGGACGAGGAGGTATTGCCAACCGTCAGCTTTCGTCGCAGACAGGAGCTTCCCGGAAGCTAAATCCGTCAGGCCAACAGAGTAGCTTTGGTAAGGATCGGCAACAGTCAAATCCTCGATGCGTAAGCCTTTGAAGGAGCGAGGGAATGATTGGAGAATCCGACTCACTTTTTCGCATACAATCTGTCGCCCTCCTTCTGGAACTTTGGGACAATTGATGGCTGCATTGCAGTTATGACCGGGCAAACCGCTCAAAACGAGCGCGAGGCCGAGGAGGAGTTTGGGGTTCATGATGAATCGGAGTCCGCGATTGGTTCACGCTTGACCTTGTCCATTATGATTCGCAATTTACCATCCGGTTTCCGTTCGAGCTTGTAGGTGCCGGTGACTTTTCCTGCGCTTGGACAGCAATTCGCATCGCCATCCTTGTATATCTCAAAATTAAAGAAAAGCCCATCGTCAGTAAAAGTGCTGCCAACGCCTTTCCAAACACCTTCGCCTTTGGCCAGTTTTTCTTTGAAAGATTCCGACGCAGGGATGAATTCAACTTCCTCAAGCTTCACGTCTGGTGTGAATTTCAAATCCTTGACAGGCATTGCAACAGGTGCAAAAATATGTTCTTCAGTAAAATCTCCCGTCCCATAATAGACTTCGGTAATTTGGATGAGTTGTTCCCAATCGCCATCTTTCATATTTGCACGAAAAATGACAGGCTTGAGAAAATAAGCCTGTCCTTCCGTTAATAAACGCTTCAAAAGTTTGAACTTGTCGCCGACCTTCACATAAATCGCCGCCGTATATTCCGGTTGCCATTTTGAAAGATCATCATAACTGTCAACTTCTCCACGCGCATGGACGGTCACAAATAATTGTCTTTCATTCACAGTATATTCAGCGAGAGCGTATTTGAGAATCCACGGATGCAAAGAATCATCGTTTTTCAAACAAACCGCTTCTCGATTGCTGAACAATTTTCCCTCGGCAGCTTCGCTCAATGCGCCACTTGGTAGGGTTGAACAGCCAACCAAACCGCCGCTCAAAACGAGCGCGAGGCAGAGGATAATTTTGGATTGCACGGTTTGTTAGACGCGGTTTCAAGGCTCAATACTCCCAAATGGCTTAAAAAACGAGCAGGAATTTGTAAGCCGATATTTTGATGTGTCGTGGTGGAATTGACGGCGACTTTTAGATAGATGCTCCGTGTCGCCCAACGACCAGCCACGCCGGGCTGGTGATGTCAACCGCGAATGTGCGGTGTCGTTTATGCAGCGAATCAGGCTGGCGTGAATTCCGGGCGGGGTGTCCTGACAAACGAGCAGCGCCGGGGTTGCCATGACAATCCGGCGCTGCTGTCACATAACCTTACGTGGAACAGCAAACGGACTGTTCCGGTGTTGAGCATGGCTGGATTCGGGCGGGCTGCCAAGAAAAAGCGGCAGGCATCCTGAAATTTTGGGGAATCCTGATGCTGCCCAACGAGCCACGCGGGACCACGATGTCAACCGCGAAGGCGGAATGGAAGCGGGCACTCAAACTTCTCGGTGAAAAATCAATCGGACAGTAAATCAGCCAGTATTTCATCGGTTTTTCTTACCAAACCGATGCGGGGAAAAATCTTGGCAACCGTGAGCGCATGTTCTTCTGCCGACAAGGCGGACATGGCATCTTCCACAAAAATCTGATTGAACCCATATTCAAAGGCAAACCGTGCTGTGCTCTCGACCCCGATGTTGGTCGCTATGCCACACAGGACAATGGTCGCAATGCCGCGCCTTCTCAAAGCCAATTCAAGTTCCGTCCCGTAAAAAGCGCCTCACTGGTGTTTGGTGATCACAAAATCACCCGGTTCCGGTCCCAACTCTGGAACAATGTTGGTCCAGTCTGGCGGCGGGGTTTGTGCTGGCCACGGCGTGTCAACGAGCGGACGTAGCACGTCTTTGCCGTCCGCAGAAAATGCCACCCGCACCAGGATAACTGGCATTCCTTTTTTTCGGAACGCAGCGGCAAGAGCAGCCCCTTTTTTCACGACGCTCTCCGCTGCATGGGGAGCGATCTGCCGCCCGACGACGCCTTTCTGGAGATCAATGACAACCAGCGCCGTCTTTGCACGGTCTATTGATGCGCTTTTCATGTTCGACATATTGTCACTTTGCATCGCCGCGTGCATCAAAATATAAACCGAAACCATTGTATCGCCATGCGCCTGGACCTTCGTTCTGAGACTCGATTGGAACGAGGCGACTTTGTAACATCCCATCGTTGATGCCTGCTGAACAATCCGAACCCACCGCACAAGTTGCCAGTGATCCACAAGAGGTCACAGGGCACCCCCGGCGCTTGGGTGGCGCGACCTGGCGCGACACCTTCGCCGCATTGAAGCATCGCAATTTCCGGTTGTTCTTTGTCGGCCAGCTCATTTCGCTTGTCGGAACATGGATGCAGGCCACCGCCCAAGGCTGGCTGGTCTATCAGTTGACCGGCTCCAAGGTTTTGCTAGGCACCGTGGCCGCTGTCGGGACTTTACCCATGTTGCTGCTCTCCGTCTGGGGTGGCTCCGTAGCTGACCGACACCCAAAGCGCACCATTGTTTTCTACACCCAGACCGGAATGATGCTGACGGCTTTCGTCTTTGCCGCGCTGGTGGGGAGCGGCCACATTCACCCGTGGCAAATTCTTGTGCTGGCGGCATTGAGCGGTGTGGCGATGGCCTTCGATATGCCCGCGCGCCAGGCTTTCATGGTGGAAATGACCAGCACCGAACATTTGATGAATGCGGTGTCGTTGAACAGTACCATCGTCAACGGCGCACGGGTCGTCGGCCCCGCCGTGGCGGGTTTCGTCATGGCGTATGTTGGCATCACTTGGTGCTTCATCCTGAACGGCCTCAGTTTCATCGCGGTCATCGTTGGGCTGTTGATGATGCGTCTGCCTGAATTTGTGCCCCCGAAAGAAACACCTTCTGCGGGACGACACATCCTGGAAGGGTTCAAGTATGTGGCGGGTCGTCGCCGTGTGCGGATTCTGCTGCTGCTCTTCGCCGTGGTGGGCATCTTTGGCTGGTCGTATGCGGTGCTGCTGCCTGCCTACGCGACAGATATTTTGCACATCAACGAAAGCGGTTATGGCGGCCTGCTGAGTGCGAACGGCTTCGGTGCCCTTTTAGGGGCATTGACGGTGGCAACTTGGGGCAGTCGCTTGAGGCCACGGCTGCTGATTCTCGGCGGGCTGTGGCTGTTCTCGGCCATGCTGGCACTGTTGGCCATTGTGCGTTGGTATCCGCTGGTGCTCTTGTGCCTGGCTGTGGGCGGATGGGGAATGCTGCTCTATTTCTCGACCACCAACACGCTCATCCAGAGCAGCGTGTCGCACGCGATGCGCGGACGTGTGATGGGCATCTGGGCGCTGGTGTTCGGCGGCATGATGCCCGTGGGTGGCCTCGAATCAGGCTTTCTTTCGCACGCAGTGGGCGTGCCATGGACAATCATGGTGGGGGCTTTGATCTGTGCCGGGGCCGGTCTGGTGACGTGGCGGGCCGTGCGCCGTAACCCCCCCGGCCCCCGGCGCTTAACCCGACTGAATGCCCTCCTATGACCGTGCATCTGGCGCGGCGCAGGTCAACCATGAAAGCGGAACCGATTCGGCCAACCGGCGCTGGCCGGAGCGATTTTGTTAAGGAAGCTCACACCGAAAAATTGGCTAGAATTATCCAAAAGCAATCAGGAACGTGTTCATAAGCGTGTGATTGTCCGAATGCAGGCTAACAGATAATTAAGCACGGCCCTGAATGGACTAGAATTCAATCTCACCCGGAAAGCAGTCGCGTAGTGTGGGAAAACCCCGAAATGGCAAACTTGATTTCAAGCCGGACTGGTCGGCTCGCCGAGCGTCTCACGGATGACCTTGAGCAAATCGTCGTGGTCAAGCGGCTTGTGGAAAAATGCCACCGCACCATCACTGGCGGCCCGTTCCTTGTATCTTGGGTCTTCGCTGACGGTAATGATGATAATCGGAATTCTTTTGGCCGCGTCCAGCCGCTGCAACCATTCCATGATCCGAAAGCCGTCCCACGGCACGCCGTCCACGGCGGGCGGAAAAATAAGGTCGAGCAAAATCAAATCGGGATTCTCCCTCCGTGCGGCGGCGACGGCTTGTGCGCCGTCCAAGGCCGTGATAACTTGATAGCCGACCCCTTGAAGTTTCAGGGAAACTGCCTTGAGGATGATCTTGTCGTCATCCACCACCAGAATTTTTTTCACGCGCCCAGATGTGGATTCAGCACTCATAAAACATCATGGTTGGAACGCAGTCCGTATTTTTCACGCTTTGAATTGCTCGTGGCATAGTCGAGCGGCCAAACGTCCAAGAACTCAGCCACGCCGGATGTGCGATGTCAACCGCGAATGCGGAACTGAGACGGCCAACCGGCGTTGGCTGCAGTGAATTGTTAGGCATCATGGTCATACTCACATAATCGAAACGAACCGCATCGCGATAAAATACAAAATGCCAAGTCCGACAATGACTCCGACCACCTTATCTAAAACCGTCCAATTTACCCAACCACGCTTCCGCCAAACGCGACCTCGGAAAAGCAAGAAAGCTCCGAGCAGCATCAAAACTCCGGCAAAATCGGCAACAACTCCGTGATAAACAAATCTGTTATCGTGAAACTCATGTCTGATGATGGTATGGACGCCACCGAAGACCAAAAGCACTCCAATAACTGGCTCTAGCCACGGCCAAACATATCCAGACAAATCTTTGTTCCATGCACTCATAAAAGTAATACGCGAATGATGCCTAACGACCCAAAGCTGAGCCACCGCTGCTGGAACTTGGCGTGGACGAATCGCTCGCCTTCGGATTGCCCGGCGCATCCGAAGCTGAAGGGGCAGTCGGCGTTGGCTCCAGCGCGGTGTTAGACGGCACATCAGCAACTTTCTTCTTGGCATAATACGATGCCCGCAACCCGGCCGGCTCGTCTCGGTAAAGTGCCACAATGTTCGACCTGCAAATGAGAAAAGCAATATGCTCATCTGCCGAGACGTGCCACTGCTTATCAAGTGACACAGGCATAAATTTGGCCTTCACCAAGTTGAAGACGGCAGCCTGCCGATTTTGTGATGGCGAAAACCACTGAAATGGCGGCATCTCATAATTAAAAGTCTCGATGAGGTTACGAACTGTGTTTGGCTTCCCGACTAGCTTGAGAGTCTCAGAATCTGCTCCGTTCGTAATGTCTTCCCAACACGTCCAACTACCCTGAACCTTTGCCAAGAACGCGGCTGTCTGCTGGTCCATAGGCGTCACTAGATACGCGGCGATTTCTTCTCGCCTCGCTTGGTCATACTTCGACTTAGCTCGAAGTTCTAAAACGAGCCAAGTGATAAATATCAAAACCAGCAGAGTTGCGATGAACGTCCTCATGGTGCCGTCTAACTCTTATTCAACAACTGCCGGTTCGTTGATTCAAACCAGCTTTTTTACCAAATTCAAAAGTTGCAACTCGTTCATAATCAACAAAACGTTGCCCGATTAAACGACCGCCGGTTCGTTTATTCAATTCAGGCTAACATCCCAGTTCAACAGTCGCAACTGGTTCAAAATCAACACACCTTCCTTGGATCAACGAACCAGCGGTTCGTTGATTCAAACGGAATTCCAACCGTGTCCAGCAGGCGTCTGGGGTTCATAATCCGCTACAACCTTTTCCTGCCTGCGGCTTTGGCCTTTTTCCAGCGCGCTCTGGCTGCCGCCGCGATCTTTGCCCTTGCTGCTGCACTCATTTTTCGTCGGGCTTTCCTGACCGGCTTGGCGGCTGACTTCCGCCCTTTGACTTTCGCCCACCGCGCTCTGGCCGCCGCCGCAATCTTCCGCTTTCCGGCGGCACTCATCTTCCGGCGCTTGCGCGGGGCAGTAGCGCCAGCGGTGCTGACCAACAGCCGGGTAAGTTGCGTTTGCAGTGATTCAATTTTGTGTTTTAGGTCAGCCGCACGGCGCAACTGACTGGCAGATAGATGTGTCATATAGTTGCGCCAGTGAATCGGCGCGTACCTGTGAAGTCAAGCCTATCGTTGACCATTGGTCACATCCAGCCACTGCCGGAACCGTACGCACACCTGAACCCGATACCATACACGGTGAAACGGTGGAAAAAGATTTGGCGGAGGATTGCCATATTTACCTGTTTTGTGCCTAACGCAAAGGTCGGCAACAGGAACCATCCGCCGATGAAGTTCGATTTGTATCCGAGCGAAACAACTCGCTCCCATTCGCTGCCCGACCAACCAAATCTTCGCGTGTGGTACACATGCTGCCTTACGGCCAAGAACCGAACCACGCCGGAACCACGATGTCAAGCACGCGGCTGCGGCGCTCGTTCAACCCGGTGTCGGGGACGCCATCCTTGGTCAAGTCCACAATCGGCATCCTTGACCGCTGGCCGGGACGTGCCAATATCCCACCATGACTGGATTATGGCCGGATGGCGCGGGTGAGTTTTTGAAGGGCGTGTCACAAAACATGAAAAAAGACATCGAGCGGCAGCAGGCGGAACAGTCGCACTTCATGCGCCTTCAGGAGGTGGTTGCTGCATTTGAGCGAGACAATTCGCAAACCATTACGAAGCGCAGCGAATTGATAACATCATTCGGCGTAAAATACCCCGGTTACGCGCATGAGCGTTTTGCCAATCATCAAAGCACCGTTTGGAGTTCAGTTGAACCGTGTGGCATTTGCAATTTATGCGGTGTTCTTTGGGTGGCCGATGTGGAATTTACGACACGTTATGGTGCCGTCAGGTTGGGTTATTTTCAGCAGCTTCGTCTTTTGCTCTTTGCTTGGATTCGCTTACACATTCATTCGGGTCCGCTGGTCGCGGTGGATTCTGGCTGTGCTTGGTCTTTTGATTCCGGCAGTGTTTTGGGCAGGAATGTGTTTGATGGGGATTTTTAGTCGGCCCGCTTGGTGGGAGTGGCCTTTGGCTATTTTGTTTTCGTTGGTAGCTTTGCTTGGCATTCCGATTATGTTAGCGGTATTACTTTTTAGAGATAAAAAGACCAGTGAGTATTTTACGACAACAGCGGCCTAACAAATCGCTGCAGGCAACGCGGGATGGCCGGTCGAGTTCCGCTTCGCGGTTCACGCTGGTTGGTCCCGCGTGCCTGAGCTTTTGTCGTTAGACCGAAACGTTGCGCGAGATATGGTGTTTTATCTGACACATGGCGAAATCCGTCGCACTTGCATTTCTGGCCAGCGCATTGTTTTTGGTCGCTTGCAGCACTACGCACCACCAAGCGACCGCAAAGGAGACCAAGATCGTGATTCTGGCTCCCGATAAAGCGGACGCAGAATTGAAGAAGTATGCTCTGGATGGCTGGACATGCGTCGGGGTTATTACTGGCACACCTGTCAGCCCGATGGATAAGTTGCGCGGCTATATGTTGGAGCGCACAAAAGAGTGATTATGATTTTTCGGCCTAACAAATCGCTGCAGGCAACGCGGGATGGCGCTCTCAGTTCCGCTTCGCGGTTCACGCAGGTTGGTCCCACGTGCCTGAGCTCTGGACGTTAGACCACATTCGTGCATGACCGAGGATGATTACATTTCAGAGTTGCGGGCACGGTGGCCGCGTGACAGCGATGCCTCGTTGGAGACCATTACCCTTGCTGACGAAGCGGTGCGCGCTTTTCCGTCATCCGCTCGGCTATGGGTCGTCAGCACGAAGCGGTTGCTCGGCATTCGAGAGTCGGGTGACGAGGTGGCAGATATGCCGAAGGGGTTGCATGATTTGATGTCGTGGGACAGAGAGATTTTTGCTGACTTTGTTGTTGAGCCTCTCACGCCATACAAGGAGGGAGTCATGCAGACGGTTCGGGTCGTGTCGGCTTCCAAGATTGTTGTCACCGAGAAAGACAAGGTTGTTTTGAGAAAGGACAAACTTTGACACCTAACAAATCGCTGCAGGCAACGCGGGATGGCGGTTCCAGTTCCGCTTCGCGGTTCACGCTGGTTGGTCCCGCGTGCCTGAGCTCTGGACGTTAGGCGGCAACGCAAACATTGCAAAATAAACCAGCAACAAAAGATCATCCAACGACTATGAAAAACACACCACATATAGCACTTATCATTCTGGCAATAGCATCGAGCGGTTGTTCCCATTGGAAAGCGAATGGTCCCCTCTTTTCACAAGGCGCATCACCGCGGCCGGGGCAGGCGTTGATTTATATTTACAGACCGCCGCACGAAACATTCGGTTGGCAGCGAATATATTTTGTGCAGGCGAATGGCAACCGGTTGAAAGATTTGAAATATGGAGGTTATTATCCATACGAAACAAATCCCGGTCATATACAATTAGATTCGGCTACTAAGCAGGCTTTCGGCCATTACCTTGAAACGGCGATTGAGCGTGCAACCGTTGACGAGGCCAAGCTGGAATTCGATGCGGTGGCAGGACAAGTCTATTATGTTAAGTTTCATCCCGAGAGTCATCCCACCTATTTCAAGCCACGACTCTTTCTGATGAACAATACCGATGGGGATCGCGAAATTAAGGAGTGTAAGTTGCTCTCGGAATAAGAACCAGACTGGTCGTTTATGCCGCCTAACAAACCGCGAGCCTGTGTAGAAACTCCGGCGCGATGAATGCGAAAATGTTTCCCCGGTGATTTGAAATTCCGTTCGCCGGTTTTTTCTGGCTGGCAGTTCAAGCCGTGATGGTCGCCATCGGGAAAGATTCAGCGGTCAACGCCGCAAAAATCCGCCCGCCCGCTTCAAACCACTTGTGGGCTGCTCGTGCTTCATTTTCCGGCAACAGCCGGGTGTCCGCCATGGCGGACATGCTCACGCACCAACTGTCCATGTGGACAGTTGATTGCCAGCCGTTCCGGGTGGGGATGACCGCTCCCACGCCTCCAGCGAGCCGCCTGGAACCCGGTCGAGCCGCTACAAGGCGTGTAAACGGTGCCTGGCGTGCGTCAGGACGGGCGAGATCAGCCTGGCCTGACCTTGTGTGGGTCCTTCCTGGCGAACCAGGCACGCCAACCGGCGTCGTTCAATACACCAGCACCAGCACCGCCGCGTCCTGCGCCGACTTCACCACATCCTCAAACTTCCGGTCAGCCGTGACCGGCACTTTGAGCTTGGCGGCGACATCCGGCACCGATTCGAGAAAACTCAGCAGAAAACTGCTCTTGACCGCATAATTCACGTTCTCTGGCAATGCACCCGTCGTCGCCAGCGCCGCCGACGCATCCAGCTTGGCCGACACGATGCCGATGACGTTAGCAACCGCGTGAGGGAAACCGGTCTGCCGTCTTTTTGGCGCACGGGACGCCGTTCATCCTGACCGGAACTGGCGGGAAGTGGAACAAGGCACGTGCAAAAGCCGGTTTTTGAGGTTTTTGTTCTGGTGATAATCCTTGATGGAAATCCGCAAATCTGCTTTCATAGGAGCATGATAACAGGCAGGGTTACAAAAACCAACCGTGCACGACGCCGTGCACAAGGTGCTGCATAATAATGCTGTTAAGCATAAAGTCCGAAGCGTATGACAATCGCAACCAGCTACATTGTCAGCCTCCTCGCGGGTCTCTCAGTATATCCGCTGGCGAAATTGTGCATTGCTGTTTGGGACCGACTGTTCCGTGATCTTCCGAACATATCTGGCAAATGGAAAACAACATACAAATTCATCGAAGGTGGGAAGAACGAGGTTGATGCCACTGAGACTGTGACGGTCAAGAAGAGGGGGCGTTGGTGTTTTGGACATGCGACGATGCAGGGTAGGTTCAATCGCACTTGGCATCTCTCCGGCGAAATTAGGGGGCGATATTGGGCGGGCCGTGTACGGGCGGGGGACCGTCATAGCTTATCGGGTTCTGGAGTGTTTCAACTGAAAGTGTGGGAACATGGGAGGAAGATGCAGGGTTACATGATCTGGTGGGACGGCGAGCTTGATCAGGTCTATGTCACCGAGTACATTTGGCAGAAGGAGCAGGAGACTCCCTGATAGAACCGACAGGATAAGCGCAGCAGACACGCAGGATGACGGGCTGCCAGCAATCCCCCAGTTATGTCTGGTAAGTGATTCTCGGACATGGAGAAACCCTTGACTTTTACACTAAAACCCTTGACAATAAGGGTGATGTCAGGTCACTAAGGCATTGCGGCTGAGAGTCTTGTCATGCGCGCGTGGCGGAACGGCAGACGCGCCGGACTTAGGATCCGGTCCCGCAAGGGGTGGAGGTTCAATTCCTCTCGCGCGCACCAGTTTTCCTCAAGAAATTGAGAAAAAAATTTCATCTTGTTTTATTGGCTTTTATGAAGTTGGAGCGGGTGAAGGGAATCGAACCCTCGTGTTTATTCAAAAGAGCTGTCATCCGACACGAGTAGCTCCGCAGCGCGGCTGTTTGTTTTTCGGAAGCTATCTTTCTGAATCAATTATAAAATTGCGCCTGCGGTTAGGCGTGCGATCAGGCTCGTCAAAATCCCACCGCTGTTCCAGCTGCAAAATGAGCGTGCTAATGTTTCCGGCCACAATTATTTTGGGGATGTCCTATGCTCAGGCCAGTGGCGAAATCCAACCCCGCACCGACAGGGACATCCACTGCTTTCATGCCCGGTTCGCGTTTTCCGGTGTGGCTGACGGTAGCATTGCTGGTGCTGGTCACGATTGCCGTTTACTGGCTGGCGACGCGATATGACTTTGTCAGCCTCGATGATCCGGAATATGTAACTGAGAATCCCCATGTTCAGGGCGGTTTGAACTGGGAGGGGGTGAAATGGGCGTTTGGCAACACGGAACAAGCCGGCTATTGGGCACCGCTCATGTGGTTGTCGCACATGCTGGCCTGGCAGCTCTTTGGGCCGAATGCCTGGGGACATCACCTGATTAATGTGCTGCTTCACGCCGCCAACACCGCCCTGGTGTTTCTCGTATTTCGGCGAATGACCGGGGCAGCGTGGCGTAGCCTGATTCTGGCCGCGTTATTCGGGTGGCATCCGTTGCGGGTCGAATCGGTTGTCTGGATAACAGAGCGCAAAGATGTTTTGAGCACGCTCTTCTGGATGCTGACGTTGTGGGCGTATGTGAAATATGTCGAAGCCGGCAAAGCCCAGAATTCGAGATCCAGCATCTGGTACGGCACAGCCTTGGCGATGTTTGTGCTCGGATTGATGAGCAAGGCGATGCTGGTGACGGAGCCGTGTGTTTTGCTGCTGTTGGATTACTGGCCCTTGGAGCGCTTCAAGCCCAGCAGCGCGCAACGATTGGTGAGGGAGAAAATCCCGTTCTTTGTCCTGGCGGCGTTGGCGAGCGTGGTGACCTTCGTGGCGCAGCAACATGGAGGAGCAGTGGCGTCGTTTGAAGACCTGCCACTCGGCGCGCGCGTCGGGAACGCCCTGATTTCGTACTGCCGCTATCTGGGGAAGGTGTTCTGGCCGACGGATCTGGCGGTTTTTTATCCGCACCCCGGGTATTGGCCGATGGAGCAGGTGCTGCTGGCGGGTGTGTTGATAATCGGCATTTCGGTGGTTCTTTTTGTGAAGCGGGGGCGCTATCCCTTTTTGCTGATGGGGTGGCTGTGGTTTGTCGGGACGCTGGTGCCCGTGATTGGGTTGGTGCAGGCGGGGGAGGTGGCGATGGCCGACCGATACACTTACGTGCCATCGCTTGGGGTGCTGATTCTGGCAATCTGGGGCGCATACGAACTGACCAGAAGCTGGCGGCATCAGGCGATGGTGTTATCGGTGGCGGGTTCAGCGGCGATTGTCCTGTGCATCGGGTTGACGCGGCAGCAGCTCGGGTATTGGAAGGACAATGGAACTCTTTTCCGGCATGCGCTCGAAGTCACGGAGAACAATTGCCTCGCGCACAAAGCCCTCGGCGACGCCCTCGTCAAGAAAGGACAGCTCGAAGAGGCAATCAGTCAATACCGGGAAGCCATCCGCCTGATACCTGGATACGCCGAGGCTCACTACAACCTCGGCACTTCGCTCCTGAAGATGGGACAGATTGACGAGGCAATCAGCCAATTCCAGGAAGCCATCCTTCGGAACACCGAATACGCCGATGCCTACGACAACCTCGGCACCGCCCTCATCAAGAAAGGACAGGTAGACGGAGCAATCGTTCAATACCAGGAAGCCATCCGCCTGAAACCCGGATACGCCGATGCCCACTACAATCTCGGCAACGCCTTCCTCAAGAAAGACCAAACCGGCGAGGCGGTCCGCCAATTCCAGGAAGTCATCCGCCTGAAACCCGAGGACGCCGAGGCCCACAACAACCTCGGTGCCGCCCTGGCCCAAAATGGGCAAATCGACGAGGCGATCAGGGAATTCCAGGAAGCCATCCGCTTGAAACCCGATGACGCCGAGGGCCACAATAATCTCACTCGTGCTCTGAGAATGAAGAACGCTCCAGCAGGCCGCTGATTCATGGGGGGTGCGTTGGAATCGAGGGCCGGACCCGCCTTGGTGGTATGGTGCACGTTCAACTTCCGTTGTGCCTCTTGTGAAAATAACTGCGGACACCAAATGAGTTAAAAACGGTATGGTTGGGTTCCACTCTTCTTTGTTAGCCATTTTGTTAGCCATCAATCCGATCTCATAAAAGGGTTCAAAGCCGATTCTCACTCAGCAAAGTGAACGAAGTTTTTGGTCCTTTCGGTCAAGGCAAGTGCAGAAATTGTCACACGTAGGTTCTTTCACCTTTTATAAGGGGCGTATGAAAACAACATTGTCTCTAAACTCGCAGACGGATTGTCCACTTGATGAGCCATCCCGTTTTTCATAAACTTCAACGACATGACAATGGTTTTTCGGAAAAAGAACAAAAATTTCCCATCTTCAAAGCGGACGTTTATTGAGCGCTTAAAACATTCAATCATGCTCGTGAAAGTTCCGGCCACGTTGTTTGTGTTGTCATTTGTAATCACGCTTTGCCTTGCTGCCGGGTCGCCGGCCATTGGTCCCGGACCGGAACCAAAAGTTTTTGACGTGCGTGAATTCGGCGCGAAGGGCGACGGGACGAATCTGGACACCCAAGCGATTCAGAACGCGCTGAACGCCTGCGGCCAAGCTGGCGGCGGCACGGTGAAATTTCCGGCGGGAACTTATTTAAGTAAGCCGCTCACTGTCCGTACCAAAACAACCGTTCAACTTGAAGCGGGAGCAACACTGCTGGCGAGCACCAACCAAGGCGATTTCATGAAAGTGCCGGGCGACTGGCTCCAAGCGAAAAGTAGCGGCGATTTCATTCCGTTCATCAGCGGCAAGGATTTGACGGGCGTGACTTTCACCGGCGGCGGCACCATTGACGGCAACGGCGCGGTCTGGTGGGAGGAAGCCGAGAAAGCCCGCCAGAAAGTTTCCGGTTACACGCTGCCGCGCCCGAATCTGATTGTGCTGACCCGTTGCAAAAACGTTCGTCTGGAAAACCTCACGGTGCAAAACTCGCCCAAGTTCCATTTTGTGCCGACGGAATGCGAAGGCGTGGTGATATCCAACGTGACCATCCTCGCGCCGGAACGCGCGGCCAACACCGACGCGATTGATCCGAGCAGTTGCAAGAACGTTCTGATCACCAAGTGCCACATTGACGTGGGCGACGACAATGTCGCCATCAAGGCCGGCAAAAAGCTGGCTGAACGCGAGTTTGCCTGCGAGGACATCACGGTAACGGATTGCGTGTTTTTGCACGGTCACGGGATGTCCATCGGCAGCGAGACCGTCGGCGGCGTGCGCAATGTGGTTGTCCGCAACTGCTCGTTTGAAAACACCGAGAACGGCATCCGCATCAAATCCGATGTCCGGCGCGGCGGCCTCGTCGAAAACATCAGTTACAGCGACATCACGATGACGAACGTTGATCCGGCCTTCACATTCACCTGTTACTACGCAAACAACTCTTCAAAAGACGCCGCACAACCGGCCGCACCAAAGGAAAACAGCGCGCCGGTCGCCGGTGAAAAGATTCCGGCCTACCGCAATATCCGTGTCACCAACCTCACGGCCACCTGCCAGGAATCGGCGGGCGTCATTTTGGGACTGCCGGAAAGTTGCATTTCCAATGTGGTTTTTGAAAACGTGCAGATTTCTGCTGAAACCGGACTGGCCATTCGAAACGCCCAAGGCATCCAGTTCAAAAATTCGTCGGTGTCCGTCAAGGCCGGCCCGTCATTCACAGCCGAAAACGCGCAGGTTGAAGGCCTGGAGCGCGCGAACGAAAAGCAATGAAGGGAATGCAGCGGTCTCGCTGGTTTTATGGTTCTGATTAAACGGGCATGAGCGACCGGTGTGTCAGTGGTGCATTATTTTCAAAGCCATTTGCAACCCGGCAGGGTTGAGAACATGGGGTTTTCTGTTAATTTCAAATAAGCCCAATAATGTTCAAATCTGAAATGGATTGCGCCAGCAACCCCGCATAAATCTGTAAATTCGTATGAAGCGACTTCGTCAAATTGTTCTCATTCTCACGTTCACGTTTATATACGGTGCTGCCGTGCCCGGTCGCGCCACGGTGCTGGTCAGCAACGTCTGGAATACCGGCGTCCGCACCTATCCGGCGTATAACGACACGAACTCACCTTACTCGGAAATGGGGGTTGATTACAACTCGAGCGGTGATTTCGAGTCCGCATGGTTTAACGGGAATGGCACATTGACTGCGAGTACCAACCACATGGTCGGAACCATGCCAGCCAACGGCACTTCCTCGGCTTCGTGGACAACCTATTTCACAACGGAGTCGAGTCCGGTCACTTTGGCCGGCACCGGCGATCAACTTAAAATCACGTGGGTCTTTACGCCCAGTGGTGTCAATTCCGGCAGCACCAGTTCCAGTGGTTTGCGTTTGGCGGTTGTGGACAGCCCCTCGGCCTCGCGACTGACCAGTGACGGCAGTCCGGGCAGCAGCACCTACGCGGGTTACGGCATGTTTATGAACATGGCCACGACCTTGGGCAGCAGCAGTTCATTCCAATTGATGGAAAGAAGCGCGCCAGAGACCAGTTCCGCATTCCTGTCTTCCAGCGGCAGTTGGACCGCGCTGACGAATGGCGCCGGCAGCGGCAATACCGGATATGCCAGCGGCACGCAATATACTTTCGTGACGACGTTCAGCCGCAACGCGTCCAGCGGGCTGGACATCACCGCCACTATGACCGGCGGCAGTCTCAACACCACCGGCAGCATTTCGGCCGCTTACAGTGACAGCACCCCCAACAGTTTTACTTTCGACACCTTCGGCCTCCGGCCTTCCAGCGCAAATGATTCCGCGTCTTCATTCGACACCACACTTTTTGAGGTGGAATTCATTCCCGGGGCCACGCCTCCGGCCATTGAAACCGACACGCAAGACCAAACGGCCTTGGTGGATCAGGATGCCACGTTCAATGTTCTGGCCAGCGGCACCTTGCCTCTGAGCTATCAATGGTATTACAACACTAACACGGTATTGACCAACGCCACCAGTTACACATTGACGCTGACCAACGTCCAGCTTTCTGATTCAGGCGGTTACTCGGTCGTGGTGACTAACGCTTATGGTTCGGTGACAAGCTCGGTGGCCCAATTGATCGTGAGTGCCGCGGTCGCTCCCTCGATCACCACGCAGCCGCAGGATCAGACCAGCCTTCCGCCCGGGGCAACCGCCACCTTCAGTATCGTTGCCGATGGTTCTGAGCCGTTGAGCTACCAGTGGTATTACAACACCAACACGCTGCTGACCAATGCCGCCGATTCCATTTTGACCATCACCAATGTTCAACCGGGGAATGCCGGGACTTATTCCGTCATTGTCAACAACCTGGCCGGGTCCGTGACCAGCTCCAATGCGGTCCTAACGGTCAACACGAACCCCGTGGCTCCCGTCTTCACGTCACAACCCGCCTCGCAGGTGGTGTTGACCGGTGGCACGGCCAGTTTCACCGCCGTGGCGGCCGGCACCGCGCCCATCAGCTATCAATGGAGTGAAAACGGGACGCCAATTCCTGGCGCGGCCTCGTCCACGCTGGCCCTGACGAACGTGCAAACGACCGAGGATGGCAGTTACACGGTCACCGCCTCCAACAGTGTTGGAAGCGCAACCAGCGATCCAGCCCAGCTAACCGTGACAACCATGATACCGGTGGTCAACTCCGCGTACAATCTGGTCGGCTTTGGCCAGGCCACCACCGGCGGCGGCATGCTGGCCGACACGGATGCCAACTACGCCAAGGTTTACACGGCCACCGATCTTGCCAATGCGCTGAACAGCAAGACCGTGAAGGTGATTGAGGTCATGAACGACCTCAATCTTGGTTACAACGAAATCGAAGCTTCGGCGAAAGCTGGCAGTGAGCCTTTTCGAGCTGCTGCCCCTCCACTGCTGCATCCCGTTTTGCTTCAGACCGGCGTCAGTCTCATTGATGTCCAGAAGAAAAACGGCTTGACGATTTTTTCGGCCAATGCCTCGACCATCCGGCACGCCAAGTTGAACATCAAGAATTGCAGCAACGTCATTGTCCGCAATCTCAAATTCGACCAGCTTTGGGAATGGGATGAACTCACCAAGGGTGATTATGACGAAAACGACTGGGACTTCATTACGCTGGGCGACGGCGGTGCGGTGAGCAACGTCTGGGTTGATCACTGCACGTTCACGAAATCCTACGACGGCATTCTCGATACCAAGGCCGGCTGCTCGGCCATCACCATTTCATGGTGCAAATACACCGGCGATGACGGCGCCACCAATGCCAACAGTTGGGTCTGGCAACAGATCAACTCGCTCGAATCAAACAAAACGAGTTACGCGATGTATAATTTCCTTCGCACCCGTGGTTTCAGCACCACCAACATCGTCACGATCATGCAAGGACATGACAAGACCCACCTGGCGGGCCAAAACGATCTCGACCCGAACAACGCGACCATCTCGATGACTTTCCACCACCTGTGGTTGAACAGCGTGTGGGACCGTTGTGTGCCGCGCCTCCGCGCCGGCAACGTGCATGATTTCAACCTCTATGTGGACGACACCTCGGTGCTGGCCGCCAAGCGGCTGCGCGATTCGATTGCGGCGACCATGAGCACGTCGGACCAGAACACACTGAACAACACCTACAGTTTCGATCCCCCCATCAACGGCAGCATCTCCACCGAGAACGGCGCCCTGCTGGTTGAAAAATCAGTCTATATTGATTGCCTCTGGCCGCTGCGCGACAACCAGACGGATGTGACCGATACCAACTACACCGGCAAGATCAAGGCGCTCGACACGATTTATCAAATGGATAGCACGGTGATCCGCGGCAACAGCACTGACCCGGGCAACCCGCTGGGTCCGTTCCAAGCGGTCACACATTTTCCCTTCTCGTGGAATTTAACCGGCAATCAACTGCCTTACACCTATACGATGGATGATCCGAGCCAGCTCCAGAGCATCGTCACCAGTCCTACTGCGGGGGCTGGCGCCGGGGTACTTACCTGGAACAAGACAAACTGGCTGATGACCACCTATGCGCCGACGGCGCCGTTCATTGTTTCGCACCCGCAAAGCCAGACGGTGTCGCCCAGCAACACGGTCGCCTTTACCGTGGTTGCGGCCGGTAGCGCGCCCTTGGCCTACCAGTGGTATTTCAACACTAATACACCGCTAGCCAATGCCACCAACGTGACATTGATCCTCGCCAATGTGCAAACCACCAACGCGGGCACTTATTCCGTGATTGTGACGAACACAGCCGGCTTCGTGATCAGTTCCAATGCCATCCTTGCCGTGTCATCAGGTGCCCCGTCCCAGCCGCAACTGTCGGGCTTTATTTACAATAACGACGGGACTTTCAGCCTCACCGTCAATGGCGATACCGGACCGGACTACATCGTGCAGGCGTCCACCAACCTCACGGATTGGACAAGCATCTTCACCAACCGATCGCCCGTACCACCTTTTGTCTGGACTGATCTCGTCGCGAGCAACTTCAGCCAGCGATTTTATCGGATTCAACTCGGGCCGTAACCTCGGTCCGTCATTTCCGTCCATAAACAAACAAATGAAAAAACTCCCTGCTCTTTGTTTGGTCACATTGCTCGCCACCCCACCGCTCCGCGCGGAGCAAGCCGGATGGACGCAAGTGCCTGGAATTCTGGCGCGCATCCAGGCGCCGTGGTTTCCGCATCGCGATTTTGTGATCACAAATTTGGGCGCGGTGGCCGATGGCAAAACAGATTGCACTGACGCCATTCGCAAGGCGATCGAGGCCTGCGCCAGGCACGGCGGGCGCGTGGTAGTTCCCGCCGGCGAATTTCTCACCGGCCCGATTCATTTGAAAAGCCGGGTGAATTTGCATCTCGACGCCGGCGCGACGTTGAAATTCAGCACCGATCCCAAGGCGTATTTGCCGGCCGTATTCAGTCGTTTCGAAAGTATCGAGTGCTATAATTATTCGCCGTTCATTTATGCGTTCGGCCAGAAAAATGTCGCGGTGACCGGTGAAGGCACGTTGGACGGCCAAGCCACCGGGGAAAACTGGCTGCGCTGGAAGGGAGGCCGGAACGCCGGCACCGACAGCTATAGGGCCGCCAATGAACGGCTCAAAAAAATGGCCCAGGCCGGAGTGCCCGTCGAGCAACGCCGCTTTGGCGAAGGTGATTATCTGCGCCCGAACTTCATCCAGTTCAACCGCTGTCGCAACGTGATGGTGGAGGGCGTTCATATCCGCCGCTCACCGATGTGGGAGATCGATCCGGTGCTTTGCACCAATGTCATCGTGCGCGGCGTGGACATCGTTTCGCACGGCGCAAACAACGACGGCTGCGACCCGGAAAGCTGCCGCGATGTGCTGATTCAAAACTGCCTGTTTGACACCGGCGATGACTGCATCGCCATCAAGTCCGGACGCAACGATGACGGTCGCCGCATCGGCGTGCCGTCGGTGAACCTGGTCATCCGCGATTGCACCATGCGTGACGGCCATGCCGGCACCGCCATCGGCAGCGAGATTTCCGGCAGTTGCAGCAATGTGTTTGTCGAGAACTGCGAGATGAACAGCCCGCGCCTGAATTGCGCGTTACGGCTCAAGTCCAATGCCGTCCGGGGTGGTGTCATTCAAAACATCTTCATGCGGAATGTGAACGTGGGTCAGGTATCGGATTCCGTTTTGCAGATTGATTTTCTTTACGAGGAAGGGACCAACGGGATTTACAAGCCGGTTGCACGCAATGTCGGCATGGAAAATATCACTGTTGCCCAAACGCCACGCGTGCTGAATGTCCGGGGATTCCCCGGCGCCGAAATCAGCAACGTGCGGATTTACAACTCCGCCTTCAAGGAAATCCAAAAGCCGGACGTGGTCCAGGACGCCGACGTGAAACTGGTGAACTGCGTTTTGGAACACGCAAAGTGATGTGAATTGTGGTATAGTGAATGGTAATGTTTAAGATAAAACCCTCTGTCGCAAAAACTACGATGACCTCTAATCAATTTCGTTCTTTCAACGCATTTATTTTGGCGGTCGTCGGTTATTGGACCTGTGCCAATCTGGCGTTGGCGTTGCCGGCCTTGCCGAACATTCCTGCTTACAGCACCAACGTGACCCAAGCACCCTATTATGCGAACACAAACGGCGTGGTCACCAACACCACTGCCATTCAAAACGCCATCAATGACGTGAGTACCCTGGGTGGTGGGACGGTGGAACTTCCGGGGCCCGGGATTATCTGAGCGGGCCGCTGACCATGAAGAGCGAGATTAATTTGCAGATTGATGCGGGGGCGACACTGAGGATGCTGCCCATGGCGAGCTGGCCGGGAACCTCGCCGCTGCTTTCACTCGCCAGCCTCCACAACGTCGAAATCAGCGGCTCAGGCGGCATTGATGGTCAAGGCGGGGGGTGGTGGCCCACGAGTGCCGGCAGCGGCCTCTACATGATTTATTTTACGAGCTGCAACACAGTGCTGGTTCAGAACGTGACAGTCTCGAACGCGCCAAAGCAGCAAATCGTGTTTAAGAGCAGCAAGGGGGGAAATATAACCATTCAAGGTATCACTATCAGGGCGCCTTCCTCTCACGCCTCCTCTCCGTCGCACAACACCGACGGCATTGACCTGGTGGGCACGAATTGCCTGATCCAAAACTGCGATATTTCGACTGGCGACGATAATATCGCGCTGGGCACAAGTAGCAGCGGTGTGCCGGCCGCGGACATTTTGGTTACGAATTGCACTTTCGGCGACGGGCACGGGATGAGCATTGGCAGCAACACCGCCGGCGGGGTTTCGAATTTAACGGTAATCAACTGCACTTTCAATGGGACGGATTACGGCATCCGCATGAAGTCTGACAATGCAACGAACAACGGCAGTGGAGAGGGCGGTGTGGCGCAGAATCTCTACTATTACAACCTCGGCATGACCAACATCAGGTATCAGCCGATTCTGATCTATAGCTATTACAATGAGGACAGCTCACCCACCGGCATCACGCCGGCAACTGCCGCCGGAGAGCCAATGGGTACAAATTTATTCCCCATCTGGAAAAATATCGTCATCAGCAATCTCACGGCAACGGTCGCAAGCGGCGGCGAGGCGGGCATGATTTGGGGACGCACCGAGGCGCCTGCCATCAACATCACGTTGACAAAAATCACCAATACCGCCCCGGCAAACTTTAAATTATATAACGTCAACGGACTCCAGGTTGTGGATTCTCAAATCACGTTGACCGGAGGTGGCAATACGTTCTCGATCTACAACGCCCAGTTCACAATCACCAACAGCACGCTGGCAACGAATGTCTTTTCCATGGATGGGCTGGCCGGCACCAACTCGCTCGCGCTCTACAACACGTGGGCGGCAATGAATGATTCGACCGCGATAGGCATAAACCCGCTCACCTTAAGCGCCAGCACGCTGTCAAACAGCACCAGCCTGGCGCTGCCTGCTACCAGGGTGGTAAACTTTGTTCTGGGCACAAACAACGCCACCGTGGCCGTGGCCGGCAACCTGGCCCTTACTAACACGCTTAATATTGCCACTAACGGCGGTTTCGGCCCGGGCACCAACACGCTTTTCACTTACACCGGCACCCTGACCGGTTCGCTCCCGACTCTTGGCACAGTGCCCGGCGGTTACAATTACGCCTTTGACACCAGCACCGTTGGTCACGTGAATCTCATTGTGACGTTGCCCGCACCTTCAGCCCCGACAAATTTCACGGCGATGGGAACGAACTTGTTGATCAATTTGAACTGGAACGCCGTGTTGGGTGTGACCAATTACAATCTCAAACGCGGAACAGCCGATGGCGGGCCTTATCCAACAGTTTTCAGCAGGCTGCCCGCGACGAATTATTCTGACGCGGCGGTGACCAATGCCGTGACTTATTATTACGTTGTCACAGCGGTATCCGGCGGCGAGGAGAGCACCAACTCTTTGCAAGCCAGCGCCACACCGCTGCCTTCAGCCGTGCCAACCAATATTGTCATGCAAGTCAGCAGCGGCCAATTGCAATTGTCCTGGCCGCAGGACCATCTCGGCTGGTGGTTGCAAATCCAGACCAATAGTTTGGGCACCAATTGGACGACGGTGCCGGGTTCCACGAACAACAATCAAATCTTTATCCCCATCAATCCAAGCAACGGCTCCGTCTTTCTCCGGCTGATGTATCCCTAGCTGTGGCTGTTCCCAGGACACGTTGCTTCACGCAGCTCGAATTTTAGCGGCCTGCCCGGAGGAACGAAAATCACGGCTGGCTTGGGTGAGTGGGAGAAGATGTCAGGCCGGTGTCCCGAAATGGAGAGCCCGCTTCATATAGCCTGAGCCGGGTTTGAATGACCTCGGCCAATGGTTTGTTGTTTTTGGTGGCGGGAAGGTTCAGCGCCTGCTTGGCCGTTTCAATCGCTTCAGGAAATCGCCCTGCCTCCGCATACGCCGCCGCCAAGGTGTCGAGCAGTTGCGGTGACTCAATTCCGGCCAGCGTTCGGGCCTGTTCTGCCAGTGTCACCGCTTTCTGACCATCTCGCAGCGAATTGTCCGGACAGGTGGCCAGTACCCAGGCCAGGCTGATGCGGGCTGGCAAATGGCGCGAATCCAGTTCAAGGGTTTTCAGATATTCGGCAATGGCCGCCGGGAAACGGCGTTGGGCCTGTAACGCCTGGCCGTATCGGAAATGAGCCTGGGCGGAATCAGGAACCAACGCCAGGGTCTGCTGATACTCCCGGATGGCCTCGTCGAGCTTGCCCTGGACGGTCAGCACATTGGCCAGATTACCGTGGGCATCGGCATAGTCGGGTTTGATTTCGATGGCCTTCCGGTAATGCGCCACGGCTTCATCCGGCCGGCTTTGTTTGAGGAGGGCCTGGGCCAGATTATAGTGAGCTTCAGCATAATCGGGCTTGCCTTGAATGGCCTGCTGGTATTGTTGGATAGCCGCTTTGGGTTTGCCTTGCTCGTCGAAGATACAGCCCAAATTGAAATGCGCCTCCGCATAGTTGGGATTAAGCGCCAGGGCCTGCTGATAATGCGTTTGGGCTTCGTCCAGCCGCCCGAGGCGCATCAGGGTGACGCCGAGGTTGTTGTGAGCTTCCGGATAATTGGTCTGGAGATCCAATGCCTTACGGAACCAGACCGTCGCTTCGTCCAGTTGTCCGGCTTCCAGCAAAGCATTGCCGAAATTATAATCCAAAGTCGCGGAGTCGGGCGCGATTGCCACGGCCTGTCTGAACTGGTCCAGCGCTTCATCCGGCCGCCCGAGGCGCAAGAGGACGTTGCCAAGATTGTTACGAGCCTCAAAGTAATTGGGATTGATATCCAGGGTCTTCTCATAATCAGCGATGGCTTCCTCCATCTGACCTTTTCCCGACAGGATGCTCCCGAGGTTGTTGTAGGCCAGAAAGGCGTCCGGGTTTCGGTCCAAAGTGGTCCGCCAGAGGGTTTCAAGGTCAGTGTACATGTCGCATTGCCGCCAGGTGAGCACCCCCAGCACCAGCAACAGAGCGGTCCGGAACCCGGCTTCCAGGAGCGGCTTTCCCTTCTGCAAAAAGCTGAAGGCGGTGGCCATTCCCGCTGCCACCAACGCCAGTGGGCCAATGCCGGCAAGATATTGGAAATGATCGCCCACAAATGAGTAACGGAAGAAATAGACCTTGAAAAAGTCAAGCACCGGAAAGAGCGAGACCACAAAATATGCAAACGCAAAAAAGGCCGGTTTCAACCAGCCATTCCGGTTCAGCCATAAAACAAACAGCGTGACGGCGACCGCCAGGGCGGGCAAATACGCCATGGGCCGGGTCGCATCTATTGTCCAACGCGGATAAATAAATACCAACGGATGCGGCCATAATAATTTGCCCAGATAAAACCAGACTGTTTTGCCGGCGACCACCAGCCGCTCGGGCCAGGTCTGCTCCCATTGAGGACCTGATGCCCCGGAATGGAATTGTTGTTCCCAAATCGTCCAGCCACTGGCCACCGTCGAGATCAAAAAGAATGGTACCAGCCACAAGCCATTCCGCCAGCGCCACCGGCCTTCCCTCCACCACCAGCACAAGCCCAGCACGACAGGCAGCATTACCGTTGATGCCTTGCTCAATATGGCCAGCGTTGCGCCCAATAGCGCCAGTGCGTAATCCCATCCGATGTGTCGCCCGTCCGCCGATGTTCTGGTGTCCAACCATTTCAAAAAAAACCGGATTGACACCAGGTAGAACAAACATGATTGGGTGTTCTTCAACTCGGTGATCCAAGCCACCGATTCCACTTGCACCGGGTGCAGCGCCCACACGGCGGATCCCAACCATGCGCCGCGCACGTTCAAACGACGCAACACCTGCCACAGCAGAAGCGAACACGCCGCATGCATGGCGATGTTGACTAGATGATATGGCAGGGGATGGAGGCCCCACAGCGCGTGTTGCACCCAAAAGCTGGTCAGCACCAGCGGGTAATAAGTTGCCGCGCTGCTTGTCCAGATTCCCTTGAACCCGACCGGGCCGACAATGCAGGGATTTTTCGTCAAATGCGCATCATCATCCCATATAAAGCCCCCGTGCAAGGCCGGGAGATAGGCCAGGAACGTGGCGGCCAGCAACAGGCCGGCCAGAAGCCAATCCTGGCCCCGCGGGGCTTGCGCGGATTTTCTGATTGGTGTCACGACCTGATTAAATCACGTGCATCTTCAAACGTCAGGTCATTCCTGGCTTCGGCATCTTGTCCGAGGCAAACCGGTGGCCGCGTTCTCTTGGTAGGCTCCCCGCAATGAAAACGCAGGGGAAGCTACGGTTTCTCGTGGTAGGGAGAATTGGTTTCGTAAAGTTTGAGGCGATTTTGGATGGCCTCGGCCAATGGTTTGTTGTTTTTGGTGGCGGGAAGGTTCAGCGTCTGCTTGGCCGTTTCGATCGCTTCAGGAAATCGCCCTGCCTCCGCATACGCCGCCGCCAAAGTGTCCAGCACTTGCGGCGACTCGGCTCCAGTAAGTCCCAGGGCCTGTTCCGCCAGTTCCACCGCCTTTTCACCATTGCGTATCGAGTTGTCCGGACAGGTTGCCAGCAGCCAGGCCAGACCGAGGTGGGCCGACAAATGGCGGGGATCCAGTTCAAGCGCCCGCTGATACTCGGCAAGCGCCGCCTTGAAGTTGCATTGCGTTTGCAAAGCAAGGCCAAGTTTGTAGTGAACCTGGGGGGAATTCGGCATTAATGCCAGTGCCCGCCGTAATTGCTGAACGGCTTCCTCCAACCGGCCAGCCGACATCAGCACCACGCCCAGGTTGTAGTGCGCCTCGGCGTAGTCCGGTTTGAGCTCGATGGCTTTCTCATAATGCCCGATGGCTTCCGATACCCTGCCCAATCGGAACAAAATGTTCCCGAGATTATTGTGGGCCTCGAAATAATCGGATTTGATCTGCAGCGCCTGTTCGTAGTAGCTGACGGCTTCTTCGTTCTTGTCCAGTTGGGCCAAGGCGGTTCCCAAGTTATAGTAGGCCTCGGCCCGGCGAGGGTTGAGACGCAACGCTTGCTCGTAATACCCCATTGCCTCGGTTGGCTTGCCCAGATCCAAGAGAATGGCCCCCACATTATTGCACGCCTCGGGAGAATCAGGCTGGATCCGCAGCGCCTGTTCGTAGTGCTCCAACGCTTCCTCCGTCCGGCCCGCCTGCCTCAGGAGGAGCCCCAGATTGTTATGGGCCAGCCAGGCGTTTGGATTCTTGGTCAAGGTGTCCCGCCAGATCGTTTCCTCGTCGCGATAAATGTGCACTTGTTTCCAGGTACCCGCGCCCAGCGCCAGAAGCACGGCCGTGCCGGTCAGCCAGCCGATAAGTCGTCCACTTCTTCCGATGCGCCGAACCATCGCAATGCCCCCGCTGACCGCCAGCGCGATGAGGCCGATGAGGGAAAAATACTGGTAGTGATCGGCTACCAAAGAATACCGCATGAAATAGATATTTACGAAGCCCAAGGCGGGGAAAAGCATGATCAAATAATAACCAAAGCCGAACAACCATGGCCTGCCCCAACGTCGCCGGCAAATCCAACCGGCCAGCAATCCCGCCAATATGAGCAGTCCCGGCACATACGACAGGGGATTCTGCGCGGTGATCTGCCATCGCGGATAGACAAAACACAAATCCAGCGGCAGCACCGCCTTGTAAAGATAGAACCACAAAGCCCAGCCCGCCCCGGGCAGCCGTGACCAGAAACTGTCATGCCGTACCACATCCACCCCTACAGCCCGAAGGGGCGCAAACCACAACGTGGCACAGCCCAGCAATCCCGCCACGGCAAAAAACAGGAGACTGCGCTGCACATCCCTGCGATCAATCCTTCCCCGGCGCCACCATCCGATACCCAACAGCAGGAAGGGAACCATCACTACCGCAGTCTTGCTTAACAACGCGAGGATAAATGCACCCAGTGCCAGCCAGTACCAGCGCCGATGTCCCGTATCGTCGAATCGGACATACCATAGCAGCGCCCAGGCGCAAAAAAACATCGCGAGCGTATTCTTCTGCTCGGCAATCCATGCCGTTGATTCGACATTGACGGGATGCACGGCGAACAGAGCGGCGGCAAACCATGCCGCCGGAACCCCGAGCCTTGCCAATATCCGCCACCACAGCACCGCATTCAGCGCGTGCAACATCACATTGACCATGTGGTAACCCAAGGGATGGTCTCCCCACAGCCGCCACTCCAGCCACCATGTACTTGAGGTCATCGGCCAGTAATCAGGAGCTTCCATCGTGCACCAGAATCGGTACAAGCCGTCGGGACTTTTAATGATGGGATTGTTGATTACCAGACTGTCATCATCCCAGATGAACCCGCAGTGCAGCACGGGGAGGTACACCACAAAAGTTGCCGCGACCAGGGCCAAACCCAGAAGCCAGCTCCAGCCCCACGGGGCTTGCGCGGATTTCCTGATTGAACTCACGGCCTGATTAAATCACGTGAATTTTCAAACGTCAGGTCATTCCTGGCGCCTGCACCCTTTCGGGGCAAACTTGTGACCGCGCCTGCTCGGCGGTCCCTGATGAAAACGCAGTGGAAGCTACGGTTTTTCGTGGTAGGGGATGTGGGTTTCATAAAGTTTGAGCCGATTGTGGATCGCTTCGGCCAGAGGTTGGTTGTTTTGGGCGGCGGGAAGGTCCAGCGCCTGCTTGGCTGTCTCGATCGCTTCAGGAAACCGTCCCGCCTCGGCATAAGCCGCCGCCAAAGTGTCGAGAATCTCCAGAGGGTTGCCACCGGAAAGTTGCTCCGCCTGCCGGGCGAGTTCCACTGCCTTGTTGCCATCCCGCAGCGAGGCCTCCGGACAGGTTGCCAGCAGCCAGGCCAGACCGAGGTGGGCTGGCAGGTGCCTGGGTTCCAATTCCAAGGCCTTTTGATATTCCACGTCCGCTGCTTCAAATTTGTGTTGCGTTTGCAGCGCCTGGCCAAATCTAAAGTGGGCTTGGGCGGACTTGGGCACCAGTTCCAACGTTTGCTGGTACTCTGCAATGGCTTCATCCAGCTTGCCTTGAGCGGCAAGAACATTGGCCAGATTGCCGTGAGCGTTGGCGTAGTCGGGCTTGATCTTGATGGCTTTCCGATACTGTCCGACAGCTTCGTCCAGCCGGCCGAGCATCCCAAACGCCACGCCCAGATTGTAATGCGCCTCCGCGTAGTCAGGGTTGAGCTCAACGGCTTTCTGGTACTGCACAATGGCCTCAGCCATTTTCCCCTGTAAAGCAAGAACATTCCCCCAATTGTAATGAGCGTCAGTATAGTCCGGGTTGATTTCAATGGCCCGGTGGAATTGTGCGATGGCCTCGGGAATTTTTCCCTGCAAAGCGAGTATGGTGCCGAGATTATTGTAGGCCAGAAAAGCGTTCGGATTCTTCGCAATGGTAGTCCGCCAGAGTGTTTCAATGTCGGAATACATCCCGCATTGCCGCCACGTCAAGCATGTCAATGTCGTCAACAGCGTCAAGCACAGCACATTCCCGCTCGGTCGTCCCCAAAGCCGATACCGGCCCAACAGCCGTGCGATGCCGGCTGAGGCAAGAATGATGACACCCGCGCCCGCCAGATACTGGAAGTGATCAGCTACAAACGCAAAGCGGAACGGATATACATTAAAAAAGCCCAGCGCGGGGAATAGTGTCCCGGCGAAGAAAAGCAGCCCAGCTAGCGGCCCGCGCCACCGCGCTTGCAGCGCCCACACTGCTGCCAAGAGCAGCAACGCCGCGGCGGGGAATGAATATTGCCACCAGACTGCCTCACTGACATTCCAGCGGGGGTAGATGAAGACGAGATGCGCAGGCCAGAGAAGTTTCCCCAAGTAGAACCAGAATGCGCGCCCGGCAATGAGAAATCGTTCAATGACGGTGAAGTCGAAGGATTGGCCTTCGGCACCAACGAATTTCCGCTCGATCCAGGCGGTAAACAACCCTGAGACAATCCCGGTCAGAAAAAATGGAACCAGCGGCTGTACATCCTGTTTCCAAAACAACCTCCCCTGTTTCCACCAGAAAACCACCAGGAGTGCCGCTGGCAGGGTCGCGATGACGGTCTTGGACAACAAACCCAGGATGAACAATCCCAAGGCAATGGCAGATAATCTCCCGTTTCTGGTCCGGTCAAATTTCAAGTAAGTCAGCGCAGAGCCGAGATAAAAAACGCCTGACAATGTGTTCTTCATCTCCGAAATCCACGCCACCGACTCCACTTGCACCGGGTGCAAGGCAAAAATGGCCGCTGCCAGCCATGCTCCCGGCACCTCAAGCCGTCGCAGGATCTTCAGCAACAGCAGTGCTGAAAAGGCATGAAGCAGAATGTTGACCAGATGATAACCCAAGGGCAAATCGCCCCAGAGTTTGTGCTCCACCCAGAAGACGGTATGAACCAATGGATAGTATTGCGCTGTGCGGCTGGGTTGCGTCCAAATGCGACCTAAGCCTTCCACCGAACGCAACTCCGGCCTGGTCAAATGCCGGTCATCGTCCCAGATCGGTTTTCCATTCCAAGCCGGCAGGTAAGCAACCAGCGTGGCGAAAACCAAGAGCAGTCCGAAGAGCCAATCCCGGTTCCACGAAGACCGGACAAATTTCGTGATTCCATTCACAGTCTGATTCAACCACGCTTGACTTCAAATGTCTGTCACTGATTCGCTCCTGCAACTGTTGCCCCACTGTTGCGGGCGCTGCCAGCCTGAGTGTCACCAGCGCAACGCGGGTGCTGGTTGCCACCACGCCAGTAGATTTACGGGGCAGTTTCAACCGGCCTTATCGCATCGTCATGGAGCAACTCAAAAGCGATCCCTTGTCCGGCCCCTGTTCGTGTTCACCAGTGGGCGGCGGAACCGGATCAAAGTGCTTTACTGGGACGGGTCGGGGCTGTGGGTCTGTGCCTAAGCGATTGGAGCGAGGACGTTTCACCTGGCCGGTAAGTGAAAATGGACGAGTAAGTTTGCGTGGCGAAGGGTTCAGCGCGTTGAATCACGGGCTGGAAGTGCGGTCGAAAAAGAACTGGTATCGGCGCTCAGAAAAAAGTTTCGTCACGATTGAACAAAAGTTTCAGGCTCGCGTCAGAGAAGCGTGACCGACACTGCGTTGCTCCCAAAAGTATAAAGAGATGAGTGCGCGGGTCGTGGCGTTGGAGGTGGAGAACCGGCTGCCGCGTCAGAAGCTCGACCAGTATATCCGCCATTACTTCGGCGGTCAGCGCAATAAAGGTTTGGACAAACACCAACTGGAACTGCTGCTGCAAGGCTTGCCCAATGTCATCGCGTTACCGACGCCAGAGACCAAGACCACCACAGCAACGCGCAATGGTGCGGCACATCTGGTGCGGCGGATGCTGGCCGAAGACAAGTTGGAGACGCAGGAGATCGTCATCGAACCTGCGGAAGTCCAGGCGCAGCCTGAGGGCTGGAAAAAAATCAGCGAGGAAGGCACCAGTCGTGAGCCGGTCGTGTTTAACCTTCCGTTCTCAATTTCAGTGCCATGCCGGGTGCGTGGTCTCCATCTGGATGCATACTATCAATTGTCGGGACATTTTGATGAGATCTTTAAGGCGTTTGTTCAGTGTTGATGGAATGGGAGGCCGGCTTGATAGAGCTTCAACTGCGATCGAAGGGCCTTGGCCAGTGCGGTGTTGGACTGCGTCCCGGCCAGTTGCAGGGCGCGTTGCGCGGTTGCCACCGCTTCGGGAAATCGCCCGGCCTCGGCGTACGCGGCGGCCAGGGTGTCAAGAACGACCGGATTTCCATCACCCGCAAGCTGATTCGCCCGTTGGGCCAGTTCCACCGCTTGGTTGCCGTTGCGTAACGAAGCCTGCGGACAGGTTGCCAGCACCCAGGCCAGGTTATTCTGGGCTTCGGCGTAGTCGGGTCTGGTTTGCAGCGCCCTTTGGAAATGGGCAATCGCCTCGGCTGCCTTGCCCTTTTGGAGCAGCGCGTCGCCAAGATTGTTGTGGGCTTCCGCGTAGTCGGGTGTGATTTGCAGCGCCTTTTGGAGGTGGGAGATCGCCTCGTCCACCTTGCCCTTTTGAAGCAGCGCGTTGCCGAGGTTGTTGTGGGCTTTCGCGTAGTCGGGTTTGAGTTGCAGCGCCCTTTGGAAATGCGCGATCGCTTCGTCCACCTTGCCCTTTTGAAGCAGCGCGTTGCCGAGGTTGTTGCGGACTTCTGCACTGTCGGGATTGATTTGCAGCGCCTTTCGGTAATGCGCGATCGCTTCGTCCACGCTGCCCTTTTGGAACAGCGCATTGCCGAGGTTGTAGTGGGCTTCCGTGTAGTCGGGATTGATTTGCAGCGCCTTTCGGTAATGCGCGATCGCTTCGTCCACCTTGCCCTCTCCAATGAGCACGTTGCCGAGGTTGATGTAGGCTTCCGCGGAATGGGGATTGATTTGCAGCGCTTTTTGGAAATGGGCGATCGCTTCGTCCACGCTGCCCTTTTGGAGCAGCGTGTTGCCGAGGTCGTTGTAGGCGGTGTAATTTCCGGAGGTGCAGGCCAGCGTACGCGTCCATAGCGATTCACTATCGCGCCAATAAGCAGCCTGCGCGCGCACACAGAAAATCAAAGCTGCCAGTATGGCCGTGGCGAGGCCGCCCAGCACCACGCGGCGCTGACGCCACCCGGCGCACCAATCCGCTGCCGCCCAAGTCAGCAACACATACAAGCCAATCTGCGACAGATAGGTGTAGCGATCCGCATGGGCGTAGTTGGATATCTGCACAATCCCGATGACCGGAATCATCATCCCCAGATACCACAACCAGCCCACCACCAGCCAGGGATGCGTCCGGCGAAATGCCCAGGCCGTTCCGGATATGGCCAGCAGCAACCCCAGGGCCCCGGCCACCTGCCAGAACGGCAGATCGTTTGTGGGATTGGGATAAAGACATGCCAGGCCCGATGGATAGATCATCTGCCATAGGTAGGTGACGTAGGACACCACGGCGTTTTCCATCCGCAATCCGAATGGCAGCTTATCGGCGGCAATCAGTTTCTCCGGAACCAGGGCCGTCGCCACGCACGATCCGGCCGTCAGCACCAACAGCGGGATTTTCTCGGCCACCCGCCGGAGCAAAATCCGGGGAGAGAAGCCGGGAAGACGGTTCAACGGCCAGTAATCCAGCAGCAGGAGGACGAAGGGCAGCGTGACCAGCATGTTCTTGGACAACAGGCCCAGGGCGAAGCACACCACCACCAGACCATAATCAAGGACCGAACGTCGACGGTCGAGGGCTGAAACGGCTTGTGCGCTCGATGCCTGACGCTCAACGCTCGACCGTCTTTGCACATAGCGGACGTAGGCGCCGAGCGTCAGCATGAAAAAAAACGCGCTCAAAACGTCCTTGCGTTCCGCCACCCACGCCACCGATTCCACCCGCAGTGGATGAATCGCAAACACCGCCGCCACAAACACGCTGCGCCACAGGAACCCCGTCATCCGCCGCAGCACCAGGAAAAGCAGGATCACCGCCGCCGTGTGCAGCAGGACATTGGTGAGGTGATGGCCGCCGGGGTTCAATCCGTAAAGCTGGCAGTCGAGCATGTGGGAGAGCCAGGTCAGCGGGTGCCAGTGGCCGATGTTGCCATAAGTCAGCGCCCAGCGAAATCCCTCCCAGGTCAGACCCTGTTGGACGAAAGGATTTATATACACGTATTCCCCGTCGTCGTAATTGACAAAGTCGTATCCCAGTGTCTGGCCGAAAACGGCAAACGTGATCGCCGCCAGAAAAATACACACGCCAAGGACCGTCCAGCGGTCAGGCCGGGCAGCCGGACGACTTCCGGACCCCCGCGAAACGGTCGCGCTTGAACGCTCGGCATGTGCTTTTTCCCTCGATCTTCGACTCATGCGGTTAGACGCATGATTGGGGAAACCCGCGCAGTGTGACGAGTAAAAACGGTCGCTCCTGGCCGGGGTTTTGTTTTTTTGTAAGTGACTGAGGGACCACGCCGTGAAATACATGCCGCCTCAGACGCATACTATGGTTTTTCGTGGTAAGGGGAATTGGCTTCATACAGTTTGAGCCGGGCTTGGAGGGCATCGGCCAGAGGTTTGTTGTTTTTGGTGGCGGTAAGATTCAGCGCCTGCCTGACGGCTTGGATCACTTCAGGAAATCGTCCTGTTTCCGCATACGCTGCCGCCAGCGTGTCGAGGATCTCTGGATGATTGCCATCTGAAAGTTGCTCCGCCTGCCGGGCGAGTTCTGCTGCCTTGTTGCCATCTCGCAGCGATGCCTCCGGACCGGTCGCCAGCAGCCAGGCCAGATTGTTTTGTGATTGGCTGATTGCCATGTTAAGGGCTGAAAGCCAAACAGGCGCTGGAATTTATCTCCAGCGCCTGTCGCGAAGAAAATTACAACGGATATTAACGGCGCATCCGGCGTGCGAACACCAAACCGAGCATGCCCAGACCCGCCAGCGCAAAAGTGGAAGGTTCGGGAATCGGCGTAATTTGATCCGTGACTTCGACGTTGGTTAAGGTGCCGTCTATAAGAGCATTTTTACCGTAGAAGCCAAAATCAAGTTCATTGAAAGTATTGTAAAGGCCAGAAGCATCTATAAAGGTCCATTCACCAGTGGTCGTGGGAGACACTGCTGTAGCTCCTGAAGTGATGGCGGCAGTGACGGTGTCTTGACCGACAGCACTTTTTGTCACGGTGAAAGTCAAAGTGTAAGCCGTACTATTGGCTAAATTGCCATTGAACGTGTTTGCAATGCTGCTGCCTATTTGAGTGTAACTGCTAGCTGTCATTGATGAGTAGTAAGCCAACTCGTTGGCATCGGTGGCACCACCTTGCCGGCTGTAGAACTTAGTTGAACTGCCAGCCGAGGTGTTTAATCCCATATCCCCAAAATAACCTTGCCAAGCTGCGGTGGCGCCACCGGTGGCCGTACCAGTCAGGGTTCCACTCGCCGTTGTTCCATTGTCATTGTAGAGGCCCGCCAGCAGGTAGCCGGTATTCCCGGCTATATCGGAAGAGGTAAAACCAACGGTGAGAGTAATATAGTCTCCCACAGCGTTGAGTGTAATCGGCGTGGGTGAGAATTGCCCAAATTCCTGGTCTGTTTTGCCAGTGCCGGCACTCACGTTTAGCTCCAAACCCGTACCGCTTACGAGAGTTGCTGACGCATTGGCGGTGTTATTCATGTTATACCAAGGCGGAGACGCAAGGCTGCTGTCCGCTGTAAAATTGTCACTGAACACTTGGGCCATGGCGACTATCGGGGCGGCGAAGGCCAATGCAATCAAAGATAAACGTTTCATAACATTTCTTTCTGATGATTTTGTTACTGTTCTCTAAATAATTACTCTGCTGATGTTCTTGATTCTAACCTGCTTTCTGAGGTTGTCATCATCTTTTTTTTGCAAACTCATTTGAAAATTGGGCACTCCGCGATTTTTCCTTTCGGTGGGGGCTGGTCAATTGGCCGCCTGAAACGGCCGGCCTGTGGGAAATCGTGCTCGCAAAGATCCGCCTGGGCCGGACCAGATCGGTTTGCGCGTCAGGCTCGTCGCCGGTGATTTTGCAAGGACGGGACTGGCAGGCGGGAATCGTGCAGAATATTGAGGACAAGCCGGACCCGCCTGACAGGGGCAGCAAAAGAGCAAATATCCTTCTTTTCTAAGAAGGGAATTGCACCGGCACAACCAACAACGGGGTTCACTATCACAGCGATTTAATTCAGGGCTTGTCCGCTGTCATCATCGCTTTTAATGATGTCAAACAGGGAAATTCGGTTTAACGCCGGACTTTTCGCGAAAAATTTTGGCCGACATCCCGGTGACGCGTTTGAAAGCCACACAGAAGCTGTTGATGCTTTGGTAGCCGCAAGCTTGGGCGATGACTTCAATTTTTTGACTGGATTCAGTAAGGAGTTTTTTTGCGCGTTCGATGCGCACGCGCTGGAGTTCCTGGCCGGGAGTCCTTCCCAGATGTTCCAAAAACGCCTTGTGCAATCCGCGTCGCGACATCGCGGCAACACCTGTCAAATCCATGATGCGAATGGGTTCGTGTCCATGTTCCCATATGTAACGCAAGCTTTTGGCCACGCCTTGATGCGTAATGGCCAGAATGTCGCTGCTCTTGCGCGCCACGACACCGGCAGCAGGGATGCGGATGGGTTCGCTCGGCGGCGCCTTGCCGTTCATCAAATTATCCAGCAGTTCGGCCCCGCGATAGCCCAACATTTCCAGGTTGGTATCCACGCTGGAGATGGGTGTGTGCAAGGCATCCGGTGCCAGAAGGTAGTTTTCCGCCCCAACGATGGCGATCTCTTCGGGAACGGAAATGCCGATGCTTTCGCACGATTCAAGCACATCGAGCGCCTGCTGGTCGCTGGCCGCAAACAGCGCGAGTGGTTTTGTCGCCGGTTTCAACTGGGTCCCTAGCCAATGGCGTTTGCGTTTCCACTCCTCGCGTCCGGTGGCAAAGGCGGGTGATTGGTGCCAGCGCAACCAGGTGCAGGTGCGTCCGGCTTTGGCGAGGGCTTTTATGAAACCTTGGCCGCGTTCTTCGTATGACCAGTTGTTGGAGTCGCTGTAAAACATGAAGTTGGTGAATCCGCGTGAGAGAAAATGATCGGCAACCAGTTGCGCTGCGTGGGCGTGGTCTTCCAGCACGTGGGGGAATTTTATTTCCGGACGCCGCAGGCTGAAATTCACGGTCGGCCTTTTGACCGTTTGGACAAATCCGGCGAGGTCGTCATCGGCGCCGAGCCAGGCGAGAATGCCATCCCCGTCCCAGCCCCACGGGATTACTTTTTCCCGCGCCAGGTTGGTGTAAAGATGCCAGCCATGTTCCCGCGCATATTTCTCAATGCCTTGATGCAGGTGGTAGTCATACCAGCCCAGCGCCAGCAGGACGCGTCTTTGTTTCTTTAACATGGATTGAGAGGAAGGATAAGACAGAAGTGCACTTTTTTCAAGTGTTTTTGCAACACTTATTGAAAATAACAGCTTTCCTTCACACAACAACGGTGCTAGTTTGCACCAGTAATCCATACATAGTTTGAGCCCGAACAAATCAAGGTGTTTTATGCCGTTATTCGGACGGGCGATGGATTGCAACGGCATTTGTCAGCTCTGCGTCATGAACAAAATGAATGCCATGACATGCAAGGCGAAAGGACAATATGCAGGCAGGTAAAATAGTTAGAATTGTTATGATAAATTTTTCCACGGAAAGGAAATCTTTGATTCGTGATGGCAGGTCCAGCCTTGAAAAGGCCGGAGGGAAGGCTGGCTTCAGTCGCGCCTTCACTTTGATCGAGCTACTGGTGGTGATCGCCATCATTGCCATTCTGGCGGCGCTATTGTTGCCCGCCCTGGCTGCCGCCAAGGAGAAAGCCTGGCGGGCCGGATGTGCGAGCAACTTGAAACAAATTGGCGCCGCCACGTACGTGTATGCCGGGGATAATAGTGATTTCCTTCCTCAACGGAGTTGGAAAGATTGCCCTCCTACCAGCAACCCTGGAAATCCATGGCAGACGTATGAGGCCTGTCGCATTCAAAGTATCGGGAGCAAGGTAATCACCGAGGGGCCTTATGGGCTTGGCCTACTTTTCTTTAGCGGGGCCATTGCGAACCCGAATGCTTTTTACTGTCCCAGCGTCCTGAGTGGAAATTACTATTTCGCTACCTACTCAGATAACAGCGGAGGAACAACCTGGCCTTGGCCTTCGATTCCGACCGACATTGCCACGGTTGATCCTCAATTCGACGGTAACCCGTATGTTCGCTGCTCTTACGATTATTATCCACAGGCGAAGGCGACCGAGTCCTTAGGCACCGCCTATGGCACTGTAACTCTGCCACAGTTAACGGCGCAAAAAATGACTTTCACGAGTCCCAATCCCGGCGATCCTGTGCAATCCGCGATTAATGAACCTGCGCCACTCAAAACGACTGACGTGAATTTGAACTTAAGTGAGTCCACCGATTTGTTGCAAACCTTTAGCGGTCTGAGCCACAAGACCGGCGGCCAGCCCGCCGGTGTGAATGTCCTTTTTGCCGATGGCCATGTAAGGTTTGTAACTGTGAGAGGAAATAACACGGTAAGTTCTCATGCGCCCTTCGACCCAAAGTTATGGGATCCAATTAATGCAGGCAGCAGTCCGGCTGGCCAAGGCCCCGGTGAGGATCCAGCCGGTTTCCGAATCATCATGGCCGGATTTCAACCTTGATATATTATTTTGCGCAATTTCAAAACCGGCGCCTGAACAACACACCATTAGTAACCAACCATTAAATCACCATGAAAAAAATCCTTGACCCCCGCGTTTCCCTTGCAATCTTTCTGGCCGCCGCTCCGCTGGGCGCGATGGCGCAAACCTTTTTCTCCGATAATTTCAGCAACGGCAGCACTGTTGACCAGACGCCAACCAGTCCCACCGCAATTTCCACCAGCTATCAGACGGAACAGGGTCTCGCTCTCGGTTCAAACACCATCAGTGCGAACGACCTTTCAATGACCACTCCGCTCACCGGCGGCATTGTGAATGAATTCTTGGCCTTGTGGACCAATTCACCGGCCCCGCTGTCAGCGGTGGGCGATTACATTGATATCAGAGTGGTTTTTACAAACACGCTTAATATTCTTTCGAGTGCCACTAGCAACGAATCGGCTAATGCCACCATAAACATCGGCTTGTTCAACTCCGGCGGACACGCCCCCAATGTAGGCAACGTCGTGTTGAGCGTCAACACCAATCTTCCTGCTAACAGTGGTGGAACACAGTTTTGGCAAGGTTACGTTGGCCGAATCTTCTGGAGCGGCAAAGCGTCAATTTTTACCCGTGCCAGCCAGACAGCCGTCCCGGGGACATCGCAGAACGAGGATTTGCTCTTCTCGAACGCCAGCGGCAGCCAGGCGTTCAACAATCCCGGTGGCACGCAACTTGGTAGCACCACGACGGAAAGTGTCACCCTTACGAATGGTTCGGTTTACACGTTGCAATTCGTGATCACCATGGATACGCCAAGTTCTCTCACATTCAGCAATGCTCTTTACCCCGGGGTGGGCATTGGAGGCACGCCGATCTTCAGCCAAATACAGGGGGATGCAACAAATACAACCCTTCTGACAACCAGTTTTGATGGCATGGCCGTTGGTTGGCGCAATTCATCCAGTGCGTCACAGGTCAGCACGATGGATATTTCTTCCATCCAGGTTATCGGCCAAAGCAGCCCGGTCACCAATCCCCCAAGCATTACTTTACAACCTGTGCCAGTCATTGTTCCCACCAACGGCTCCTGCGCCTTTTTCGTCAACGCCCTTGGGGTTAATATGACCAATCAATGGTATCGGAATGGCACCAACCTCATTGATGGCGGCAATATTTCAGGTTCCCAAACCAGGACCCTCGTCATCTCCCCGGCGGGGACCAATGATGTGCTTTCGGACACAAATGGTTACTACATCATAATCTCCGACGGTGGGGGTAGCACGAATTCAGTAACCAATTCGCTGACCTTGGTGACGGCAACCAACTTGGTCTGGGCGGGGGGTGTCAATATCAATTGGGATTTGGATAACCATGCCAGTTGGTTAGACCCCAACAACAACGCGGCAGTATTCAATTTCGGCGATCCCGTCAGCTTCGGTGATAACGGGGGGAATGGAGGCGGGGCCGTGACATTAACGGGCCCGTATCTAAGCGCTGCTTCCGTTACGGTAAGTAATACTGTTACTGGTCCTTACGTTTTCTCAGGCAGCGGCAGTTTCGCCGGTCCGGGCAATTTGATTTACTCAGGTCCCGTTCAGTTGCAGATTGGCAATGTAAATACCTACACCGGCGGCACCATTATCAGCAACGCGAGTGCGAATCTTCAACTCAAAAATCTCAGCGGTCTTGGCACTGGCCCGCTGACCTTGGCCGGTGGCAACATGGAAATTGTGCCGGCTGGCAGTTCAAGTTCGGGCATCAATAGCGATATCATTGTTGCTGACGACTTCACTATTCAATTTGATGGCCTCGGAACTTACGCCGGAGTCTTCAACGGCAATTTATCGGGCACCACCAACAAAACCCTGACGTTGAATCCGAGCCCGGGCAACACCACCACCAATCAGCGGGTCCGGATTATCGCCAGCACAACGTATAATGCGAACCTGGCGCTCAATGGGTCCGTGATCATCCTGGCTCCCTATAACGGGAGCAGCAACCAAACCTATAACGGCGTCATCTCCGGCAGCGGGGGGCTTATTCAACGGGGCGCCGGCAATACGATTCTCAACGGCGCAAATACCTATACCGGTGGCACAAGACCTTCCGCGGGTGCCATTGGATTCGGCATTGATAACGCGATTGGCACTGGCCCGTTGTGGATCGCTCCCGAAGATGGCGACATAACCGGCAGCGGAGCGGTGTTCGCCTTCGGCGGCGCCCGTACCATCACAAATTCCATCCAATATCCCAGCGGGACCAACAATTTGACATTGGTCCTCGGCGGCACGAACAACCTGACATTCTCGGGGCCGTTCACCCTCAATGGCAACGACGGTTCGAACACCTATACCATCCGGCCTCTCCAAGTGACCAACACCGCCCAGACCACCTTCTCGGGTGTCATCAGCGACCTTACTAATGGTGTTAGTGCGGTCTGTGGTTTAACAATAACCGGTAACGGCACCAACGCCAGCGGCCCGTTGATTCTGAGCAACACCGAGACCTACACAGGGCCGACGACCATCACCAACAGCACACTCCAGGTCAACGGCCAGCTTGCCGCGGCGAGCGGCGTCACTGTGAACTCGAATGCGACTCTCGCGGGCATTGGCACCATTAACGGCCCCGTTGCCATCAATAGCGGTGTGCTCGCTCCGGGGGCGGCCTCCATTGGCACCCTCACCCTCAACAGCAACCTGACCCTGGCGGGGAATGTCAATGTCAGGGTTAACCGTTCCCCGTTGACCAACGATAACGCGGTTGTGAGCGGCACGCTCACCAACGCCGGCACCGGCACCGTAACGGTGACCAACCTCGGTTCGGCACTCCAAGGGGGTGACACCTTCACCTTGTTCAACAAGGCGCTGGCCAACGGCAGCGCGCTGACCGTCGTCGGGGCGGGTGTGACTTGGAGCAATGCCCTTGCCCTGAATGGCACCATTTCGGTGGTGCCGACGGTGATTATCCCGACGATCTCGCCGGCCATCACCAATTTCAGTCTGGCGAACGGGAACCAGAACGTGGTGATCAACGGGACAAACGGCCAGTCGGGCGGCACGTATTACCTGCTGACCAGCACGAATGTGGCGACGCCGTTGAGCCAATGGACAGCGGTGGCGACCAATGTGGTGAGCACCTCGGGTGCCAGCGCCGCCTTCACGTTCATCGGGACCAACGCGGTAACCTCCGGCGTCAAGCAGCAGTTCTTCATCTTGAGCAGCACCAATAATTGACGTTGGACAACAACCACAGTTGATTGAAGTTTCTGGGCTGATTTTAGGAAAAACGAGAAATCGAAAACCCCGGCCAGTGGGGAAGACGCGGGTTCGCGCTCATCGAACTGCTCAGGCCAATTAGACTTGAAAACCGGGCAAACACCCTTGTGTTTGCCCGTATAAACCATGCAACTATCTGTTGAATTATAAAAAACACGACTGTGACTTCATTTCAGCGGAACCCCGTTCTGTCTCTCTGTTTACAAAATGTTCCGATTGTGGCTGGACTGCTCTGGGCAGCAGCTTGTCTGGTTTCGAATGGACAGGCGGCGACGATTGCATGAAGTGGTGCCAGTGGCGTGGATACCGACCGGACTCATCTTTTCGAGCTGCCCTGCCTACGGTTTTCGAGCCACTCGAGATGGAGTAAATGTTGAAGAATTCAAAACACTGGCAAACGATATTCAGAACAGTCGATGACGGTTCCAAATCGCAAGCTCAAGCTTGCGGCTGCGGCTGTCCCTGCCGCACCCGTTCCTTTTTTTCGTCCAACTCAGCTTGAAGTTTCTTGCGTTCGCCGACCAATTGCTGCTGTAGTGTTTCGACCTTCTCGAAGTCACCGGTGGCGGCAATCTTGGCGATCTGGTCCTTCAACGCGATTTCGCGCTCGGCCAGCTTTGCCGCGTATTGCGAATCCAGCTCCGCCAGTTGCTTTTTTTGTCCGGCAGTGAGTTTGACGGTGGGCGCGATTTTACCCAGTCGTTCCATGGCAAGTTCGTAGGCGGTCTTCATATTTTTGAGTCTGGCTTCGGGATTCCCGGAGCCGGGGTGTCAGTGTCGGCCTTTTTCTTTTTCCACGGCTGATTTGGAAATATGACGGTCGGCGGCGGTTTGGGCCTGGCCATTTGCAATTCAGGCTCATCACTGAGTTTTGCGCCGGATGGGCTGGTCTTGGCATCGGCGCGCCACGATTCAATTTTCGCCTGCAAGCCGTGATGCTCGGCCTTGTGGCCTTCGGCAATCGCGGGCGCAAAATCGCCCCGGCGGTAATAAGCCATGCCGAGGGTGAGTTGCGCCTCAAAGTGCGCCGGTTCAGCCGCCAGCACGGCCCTGAGCCCGGCAATGGCCCCGTCGAAATCGCCGCGGCTGAAATCAAACATTGCGTCGTCGTATGGCTCCTGCGAAGTCATGCAAATCTTCAAAGGGACGCTACGCACAATGGCGGTCCTGCGCAAGCGACAGATGGCTTCAGCCGAAAAGATAATTTTTCCAAGTCACCGGAGTTCATAAATGACACTTATCAGCATCTTTAGGGTGAAAAACCTGTCGGTGTGGTAAATTGTAACTTATTGATTGTAAATAGGATAAATCGTAGATTAGAATTTGACACGTTCATCTTCAGTGCTTAATGTGAACGTGGCAATGGTGTCGCGCTGATCCGGGTTCGGTCGCCGGTTCACCTTGCGTCGCAGAAAATTTTAACCATGAGGATTTCATGAGTGATGCAACCGCAACCGCCTCGTCAGGCGGCGCGCCGAAAGTTTCACGGATCAACGAGGTCGTAATCCGCATCGCCGGCAACTCGCAGGACGGCATCCAGGCCATCGGCGGTTTTCTGGCTCGGCTCGCCGGCCGCAGCGAACAGGAGGTCATGACGTTCATGACCATCCCCGCCACGATTTCCGGCGGCCCCTCGATTTTCCAGGTGCGCATCGGCTCCGGTGAGGTGTTGAGCGCGGGCGATGACGCCGACGTGTTGCTCCCGTTTTACCAGCATTCCTACGAAGATCACATCGGTTCGCTCAAAAAGGGCGGCATTGTCCTTTACGATTCCGACCACGTTGTGCCAAACCCGGAGTGGCAGAAAGATTTCCGCCACGTTGGTGTTCCCATTTCCACCCTGACCGTGGAAGCCATCGGCGGCACGGCCAAGGACAAGGGCAAAAACATCTTTTCGCTCGGGCTTATCGCGCGAACATTCGACCTGAACGTGCCGAAACTTGAAAAGCTTATTGCCGAGCGTTTCGGCGGCAAGGACGAGAGTATCGTCCGCAACGCGCTCGTGGCCTTCCACGCGGGCAATTCGTATTCCGTCGGCGATTTGCTCGAGACGTTTCAGTTTGCCCCCAGCCTCAAACGTAAAGGCCATCAGGTCGTCATGAACGGCAATGAAGCGCTGGGTTACGGTTTCATTGCCGCGGGAGTGCGCTTTGGCGCGGGTTATCCCATCACACCGTGGTCGGAAGTGATGGAATTGCTGCGGCGCGAACTGCCCAAATACGGCGGCACGTTCGTCCAGTGCGAGGACGAAATCGCTTCCGTTTCGATGGCTGTGGGCGCGAGTTATGCCGGGCGTGTCGCGGTCACGGGTTCCAGCGGTCCGGGCATTTCTCTCAAAATGGAATCGGTCGGTTGGGGTGTAATGGCCGAGGTGCCGCTGGTGGTGGTGGATGTGCAACGCGGTGGCCCGTCCACCGGCCTGCCGACGAACGTCGAGCAATCCGATCTGAACATCGCCCGCTTTGGCAGCCACGGCGACTCGCCCCGCGTGGTGCTCGCACCTGCGAACGTCGAGGATTGTTTTTACACCGCCATCGAGGCCGTCAACATCGCGCGCAAATACAACGTCCCGGTTTTCATTCTGAGCGACCAGGCCATCGCCACGCGCATCGAGGCGTTTCCGCAACCGGACCTCGAAAAAGTCTGCCAGGACATTTCGCCCGACCTGACGATGGTTCCTGATTTCAAGCCGTATGATTTGTCCGCCCCGGACGGTGTGACCCCGCGGGTCGCGCCCGGCACGCGCATTGCCAGCGGCAAATATCCCGTTGCCACCGGCCTCGAGCACGATGAAGCCGGTCACCCGACCGGCTCGCCGAAGCTGCATCAGGCCATGGTCGCCAAGCGACGCAAGAAGCTGCTGGCCCTCCAGGCGACGCTGCCCGTACCGAAGGTTTACGGCCCGCCGGAGGGCAACGTCCTGCTCGTCGGCTGGGGTTCCACGCAAGGCCCGATTCGCGAGGCCGTGGATCGCGCCCGCGCCGCCGGCGACAGCATCTCGTCATTGCACGTCAAACATCTCAATCCGCTGCCGAACGGCTTGGACAACATTTTCTCCGGCTTCCACCACGTGTTCGTCGTGGAGATGAACGATGAAGGGTTTTACGGTTACGGGCAGTTGGCCGGCATGCTGCGCGCCCGCTATTGCGACCCCCGGATCCGGGGCATCAACAAGACCGACGGCCTGACGTGGAAGGTGAAGGAAATCCTCGCTGCGGTTAAGCTAAAATTGTCATCGAACGGCCAGGCCGCCAAAACCGTCCAACATTAAAGTTGTAAATTTTATGAGCGAAACGATTGCCGAAAGTCCCGCGCGTGTGGATGTTCCCGCCGCAGTGCCGCCGCCCGATGCCGAGCGCAAGGGACTGACGAAAAAGGAACTGGCCGCCGATCATCCGACGTGGTGTCCCGGTTGCGGCGATTTCTCGGTGCTCGCGCTGTATTTCAAGCTCATTGAAAAGCGGAAGCTGGCACAGGAGGAATTTGTCAGCGTCGCGGGCATCGGCTGTTCAAGCCGGTTTCCGTATTTTGTGCAGGCGCACGGCGTGCATTATATCCACGGGCGCGCGCTGCCCTTTGCCACGGGCGTTTCGCTCTCCCGGCCGGACTTGCACGTGTTCGTTTTCGGCGGCGATGGCGACGCGTATTCCATCGGCGGCAATCATTTCAACCACACGGCGCGCAAAAATGTGAAGCTCACCTACGTCGTCATGGACAACTGGGTCTATGGCCTCACGAAAAAGCAGACGTCGCCCACGTCGCCGCTCGGTTTCAAGAGCAAGACCGACCCGTGGGGCGCGGGGGATTATCCCATCAACCCGATGAAACAGGCCATCGCTGCCGGTGCCTCGTTCGTCGCGCGCACCACGTCCACGAATCCGAACCACGTGCTGGCGATGATGGAAGCCGCGATGGACCACGACGGCTTCAGTTTCATCGAATGCCTCAGCGAATGCGTGGAATTTTACGAAGGGGCGTTCGACGCCGCGAACCCGCGCAAGGGCGGCATGTTCAAGGAAGTGCCGAAGGACCACGACGTGAGCGACGAAGTGGCCGCCTACCAGCTCGCCGGCACGGATTTCCCCGGTTACTTCGGCATTTTTTACAAGGTCAGCAAGCCGACCAAGAACACGAAGGAAGCCGACATCAACAAGGCCGCGATGGAAAAGGTCAAAGGCCTGAAGCCCTGGCAGATTCTCCAGAAAAATTTCGACCGGCTGAAGTAATTTGCGATATCTGGTTTTCGATTTACGAGCCTGCCGGATTTTCGCCAGGCTCGTAAATTATTTTCTGGCGCGTGAATCGTGAATCGTGAATCGTAAATTCCGATGCCGATTTACGAATTCGCCTGTCCGAAGTGCCGCCGGATTTTCAGCTTCCTCTCGAAGCGCGTGAATCCCGTGCGCCCGCCGGTTTGCCCCAAATGCGGCAATAAAAAAATGTCCAAGCAGGTCAGCCGTTTCGCCATGACCAAAGGTCTGAAGGAATCATCCGCCAGAACCGATGCCGATGCCACGGACGATCCGCCCATGCCCGATTTCGGCGATCCGCGCGTCGCCCGCGCCATGGCCGAGATGGAACGCGACATGGAATATCTGGACGAAAACAATCCCCGTCACATGGCGCACCTGATGAAGAAAATGAAGGACCTCATGCCGCCCGGTTCCGTGCCCAAGGAACTGGACGTGGCCATCAAACGGCTTGAAGCCGGGGAAGACCCGGAAAAAATCGAGGCCGACATGGGCGACGTGCTTGGCGATTTCATGGGTGGCGAGGAAGGCGGCGCGGGCGGCGGCGGTTACACGCGGGACAGCGGACTTTATGACTATTAACAAAGGGCTCCGCTTCAAAACCGCCTGTTACACCATCGAGGGACTGAACTCCTTCGCCACGGTGCTTTTTTTCACCTACCTCTACTTTTTCATGCAGGCGCGGTTTGGTTTCAGTGACAAGGACAACCTCGCCTTCGCCGCGCTGCTCGGATTGGCTTACATGTTCGGTTCCTGGCAGGCCGGGCGGTTCGCGCGGCGCTGCGGTTATTTCACCGCGCTCAAACTCGGATTCGGCATCATGCTCGTCGGGCTGGCCGTCGGTTCGCAACTCGGTTCCGCGCCGGGCCTGATTCTCGCCGCGAACATCGTCACCCTCGGCATGTGCCTCATCTGGCCGACGATTGAGGCGCTCGTCAGCGAAGGTGAAACGCCCGAAGGCGTGCCGCGCGCCGTTGGCCTGTACAACATCACCTGGGCGGTGACCAATGCGATTGCGTTTTTCATCGGCGGCACGTTCATCCAGACGTTCGGCTTCCGAAGCATTTTCTATCTGCCCATCGGGGTTGCGCTCGTCCAGCTTGCCCTGACCTTTTGGCTGCAAAATCACGCAACCGAACTAGCCCGTCTGGCCGTCAACAAACCGCCCGCCGCGCCTCCGCCACCCGATCCCCATCGGCCATCGCCGGCAAAGGCCAGGACATTTCTGCGCATGGCGTGGCTTGCCAACCCGTTCGCCTACATCGCCATCAACACGTTCATTGCCGTCATTCCCGGCCTCGCCGTGAGGTTGCATCTCTCGCCGATGCTGGCCGGATTCACCTGTTCGCTCTGGTGCTTTGCGCGGCTCGGCATATTTCTTGTACTGTGGTCCTGGACCGGCTGGCATTACCGCTTTCGCTGGCTCGTGACGGCGTTCGGCTGCCTCGTCGTTTCCTTCACGGTGATTCTCATCGTGCCGAGTCTGGCTGTGCTGCTGGTGGCGCAAATTTTCTTCGGCGCGGCCATCGGCCTGATTTATTACTCGTCGCTGTTTTACTCGATGGACGCGAGTGAAATCAAAAGTGAACACGGCGGTATTCACGAAGCGGCCATCGGCGCGGGCAACTGCCTCGGTCCGGCGGTCGGCGCGGCGTCGCTGCAATTCCTGCCGCAATACGCCGACAGCGGCGCGGTGGCCGTGAGCGCGCTGCTGCTCTGCGGCTTCGGCGCGCTGCTCGTGATTTGGAAGACCGCCAGGTGATATTAACGCAAAGGCGCAAAGACGCGAAGCCGCCAGGAGAAAACAATTCTCAATTACTTTGCGCCTTTATATCTTTGCGCCTTTGCGTTAAAAGAAAGCTATGGAATCCGAACGTAAAACTCTGGACGACCGAGCCCGAATGACCGAGCTGGAACGCCTCCGGCATTCCGCCGCGCACGTCATGGCCACGGCCATTCTGCGCCTGTGGCCGGACGCGCAATTTGCTGCCGGGCCGCCAGTCGAGAACGGATTTTATTACGACGTCGAACTTTCGCATCGCATATCGCCCGAAGATTTCCCGAAGATCGAGGAGGAGATGAAAAAGGAAATCAAGGCCAACCACACTTTTGAGAAAATCGTCGTCACGCGCGAGCAGGCTTTAAAAGACTCGCAAAGCGGCCGACTGGGCGGATTGGGCGAGCGTCCGAACAACCCGAGCAGGTTTAAGATTGGCAACCTCGAAGAAATTCCCGAAGGCGAGCAGATTACCTATTTCAAAAACGGCGATTTCATTGACCTCTGCGCCGGGCCGCATGTGATGCGCACCGGCAACATCGGCGCGTTCAAGCTCACCAGCGTGGCCAGCGCGTATTACAAGGGCGACGAACGCAACCCGCAGCTCCAGCGCATCTACGGCACGGCGTTCAAGAACAAGACCCAGCTCGACGAGTATTTCAAAATGGTCGAAGAGGCCAAGCGCCGCGACCATCGCAAGATTGGACAGGAGATGGGCCTGTTCACGATTGACACCGAATACGTCGGGCCGGGCCTGCCGCTGTGGCTGCCGAAAGGCACCGCCATCGTCGAGGAACTGGAAAAGCTGGCGAAGGAAACGGAATTCGCCGCCGGTTACGTGCGCGTGAAAACGCCGCACATTGCGCGGGAGAAAATGTATTTAACTTCCGGTCATCTGCCGATTCTTTACGCGGAGTCAATGTTTCCCCCGATGGAGTTGCGAGAGTGGCCAACGATAGATTCGATTTTGACGTTAATCGGTAAACACGCGCGTGAGAAAAATATAGAAATCTACGAGCGACACAAAGAGAAGATAGAGAGTTTTAAAAAAGGACAGGAACCGATAAAAACGGCTGAGGATTTTTTTGCGGGGTTGAGCCCAGACGATCAGCGGCAATTGAAAGTTCAAATGTTCCAACAAGTAGCTTTCGATAATCCAAAACACGGAGTCGAGCGTTACTACCTCAAAGCGATGAACTGCCCGCATCATCACCGCATTTTTGCGGCGGAACCGCGCAGTTACCGCGACCTCCCGTTACGGCTGGCCGAGTACGGCTGTAATTACCGTTACGAACAGTCGGGCGAACTGTTCGGCCTCATGCGTGTGCGGTCACTCAATATGAACGACGCGCACATCTATTGCACGCCGGAGCAGTTCGCGCAGGAGTTCAATGCGGTGAACGATTTGTACCTGAAATATTTCAAGATTTTCGGCATCGAAAAGTTTGTGATGCGCTTCAGCACGCACGATCCGGCGCGCCTGACCGGTGACAACGCCAAATTCGTCAACGAACCTGAGCTTTGGAAACAGACCGAAGACATGGTCCGCAGGACGCTCATTGATTCAAAGATTCCATACGAGGAAGTTCCGAACGAGGCTGCGTTTTACGGCCCGAAGATTGACGTGCAGGTCTGGAGCGTCATCGGCCGCGAATTCACGCTGGCGACGAATCAGGTGGACTTCGCCGTGCCGAAGAAGTTCGGCCTGGTCTATCGCGACAAGGATAACACGGACAAGACGCCGTTGTGCATCCATCGCGCGCCGCTCGGCACGCACGAGCGGTTCATCGGCTTCCTCATCGAGCATTACGCCGGCAATTTCCCGCTCTGGCTCGCGCCGGAGCAGGTGCGCGTGATGACCATCGGCGAGGAGGAACCACTCGTGGATTACGCGAAGAAAATCACGGCTGAGTTGCGGGCGAACATGGTCCGCGCCGAAGGCGATTATGGCACCGACAAGATTAACGGCAAAATCCAGCGCGCCGAAGAGGCGAAAGTGCACACGATGCTGGTCATCGGCCCGCGCGACCTGCAAGCGGGCAACGTGAGCGTGCGCGTTCACGGCAAAGGCAATCTTGGCGCCAAGCCGAAGGGCGAAGTCGTGGCGGAGATTCTGGCGGCGATTCGAGAGAGAAGCGCGTGAACGCGTTTGTTCAAAAAGTCCTTGGCGTTTTCACTGGTTGGTATGGTGATGGTCCATGGCGTTCCAAATCTGTTCTCGCGGCACTTGCCGCGGTCGTGGCCGGCTTGGGGTTGTGGTTTTCCGACATCAAGAACGGCCCGCCGCAAAACGAAACGAACAACGTGGTGGCCAGCGCCTCGGGCATCACATTACCCAACCCGTCGGGCGCTCCGGCCGGCGCGCATTGGAACTGGGGCAAACCATTCCCCATTTACGCGCAGATGGGCGCGAGTTATGTGGCGGGTTTTTGCATCGGCTGGTTTTTCCGGAAGCTGACGCGTCTCATTTTGGTCGTCAGCGCGCTGGTCATCGCGTTGCTCGCGTATGGAAAACTCGCGGGCTGCGACATGACACACGCGCAGGAGGAAGTGAAGCGCGGCGGCGAGTGGGCGCAGCACGAGGCGACGGCAGCGGAGGATTATCTCAAGCATGTGCTGCCGTCGGCCACGGCGGGCGGGGCCGGAATTTTCCTGGGTTTCCGACGCCGAAGCAACGCGGTCGCGTCAAAACCGGCAGCTTGAGTGTGTTTTCCCAAAAGGCAAACAGGGCTGTGCCGCACAAAGCCGAAGGCAGAAGTAGTGGCGGATCCCGCATTGCGGGACAGGCAATCAAAGCGCGGTGGCCTTGATGGGAAAATCCGACATAAGCGTGTTTGATGTTGGTGAAAGTTGCGCTTATTTCGATGACAATTTCGTCGTCGTTTTGCAGATTCCAATGCTTGCAAATTTCCGGGAGAACGGTTTCGATGGGATGATACCAACTGAAAAGACCGGCTCATTTGGCGACCGATTCAAAAATTGTTATGGCTGAATTCAAATTTTACTGCCCGCAGTGCAACCAGCACATCCTGTGCGACACGAGCCATTCCGGCATGCAAGTCAATTGCCCGACTTGCAAGCAGGCGATTATCGTGCCACAGGCGCCGGGGTCTGCGGCTGCGCCACCGCCGCCACCTGGCCATTCGTCGCAGGCGCCGCCCGGTCTGTCAACAAGGCAAGGCACCGCGGCCCTTTCCGGTGGAAGACAACTTCCCGGCGCGCCGGGCGCGCAACCAATCCGGGCGAAGTCGCACACATTGCGGAATGTTCTGGTCATTACGGCGGTGATTGTTGTGTTTGCAGCCTTGGGCGGTGGCGGCTGGCATTTTTATTCGAAGCACAGGGCGAAAGTGGAAGCGGCGAAGGGAAATCCCGCCGCGCAGGTTCCTACGCCATCTGCCACGCAAAGCGCCGAAGCGCTGGATGTTTTGATGAAGATGCATCAGGCTTACACCAATTTGACGAGCTACAGCGCGGACGTAACCGTCACCGTGTTCGTTGACCTGTCGCGAGTCACGGCCGCCGATTTGAATCCCAATCGATCGGCAAACAAGAAGAATGCGACGCGAACGTCCGCCGGGCATGCCCATGACAGTCACGAACACAACCGACCTTTCATTCAAGCGGGCGCGGCCGGCCTTGTTTCGCATCGCCGGTGATTCGAAAACGGAAGTCGGCCGCATGACCATAACCAATACCTTTGCCTTTTGGTCGTCCGACGAAGGCAATTTCATGTTCATGGACCCTCATCAAAGAGGGGCTCGCGCCACCTATATGCAGCTTCCGGACAGCAATACAGCCTTGGCAGCCTTGGGGATGAACGGCCAGATGGGATTGGGAATGGCGACCCCGCAACAGTTCTTTGGCGAGTCAGGAATGATGACCAAGCTCGTCAAAGACTTGGGGCGAACCGACGACGAATCGTCGAACGGGCAGGATTGCTACACGCTCACCGCAAAAGTGCTGGGTCAAAAGGTAAAAGTCTGGGTGAACAAAGCCAGCTACATGATTTTGCAATGGCAAATCACGCTTGGCGGAGCGATCAGCGACGCGGACATTGATGATGCTTTTGCTGCGTTCAACACTGGCACCACCACCACCCCATCGCCGGGGCAACTGGAGCTGATCAAGGCGCAGGTGAAACAAACGGCACCGGTGCTAACGAAAATCCGCGGCACGATCACTTCAACCTACAATAACATTGAAATGAACCAGACTTTTGCCGCCGCCGATTTTGATTATCCCGTGCCACAAGGCGTCCGGTTGACCCGCATGCCGGGCGCGGCAGCCTCAGCCACCGCCGCTTCGTCCCTGGAAGCCGGACAGCGCAACGCCTGCATCAACAATCTCCGCCAGATTGACGCGGCAAAAAACGAGTGGGCCTTGGAAAAAGGCAAAAAAAATGGAACTGCCGTTACGGAGGCCGACATCAAGCCTTACATCAAACTGGACGCAAACGGAAATCTTCCAAAGTGTCCGGCGGGCGGCAAATACACCATCGGCAGGGTTGGCGAAGCTCCGACCTGCTCCGTTCCCGGACACGTGCTGCCGTAATAAAAAACAGGGACAACACGCCGCGCTGTTCGAATCAAGCGCGACATCCTTGCCCGATACAATTTGGCGTGCGACTGACGGCTTTGTCGCGCCCGCCGTCGTGAAGGCGATTTGTTAATTTTGTTTCATGGCACGCCAATGGTTGCATGCCAAACGTCTGGTCGCCGGCCTTAAAAAAGGCTGCACGACCGGCAAACTTGTCCGCGAAATTTCCATCGCCGCGAAGCCGAAGGCGGAGGTGGTTGCGGATATTTTGGATGCGATCAATGAACGGCGCCCCTGACGCCAACCATCCGGCTGTGCCACGTCAACGTCCGGTCAGTGGAACAGCAATTTTGTTTCTACTCCGTTGATGGTCAGCACCACCCAGCCATCACCCAGTTCCTTGAAACGCACGGAGACCGGGCCGTGGGACGTTTGCGTCAAGGCCGATTCGCCGAGCGAAATGGTATAGGTCCGCTTTCCGGTTTGAATGGTCACCGCCGAATTTGGGCCGTTTCGAGTAATACCTTTGACGGAAAAAAGGCCGTTCGTTGCTTCAGCCGGCTGCGCCGGAGCCGGTTGCGCTGCCAAACCCGCTGGCGCGCTTGCGCCCGGCTGGTGCGCGCTTTGAGCCGGCTGGTTTGTCTTGATGGCAATTTGATTAACTTTGTTTGTTTGCGGCTGCTGCGTGACGGTGTCAAGTTCCCCGGAATTTCCCGCAGATGGCCGCAAATCGCCCAGGAGCGCCCCGAACAACCACAGGTTCATGCCGAACATCAGTGCGCAGCCGACCATGATGGTGAACATGACATCCACCCGATCCGCGTGGGTCACTTTCGAAATGCAGATGATCAACACGGTAACGTCAATCGGAGCGGTAATGGAACAGGTCAGATAGATCCCGACAAAATGTCCAAGAACCGTCTCCAGAACCCGGTCCAAGCCGCTCACAAGGGCGGCCGTTCCCAGCAAGCCCGGGAAATTATAGTCGAGCTTTTGGATCTTGATCATGATCCAGAGCGCCAAGAAAAGAAATACCGTTTGCACGGCAAACTCGACGAACAAGGCCAGGGTTTCGAGAATCATCCCGCCGATTCATATTCAAGGATGTCCGGGCGGTCAATGCTGTTTGCATTGCCGGAGCACCCCGGCAAAAGGCATTGCATCATTTTCATTGGTGGGGACGCCGCGCTGCGGCGTCCCCCGCCCGCGTGCAGCGGGCGGAAGACAACGAATATTAACGATGCCAATGTAAAAATGGTTGCGCCGCTGCACGCGGCCCGGACAGCGCAGCGCGCTGTCCCTCCCAATTGACTTGAAACTATATTCACTGCCAAAAAAAGGGGTTGCGTTTCCGGCCCTGAGCGTTAAAATTAGGCAAAGTTGTACTTTGCAGTCGTTTTCTTTAAGATTGCCGAGTGGCGGGTTTTGGGTTTCATTTTGCCCGTTTCCGTTGTAGAAACCATCGCACGCGATTGAACCTGATTGCAAGCATGAGCCGGCTGGCCCGGGGCGGAGTTGGTTGGCGTACCCTCCCCGAAGGCTCCCGCGTCGCCACAGCCAGCCTTCGACCCGTCAACCGTCGAATTGAGAAAGGCCGACTGCTATGAAAATATTCCTCATTTACATCAATGATGAGAATTTCTACCGCCTGCTGCCGGCAGAGTTGGGCGGCTCAAAGCCGGGCGACCCGCGGGTCAAGGTGATGGGGTTTCCTCCGCTGGGCGTCGAGACGCTCGCACCCGTCCTGCGCAAGCATGGACACCAGGTCCGGATGTTCGACACCTGCCACCCGAAGATGAAAGAGCCGGACATCGCACAGGCGCTCCGCGAAGACCCGCCGGACGTCGTGGCCCTCTCGTTTCTGTCCACAACCACTTATCCGGGCGTGAAAAGCATGGCGCAGGTGATCAAGGACGTGATGCCCAATGTTCCAATCATCTGCGGCGGTGTTTTTGCCACGATGAACCAGGAGCGGATTCTGAAAGATTGTCCCTACATTGACGCCGTGGGCGTGGGCGAAGGCGAGGAACTGCTGCCGGACTATCTGGACCATCTCGACCAGCCGGCGAAAGTGGCCGGTCTCATCTGGCGCGACGGGGGGAAAATCGTCAAGAACATCGCCCGCCCGATCATCAAGGATTTGAACCAGTTCCCATATCCCGACCGGACGACGCTGCCGATTGATTACATTGAATCATTGCCGCTCGACGTGCCGGCCGTTCTTTCGCTGGAAAAATTCTGCACGATGCAGACCTCGCGCGGCTGTCCTTACACCTGCATTTATTGCGACATTCCCGCCCTGACCAACGGCAAATGGCGTTTCCGGTCGCCGGAACATGTTTTGGGAGAAATGCAGCAACTCCACGACCAGGGCTATCGCTCGATTTATCTGACGGACGATCATTTCCTGCTGAAACGGGACCGCATCAGCGCGATTTGCCAGAACATCATTGACCACAAGCTCGCGTTCAAGTGGGGCTGCGAAGGCCGGGTGGATTCCGTTGCGGTGGACCAGCTCCCCATCATGGGCAAGGCGAACTGCAACTTCCTCGCGTTCGGTGTGGAATCGGGAACACAAAAAATTCTCGACCGGCTCGACAAACGGCAGACGCTCGAGCAAATCGAACACGCGGTCAGCGAAGCCAAGCGTTGCGGCATCGAACGGGCGCACGGATTTTTCCTGGTCGGTTCGCCCGGCGAAACCGAGGAGGACATTCTGGAGAGCTTCCGCTTCTGTGCCCGGCTCAAGCTCGACACGTTCGGTTTCAACCGCCTGTGTGTTTATCGCGGCACGCCGCTGTGGCACGAGTATCTCGAACGCGGCATCCTCGACGACGAGCGCGACTGGGCCAAGTGGTTCAAATGCTCGGACATTGACCCGACGGTGCTGCCCAGCGAGGTCGTGAACCGCGCGCGGCAAAAGGGCTACGCGCTGCTCTTTGCCCGGCGGATTTTCTTCCGCCCCATTCAGACCTTCAAGCTGCTCCGCACCTTGGGCCGGCACATGAAGTTCACCGATATTCTCCGGCTGTTGAGCAGTCCGTTCCGGCGGCGCAAGCTGAACCGGACGCCGGAATTGCCCGCCAGGATGATTGAACGGGGATTGACCGCGCCCATCCGGAACGCCGCGCCGGTGGATGCGCCGGCAGTTCCCGCGTGACACGGCGCCGGTCGGCAGCGGACGGGCAATCTTTCCGCCCATTTGTGCGGCCGAGGCAACGTTGGCTCGAAACCAAAAGGGGGAAGTGTTTGCGGATATTTTGCAGCCGATAAGAGAACGGTGAGCGTAAAAACAGGTGTCCACTTAATCCGCCGGTCAAGCTGGCTTGGAAACGGTCCGCTTCAGTGTGGGAATTTCAACTGTTTCCTCATCGTGCATCGCGTGATCCGCGGGCAACGATTCGCCCGACCAGAGCCGCTGCGATGTCCAGTGCGCGGGCTGGTCGCTCCAAAACGCATCCACAGGCGGCAGTCCCAGCGGCAGCAAACCGGCAGCACAGAGGTAAAGGCTGCCGGTGGAAATGTATTGTTCCGCCAGTAAAAGCTGGTGGCCGCAGAAACCAACGCGCAACCAGCCGTTTTCATCGAACGTGCCGGGTGTTTCCATCATCCTGCGGATGACGGCGGTGAGTGCGCAGCGGACTTGCGCCGGTTTCAAGTTTCCGGGCAGCTCGTGCCTCAAAGCCATTTGCGCGAGCGTTTGCAGAGCGCCAAAGCGATACGTGGTGGAACGACCAACCGAAGGAAATGTGCCGTCCGGGGCGATAAGACGTTCTTGAATCTCCGCGTAACGCCGCGCGCGGCGCAACACGGTCGCATAGGCCGGTTCGAACCGATTGTCCATCCGGCGAAGTACCGCGAGCACGTCCACCAGCATCGGATGGATGACAAAGCTGTTGTAGTAATCGAAATGAAAAAACTCGCCGTCACCATAAGCGCCGTCGCCTGCATACCAGCCGAGCATTTTGCGGACACACACTTCAAGCCGCGCCTCAATGGTCGGCTCGCCAAACTCCAGCAGCGCGGCCTCAACGGTTGCGGCGAACATCACCCAGTTGTTCCGGTCGGGCGTGGGGATTTTGCGGGATGATTTGAGCGCCTCCACGATTTGCCGCTGCCCGCGCGGTTCCAACGGTTCCCACAAAATTTGGGGAGCGCGTAAAATACCCTGCGCCAGAAACGCCGCGTCCACCAACGGCTGGCCGCCTTCTGAAAAATTCAAAAAATCCGGCGACTGCGGATCAGTCGCCACGTGAAGTGAAACTTGCGCCAGCCTCAAAAAATCCCGTTGGAGTTTCCGCTCTTCACCGTCGAGGCCAGTGGCTGCCAGCCACGGCGCAAGTCCGGACAGCAACCGGCCAAACGCTTCCAAGTGCGTGAATTTTTCGCGGCGCGTCCCAGGCAGCGACTCCACCGGCATCTTTTTTCTCAATTCGTGCCGCGCCAGATTTTCCAGCACCGGCCGCGCAAGTCTTTCTACGACGGAAACCCAGTAACGACGGTCATCATCATCATTCGTGCTTGCGTTTAGTTTCGATTCCGGTTTCGCTGGCAGCGACAGACTGGCCGTGCCGAGCAGGCCGATGGCGGCGGCCGATTTGAAAAATTCGCGGCGGCTTTTCATTGGGCTACCCTCCAGCGCCGTTGTTTCCATTTTTGCGTTCCCAGCGTCGCGGTTGGCGTTCGGGCAGGCTCGCGTCCACTTTCGCGTAGTAAGTTTCCTCGCCAAACAATTTGTTGGCCACCTGTTCCAGCTCGATGGACGGTGTGACGCTGAATCGTTCATTTGTGTCCATGAAGATGACCCCGCCTCCCGGGCGCAAAAAACTCAGCAGCAACGGGCATTTGCCGGGATGCGCCGCGACCAGTTCGCGCACAGATTCGAGTTGTTCGGGCTTCAAATGCGCGGTGTGCAGGCGCAAATGCACCTGTTTGGTGAACCGCTTCGGCGCGTCCTCCAGCGGCAAAATTTCCTGTGGAAAAATTTTCGGCTTTTCGTCGCCGGTGTTCACCTCGCCGATGACAAGGATGGCCCGGTTCGGCTTGAGCAACTCGCGGTATCGGTCGTAGTTTTCGTTCATGCACAGCACCTGCACGGAGCCTTCGAGGTCTTCGAGCGTGACCATCGAATAGGGCTTGCCGTTCTTCTTCGACACACCGTTTTGCACCGCGGCAATCAATCCGCCGATGCGCGTGAGGCTGCGATTGGGCAATTCCGCGAGCTTTGCGGTGTTGGTCAGGGCGTATTTTTCGAGAATCGGCGCGAAGGGCGTCAGCGGATGGCCGGTGACGTAAAATCCCAGCAATTCCTTTTCGTGCGCGAGCAGTTCGTGCTGCGGCCATTCGGGCAGGTTGCTGATGGATTCCGGCATCGGCGGCGCTTTTTCCTCCAGTGCTCCAAACAAGGAGCTCTGCCCCTTCTGCCGGTCGGAAAGAATACTTGCCGCACGGGCCAGTGTGCGCTCGATTTGCGCGAACAACGTGGCGCGCGTCTGGCCGAAACCATCGCAGGCGCCGGATTTGATGAGCGCTTCGAGAATTTTCCGGTTCACGGTCCGGCCGTCCACCCGCTCGCACAAATCCGAAAGTGAAGTGAATTTTCCGCCTTCGTTCCGCGCCTTGAGAATCGTTTCCACGGCGACTTCCCCCACGCCTTTGATGGCGGCCAGACCGAAGCGGATGCCTCCTGTAGGACAGGCATCCTGCCTGTCTCTAATTTCTTTGTTTTCAGATGGAGACAGGCTGGAAACCTGTCCTGCGTTTTTGCGTTCCGCCGGCGCAAAATAAACCTGGCTTTCGTTCACATCCGGCTGCAAAACCTCGATGCCGAACTCGCGCGCCTCGTTGATGTATTGACTTAACTTGGCGGTGTCCGCCATGTCGTTGGTCATCATCGCGCAGAAAAATTCGACCGGATAATTCGCCTTGAGATACGCGGTCTGATACGCCACCACGGCATAGGCGGCGGCGTGCGATTTGTTGAAACCGTAACCGGCGAACTTTTCCAGCAAATCGAAAATCTCGTTCGCCTTTGCCTCGGGGATGTGATTTTTCTCCTTGCAACCCTTGACGAAAACGGCGCGTTGCTTGGCCATTTCCTCCCGCTTCTTCTTGCCCATGGCGCGCCGGAGCAAATCCGCGTTGCCGAGCGTGAAACCGGCCAGCACCTGCGCGGCCTGCATCACCTGCTCCTGGTAAATCAAAATACCGTAAGTCTCGCGGGCAATGGGTTCGAGCAACGGATGCTCGTATTCAATCTTCACCTCGCCCTGCCGTCGCCGGATGAATTCGGGAATCAACTCCATCGGGCCCGGCCGGTAAAGCGCGACCAGCGCCGTGATGTGTTCGATGGAACTGATTTGGAATTTGCGGCACAGGTCGCGCATTCCGCCGGATTCCAACTGGAACACGCCGAGCGTTTCGGCCTTGTTCAACAGGTCGTAAGTCTTCGCGTCGTCGAGTGGCAGATGATCAATCGGCACTTCGATGCCGTGCGTGCGTTTGACCATTTCGCACGTGTTGCGGATGACCGTGAGCGTTTTCAGCCCGAGAAAATCCATCTTCAGCAGGCCGAGATCGCCGACGGGGTTCATCGCGTACTGCGTGACGAGCGTGCCGCTTTCGTCCTGTTTGAGTGGGAGCAGATTCACGAGCGGCTGGTCGCCGATGACCACGCCCGCCGCATGCACGCTCGCGTTGCGCGCGAGGTCTTCGAGCACGAGCGCCGTGTCGATGAGTTCATGCGTGACATCCTCGTTCTCGTAGGCTTCCTTGAGTTCCGGCGATTGCTTGAGCGCCTTTTCGAGCGTCATCTTCAAATCGAACGGAATCATCTTAGCCAGCCGGTCGCACTCGCCGTAGCTCAAACCCATCACGCGGCCCACGTCGCGCACCACGGATTTTGCGCCCATCGTGCCGAAGGTGATGATTTGCGCGACGGAATCACGCCCGTATTTCTCGCGGACATATTCGATCACGTCCGCGCGGCGGTCATCGGCAAAATCAATGTCAATGTCCGGCGGGCTGACGCGTTCGGGATTGAGAAAGCGCTCGAACAACAGGCCGTAGCGAATCGGATCCACGTTCGAAATCTCCAGCAGATAGGTGACAATCGAACCAGCCGCCGAACCCCGTGCCACACAGGCGATTCCATGCTCGTGGCCGTAGCGAATGAAATCGCCCACGATGAGAAAATAGGAAATGAACCCGGTCTTTTCGATGACCGTGAGTTCGTGCTGCAACCGGTCCATTACGACCTTGACGGCGTTGGCAACGGCGGGATCGTTGACTTTGTAGGAGCCGACGTGAGGAGGCTTTGACTTTTCTTCCGGATTTGGATTGAGACTCCTTACGTCGTCTCCTACAGAGGATTGATACGTCGGCAGCCGCGTCGGGTCGTCAATGCCTTCGACGATGAATTCCTTCCCATCCGCCTTGGCGTGAATCGTGTAGCGGCGGAACAACCCTTCGGCCAGCCATTGCCGCAGATAACCTTCTCGCGTGAAATGTTCCGGCGGATGAAAGACTGGATAGTGCAGTTTGCCAAACTCGATTTCCAAATTGCATTTCTCGGCGATTTCCAGCGTGTTCTTCACCGCTTCGGGCGTGTTGGCAAAGAGCGCCTTCATTTCCTCCGCCGTGCGCAGATAAAATTGTTCCGGCTCATACCGCAGTCGTTTGGTGTCGGCGAGCTGCGTCTGCGTGCCAATGCAAATCAGGCAATCGTGTGCGTGCGAATGGCTTTTCTCGATGTAATGAACGTCATTGGTCGCGACAAGCTTCAGGCCGAATTCCTTCGCCCATTGAATCAAATACCGGTTCACCTTCGCCTGTTCGGCGATGCCGTGGTTTTGCAATTCGAGATAAAAATTGTCGGCGCCGAGCGTCTGCTTGAACCAGTCAATGGTCTCCCGCGCCTTGTTCAACTGGTCTTTCGTAATCAAATCGGGAATTTCACTGGCGAGACAGCCGGACATCGCAATCAATCCTTCCTTGTGCTCGGCCAGCAGCTCCTTGTCTATGCGCGGCTTGTAATAATAGCCGGTGAGATGCGCTTCGGTGGTGAGCTTGATGAGATTTTTGTAGCCGGTCGCGTCCCTGGCCAGCAGTCCGAGATGGTGATAAACGTCGCGTCCGCCGCTGCTGGTTTTCTTTTCCAGCCGGCTGCCCGGCGCAACATAAACTTCGCAGCCGATGATGGGTTTAATGCCTTTTTCACGCGCCGCCTGGTAAAAGTCAATCGCGCCGTAGAGCACGCCGTGGTCGGTGATGGCGAGCGCAGGAAATTTCAGTTCATGGGCCTTGTCCACCAGCCGGTCCAGCCGGCAGGCGCCATCGAGCAGCGAATACTCGGTGTGCAAATGGAGATGAACAAAGTCCGCGTGCGACATGAAGACAGTTTAACTTTGAACAGCCGAGACACCAAGACGCAAAGTTATCAAGCACTGATGACACGGATTCACAGGATAAAAATTGGCGCGAATTGCCTGAATTTCAAGAAAGTCTCGCCCAACCGTTTTCAGCAGCTTTCGATCCATGGCCCGCGCGCACGCAAACGTATTTAACCATTCATTCCTGATCAGTGACGGAGTCGTGGAATTTGAGGATGTCGCCCTTCTCGCCTTTCAGTTCAGCTTCCTTGAACTTGATAGCGGTGCGCGGGTGCTGGTTCAACATGCCGGTGAGCAGATACGGCAGGTCATAACCCCACAACAATTTGGCGCGCATCGGTTCAATGTGGTTCGCAACGCAGTCGAGCACGGGACGCAATTTGAATTTCGGGTTGTGCAGGAAGGCAAGCAAAAGTTCCATCGGGCAATTGCCCGCGCCGCGTCCCAGACCGGCCATGGTGGCGTCGAGAAAGTTCGCACCTTCGATGATGCCTTCGATGGTGTTGGCGTAGGCGAGCTGCATGTTGTTGTGCATGTGCACCCCCACTTCCTTGCCCGACACCTTGCAGTAATGCAGGTACTTCTTCACCAACTCATGAATCCGCTCGCTGTAGAGCGCGCCGAAACTGTCCACGACGTAAATCACCTTCGCCTCGGACGCAGCCAGCATTTCCAGCCCCTCGTCCAGCTCGCTTTCCGGCACAGTGGAGACGGCCATGAGGTTGACGGTCGTCTCGTAGCCCTTGTCGTGTGCGTCCTTGACCATGTCCAGCGCCACCGGAATCTGGTGGATGTACGTGGCCACGCGGATCATGTCCAGAATGCTGTCCTTTTTTGGCAAAATGTCTTCGTGATAATCGCAACGCTCGGCATCGGCCATGACGGAAAGTTTCAGGCCGGTCGGGTTATCGCCCACGATGCGGCGCAGGTCGTCTTCGACGCAGTATTTCCAGCAGCCAAATTCGCCGGCCTTGATGTTTTTGCGGGACGCCTTGTAACCGAGTTCCATGTAATCAATGCCCGCCGCGACACACGTGTCATAGACCACCGTCACAATTTTGTCGTCGAAATGGTGGTTGTTCATCAGGCCGCCGTCGCGGATGGTGCAGTCGAGGACTTTGATTTCCGGCCGGAACGAGAGCCAACGGCTGGTGGCGGTGTCTTTGGTCTTTGTTGCTTTCATAATTTCTGGTCAATCCGGGACGAGCCGGGACAAGGATATTATTCGCAGAATGCATCAGCGATGGACAGCAAAAACTCGCGGTGGCCGGTGACACTTTTTGTCATGGATTGGAACAAGAACGGGAGATGTTTACCTACTTGCAGAAAAAGTCCTTGATCACATCCGCCACGCGCAGGATTTGGTTGTCGGTCAATTCGGGATAAATCGGCAGGCTGAGGCATTCGCGCGCGGCCTTTTCGGCAACGGGAAAATCGCCGGGCTTGTGACCGAGATTCGCGTAACATTTCTGCAAATGCAACGGCAACGGGTAATGCAGCGCACAGCCGATGCCGTTGGTTTCGAGATGTTTTTTGAGCTCGTCGCGGCGCGGATGGCGGACGACGTAAAGGTGATACACGCTTTCGCCCCAAGCGGCTTCGCGCGGCAATTGCAGCGGCGTGCCGGCTAGAAGTTCGTGGTAACGATGCGCGACGCGGCGGCGTTCGTTCGTCCACTTCGTCAAATGTTTCAGCTTTACGCCAAGCGTAGCGCCCTGAATGCCTTCCATGCGGTAATTGTATCCGACTTCGTCGTGATAATAGCGCACGGTAGAGCCGTGCTCGCGCAACCCGCGGGCGCGCCGGTCGAAAGCGGTGTTGTCGGTCACGAGCGCACCGCCCTCGCCGCAGGCGCCGAGGTTTTTGCCGGGATAAAAACTGAAGCAGGAGATTTGACCGAAGGTGCCGACGATTTTGCCCCGGTATTTCGCGCCGTGCGCCTGCGCCGCGTCTTCGACCAGCGGCAATTTGTGTTTGCGGCAGACGGCCAAAATCGCCTCCACATCAAATGGATGGCCGTAGAGATGCACGGGCATGACGGCCCTGGTGCGCCGCGTGATGGCACGTTCAATGAACTTCGGGTCGAGATTGAACGTGGCGTCGTCAACGTCCACATAAACCGGCTTCGCGCCAACATAGGAAATCGCCCAGCTCGTCGCCACGAACGTGAATGGCGTGGTGATGACTTCGTCGCCGGGGCCGACGCCGAGCAGCAACATGGCGACGTGCAGCGCCGAGGTGCCGCTGTTAAAGCCGACGCAGTGTTCCGCGCCGACAAATCGGGCGAAGTCTTTTTCAAATTGCGCCACGTCGGGTCCGAGGCAGAACGAGCAATGGTCAATAGTGCGCGCGATGGCGGCTTCAAGGTCCTTGCGGACGCCGCGCAATTGCGCCGGCAGGTCGAGATAGGGAATTGCGTCAGCCATGTCGCCGGAGAAAGTAACCCAGCCACGCGACTTTGAACAGTCGCAAACACGCGCAGCGGCAGGCGGTTTTACACCGGCTTCAAAAAATATTGCAGACTGGCAAAAACCTGCGCTGGTGAGATCGCCGCCAGGCAATGGCTCGCACTGTGGCAAAGTCCCGAATCTCCGCTGCAACCGCACGAGCTGCCGGTCAGAATGTGGTGACGCTTGCCGAGTGGCGCCCATTGCGCAGCAGAACTGGGACCAAACAGCGCAATTGTCGGCACCCCCAGGCCGGCGGCAAAATGCAGCGGCCCGGTGTCGCCGGAAATAAATCCCTTCGCCCGCTTCAAAACCGCAAGGAACATGGCCAGGTCGGTTATGACGGGCAAAATGGGCGCGTGCGTGACGGACTTTTTTAATTCATCCATCAGCGATTGTTCGCGGGCACCTCTGGCCGTGGTGAAGACCAGTCGCCAGCCCGCCCCGGTGGCCAATTGATAAAAAGCCGCCCAGTGGCCAACCGGCCACTCCTTTTTCGGCTGGCTTGAAGCGATATGGCAAACGACCTTGCCCGCCGGCAGCAATTTTTCCGCAGACGCATTCAAGGCCGGGTCGGTACGGATTTCAGCTTCGAGCGACGACGGCACAATGCCCCAGGCGGAAAGAATATGCGCCAGACGCGCGGACTCGTGCTGCGTGACCGGCGCGGATTGAACGCGCTGATTGTAACAAAAGCGCCGGCCCAGAAAACCGCCCCGGTCATCCAATCCCAGCCGCTGGCGCGCCCCGACGAGCAAACTCGAAATCGCGCCGCGGTCGTTGCTGGCAAAGTCCACCGAGCGATCGAAACGCTCGCGGCGCAGCGCACGGATGACCGGCCAGGTTTGAGTCAGGCTCGCGCTGCCGCGCCGGCGCGGCATCGGCCACACGCGATTGAGCCACGGCAAATGTTGAAATAGCGGCGCGATTTCCTCTGGCACCAGCACGTGCAGTTCGGACTGCGGAAAATGTCCGCGAATTGCCCGTAACGCGGGGGTCATCACCACGGCATCGCCGAAGTATTTGAACTGGATGGCAAGAATTTTGGGCGCGTCATCCATGCCGCTCACGTCATGACTGAAATTGCAGTTCGTAAAGTTTTTGGTAAACGCCGCCACGCCGGACCAATTCATCATGTCTGCCCGTTTCAACAATGCGGCCCTGGTCGAGCACGACAATCATGTCCGCGTGCAGAACGGTCGAAAGCCGATGGGCGATGCAAATGGTCGTGCGCCCTTTCATCAACTCGTCCAACGCCGCCTGCACCACCCGTTCGGATTCGGTGTCCAGTGCGCTGGTGGCTTCGTCCAGCACCAGGATGGGCGCGTTGCGCAGCATGGCCCGGGCAATGGCAATCCGCTGGCGCTGGCCGCCCGAAAGCATCACGCCTTTTTCCCCGATCAGGGCGTCGAAACCTTCCGGTTTTTGCATGATAAAATCATAGGCATGGGCATGTTTGGCGGCGGCGATAATGTCCTCGTTGTTCGCGCCGGGCCGGCCCAATTCGATGTTCCGGCGGATGGTGTCATCGAACAAAATGACTTCCTGGGTAACGACGGCGATCTGGCTGCGTAAATCGTGGGTGGAAACTTCGCGAACGTCCACGTTGCCGATGCGCACAGCACCCTGTGTCGGGTCGTAAAAGCGGAGCAGCAGATTGGCCAGCGTGGTTTTGCCGGAGCCGCTGGCACCGACGAGGGCAACGAGTCGTCCGGATTTAATTTCCAGATTGATGTCGTGCAGCGCCACCTTTTCGCCATAGGAAAAATGGACGTGTTCAAACTGAATGTCTGCGCCGGCGGCCTGGAGTTTTCGCGGTTGGACGGGTTCAACGACTGTGGATTGCGTATCCAGCAGTGCGAAGGCGCGTTCGCTGGCGGCGCGCGCCTGAACGATTTGATTCTGCAACTGCGTGAGGTTTTTCAGGGGCCGATACATAAAAAAAACACTGGCAATCAATTGCAGGAAAATCGCGGGGTTGGGATGGCCTTGTGGCCGATAAATCAAGTACGCCAGCAACAGCGCCACACCGCAGGAACCGAAAAATTCAATGAGCGGCCCGGGAATGCTGCTGGCGCGCACGATACGCATGTATTGGCCGACGTATCGGCGCGCGGCGTTTTGGAACTGGGCAGTCACGATGGGTTCAAGGTTGTAGGCTTTGACGATGCGGTGGCCGGTGAAGGATTCGGCCATGGTTTGCGTCAGTTCGGCGATCAGCCTCTGGGCTTCACGGCTGGACCGGCGGATTTTTCGGTTAAAGATAACGATGGGAATGATGACAGCCGGCAGGACAACCATGGTGATGAGCGTCAACTCGGGCTGTTGCCACAATAAAAAAGCCAGCACACTGATCAGCGCAACCGGGTCGCGAACCACCACGGATACCGCATTGTTCAGGAAGTTATGCAACGCGACGGTGTCGTTGATGACCCGCGAGATGAGCTGGCCGGAGGAATTTTTGCTGTAAAATCCGGCGGACAAATCCAACAAATGCCGGAAAAGCTGGACGCGCATGTCGGCGACCGCGCGGCTGGCCACCCACTGCAGAAGATAAACGTTGAGGTAGCCGAAGAAGCCGCTCAAAAGCATGATGAGCGGAATGGCCGCGATCAACGCCACGACCATCCACGGGTGTGCCTGCACGCCGCTTTCCAGCGCCTGGCGCACGGCATAAAACCATTGCTGCACGAACGGGGGCAGCTTCTGCATCGGCAACTGCGCCATCCCCGATTGGTCCGGTGACGGGAAAACGGCGCTATAGACGAACATGACCGTCCCGATCACCAGCGGCGACACCAACCCCGTCACGATGCCGGTCAGCACACCGAGGAATAATCGCATCCGATAGGGTCTGGCCAGACCCCAGACTTTGAGCAGGAACTCTATCATTCGCCGCCTATCTTTTGGCGGTTGGCTAAAGAAAGCGAGAATTTTCCTACGGGAACACCAGCAAGGTTTCGATGCGGTTTGCGCCGTTAAAAGCAATTTGCCTTTACAGGAACCGGCGGGCCATTTATTGGTTCGCTCATCATGTCCTTGAATCGAGGCGGCCTGTCTGAGCAATGCGGGCCTTTGACAACGTCTTGAAATGGGCCGGAAGACGCCGACCGCGGGGTGACCCAATCGAACAACAAAGTCGTTTCACGATGACAATCACGAAGAAGCCCATTCCAGAAGATCAAAAGCTCTTTGTCATCTCGGGCCGGTGCGGTCGCTTGGGGAATCGCATCATCCTGTTCGCCAATTTCATTGCCCTGGCCGAGGAGCAGGGGCATCGCGTCATCAACCCCACGTTCCATTCCTACGCCGGATTCTTCGAGGCAACGCGGGACGACATTTACTGCCAATATCCCCCCGCAACGCGAAGAAGCTGGCTGGACATCGTTCCCGGCGTTGGCGGCGCCATCCGCGGCACGCGGATCTTCTTTCACCTGGCCCGCGCGTTCGGCTTGTGGAATGAGCGTCACCCGATTTTCGGAAAGGCCGTCTTCACCCTGCGCCAGACTCCGGCGCAGCCAATCACCGCGCTCGACGGTCCGGAGGTTCAAGCCAAAATCCGCGACGCCAGGATTGTCTTCGTGAACGGTTGGACCTTTCGAGCGCCCGGCCTCGTGCAGCGGCACGCCGAGAAAATAAGGCCCTATTTCCGGCCGATTGCGGAATTCGAGCAGGCCAGTCGTCAGGTGGTCCAGCGGCTGCGACAACAGGCCGACGTGGTCGTCGGTGTCCATATCCGTTGGGGCGACTATCGCACTTTCAGGGCAGGGGCATATTTCTACCCGATCGCGCAATACGCAGACTGGATGAAGGGACTGGCGGATCAGTTTCCGGGCCGCAAAGTATCTTTTCTCGTGTGCAGCGATGAGCAACGTGACGCACTTGAGTTCCCAGGGCTATCGGTCGGATTTGGTCCTGGCTCTTCGGTGGGAGACCTTCACGCTCTGGCTGGGTGCGACTATGTGCTTGGCCCCCCCAGCACCTTTTCACATTGGGCATCTTTTTATGGCAACAAGCCGCTGCTTCAGCTTTACAGCAGCAGGGATCAAGTCGAACGTGGAAGGTTTTGCGTCTCCCGTTTGGATCTGGTTGATGTGCCGTGAAGGCTGTAGACTATACAGCATAGCATCCTGCAGTTGGTCGTGCGCCGTCGGCTGGTTATTCGAGAAATTATCCTGTCTGCCAGGCGCTTGGACTGGTGGCCTGAGTTTGCGCTTTACATCTGTCCCCACGTCCGGTTACATATCACTGGTGAAAATCAATGCGGTTTCCCAGAATTTTCGGCGGCAAGCCTGATCGCGTGGAAGCCATGCAAAAGAGTTGTTGCGACCCACCGGAGCCGGACTACACGCGACTGGATTCTCTTAACTGCCGCGAAAGTCGCCTCGTGTGGGAATTCTTCAAACGGCAGAATAAAGGCGTGTTCGTCGAAGTCGGAGCCAACCATCCGACCGAGCAAAATCAGACCTGGTTCCTGGAACAACAGGGCTGGTCGGGTGTGCTCGTGGAGCCGAATCCTGCCCTGTGCGAGTTGTTGCGCCAGCAGCGCCCATCCAGCCGCGTTATCCAAGCCGCCGCCTGCGGTCCGGAACAGACGGGCGAAGCAGACTTGCATCTGGCTCTGTGTGACGCTCATTCCAGGATCAATGCCGATCCGGACTGCGCGCTGGCCGGGAAAACGGTACGCGTGCCGATGCGCACGCTGGATTCCATTCTGCACGAAGCCAGCATCCAGCACATTGATTTTCTTTCGGTTGATGTCGAGGGCATGGAGGTGGAAGTGCTGCGAGGCTTAAGTTTGAGCCGGTTCCAACCGGCTTTGATTTTGGTGGAAGACTTTTTTTACAACCACACGAAGCATCGCTTCATCCGCCGTCTTGGCTACAAGCTCGTGCGGCGAACCGGTTACAACAACTGGTATGTGCCGGACGGAACCGACCTCTCCATGTTCTCGCTGTCCACTCCCGGCGAGCTGCTTCGCCTTTTCAAAAAAATGTGGCTGGCCCCACCGTTCGACAACCTCCGGCGAACTCTCCGGCATCAGAAGTTTGCGCGGCAAAATCAGGGTGCCAGTTTGGGCCGACCGACGAAATAAATCTGCGCCGGGCTTGGCATGCTTTTCGCGGCGGCCAGCATTTCCGCCGCGTCGGCGCACCGATGCGCTTTGGGCCGCCGGAACTTCGCCAGGCTGCGCGCCAGTTTCGAGGTGTGGCGGCCAATTTGAAAATACCAGAACTCCAGGTCGTAGCCCGGAGTCAGTAAATCCAGCACGGCCTGCGTGGACTGGCCGAATTGCACAAGTTGCTCCGGGTGGACTTCGACGAAGAGAAACGGCCGGTGCCGCTTCAGGATTTCGCGCGCGCCTTGGAGGATTTGATACTCGAAACCTTCGCAATCAATTTTCAACAGGGCAATCTCCGAAACTTCCGCCAGGTCTTCATCGAGCGTCGTGACGGGCAATTTCATCACGCCGCCCTGTGTGGTTCGTTGCGCCTCTTCCTCCAAGCTGCTGGCGGCGGACGCGGTAGCTGCGCAGGGCACAGCCGCCGCGTCTGGCACCACAGCGCCGTTGAGGCCGGTCATAAAGGAGACTTCGCCGTGCCGCGCGCCGCAGGCCAGATTGCGCGCTTGCACTGCGGGCAGGCGGTTGTAGGCGATGTTCCATTGCAGCAGTTTGAACAGATAAGGCTGCGGTTCGTAGGCGATGATGGGCAGCGACGACGCAGCGCGGAACAATAGCGTGTAAAGTCCAATGTTGGCCCCGACATCAATCAAGTGCCCGCTCTGGCACTGCCGGCAAAACGGCTCAAGCAACTGAAACTCGGCCGCCATGTCCGCGCCCAGCAGCAATTGCGTGGTGATGGATTTGGTCCACGCCGCCGGCTTGAGCACGTGGTACGGACCAAAAGGAATCGCCAGCAATCCGCGCTGGCCATTCAGGAGCCGGAGCAAGCGATGATACTTGCGGCCCAGCGGCAGGAAGCGGTTGAGGCCGCCCAGAAATTTTTCACCACGGATGGGGCGCACCTTGGTTTGCGGAAAAGTCTCGCTTGGGCCGGTCATTTCAGCGGATTTTGACCGCCGGGAGTTTTGCTGTCAATCATGCAGCCGCTACACGGAATCACTTCTTGAACCCGCTCCCATAGCTCTCCGGACTTCGCCCGCGAAGAATCAAGGCCTACGCTGGTTACAGTTTATATCATCGGCTTCAACGAGAAGGCCAACCTGCGCGAACTCCTGCCGACCATGACGTGGGCGGACGAAATCTTGTATGTGGATTCCTTCAGCACCGACGGCACGGCGAAATTTTGCGCGGAAGCGAAGGTCCAGCAAGTGAACCTTTCGTTTGAAGGCAATTCGGCAACCAGCATGAATTGTCGCCAATATGCGATATCGCAAAAACCGAGGCGTGCAGTTTGTCGCCGCTGATTTTTTTTGCGCACCGGGACGATTTCAGTCTAAATTCAGCATGGTGACGGTGCAAAAAAAACTTCCTATCTCCGTTTGCATGATTGCAGGCAACGAGGCGCACCGCATTCGTCGCGCGCTCACAAGTGTCACCGGCTGGACGAGCGAAATCATTGTCGTGCTTAACGACGACGTTAGCGACGGCACCGACAGGATCGCGGAATCGTTCGGGGCAAAAGTTTTTCGCGAGCCGTGGCTGGGTTATGTCGCACAAAAAAATTCCGTTGCCGCCAAAGCCACGCAACCGTGGCTGCTTAATCTCGATGCTGATGAAGTTGTTTCATCGGAGCTGTGCGACGAAATTCAACAATTATTTTCCGAACCCAAAAAACTCCAGCCGTTTGCCGCGTTCAGTTTTTCCCGACTCAACTGGTATTGCGGGCGTTGGATTAGGCATGGGGATTGGTATCCCGATCGCTCCACACGGCTTTGGCGCAAAGATCGGGCGGAGTGGGAAGGCGACCACATTCACGAAAAACTGCGCGTGAACGGTAGGATTGGAAAACTCCATGCCGACTTGCATCACTACAGCCGGGAATCCATCAACGCGCATTTGCAGAAGATCATTCCCTTCAGTGACGAGTTTGTGCGCCAGCACCTGCCGGCCGGACAAAAAGCGGGAATATTTAACCTTGCTTTTCGTCCGCTCTGGCGTTTTTTGCGGGCTTATTTCTTTCGGTTTGGCTTTCTGGATGGCTGGCAGGGATATTACATTGCCTGGCATAACGCCTTTGCGACCGCAGTGCGTTACGCCAAAATCCGTGAAGCCCAGGAGCGCAAGAAGTCAACGGGATGAAACTTTCATTGCTCATCAGCACTTACGAGCAACCGGCGTCACTGGCCAAAGTATTGCGCGGGGTTGATCGTCAGGAGCGGCAACCAGATGAAATCTTCATCACCGACGACGGTTCGGGCGATGAAACGCGTGACCTCATCGAGCAGTGGCGCCGCGAAGCTCGCGCGCCGGTTCACCATCTCTGGCAACCCCATGACGGTTTTCGAAAAGTCATTCTGTTGAACAAGGCCGTGGTTGCCGCCACGGGCGATTATCTGGTTTTCCTGGACGGCGATTGCGTTCCCCATCAAAAATTTCTGACCGACCATGAGCAGCTTGCGGAACGCGGCTTTTGGGTGCAGGGGCGGCGCTGTTATGTGGAGGAGCGATTTGTGCCGCGCTTCGAGCCGGGAGTCACCCATGTCTGGCGATGGATGCTTGTCGGCCGCATCACGGGCTTGGCCAAAGGAATTCGCCTGCCGCAGCCGGTCATTTTCCGCAACAAAAAACAGCGCGGCATCATCGGATGCAACATGGCCTATTGGCGGCAGGATATTGTGGCGGTGAATGGTTTCGATGAAGACTGCAAAGGCCGTGGCATCGGTCCCGATTCCAACCTGGGCACGCGGGCTTACAATCTCGGGCGGCGGCGCAAGTTTGTTTACGCCCACGCCATCATCTACCATCTCAATCATCCGATTCTGCCGCGCGAAAATCTCCCGGCCAAGCAGGCGCAACTGGCGGAAACCATTCGCACCGGGAAAATCCGCTGTGAACATGGCCTGCAACAGTATCTTTGATTTCGTTTATGGAACAATCTCATCCAGTAAGTGAAGTTGAATTAGTTTGGCGTTTTTTTGGGCGGCGAAAAGACGGCTTCTTTGTGGAAGTCGGCGCTAATGAACCTCAAACCGGTTCGCAAACATGGTTTCTCGAAGAACGGGGATGGCATGGCATTTTGGTTGAGCCGTTATCCCGGCTTTATGAGCGTCTGCGTCAGGCGCGTCCACAGTCCCGTGTATTCCAAGTTGCCTGCGGTGGTCCTGAGCATCCGAAGGAAATGCCTCTTTACATTGCAGAATCTTCCAGTAAAACCGGTCTCGTTAAGAACCTGATTGAGGTCAGCACGAAATACGTGCAAACCGAAATGGTCGAGATAATGACGCTTGATGCTGTGCTGGAAGAAGCAGGCAACCCATGCTTGGATTTCGTCTCAATTGACGTGGAGGGAATGCAGCTGGACGTGCTTCGCGGATTTACTCTATCGCGCCACAAACCTGCTTTATTGTTGATTGAAGATCACCTGCATCATCTGAAGGTTCACCGTCACCTCAGGCAGCAAGGCTATCGGCTCGTCAAACGCACCGGTTTGAACAATTGGTATGTGCCGAAGGACCATCCCTTCACCTTGGCGACCCCAAGCGAACGGCTGCGATTATGGAAGAAGGTCTGGTGCAACACCCCGTTCCGCAAGTTACGCGTTTATTTTGAACGAAAGCGAGCAGCCAGACAAATTGCCGATGCAAATACAGCAAAGAAACAAACGGACAAGGATTTAGCCTGATGCATCGCAATCCGATCGGCCACGCAAATTCGCATTACTACGCCATCGCTTATCATCTTTCCTAGTTGTCATGGACAACAAGAGCCATAACGAAAATATTTTGTTGATCCGGTTAAAATCCATCGGCGACATTTTGTTCACCCTGCCGGCCGTCCACGTTGTCCGGGAAAATTTCCCCGATGCCAGGCTGTTCTTCCTCGTCTCGCAGGAAAACGCGCCGCTGCTGCGCGGCTTCCCGGAAATTGACGAGGTCATCCCGCTTGACCGTGCGGTTTATTTTTCGAAAGACCCGCCGGCCATGTGCGGCAGCACGTTTGAGCTGCTGCGCCGGCTGCGCGCGCCGGGATTTTCCCGCGTGATTGATTTTCAAGGCTACGGTGAGACGGAGCTTTTATCGTGGTGGACCGGCGCGCCGGAACGTTGGGGCTGCGTGTATCATCCGCCGCGCGGCTGGACTTACACGCGGGGCGTGCGGTGCAACGGACGCATTCACCCGGCGGATGGGAACCTCTCCCTGCTTCAACACTGCGGTTTGTCCATCGGAGAGATTCGCAATGAATTCGTCCTGCCCGGCGACGCGCTCAACGAGGCGCGGCGATTTTTTGCGGCGCACAATCTGGATGCCGCCAAGCCGACGCTGTTCATCCAGCCGTCCACCAGTTCGCCGCGTAAAAACTGGCCGTTGGAGAATTTTCTGACGCTGGCGCGGCATGGGCAGACGCACGGATGGCAGGTCTTGTTCGGCGGCGGGCCGTCCGAACGGCTGGCGCTCGAACCGGCGCGCACCGCGGATTTTCCCGTTTCCGCCGGCGCGCCGCTGCTGGTCACGGCGGGCTTGATGAGACTTTGCACGCTCGTTGTGGGCGGTGACACGGGTCTGCTGCACCTGGCGGTGGCCCTGGGCAAACGCGTGGTGATGATCATGGGGTCAAACGCGCCGGGCAGCACGCATCCGTTCCGGCATCCGGATTGGACAGTCACGCCGCCAGCGGGTAAAGCCGTCTCCGAAATTCAAACCGCCTTGGTCATCGAGGCGTCCGCGCGGGCTTTCAGCGTACAAGCCGGTAGTGCTTTTTGTTGAACCGGAAGCCGAACCACTGTTCCAGTTTCAGCATGAAGCGGTGTTTTTTTTCGCGCGCGGTGGGGCGATGACCGGGATCAACCTGGAAAATTCCTTTCGCTTTCGGCAGCCATTCTTGAACCACTTTCGGATGCGTACTGGTGAACAGTTTCAGCGCGGCTGGATCAATTTGCCTGTAATCCACCACGGCGGCGGGTTCATCTTCCCAGTATTTGTGGACGGCGGAAGCCTTCAGGTTCATCTGTGTTTCGCTGCGCACCCAGCCGTAATGATAAATCGTTGCGCCGGTGTGCGCGGCACGGGGATGGCGCGACCGCTTGTGACTGACCACCACGTTGAAAAAGAGCGACTCGCTCGACCACGCGGGTATCGTGTTGCGGAGAATGCGGACTTCGCTGCGATACCATCCTGGCGACCACGCATACGTGCTCGCATTGCCGTAGAAATGCAGATAGTCGAAGGCCAGCGCCTCGACCCGTTCGTCGTGCAGATATTTTTCCATCGCTGTGCGGATTTTCGGCAGATCGTTTTCGTGAACCACCTCATCGGCTTCCAGATAAAATGCCCAGTCGCCGGTGCAGTTGAAGAGTGCGATGGATTTCTGCTGGCCATAGACAAATCCCTTGACGCTGTAATCCGGGTGGATGTGCTCGTTCCATTGCGTCGGGATGATGCGGATTTTGGGATCGCCGATTTCGCGCAGCAATTTTTCCGTGTCGTCCTCGCATGGACCGAGCGCGACGATGAATTCGTCCACGATTGGCAGGATGGAACGGATGGACGCGACGAACGGATAGCCGAGTTTCTGGCCGTTACGCAAGAAGGTGAACCCGCTGACTTTCATGCGTGAAGGTTAAACTCAATCTTTCCGCGGCAAAAGCTGTTTTGGAAGTTCGGTTGTGTCGCCGGAACCGGCTCGTCCGCCCCGCTTGGCGAAACGCACGCTAGGACCTGTTGGTGGAATTGGTATTTTCCCCATCTTGCAAGACGCGACGTGCATTGGCGTTCCAGCCCTACTGCGTCCGTCCAAATTTTTTCTCCAGTTCGCGGTAGTTCATTTCAATCAATGTCGGGCGGCCGTGCGGACAAGTGTAAGGCATCGCGCAATGGCGCAGGTCTTCAACGAGATTATTCAGTTCTGCGCCGCCCAGCGGGTCATTGGCCTTCACGGCGTGGCGGCAGACGGTCTTGGCGATCGTCTGCTCGCCCAGCCGCGCCAGGTTCACCTCGCGTCCCGCCGACTTCAACTCATCCACGAGATCAAGCACAAACCGGCGGGGGTCGGCGACCTTGACAAATGGCGGCAGGGCGTCCAGCAAAAACGTCCGCTCGCCGAATTCGCTCAACCCGACGCCGAGCCGTGTGAGCGCCGGCAACTGGTCGCGCAAAAAACTCGCGTCGCGCGCCGCCAACTCGATGGTCTCCGGCAACAACAGCTTTTGCGACGGTGCGGAACCGCTCTGCTCAATCCGGTTCAACATTTGCTCGAACAAAATCCGTTCGTGCGCGGCGTGCTGGTCGAGCAGGACCAGCCCGCGGTCGGATTCGAGGACCACGTAAAGTTTGCCGATGACCCCGACGAGACGCAGGGGAACACTCAGAAGCGGCATGCCGCTGGAAGATGGGAGTTGGGAGATGGCAGATGGGGGTCCACTCTCCGGCGAGGATGGAGGATGGAGGGTGGAAGATGGAGTTTGCGATTCGGATGCCGCCGGTTTTGTCGGAGCAAAACCGGTTTTCAAAGGCCCTTGTTGAACCGGCGACTTCGGCGCTTCAACCGCCGGGGATGGTTTTAATTTTTCAGGAAAGTTGGGCAGCGCGGGAGCGGAAAACTCCGGCGGGGTTTTTACTTCAAGCGGTTTTCCGGTTGCATCCACCCATTCTTCTCTGCGTCTCTGCGTCTCTGCGTCAAAAGTTGCTTTTGGCTTTCCCGGCGCGGTGCTGGTTGCGTCAGAGCGGAGCGAAGGCGAATGGAATGCAAGCAACGTTTCCCGGACTGCCTGCGCCACAAATTTTCGGATTTCAAATTCGCGGTGAAATTTCACCTCGCGCTTGGCCGGATGGACGTTCACGTCCACCGCCGCCGGATCAATTTCCAGGAACAGGCAGCAGAGCGGGTAACGGCCTTTCATCAGAGACGTGTGGTAACCTTCGAGCAGGGCGTAATTGAGCCCGCGGTTCTCGACCGGGCGCCGGTTGACAAACAAATGCTGGCTCTCGCGCGTTGCGCGCGACACGCCCGGCGCGCCGATAAAACCCCAGACGTGAATGGCGAATTGGGTCTGGGATTTGGGTTCCGGGGAAACGCTCGCGGTTTCAAAAATATCGGTTTCTTCCGGTTTGAAGGAGTCGTCGAGGGCGGCTGTGAAGTTCGCGGGCAGAAGTTTTTCGTCGCCGAGCAGGGCGCGGAGGCGCTCACGCAACGCCTCCAGCCGGCTCGAAGTGGCCGCGCCGGATTTTTGCGCCGGCAATTGCCAGACGACGCGTCCGTCTTTTTGGAACGTAATCGCAACTTCGGGAAACGCCAGCGCGGCGAGCGTGAGGTAATGCTGGATGTGCGCGGCCTCGGTCTCCTCGGTTCGCAAAAACTTCCGGCGCGCGGGCAGGTTGAAAAAAAGCTGCCGCACTTCGACATTTGTGCCGGGCGCGCTGCCGGCGGCCTTGACTTCGGCAATTTTTCCGCCGTTGACGACAATTTGCGTGCCTTCGGGCGAATTGCCGTCACGTTCGCGCGTGGTCAGCGTGAAGCGGCTGACGCTGGCGATGCTCGGCAGCGCCTCGCCTCGAAACCCCATCGTGGCAATCGCCGCCAAATCCTCGGCCTTTTGAATCTTGCTGGTCGCGTGGCGTTCGAGGCAAAGCAGCGCGTCGTCGCGGCTCATGCCGGTGCCGTCGTCGGTCACGCGGATGAGGCTGCGCCCGCCGGACTGGATTTCGACGGAAACTTTTTTCGCGCCGGCATCGAGGGCGTTCTCAACGAGTTCCTTCACGACGCTCGCGGGGCGCTCAATCACCTCGCCGGCGGCGATTTGATTAGCGACCTGTTCGGGCAGCAGTTTAATCCGGTTCATGAGCTTCGCGAAACGGCGGCATTCATCCATCCGATGGGACAATTCTACAATGCAATGAGGCAGCGTTTCAACGATTCAACGACACTGGCCGTCGAGGAGATGAAACGGGATGCCGGCCCAAAAGAGCGGGCACGAGCACGTTACGAAAAAAATTGCCGGCGTAAAGCCAAGAGATGCAAAGCCAAACGCATATAAATGTGCATGATAACTTATTGACAAAGAGTCCCCCAAAAGCAACAATAAACCATTCGGGTGGCAGTACGTTTCTTCAGCGGGGTTCCCCACCCCCACCTCCTTGGCGTCTGCTGCCCGAATTTTTGCAAAGCCGCTTGACGCTCCCCGATGCATCTTTTAGCCTAACCAACCCCATTGCGGGGGCGTAGCTCAATTGGTTAGAGCGCTGCCCTGTCACGGCAGAGGTTACGGGTTCGAGCCCCGCCGCTCCCGCCAGTTCTCCACATTGATGAGGAGGCACCACCTATTTGTCAAAAAGGCTGATTTGCTTGGATATAGGCGCAAACACCTTGATTTACACGGGGATTTTGAGGCTTTCAGCGTCAAAAACGGGCACCCTATTTGTCAAAAAGAGCGCGCGGGTGGAAGTGAGAAAAATCCAATGAAATCAAGGTTTTGACAAATAGCCGGCGCAAAAGTGTCAGAGACGGGATCGGCGCGGATTCCCAAAATGGCTAAAAACGACCATTTCCCGAAAAAGCCGCGATCCGCACTTTCAGATTAGCCTGATTCATGGCTTTGGCGGGAAGGAAAAAAGCCGGCGCGGAAGCCTCGCGGATTGCCCGCGAGTTCATCGCCGCCGATCCGCGCCGATGCAGGGAAGGTTGATGACCTGGTTAATTGTTGTTCGTGATAGCGGTCGTCAATGAACACACGAACTGCGGATTGAGGCGCGTCCGCCGAGCCAGGGCCAGCCTCTGTTGATATTCATACTTTCTGGCGCGGATCGCGCCACTCAAAAAGTCTCGCAGTGAAACACCGAACGAAGCGGCCAATTCGCGCAGTTCTTTTTGCTCCCGTTGGCCGATGTTGACCGGAAAGAAATTCTTGTGGACCGTTTTCATATTGTTTTCCTTTTTCGGGTCTTTCGCCCTGGCACCGCACCAGGGCTTTTTATTTTTGCCCCCCAATTTCAGGCAGCCTTTGCCAAGGAATTAAAAAATCCCAATTCGCGCAAGCTGCTGTAACTCCTTTTTTGCCGTGCGTCACCGATGACGATAGAATCGAGCAAATCAATTTTCAAAAGGTGCCCGGCACGAATCAAGTCGCGCGTCACGTTGATGTCGTCCGCGCCTGGCGTCGGGTCGCCGCTAGGATGATTATGGGCGACGATGATGGCAGCGGCGCTGTGCAAGATCGCCGTGCGGAACACTTCACGCGCGGCTATACAAACCGCGTCGAGAGTTCCCAAGCCGACCAGTTCAAAACCCACCAGCCGGTGCCGTGCGTTCAACACGAAAACGCAGAAACATTCCTGGGTGTCTTTGAACCACGGCGCAGTGACGACGTGCTTGCGCCAGAAATTAACCACTTGCTGTGACAACTCCATTTCCGGGCCGGCCACGGGACATTCCCGCAGCCGGACAACCTTAAATTCAGCGGTGTTTTCGAGTTGATACGGCGCGGACTTTCTGACAGCCTTGCGATGGACTCGTTCTGTGGTTTTCATAGTCATGGTTTGAGTCTTTGCCCCTGCCGGCGCTGCAACGCTGGCAGGGATTTTTTATTTTTTGCATTCTTGGTCTGAGACCCATTTCAGGAGTTCAAACGTTGTCTCTGCCGTTGGCGTTGTGGATTCCGAAAGCCATTGATCCACGGCCTGCCTAGTAACTTTCATCTTTTTCGCCAAGGCAACCTTGCGACCGCGATCCTTTGTAAGCCCCCGTAGCCTTTTCAGTAAATCAGGCAGAGAACGGATTTTTTTTCTCACACCAGAATCATCGGCCAATGTTTGAGACTTGTCAAGCATGGCTTCATCTTTTTTTGAGGCGGGTGCCTGCGTCCTTTCAGATGACTCGAAAAGGTATGAGTAAAGAGCCGGCCAAAAGTCTACAAACCGCGCGTTCGGATTGTCTTTTATTAAAGCCTCAGCGCCGCTCAATGCGTCATTGTCCAAAGCAGCAAATGGCAACTTCCAAGCACTTCCACAAGAAATGAGAAAACCCGGGTGAATATCTAATTCCTGGCACGCCTTCCACGCCAAAGCCATTCGCAATGCGGTGCGGCCAGATTCGATATTGGCCAACAGAAATCTAGTGATTCCAAGACGTGCGGCAAACTCGGCTTGGCTTGTGATCCCGTGTTGTTTTCGGAGATAGGCGAGATGCTGGCCCATGCGCGGGCCGGGCTTCATAAATGGGGGCGTTGGCCCCCTGATTTTCTCAGGAGTCACCCCCAAAATTTTATTTCAATTATTTTGTTGCGCAACTTTTCAAAGTGTGTAATTTATTACACAGTGAGCGCACAAAGCACACTTGATTCGGTGAGAAAAAAGCTAGGGCGGCCAGCGGAATTTCCCGGCCTTACGGAGGACGCCGCCATGCTCGGCATATCGCGTTATTTTCTCTGGAAAGTTTTGAAGGGTTACGCGACAAGTGCCCCGCTGCTCGCTCGCTACAACGAGTTGCAGGCCGGCAAAAAAAAGAAGCTATGATAGATCAAACCAAATTTCAAATCGGCAGGGAGTTCAAAGAGTTGCGCGAGGCAGTCCGCCAAAACGAGCGGCTCGTCGTGATATTGAATGAGCTTTCAATTAATGTAGGGCGCGGCGACGAAGACGTTCTCCTTCGCTTCCTGGACGAGCTGAAAAAAAGTGGTGCCCCTGGCGAGCAGCTTGAAGCAATAGCCGCGAGAGTGGTAGGCGCAGATTTTTTGAAGCGAAACGCCGCGAAAATTTTCGAGTTGGCCCAAGCAGTGTATCACGAATCGGCAACCGCCTTTTCAGATTTCCAAACAAAAAACGCGGTTGTCTTGCGCGAGTTAACCTTGTGATTTGAACATGACGACGACCGCGAAAATTCGCCCCCTTAAGCCCGCGCCGCACGCGATCCTTTTTGCGGCAGGCCAAATTTTGCTCGCGGGGCTTCTGGCAGTGCCGGCATTTCTTTTTTACTGTGGATTTCGATTCTGCGATGGCGCGCGCAAATGGTTGCTGCCCCACGCGCAGCGAAACCTGGATCGCGTTGCCGCTTGGAGGTCAAGCAAAAATTAATTATGGGAAACGAACTATCCTTTGCCCTCGGCCTTCAGACCGGGAATTTTCTTAAAAACGTTTTTGTCGCAGATGCGGCATTAAACGGTTTGAAAATGATGGGCGAGGGCGTCGAGTTCGTTTTGCACAAAATGAACGAGAGCATCGAGCGCGCCGCCGGCCTCGAAGCCCTGAGCAAGAGGACTGGCGAAAGCGTAGGCACGCTCTATCAATTACAGGAAGCTTTCAAGGCGGTTGACTTGTCCGCCGATACGTTGCCGGGGATGCTGCTGCGAATCCAGCGCGCCTTGAGCGGCGTGAATGAAATGGGGCAATCCACCAGCATGGTCTTTTCCAGGCTTGGCTTGGACATTAACACGCTCAAAAACCAGGACGCGGCCACTCAGCTTCATTCGCTCACGGACGCGCTGGCCAAGCTGCCCAAAGAACAGGCGACGGGCATCGCATCGCAAATTTTCGGACGGTTTGGCATGGGCGACGTGCTGCAAATTTCGCGCTCCGGCGCGCAGTTTGACGAGGCGCTGGCCAAGGCGCATCGGTTCGCCGGCATTTATACTTTGCTCGCGCCGCTGGCCGAGAAATACGAGCGCACCCTGTCCTACACGAAAATGCAGTGGGACGCGATTTGGAGCGAAGTCGCGCTTCAACTTTTGCCGGTGTTGCAGGAAGTTCTGGACAAGGTGCAGCGTTTGAACGTGACGAAATTCGCCCAAAATCTCGGCGACGCCATTCGCGGGATCGAGGAAGCCTTTGCAGAAGGCAAAATTGTTGATCTGATCGAGGGAGCCTTTGAAGCGGCCATCGAGAAATCCTTAAATTTAATTGCCAGCACACTCGGCAGCGGCTCATTTTGGGGCGGCATTTGGGATGTGATGGCCGGCAGGTTCAAGATCGAAATTTCATTGATGATGGAGATGATTTTGAACCTGGGTGAATGGATGAAGTCCGTTTTCGAGCGTGCGATTCAGGAGTTGATTTTAGGTTTGTCCAAAGTCCCGATCCTCGGCAAGAAGCTCGGATTGGAGGGATTCCAGCCCGAATCGTTAAAAGACATTTGGGCCGGCAACCGCGTCGAAGGAAAAGAAACCTACGATACATTGTTCGGGGGTATGCGCGAGCATGGCGTCAAGCAAATGGTTGAGGGCGCAACGGAGATCACCAAAGCCACCGTGGACGCTTTCAAAAACTCCGGTGGCCCGGCCCAGGACGCGCTCAAGGCAATGATTCGCGGATTCAGCGCACGTGCGCCCAAACGTGCCGGTGGCGAGGCGCCTGGCGTATCCACGCCGGAGGAACAGGGCAACCAGCAGCAGTCGCACTATAAACCTGAATTTACGTCGCTCGAAAAAATGGGCTTTGTCATGGGCGGCGGCGCGACGGCCCTGAATTATCAGCGCCGCGCCGCCGATGGCATTGAAGGCATCCTGCACTTCCTCAGCGTGCATGGCAGCCGATTAAGCCCGGCACCAGCGCCAGCCGGAAATGAAGTATGATTAAGAAAAGGGCCAAGCCAGAATCTTACGACCCGAACGCGCGCCAGGCCTTGCGAGCAGTAATCAGCCGCGCAAATGCCGAAGCGCCGGCGCCGGCGATTCAGGGAAAAAAAACGGCGCCGCCAACTCAAAACCTACCCGGTAGAAAATTATGATCGTAGCTTTGAAACTCCTGTCTCTTAACAAGTCCCTGGCAACGGCCGGCTCCCAGGCCAGCGATGAAATTTCAATTCTGTCGCAGGACGACCACCGGCAACCGGTCCAGAAAGACAGGTTGCCCCGCGTTGACATGGCCGCGATCTTCAACGCCGAAGCCGCCAAGAATGGCACGGCAACGCCGAACATTTGACAAATCCAACCACGGTTTAACCTTTAACCCACCAATCCAATGAAAAAAACCGATCTCCCCCTCGAAACGAAACCCCCAGGCGTCACTGCGTCGCCAGACGTTGAAGCACCGATTCTGGAAAGCCAGGACGGAAATTGGGTCGGCTCATTTGCCAATCGATTCGCCGACACATTTTTGCGGAGCAAAAAAAAGGAGTTTGAAACGTTCCAGGAGCATGAAAGCGCAAAGTTGCTCTGTGCCCCGCAGTTCCGCGATCTTGTAAACGGAATAACAGAACGTCGCCAGGCGCTCGACGCCTTGCGTGCCAAAGTGTCCTACTATCAAAACGTCAACATTGCAAAAAGCGTGTTCAATAATATGCGTGGCACCGTGATGCCCCTGGAAGCAGTCGCCGGCAATCCGATTTTTTTTGTGGCGGTGATTTTGAAAGAGTCCGGTGAGGAACTTGTGCAACTGGCCGAGGCTGACCTTGCCGCCTACGAAAAGACGTTCGCCGAGTTCAAGGAGGAAAACAAAGCGATCCTTCACGAAGTCGGTTTGCTCTAGTATGCCAGGTGTCCAAAAAAATAAATCCGCCACACGTGCCGCCATTGTGAAAATCAAACCATGCCCGGTGTGCCGAACCGCAAAGCACGTTAACCTTACGGGTCCGGCGGACAAGGCCGATTCCAATTTGTGCCGCATGGCGTGTTGTGCTTGCGGGCGCACGACCAAGTGTTGCCAGACGGCTAGCGAGGCTGTCACGGCGTGGAATCGCAACCTCTGTTGAGTATGAGCCTGCACGGAAAAAAATTTCGGGCAACTACCGTGGGATTGGGGATTGGCGTCCAAAATCCGCGGACAACAGAGTGCCCATTCGCAGCGGTGGGGTTTCTCGCCGCTGCGATACTTTTTTGGCCAGGGCGTGCCGTTGAGTTAAAGGAGTGGCTGCACAACCGGCTCCTTGATTCACGGTTGTCTTGGCTGAAAACGCGGCGATACGGGTTGGCTTTTCTGCACGCTGTTCGTGCAGCAATGCGGCTTGGTTCTGACAGGGTGTCTTCAAGCCGGCTGAAAGAGGCCAATTCGTGCGCCGCTGCAATTTTCCCCGATCTAACGCCCGCGCCAGCCTCGTTTTGCGGGCCTGCCCCCCACTTCCGGCCTGTTGGCAGCCGCCACTTGGTTAAAGTCAATGGCCCGGCCTCGGGATGCGCTGGATGGCTGCCCAAAATCCCCTTCTGATCCTTCCCGAAACCCTCCCCACAATATGGACGCCACAAACAACATAACTTTCCAAGACCTGGAAGACAGGTTACACGCTCTTAACGACCCGAAAAATTTACTACCAGGTGAGCGGGAGAACCTTTGGACGATTGCCGTTGAGACCTATCACAATGCGATCCTGGCCGGCCACAAGGCCGCTCAGTTGAAAAAGGATTTGGCCGTGTGGCTTTGGAATCGTGTGCCGAGACTCGGCGCGTCCAAGCCGGCAATCTTGCGCCAACTCTACCGCAAAGTTGATCGCGGAGTTGGCAACTTGGCCGACAAACGGCGTGAGGCCGGAAAAAAGAACCGCGCGCCGCTGCTGTCCAAGGAAGATCGCGTAGCACTGATATATCAAGCGGTTTTCGAGTGCGGCGGCTTGGTTGATTTCGGCTGGCAAAATTGTCTGCAAAAAAAACTGTTCAGCGCCGAAATGTTGAAACGCTATCCCGCGCCCAGGAATCATCGTCCGCGCTGCCCGAAAGTCATTCGCCGCCAGGTTGCCCCTGAAATTGCGGCGCTGTTTCAGTATCACACTCGCCCGCATTACACTTCCAACAACGTCGCGGCGATGACGCGGGATTGGAGCAATGTCTATGCCCAGGACATTTACGAGTGCGACGACAAAACGCTTGACGTTCTGTGCCGGATCACCGTTGAAGAAAAGGGCGAGCCGGTTGAAAAGAAAATCCGCTGTCAATTCTTGCCGATGGTGGATGTCAAGTCAGGAATGGTTCTGGACTTAGTTTTGCTCGGCGAATCGAATTACAACACCATTTCGATTCGCACGCTGATAACCAGAGTTTGCAAAAAATACGGGCTGCCCGGCTCATTCAAATTCGAGCGGGGCATTTGGAAAACCGGCAAATTGCTCGGCAACAATGCGACGGGGAAACCGTTTGCCGAAGTGGAAAATTTCGCACGGCGTCTCGGCGTGCCAATCTACCACGCGCTGCCAGGCCGCGCCCGGACGAAGATCGTTGAAACGGTTTTACGGCTGCTGGATCGGAAAATGTATGGCTGGCCCGGTTACATTGGCAGAGACGAGATGCACCGGAAATTTGAGCGCGCGTCTGACAACGGCCTTTGGACGTTTGATGAATTGTTCGCGCGCCTGGCCGTGGCCGTTGAGGATTACAACGAGACGCCAAGCGAGAGCATCGTCAAGGGCGGTTATCTCACGCCAAACGAAGTCTGGAAAAATTGCCGCCGAAAAGACGAGCGCGGCGAGATAATCCCGGCAGTGAAAATTCCGACACAGTTTGAATATATGCTCGCCGAGCACTGCGCCGAGGTGACGGTGCGGGAATACGGCGTGAGAACCAGCATCGGGCGCGAGCGGTTTCAATTTCACAGCGCCGAACTGGTGGATTTCATGTCTGGCTTGCAGGGCCAAACGGTGAAAGTCTGGTTTGATCCAGGCAACGCTGATACCGCCGTGGTGACGGATTTGAAGGAGGAAAAATTCTTTTCGGTTGCGCGTGTTCCGAGTGCTCCGGCCACGGCCGCGACGCCCGCAGAGTTCCAAATGTTTGCCGATGCCAGCGCGCCGCATCGCTCCTACATGCGCCAGGTGCATCAGCATTACTCGGATTTGAAGGCAACCTACATTCCGCCCTTCCGCGCAACCGTCGTTGATGCCACGGCGCGGGTGAAAGCCCAGGCGCGAAGCGATGCCAAGGCGAACGGCGAGCAAACCTTTGCGCGCCAGACCAGGCCGGTCGAATCCAGGGAAGATCGCGCGGCCAGGAGTGCTGCCCGCCGCGCCGCGATTGAATTTTTTGAGCGAAAAAACGAACACCTTTTTGTATGAGCAGCACGCGCACAGCCAAACCCGGCACGCCACTCCGACAGGAGCGGTTTGCATCGTCTTATCAGTGCGGCCTGCTCGCCAACCTTGTCGCCAAGCGTTGCACGCGGATTGAGGACGCCGGCGAACGCGCGCCGATCTGGTTTCTGCAATGGCTGTCCTGGCAACCCGATGGACTGTCCGCGCACGTCCGCGACATCTTTCCCGCGCGAGATTTGGAAAATAATTCGGATGAGGATTTGCAGCAGGAACTTTTCGAGCTTTGTTTAGACGCCTTCCCGGAGTGGCTGGACGATCTTACAGTCAACAAATGGGCAGCAGGTCTTGATTCCGTGTGGAAAAAGGCGGCGGCTTTCCGTGAGCGATGGATTCAAAAACAATCCGCCGGCGTCGTAACCACCATTGGCCGGCGCATAGCCGAGGCTTTCGACTACGCCCGCGAAACGCGCTCGCTGGTATTGGTGGACGGCGTGGCACGCATCGGCAAAACCTTTTCCGCCCGCGCCTATTGCGAGCGCAGCGCGGGCCTCGCCCGTTATGTCCAAGTGCCGTCTTCCAATGACGATCAAAGTTTTTTCCGCGCTGTCGCCGTGGCTTTGGGCGTGAGTTCGTCGCTAAAACTAAAGGCCGTTGAAATGCGAACGCGCGTGGAAGAAACGCTTCACGGCGGCGATGTGATGCCGATTTTTGATGAAGCCCACTATCTCTGGCCGCAACAGCTTCGCGGTTATTCCATGCCCTCGCGCGTGAATTGGATACTGACCGAGCTTGTGAATCAGGGTGTGCCTGTGGCGCTCGTTGTCACTCCGCAATTTCACCAGGCACAGGCGCGCACGGAAAAACTGACCGGCTGGACAAGTGAACAATTCATCGGGCGGATCGGATACATTGAACGGTTGCCGGAAGTTTTGCCGATCCAAGATTTGCTCGCCGTCGCCCGCTCGATTTTCCCAGAAGGCGACGTAAAGACGTGGCAGGCGCTCGCGGGCTATGCAGACATGAACCAGCAAACCAAGCTGGCTGGAATGGATGCCCTGGCGAAGCGTGCGCGCTGGCTGGCAGGCCGGCAACGCCGCGCCGAGGCCACGCCGGACGATCTGCGCCGCGCCCTGCGCGAAAGCGTTTCGCCCGTCGTCACGCGCAAGTCGCGGACAGTCCGCAGCCCGCGCGCGGCCCTATCGCCGGCGCGCCGCGATCTTGGCGCGGGGGTAGCGCAGATCGGCGAACGGAGAATTTTCACTGTGCCAGGTGCAACCGCACTTTGCTCAGTGAGACGATAAAAAATTAGTTGGCTTTATAGCGACGCCATTTGCGAAAAGTGGCGCGCGATTTCTGTTTTCAGTCTGCTAATGGTTTTCGCTACCGTTTTGACAAATAGCCTCGATTTTTTTGACAAATAGGTAGCGCCGTTACAAATTCGTGGAAATCGCTTGAAAACCAGATCTTCCGGCTGACTTTCGCCCCTGTGTTCACGCAAAGCCGCCTCCAATTCTGGATGCAAGCGCATCGGTGCCACCTTGCTGTTCTTAGTGGTAGACCCGATTTGAGCGCGACCGAAGCGGTGTTGCCATTCTCCGAAACGCTTCGCGATCTTCTCCGAACCGCAACGCCGCTTTCGTCGCAGAACATTGCCTCCGACACGCCATCACATTTTCGGCGAAAATAATTTTCAACTGCCCGGTTTTCTGCCATCTTAACAACCGAAATGGTCAGCACCCTTTTCAACGAACGAATTCATATTGCGGAATCGTTTTCCGACGATGAACGGCTCATTTTGATCTGCAACGATGCTTTGGAATGTGCAAAAACCCTTCCGACAGATTTCTTTTCCCTCATCATCACTTCACCGCCCTATAATTTGGGAAAGGAATACGAGCAACGTTCCTCACTGCGAAATTATCTCGCCCAACAGAAACCGCTGGTCCACCAGTTGAAACGCGCGTTGAAGCACAACGGCAGCCTTTGCTGGCAAGTTGGCAATTATGTCGAGGACGGTGAAGTTTTCCCGTTGGACGTTTATTACTACGACCTGTTCAAAAGTGAAGGCTTAAAACTTCGCAACCGAATCATCTGGCATTTCGAGCACGGCTTACATTGCAGCCTCCGCTTTTCCGGGCGTTACGAAACGCTTTTGTGGTTCACCAAGTCAGACGATTACATTTTCTACCTCGACTCGGTGCGCGTCCCGGCAAAATATCCCGGCAAGCTCCATTTCAAAGGCGAGAAACGCGGGCAACCATCTGGCAATCCCCTAGGAAAGAATCCGTCAGATGTGTGGTCAATTGTCGCCCAGGATTGGGAACGTGAGATATGGGAAATCCCAAACGTAAAAGCAAACCACCCGGAAAAAACCGAACACCCTTGCCAGTTTCCGGTCGAGCTGGTTGAGCGGTGTGTCCTTGCATTCACGAACGAGAATGATTGGGTGTATGACCCTTATTGTGGCGTTGGCTCTGCGCTCATAGCTGCGGCCAAAAATCGCCGGCGCGCCGTTGGCTGTGACCGTGACCAAACATATTTAGCCCTTGCGCGGGAACGTCTGCAAAAACTGGCCGAGGGAACACTCAAGTTGCGTCCGCTTGGCAAGCCAGTTCATGTGCCGACCGGCCGCGAAAAAGTCGCCCAAAGACCAGCGGCTTGGGACACGGAAAAAGTCTTGCTATGAAAATTGCCGGGGAATTCTCATTCAATGGCGCAAAGGAATTTCTTCAACGCCAAGAGTATCGAATTTTGGTCGAAGAGGTTAAAGGCGTAATTGCGAGAGTAGATGCGACTGCTTGCAAGACCAAGAAAAGCAAGGAGAAAACAATGAGGGGCAAAAAACTTTTCAGTCCCAAGGCACTGAACAAGGCTTTCAAGAATGAATTCGCTTCGTTGAATAATCAGCTTGCCGTGGAAACTGCATGGAAAAACTGCAAAGTGAAATGTGATTACTCGGCGGATTTCTATTCACCCGATTACCAACCAGGGCCGCTCTCAAAAGGAGCATTTCGCGACATGGATTTTGTGAAAGACAAACTTGGCGTCGAAGTGCAGTTTGGCAAATACGCCTTCATGGTCTATAACGTCTGCGCCAAGATGACCATCTTCCACAAACTTGGCCACATCAACGCCGGGATCGAAATCGTGCCCATCAAGCGTTTTGCCGACCAGATGTCCACCGGCGTTTCTTATTTCGAGCAGTTCGTTTGGGATTTGCAGCATCGTGGAGTGTCCAACATTGACATTCCCGTTTTAATCATTGGGATTGACGCATGAGAAACACCCTAACGAACCAAGCTGAGCCACGCCGAAACAAAAACCGCCGCCCGCGAATGCGGAACTGAAAGTGCAATCGGCGTTGGCTCCGGCGAATTGTTAGAAAACATGAGGGCAGAGAGCGAGCGCGGTAGCGCTCGTATAACCTCTCTGCCCGTATGATACATAACAACCACGTTTCTACTCCGGCGGTTGCCGCAGTGCAACCGGTAAATCAATTCACTCAACCCCGCACGCTCAAGCTGGCGCTGGATGTGCATCTGGCTTGGCATGTTGTGGCCATGCAATACGACGGCAGCAGTCCCAAGCCGCCCCAGCGCTTTAGTCCCCAAGGTTTGCTGGCGTGGGTGCAAAAACAAATCACCCAAGGCTGGCAGATCGTTTCGTGCTACGAGGCCGGGCCGTTTGGCTATGTATTACACCGGCAACTCACCGCGTTGGGCGTGACCAATTACGTCATCCGTCCCCGCAACTGGGACGACCAGCACAAGCGGGTCAAGACCGACCGGACCGATGCGTTGGCCATGCTCACGGCGTTGGACCGCTTCGTGGCAGGCAATCCTCAGGCGCTGGCCTTGGTCCGCGTGCCCTCCGAGGCAGAGGAGCGGCGGCGCAGCGAAAGCCGCCTCCGCCAGAGTCTCAAGCGGGACTTGAAACTCATCGCCCAGCGCGGACGCGGGCTGGCCTTGCAATATGGCTTCCGCTTAAAGGGCAAATGGTATGGTGCCCGCAACTGGCCCAAGCTCACAGTGCCCGACTGGTTGATCGAACTGTTGCGCCCGTTGCAAACCGCCTGTGTCGCACTGCACGAACAGGTGCGCGAACAAGGTCAGCAGATTGAAGCCCTCTGTTCCGGTCCCACACCCAAAGGTATGGGCCGGTTAAGCCAACAGGTGATTGAACGCGAGGTGGGCGACTGGCACCGGTTCAAGAATCGCCGACAGGTGTCCAGTTACCTTGGCCTGTGTCCGAGCGAAAACAGTTCGGGCCAGAGGCAGCAACAGGGCAGCGTGACCAAGTGCGGCAATCCCCGATTGAGATGGGCGTTGTGCGAGTTGGCGTGGCGATTGTTGAAATTTCAACCCGAGTATCGGCTGTGCCGCAAATGGCGTGCACAGATCATTGATCCCAAGACTACAGGCGGACGCAAGAAACAACTGGTCGTGGCGCTGGCGCGAGGCTTTGGGGTGGATTGGTGGCGTCTGTGCACCGGGCAGACCACACCGGAGAAACTGGGTTTGGTCATGACCAACTCAAACCCTCCAATCGCATGAACCCATGAACTGACTTTACGGAGCGGCGTCGCGCTCGCACACCGCCTTGGGCAGATGCGCGTCTGCCCGCTGGTTAGAATGAGCCGACTCGCTCCGTCCGTTTGGAAACGATCGCATAAGTTTTGTGGTGCTCACCCAAGGGGTGACGCACGGATAGGAGGAGGAGCTTCCCCAAGCGGGGAACGCCTACACGGACGGAGACGCTGACCGATAAACAAAAATCGCTTTTAAGAAAAAAATGAAACCCTTCACTTAACGCTTGACCGTTGAACCCTCATAGGAGGCGGCATAAAGTTAGTGTAACTGACTCAATGTGTGCCAAACTCTAGCAACGGAGACGACTGTGGACAGCATAAAGACAACCATGAATGCGATAGCTGCTGTCCTGTTTTTGCGCCACGCTGCAAAAATAGCCAGCACCAAATAAACAACACCCATGCCGACTGCCCACGCATTCATCAGCGTGGGATTGTAGCTCGCCTCTCCCGACTGTGCTTCCCCTGGATACAAACCATAAAGCGGCAATAATGCCACCTGCGGCATTCGGGCTACTGAAACCGCGAACAGCAAAACAAACAGCCAGAGAATCAATGTGCAGATGACGAGTTGTCGAGCCATGCGCGTAATGCCGCCTAACGTCCAAGCTCAGGCACAGCCGCCGGAAGGCGACTCCCGCCGGAGCAAATGACTTTATGAAAACCAAAACTCATACAAAACGGAAGGGGCAGCGGCTGTTGCCTGCAGCGCTTTTGTTAGGCGTCATTTTTCAATCTCACAATCTTCTCCGAAGGGATGCCGCGCTGCGGCTTCGGGAGCGTAAAAATAAAAGTCGTGTAACCGCCTCCCGTCTGAATCTTCAACCGATACTCAAAAAAATCAGGTCCCGCATTGTGGGGGTCGGTCAAGACCCAGCATGAACTCTGAATATCCGCCAACTCCGCCAAATCGTAATCCAGTCGTAATATCCTGATGTGGTCGTCACCTGCACGAGTGCCTCCGCCAACTCTATACTTGAGGAGCAACAAATCACCATAGACCGCAATCGAGCCGTCGCCGTAGCTAGAACTGAAATAATACTGCCTCGGCTTCTGGCCTGGCATCTGTAACGTAAGAACAAAGTCGCCTGTAAACGCAGTGTCTGGCGGCTTTGACTCAATGCTAACCGTTGCGTGACCGAAAGTAATCGTCTGCTTCTTAGTGGTGTCATACTTATGCCACTGCAAATCGGCGAACGCCAACATCGGCGTAAGAAAAATCAAAAACGATAGAATGGCAACGCGCATACGGATGACGCCTAACGAATCAAAGCTGAGCCACAGCCACTGGCAGCAAGCTCAACTATGCAATGATGATAGTCAATGTTCATATCACGGTCGAAACCGGAGGGGCAGTGGCTGTTGGCTCCAGCGCGTTGTTAGGCAGCATCGTGGTCATACTAAATCTTCCGTCGCGAACAGATAAAACCGTAACAAGCGAACACAAGACCAGCCAACAACAAAATGCAGGCTGCGTCAAAACAAACCTGTGCTGAATGTCTGCGTGACTCGACAAAAGCTGAACCGTAACTCTCGCCCGACGTGGCTTGCCATGAAAACGAATAATCACCAAACAAGCACAACAATCCGCCGAAAAGTAAAAGCGCACTCGCTGCGAACAAAACTCTCTTTTGTGACTTGGCGGTCATGCTGCCTAACATATTGTTATACGACAGGGCGTGCACGGCATCGTGCACAGTTGGTTTTTATAACCCTTTCTGCTACCATGTCCTTATGAAAGCAGACTTGCGAATTTCTATCAAGGATTATCGTCGTGAAAAAAATCTCAAAATTCTGCTCCGACGCGCCACTTTTACCCACCGCCAGTTCCACGTGCGCATGAATGGCTCACCCTGGCCCAAAGACGGCAGGCCGGTTTCCCTCACCCGCTTGCTGGCCGCTCTGCGCAAGTCCCTGGTGAAGTCCTTGTAGCGTTCAGGCTAATCTCGCGCAAATCCAACTGTGAAATGACACGTGTCCTTTTACAACACCGAACCCGAAAGTTTCGTCACAGGAGGAACAGACAGAGAATAATTCCACTTGTGGTTTCTGACGCACCACGTCACAGGGGGAGGTGAAGCAATGGGAACAAGAAATGGATTCAAATCAGGAATGGCTTTACGCTCAACATTGTCCCGCCGATACCACTGCAACACGAGATTGAATCTTTCATCAATGCTCGCTCCGCAGGCTCCGCTCGCGACCATCTCTGCAACGAAATACGGGACCGCATTTGCCTCACTCAAATAGCCGATGATTTTCCTGTAACGCCATGCCCACCTTGAGCCGAAACAATCAAGATCAGTAATGCCCGGCAAGCGGCAGCTATACCACATACTCGGTGGGAGCCACTCCGCAAGTCACTTGCAGCCTGGGTAACACCGTTAATCCGCCGCACGTGTTGCCATAATTGAAATTCGGTTTGTTGTTTAAGACAAAAGCCCGAGGCCAGCGCCTTGGGCTTTTTTGTTGCCGAAGGCCAAGCGACCGAAATTTATCCTGTCTTTGACCTGGATTCTGGCAGCCGTTAGTCGTGTTCCATGAAAATCGGCAGCAGCCGCGTCACATCCTTGGCTTGTACAAACCGGCGCGCAGCAAAGCAAGACTAAATCCCATTTGTTTCGGGGCACGGGCCAGCGATCCATAACCCGCTCGGGAATCAGGACACTTCAGGGTTTTCAACACCTCCGTCTGCAACGTGCTTTTGCCCGCTTAAATCGGTGAGGTGGTTTTTTCCGCGACGAACGGCTCGGCCAGCAAAGCTGATCTTCACCTGGACAAAGTGGACCAGGCGCAGTTGTGCCGCAGGCTTACGGTTTACTCATCAGCGAGTTCTGATGTTTGACAAGGGTTGCCGCCATGGTGTTGACACTCTGAAGAATCTGACGCGCGGCCTCAGGATCGGCAATCTTGAGTCCATACGTTTTGTCAACGGCCACAACCAATTGAAGGGCGTCCACCGAGTCCAAACCCAGACCGCCGGGGCCAAACAATGGCTGGTCGTCGCTGATTTCTTCCGGACTGATTTGGAGCATGAGATTCTCCACCATCAATCGTTTGATGTCTTGTTTGAGCGCGGGTGTATTATCCATTACAAATTAAACCATTCACTCTGAGAAGCGAATTTTAGGATATAGTCGGCTTCAGTGCAAGCCAGGAAGTAATTGGGTAATGGTCCAGTTTGAAATTATGCTGTTGGCTCCAGGCAATGTCAGGCCGCCTGGCCGCCTTTTGGCTTTTCTACCAAAGACGCGAGCTTTTTATCGGTTGCATCCATGTCCGTCATTCCTTGGGACTGGGTGGGCTTGGTCGCCGGTGCTGTCCCTTCTCCTTGGGCATGGGAATTGGGAGAAATCCTTGGCGCCTCCGGGTAAGCCCGGCGTATCAGTAGTCCGCCGCCAATCAGCCACCAAGCAACGGCCAGGTTAAATACTATGGGCAAAATCGCATTTAGAATGTCGCTTTTACCAGCAGTCTCAATCGCTCCAAAGTCCAGCATCGATGGCACGGCGCTTAAACCGAAATAGAGAAAAACAAGTCCTAAAAGCCGGACTGCCAGGCCGAAGATGTCCTTGAATATATCTTTTGGTTTCATGGCGCGCTGAATTTGTGCGTGCGTGAGTTGGATACGTTCACCGTCGGCAGTGAGTTTAAATGGCATCGGCGGGCTTGTTCAAGCGCTTTCCCTTTTTGCGAACAAGCAACTGAAATCATTTCATCTTAGACACACCCGGCTGGATTCGCTAAATATTGGCACCATGCTTTTTGGCCCGAGCTCAGATAGATCAGTTCGTATAAACGGAAATGCGAGCCGGTCTATCTTGCTTGTTTTATTGGCCCTGCAAGCCTTCCCCTCGCCGAGCGCGGGGCTCCCCAGACGGCTGGTCCTGGGCTTGGATGGGGTTGCTTACCGCGACATGAGAGTCCTGCAAGAAGGGGTCATATACACGAACACTTGGGGAATACGGTTGCATCGTCAGGCTTTCAGTCTCGATGAGGGATACTTTCCGGTCAGCCGCTTGGTTTCGACGTTTCCGTCCACGAGTGACGTCGCGTGGACCGACATTTTCGGCGACCGCCCGCTGCCCGGTTATCAACGCACGTATTTCAGCGCGGCTGCGAATTCACAAATCGTCATCAACGGCATCACCACCACCATGGAGCACGAAGCGCAAATGAACTGGGAGTTGGAGAACAATTTCTTTCGCACCATGGGTTACGTTTATCCGCTTCACACGTTTGAACACGAGATGCACGAAATGATCAAAGGCTTTTGGAACGCCACGGACGACGATGCCAGCTATTACGTGTACATTCGTTCCACGGACGATGCCCAGCACCTGGACCGCGACATTTTTGCCGTGCTCTGCATGCTCGACGACCAACTTCAGGAGATGCGCGCCCGTTACAAAACGCAGGAGGGACGTGACCTTCAAATCCTGATTCTCTCGGATCACGGACACAATCACGCCGGCTCCGTCAAGCGCGTCCAGGTTGGGGCCTTTCTAAAAAAGGCCGGCTACCGGATTGCGGAATCCATTGAGAATCCCAAAGACGTTGTCCTGCCAACGACCGGGATCGAATCGTGGGTGGAAATCCACAATGCGCCTGCCGAAACCGAAACGCTCGTACAACTGCTCACACATCTGAAAGGCGTGGACTTGTTGACGGCCCCGGTGCCGGAGCAGACGAATCGTTTCATTGTCATGAATTCCAAAGGCGAACGGGCCATCATTGAGTGGAGTGCCACAAAGAACATCTACCGCTATTCAACCGGGAATGGCGACCCGCTCAATTACCGTCCGGTGGTCGAGGCGCTCGCCCGGAAGAAACTGCTGGACGCCGACGGCTTTGCCACGGCCGATGTCTGGATGGCGGCAACTCTGACCAATCGCTATCCGCTGGCGCTGGAACGGATTGTCCGCGGCCTCACGCGGGTCACCCTCAATCCCGCCACCATTCTTATCAGCCTGGACAACCATTATGTTCACTCCGGATGGCTGATCAAAAAGGGCAGCGACCTGTCAACCTTCGGAAGCACCCACGGCGGGCTGGACAGCCTCAACTCGGACGGGATTGTGTTAAGCAATTTTGCCCCCACCCATGATACTTCCAGTGATCGCGTGGCCGGCCTATTCGATGATTTTCCGGGACTGCTTGATTTTCGCGCGGCGGATGACGGCGCCGAGTTCGTCACCAAAAACGAACAAGCCCTGACGCGAATCGCGCATGAGCCGTTTGACGTGGATTACAAGCTGCTGCCGGACAATGAGGTTTTCCTGCGGGTTTGGTCGCCGCAATTTGCCCACTTGGACCTCAATGCTCCAGTCGAGGCAACGATTGAAAAGGTCCAGCATTTCACAAACACGCAGAACCATCGCTGGAATGCCAGACCCGCGGCTGCACTCGGACGGCACCTGACTTTCAATCAGCCGATTTCCCTTCCAGACGAGCGCCCTTGTGAAAGAGTCTATGCGCTCCCTCCTGATTTGATTCTGAAGCCGCAAGCCGAGTACCGGATTTCGGGATGGATCCGCGATCAAAGCAAAAGCATCAGCCTCTTTGAATTCAATTTTCACACCGACAGCCACGGCTGGCCAGCGGCGTATTAGCAAAATGGATTGAGGTCGGGGAGCACACCCGCCTCGGGTGTGGCTGGACGCGCCTCGCGTCCAGCTCTTTGGCGTGCTTTGCTGGCCGGAACGTTCTCAGCTTTCTTGTGCGCTCGAAGTTTTCCGCGGGGGCGCGGAAAACAGCACGCGAGGCGCGTGCGCTCCCATCTCAACTTCGGTTTTCAGGTTTGAAGAAATCTCAGGGCTTCGTGGCCGCAAAAACTTTTCCTTTGCCGGCACAAATCATCTGCGCGACGTACCGGCCTGAAAGCGCGGCTGACGGCAGTCCGCCGCCCGCCACCACCCAGTGGCCGGCCATGTAAAAATCATTGAGCTGCGGCAGCGTGTAGGGGATGCGCCGGCCCAGAATGCGCGGCGTCGGCAGCCAGCCTTCGTAGCTGCCCTGCCAGTTGCCGGTGTAACGCACAAACGTCGCCGGCGTCGCAATGTCGGAGCGATCCAGATTTTCGGCCAAGCCCGGAAAACGTTTGTCGAGAATGCCGATGATTTCCTGGGTGACAGCTTTCTTTTCGGCCCGGTACCGGTTGGGGTCGTTCTTTTTCAAGTTGGTCCAGAACTCGTAGCTGGTCGGCAACCGGACCGTCATGACGGTGGTGCCTTCCGGGCAGAGCGCGGAGTCGGAGCCGAACGTTTCCACTTCCAACCGGTGCTGCGTTTGGTCATCCACGCGGAGCGGCTGGGGCAGAGGCAGATTGAGCGTGTGCGGCGCATCCGGGAAGGTTTTTTTTATTCCCAACGAAACCTGGATGATGGCGGGAAAAGGCCGGCAATTTTCGTACAGGTAACGAATTTTCTTGTCCACGAAACGGCCATCCAACATTTTGAAAATCGTCGTGTGCCCGTCCGCGCAGGAAACGACGGTTGTGGCAGGGACGACGGTTCCGTCGTCACAGCGCACGCCGGTGGCGCGATTGTTCTCGACGATGACCGAATTCACCCTGGCTTTATACCGCACGGTCCCGCCGAGACGGGTGTACCGGTCCGCAATCGCCATCGCAAAATCCCATGAGCCGCCGGCGACAAAACCGCAGTTGTTGCGGGTCCGGAACGCCAGCACCATCACGAGCACCAGGGCCGACATGTGTTCGTTGCTGGCAATGGCACTCAACGCTTCGCGCAGGAGCTCGTTTTTGTAGCGGGCAAGATAGGTGGTAATCGGCAGGTTCTTCCATCTCAAGATGACGGGCAGCATCGGCAGGTAACGAAGCCCCGTCCTCATTTTTTCGCGGTGCGTCATCAATTCCACCGGTTTGTCGAGCGGCGGCTCCAGCGGAGCACACCGGCGCGCCGCCCGTACCAGTTTGTCAATCAGGACGCTGTCTTCGGGCGCGATGCGTTTGAACTCGCGCGCAAGTTTGTCGAGGTCTGACGGCACGACGAGGGTGTTGCCATTGGCGTCTTCGACCCGGAGTATTTCGTCGTTGGCGAGGACCTTGCGGCCGGCGATGGCGCCGAGTTCCTGCCAGATTTGGTGGAAGGCCGAAGGCGGCCGGGTGCCGATCAGCCAGCGCAGGCAACCATCAAAGACATACGGCCCGCGGTGCCAGGCTGTGCACAATCCACCCGGAAGCAGACCTGCCTCCAGGATCTCAGTCTGGATGCCGTTCATTTGCAGGTAGCAGCCGCAGGAAAGACCGGCAATGCCGCCGCCGATGATGATGACTTTTCCCTTCCCCGGAGTGGCTGCGGCTGCGGGCTCAGGCATCGTCGGCGTGCTGCGCGGCTGGTCTTCGACTTGCATCATTTCAGCGGCCATTGGAATAGTTTTTACGCAATCGTAGGATTGCCGACGTGAGGAGACTCATTCTTCTGGAACGCACGACGTTTTCCGAAATCAATTTGAGCCTCGTCACCTCGGCTCCTACAAAGAGACAGGCTTTCATAAAATCCCGCCGTCAACCTTGAGGACGGAACCGGTGATGTAACTGGCTTCGGCACTCGCCAGAAAGCGAACCGTCGCCGCCACTTCTTCGGGCCGGCCAAACCGGCGCATGGGAATCCTCATCTGCGCGGCCTTTCTTTCTTCGCCGGTCAGATGGGCCAGCGCCTCGGTTTCCACGAAGCCGGGACAGACGGCATTCACGGTAATGCCGATGCGCGCCACTTCCTTGGCCAGCGACTGGGTCAGCGCGACCACGCCCGCCTTGGCAGCGGCATAATTGGCCTGCCCGGCCGGAGCCAGGAGCGCGCTTAAGGACGACAGATTCACAATCCGGCCGGCGCGCTGGCTGATCATCGCCGGTAACACCGCCTGGCAACTGTGAAAAACTCCGTCGAGATTTGTCGCCAGAACTCGCTGCCATGAATCCGGCGGCATCGTGGCCAGCAAGAAATCTTCGTGGCTGCCTGCGTTGTTGACCAGCACGTCAATGCGGCTGTGGCGCGCCAGGATTTCATTGACCGCCTGCTTCCATGAATCGGGAGCGGTGACGTCCAAAGCGATGCAGAAACAACGGTCGGGATTCTCCTGCGCCAGCTTGTCGGCTTGTTCACGCCGGGACCGGACTCCGAGCCAGACGACGTTGGCAGGTGACTCGTGGAGGAAGGTGCGTGCGATGGCCTGGCCCAAACCGCCGTTGGCTCCCGTAATCAGAATGACCCGCACGCTCATGACCCGATGTTGCCGATGAATTTGCCGGCGGACAAATGAGAAATTCCGGAATCCGCGCGCGCAAACCGCGCTCCAATTGCCTGCTGATTGGAACCGACCAGACTGACGCTGGCCGCCGCGAATTTTCCGCTGGCCACCGCGTCACACGCTACCACACATTGCCAAGCGGCTGCGGCCATCAGTCCTTCACCCAGAATGCGCTTGGGGCTGATGCGCGGGCCGGTCCAGTCACGCCACGCGGCAAGTTCCGGGGCGTCCGCGCGCGCGCTGTTCCCGAGGCCGTCGCAGAGTAATGCTCCGGGAGAGCTTTTACCCAGTTGGCCGCGCATGGCCCGGGCAGCCTGCGTCCGGCTGTGATGCGCAGAGTAAGTTTGCGCATCGGTGATGGCCGCCAGTTCAACACCAGCCGACAGTTCCGGATTCCGGCACAAACATAAAGCCCCGGCGCCGGCAGTGAGGATGGCTGAGCGTTCGAGGTGCCAAAGCGCGTCTGCAAGAATCCAGTTGGTTTCTTCAGCTCCAATGATAAGGCACGCGTCCACACGATTTTCTTCCAGCCACTGGACGCCAAGAGATACTCCCTGCAGGAAGGCAGCCGGATCGCCCACCAGAGTGCTGGCCAGCGAAACATTTTGCAGGACCGCGGCAACATGGCTGGCTGGGGCGGCATAGACCGTTTCGGGAAACAGGAGTGGGCTGGCAGTCGCCGGGTCCTTCAGTGTCTCATCAAAAAAACGGCAGGAATAATTCACGCAGCCGGATTGAAGACAGACGACCAAGCCCAGGCGATATTTCAGACCGTGCTTCGCACGCAATTTGGCCGTGGCCTCAAGGGCGGCTGCCACAACATAGTGTGTGATTGGACTCGTGCGCCGCAGACGTGGATGCGCAAGAAATTGGGGACGCACGGCGGGATTCGGCACCAGACGTGTTCGGAGTGGCTTCTCCCAGCCGAGCCGCTCCATTGGTTGAGTGGGCAGGGGTTCGCCCTTGTCCAGCGCCTCACGCACGGCGGCAACATTCCAGCCGGCGGGGGATACCGCACCCAAGCCCGCTATGAAAACCCGGCTCATGTCCACCTCCTCAAAATCAAAGTCGCATTGACGCCGCCGAAACCGAACGAGTTGGATAGCGCGACATTCACGCGCGCGTCCTGGGGTTTACGCACAACGGGAAACTTGCAGGCCGGGTCCGGAGTTTCTAATACCGTCTCCGGGGGCAACCATTGCTCGCGCAGAGTCATCAGGCAAATTACCGCCTCGACCGCGCCCGCGGCGCCCAAGAGGTGTCCGATGCTGGCCTTGGTGGAACTGACCGGCAGGGTCGCAGCACGGCGGCCAGCCCATTCGTTGATGGCGAGTGCTTCTGAACTGTCATTAAGCACCGTGCCTGTGCCGTGAGCGTTGATGTAATCAATGTCTTCGGGTGTGACATTCGCGGTCGCACAGGCTTGTTTCATAACCGCCAATGTCGTGTCGCCTTGCGGGTGTGGCTGCGTGAGATGATGTTGGTCAATGGACGTGCCGTAGCCGATGAGTTCTCCCAAAATGGTTGCGCCACGCCGGCGCGCACTTTCAAGAGTTTCAAGGGTGACGACTGCCGCGCCTTCACCCAGCGCCAAACCATCGCGCCGGGCGTCAAACGGACGGCAGATGGTGGTCGAGAGCGCCTGTAAAGCATCGAATCCCGAAAACACAAGTTCACTGAGCGCATCATAACCGCCGGCCAGAACGCGTTCAGCCCGACCATAACGAACCAGCTCCCAGGCGTGACCGATGGCGTTGCTGCCGGAAGCGCAGGCATTCGAGACAATCGTGATCGGCCCGGTGGAACCGAGGGCGTCGAGAATCATTCGCGCCTGGACCTGAGGTTGATAGTGAACGGCGCGGGTAGGTTGGCGGCGATGGTTGTGCGGTATTTGCACCGCCTGACGAAAATACGCCTCACCGAACGACATGCCGCCTGCGGTTGTGCCCAAAACCAGCGGCAGATTCGCCGCAGGTTTCCAGCCGGATTGCTGCCACGCCTCACAGGTTGCCAGCAGCAACAAGGAAGCGGCGCGGTCAAGTCTGGCAATTTGTCTCGCGTTGAGGTGGGTTGGTGGTAAAGCCGCCGGCAAATCTATTTCCGCCGCGCTTTTTGCCCGTTGACGGCTGACATCAAACAGCGACACAGGACGGAACGCCTTTCGCCCCGTCCGAAATCCTTCCGCGTTGGATTTCCAACCTAGACCCAGAGCCGTGATGATTCCGGCACCGGTGATGACCACCCGGAAAGGCGCTTGGGGTGGAGGCGATGTCGGAAAGAGCATGACGGTTGAATGACGGTGGGATTTGGCTATGCTAGGGTGCAGGTGGGTGATGACACACCACTCGCCGGTCGGGTTTTGCGCTTACAGCATAACTCGCATCGTTGAATTCGGAGCCGAAGTATAATCCCGTGCAAGCGGCAGGCAACGGAAAATCCGCGACCGGGTAACAGTTACGTTTAGCGCAATTCGACATTGCAAAGGCTACTCATCGGGGCACAGTTTTGCCTCGATTCCCGGAGGCATTCCGCTCAAGCTCCGCTGATGTTTGCAGCGAAGACATGCGTGGCGGTGATTCCCTGTTTCAACGAGGCGAGGACTGTAGCGCCTCTGGTCACAGCCGTGCGCCAATATCTTCCTTCTGTGTTGGTCGTGGACGACGACTCGACCGATGATACCTCGAACCTGGCCAGCGGGGCTGGCGCGGTGGTGGTCAGTCACCAGCGAAATCTCGGTAAAGGCGCCGCGCTCAGGACCGGATTGTCGCTGGCACTGAAGCAAAGCTTTGAATGGGCTTTGACCCTGGATGGCGACGGCCAGCACGCCCCAGGTGATTTGCCCGCCTTCCTGCAATGTGCCGAACAAACCGGAGCATTGCTGGTGGTCGGCAACCGCATGCACCATGCGCGGGCCATTCCCTGGCTGCGCCGGCAGGTGAACCGGTGGATGAGTCGCAAACTGTCGCAGCTCGCCGGCAGGCACCTGCCTGACACGCAATGCGGTTTGCGGCTCATTCACCTGGGAACCTGGGCGGCCCTGCCTCTCAAGACGGAACACTTCGAGATTGAATCCGAAACGTTGATGGCCTTCCTCGCGGCGGGTCGGCGGGTCGAGTTCGTTCCGATCCGTGTCATTCGCAGCGGTCGAAGCAGTCACATTCATCCGGTGGCCGACTCGTTGCGTTGGTGGAAATGGTGGCGGAATTTCGACCGGCTCCTGGCATCGCGCGGTCCGGCAGGTTCAACCATCCAGACATCCCTGCCTGCCGCAGCCCAAACGGAAATGCTTCATTAGGAAAGCATGGCGGACATCCGCACTGGCTCACTTGGTGGGATTCCAGATGTATTTTCCGCTGGCGTTGATGTAACCGAACCGCCCGCCCGCCTTGACCCGCGCCAAACCGTCGGCAAAGGACGCGGCTTCGTCGAACTGCGGGTTGATCACAATCTTGCCGCTCGGATCCACGAATCCCCAGTGTCCCGACTGACGTACCGGCGCCAGCCCCTCTGAAAACACCGCGGCTTCATCAAACTGCGGATTGATCACAAATTTCCCGGTGGGGTCAATGTAACCCCAATGCTTCCCCTGCCGGGCTGGTGCCAAGCCTTTGACAAAGATTCCCACTTCGTCGAACTGCGCATTGACGGTGATTTTCCCCGTCTTGTCAACGAACCCCCAACGGCCACCCGTCCTGATCCCCGCGAGCCCTTCGGAAAACGGTTGCGCCCTTTCAAACTGCGGGTTGATGACTATTTTCCCGCTGGTGTCCGTGTAGCCGAAGCGACCGGCCATTTTAACAGCGGCGAGCCCCTCGGAAAACGCGGTAGCCTCGTCGAACTGCGGGTTGATGACTATTTTCCCGGTCTTGTCAACGAAGCCCCAATGCCCCAGCTTGACAGCCGCGAGCCCGTCAGCAAACGTTCCGGCGTCTTCAAATTGCGGATTGATGACATATTTGCCTTCCGGATTGATGTAGCCATAGCGACCGCCGCCGCCGAAGGGACTAAAGGGTCTGGGGTCGTAGGGATAGACGGGGCCGCCACCACCGCCGAGCTTGACTGCCGCCAAGCCGTCGCTGAAAACATCGGCCTTGTCGAACTGCGGATTGATCGCGACCTTCCCCGAAGCGTCCACGTAGCCCCACCGGCCCATACGCACCGGGGCCAGGCCTTCCGCAAAACCCTCCGCCCGATCGAACTGCGGATTGACCACGGTCTCACCGGATTTGTTTATAAATCCCCAGCGACCGTTGACAACAACAGGATATAGTGTTGCGGCCGTGCAAACGGATGTTGCACTCAACGTTGCCAAGGTGAACAGCATGTAGAACCAGGATTTTTTCATAATGTTTCAGGAATCGCCTTTTCATACCGCGCGGGAATCAGCCACACCGCCCCGCGTTAAACTCGGCATATGTGTCAGAGTTTATTTTGCAGCGATTGCGAGTCAAGCGGCGATTCGAACGCTCGCCCCGCCATTTCGGACTCGACCCGGTTGGCTGGTTGGCCGAGTGATTAATGGCTTGCATAAGTGGTCTCAATGACCAATCTTTTCCCCCGGCGAAGCCCCAAAACAGTTTTCGACCCATGAGAAGTTCAATCCGAACAGTTGGCATCATCGGCAGCGGCCCATCGGGCGCGACGCTCGCTTCGCTCCTTGCGATGAAGGGCGTGGATGTGACCCTTTTCGACGATGGCCGCCGGCCCGACCTGATCGTCGGCGAGTCGCTCATTCCGGCGGTCGTGCCCGTGCTGCGGAAACTGGGTCTGGAAGAGCGCGCCGCGGCGATTTGCCAGCACAAGCCGGGTGTCACTTTTACCTTTGGCCTGAATGATCGGGCTGAGTTTTGCTTCCAATCGCTCGCCCATTACGGCGGCCCGACCTACGCCTACAACGCCCCGCGCCCCGCGTTCGACCGTTTGTTCGACGAACGTGCCGATGAGCTGGGCGTGAAGCGCGTGCGGACGCGGGCAAAAATCGAGCGGGTTGGTTCGGATGGACTGCGGCTGGCCGGCGAGACGCTCGCGCAAGCACCGTGGCTTCACGGTCGGCAGCCGGATTTGCTCGTTGATTCCACGGGGCGTAGCCGGTTCTTTGCGCGCACCATGGAAATTCCCGCGGAAGTCGGCCCCCGCAAAGACGTGGCCTACTTCGCTCATTACGAAGGATTCGAAGCATGCCAGCCCCAAGGGCAGGTCATCATCGGCCAACTGGCTGCCGGCTGGTGCTGGCGTATTCCGTTGCGCGACTGCCTTTCCGTCGGAGTGGTGATGAACAAGGACGACGCCGCTCAACTCGGCACGACTCCCGAGGAGCGGCTTGAGGGTGGCATCGCCCGCGACCCTTTGCTGGCCGCAGCCGGCAAGCACCGCCGCCGCCTCACGGAGATCGCCACTTATACCAACTACCAATTGGTCTCTGAGCGCGGGCACGGGCCGGGCTGGGTGATGACGGGCGACGCATTTGGTTTTGTGGATCCGATGCTTTCGCCGGGCGTGTATCTGGCGCTGCATTCCGCGGAATTGCTCATCGAACTCCTGGACGATCTTCCGGCGTACTCGCGCGAGATGCGCAAGCTCATCAAGGCCTGGATGGAACTCATCCAGTATTTTTATGACGGACGCATCTTTGCCATGTATCAAACCGGTATGGCCTTCGAGCGGAAGTTCCCGGGCAGGATCACCGACTCGCTTCACCGTTTCTTTGACCGCGAAGTCGCTCGCATGGCTTCGGGGCTGGACATAACCTCGCGGTTTGGACACGGCATGTTGCAAATCATGTCACACCCCGCCGCCTGGAAAACCAATCCCGCAGCGCTGGCGATCCGCTAAAACTGAGACACGTGGCAACGGCAAATCTATTTGAGCAAAGGCAAACCCATCAAATTGATGGGGGCCACCAGCAACCTGTGAGAAAAGGGCGGGCGGGCCTCAATGGGTCTGCCGGCCCGGGGAGAATTGGCAAGTTCGAGCTTGCAACCAAAACGACGGTTCGCTTAAAAAAAGGCCAGATGCTTTACGAACGCTGGCAGAAGGTGGTTCAGGACAGGCGTAATGAGGTCGCTTTGCGCGATCTGGCTTCCGGACGGTGTTGGACGTTTGCGCAAATGAACCGCGAAGCCGAAACTCCGTTGCCGGACAACCCGGCGATGGTTTTCCCGCAAGGTCATTCACCCGAGTTCATCTTTACCGTACTGCGGGCCTGGCGCCAGCGCAGGGTGATTTGTCTTCTTGAATCGCATCACCAGCCGCTCACCGTTTCCCCTCCGCTCCCGCCCTGCTGTCATCTCAAGACCACGCCGGCCACAACGGGTGTGCCGCGCCCGGTCGCCTTCACTGAGGAACAACTGGCTGCCGATGCCGAAAACATTGTGACCACGATGGGGCTGCGTCCGGACTGGCCCAACCTCGGCGTGATTTCCATGGCCTATTCTTACGGATTTTCGAATCTGGTGCTGCCGCTTCTGCTCCACGGCATTCCACTTTTCCTGGTGCCCGCACCATTGCCGGAAGTTTTGCGGGGCGCAGCCAAGGCCCACTGGGATCTGACCGTGGCCGGTGTGCCGGCGTTGTGGCACGCCTGGCACAAGGCCGGCGTGATTCTGCGCAACGTGCGCCTGGCCATCTCGGCGGGTGCGCCATTGCCATTGACATTGGAGCGCGCGGTCTTCGAGGAGCACGGCGTCAAAATTCACAACTTTTACGGCTCCGCCGAATGCGGAGGTATTGCCTACGACGCAACGACGACTCTGCGGACAGACGAGACGTTCCGTGGGCCGCCCGCTGAAGAACGTAAAAGTGTCGCTCAACCCGAACGGGGTACTCCTGGTGCGAAGCCGGGCAGTCGGCGAGACCTATTGGCCGGAGCCGGAGGACACTCTTGGCGGTGGCACCTTTCAGACCTGTGATCTCGCCGAACTCAACGATGGGACGGTTTATCTGCGCGGCCGGACGAGCGACCACATCAATGTGGCCGGACGTAAAGTGTCCCCGGCAACCATCGAACAGGCGTTGCGGGAGCATGAAGCTGTTGCCGAGTGCCTGGTCTTCGGTGTGCCGAGCGGGAACGCGGACCGCATTGACCAGATTGTGGCGTGTGTCACGGCCGACCAGCGCGGCACCAAGGACGAGTTGAAACAGTTTTTGCTCCAGAAGCTTCCGAGCTGGCAGGTACCGCGCGAATGGTGGTTTGTGAAATCACTCGGGACTAACGGGAATGGAAAGATTTCACGCGCGCAGTGCCGGAAGGATTTTCTCGAAAATCGCGCGAAACAAAGTGTTGCGGTTTAGCGAATACACTTCACTGGCGCACGAACTTCCTCTTCTCCGGTACCGCACCGCTTTAAGCCCGGTTTAGGTTTGATTGGGAGAAAACCAAGCCGTGGCGGACTTTCCCGCTGGAAGTCATGCTGATTTCGGCGACGAATTCGAGCGCCGTCGGCACCTTGTGACTCGAAAGCTGGCGTCGGCAAAAGGAAAGAATGTCTTCGCTTGAAGCTTGGGAACTGCTGTTGCGTAATTGCACTTCGGCGCAAACCGCTTCGCCCATTTGCGGATGCGGGCGGGCAAACACCCGTGAACGCAGCACCGCCGGATGCTGGTCCAGCACACCGGCAATTTCCTCCGGAAAAACCTTGTGCCCGGCCACTTGGATTACTGAGGAAGTCCGCCCGTCCAGTACAATTCGTCCCCCGTCATCGCGGTGCGCCAGATCGCCGGTCAGAAACCAGCCGTCACGCAATACTTCCTCCCGCGACCGCGGCGGATTCAGATAGCCGGAAAACATGCCGGGACCGCGCAAGGCAAGCTGGCCCGTTTCGCCCCCGGCCATTGGCTTCATCGTTTCGTTCACGATCACCGCTTCGAAACCGGCCACCGGCCGGCCAACGGCTTCGGGATGTTCGGCGGCTTCCTGGATGTTCATGATGGGTAATCCTACTTCAATGATGCCGAAGCCTTGGGATACCGGGACGTGATATCTCGCAAAAAAATCCCGCGCCGCCTGCGGCTCAAGGCGGCTGGAAACGGACATCACCCGCTGAAGCGAAGGTGGCAGAGCGCGTCCCGAACTTTCGCTGGTCAACATGCGTATGTGCATCGGGGTGACGTAAAGAAACGTGACCCGATGTTTCGCGGCTGCGTCCAGAATGTTTTCGGCCAGGTAATCGGCGTTGACCACGACCGTGGCCCCGGCCTCGAGATAAAGGATGATGGACACATAAAAGTGATAGGCCATCGGCAGGACCCAGAGAATTTTGTCCTCGCAGGTCAGCCCCAACCCGGAATTGGCGGCTTTGGTGCGTTCCAGCACGTCGCGATGCGTCAAGACCACACCCTTGGATTTGCCGGTTGTTCCCGAAGTGAACCGCACAAACGCGGCGTCCTTGATTCCCGGTGCGAGCGGTTGTTGCGGGCCGTCCAGCCGCGTGAAACGCAAACCGTTGCCGCCGGGATTTTCCAGAGTGATGGTCTTGCCGGCCTGGGCCGGGTTGCTGCCATCGTCAAGAATCACACACAAGGGCGCACGCGCCAGCATGTCCGACAATTCGGCTGGCTTCATCTGGTGATGGATGGGCATGATGACCGCGCCGCATCCCAGTGCGGCGAGCGCGCCGATGACGAACGCACGTCCGTTGCGCGCCCGCACGCCCACACCCTGTCCCTCCCGCACGCCCAGCCGGTCAAGCTGGACCCGCAGCGCTTCGACTTCGCGCCAAAGGGACCGGTAATCCAGCGAACCGCCCGCATCAATGATGGCCGTGCGATCCGGCCCTTGCCGGGCGGAATGGGAAAGCCTGTCAAAAACGTTCATTGTTGTTATTAAAATCTCAATCGTAACTTTTGCTCTTAATCTCCTTGTTTATCGAAAGTGTCGAGAAAACATTTTCGTCGAATTCAATTTTCATCGCTCCATTTGATTCCGAATCAACGCCACGGCGTCATTGATCGGTTGGCCTGAGACTTGAAAGGCAGCGACGGTTCCGGCCGCCCAGCCGGTTGCCAGTGCCGTCCCGATGACCCGGGCGGAGGTCATTGCTCCCGTCGTCGCGGAAAGACAACGACCGGCCACGAATACATTGTCCAGTTCCACAGGGCGCAGACAGCCCAGAGGAATGTCATAAAAATCGCGCTCGGCGAAGTAAGTCATTTCCGGCCTTGGACTGTTCGTCCAACGCTCCATCGGCCAGCAACCGCGGGCAATCCCCAATGGAGACTTTCGTGTACCCAACACATCCTCATCTGCCAGCCGGGCGCGCCCCAAGATGCGGCGGCCCGAACGGACACCGAGCTGCGGAGCGACGGAATCAAGACGGGCGTTGCGGCAGGAGGCGACGTTTTCGACAAGGAACCGCCGGAGCGGTTCCAACAACACGCGCGCCTCGCGTTCCCAATCCGTGACCTGTTGCCAGAGCGCACGGTCCGGATTTGCGGGGAGCAGACTGAGTTTGAGCGCGAAGCGGCCATGAGAGCCGGTACCGGGTACCAACGACAGCCGCTCACAGAGGGCGGGCAGAGACCCGTCCTGAACGGCCCGGCGCAACTCGCGTCGCACTTCGAGCAAACCGCGTTCGGCCAGACTGGGATCAACGTTTTCCAAAACAAAAACCAAGGCGGGCGCCTGATCGGTAGCGCCGTTTTCCGCACTGGCACCAGCCAGAGCGGCGGCGGTCGCTTCGCCAGTGCAATCCACTACTGCGATCGGGCGGAAAAGCAACGGCTCATTCCAAGCCAGAGCGCGAACCTGACTCACGCGGGAACCTTGGGCTTGCGCTTCCGTTACTGTGGCGTGCAACACGACGGTGATGTTTCCGGATTCGCTCACAACCGCATCAGCCACGTGGGCGAAATCGGGTGGGGGATACGGCAAGACCCAGAGACCAGGATCAACCCGCAAGGGTTTCGTGTCGGCGGCGCGCTGCAACCGCCAGGCAAATTCGTGTGGAAAACCGCCGGTAACCGGCGTTGCTTCCGCGCCCATCGTGTCCCGCAGATACAGTCCGCAGATGGTGCCGACCTGCGCGGTGGTGGCCAACCCGCCCAGAAAACCGTATCGTTCCAATAACACGACCCGCGCGCCGGCGCACCCGGCCGCGACCGCCGCCGCCACGCCCGCCGCACCACCGCCGATGACCAGCACATCGCAGGGGATGGTCGTGCAGACATTGCGAACGGCGTTGCTCACGGTATTTTCCGTCTCATGTGTTCGCCGTAGCTGCGGATGTATTTCCATTGCGGCCGTATGTTCAGCAGAACCGACACTTTTTGTCCCAAACGGACCACAGCCTTACGCCAATCCACCGGCGAAGTCCACTCCGCGCGCCGCCGCGCGATGCGATCCAGTTTGTTTTCGGTGTCTTCAGCCAGCGCAGGCGAAAGGTAATAGGCCGGCTCGAAGAGATCCTGGTCCGGCTTTACCTGGCCTTCTTGCACTGCGATCCGAGCCATGGGCGTGTCTTCGTAAACACGGATTCCGATGGTGGCAAACACGGCATTCGCTCGTGCGCAACTGTTCAAAAAATTTTGGGTGTCCTCGACATCTGCCCAGGTTTCGCCGGGACCGCCGAACAGCAGGTAAACTGCAAAAGGCAAACCGGCATCATGCGCCGCTTGCAGGGCAATCCGGGTTTCCCCCTGCCCAAACGGCTTGTTCAATGCGGTCAGCATTTTGTCCGAGGCCACGTCCAGTCCAAACTCCACGCCGTTGCAGCCGCCTGCCTTCATCGCGTGCGCGAGTTCCGCGTCAAAACCGGTCGGATTGCAGAAGGCCGACCACCGAACCGGCAAGTGCCGTCGCCGGAGTTGGTCGCAAATCGCCAGCGCGTGGCTCCGGGGATCGTTGAAGACACTGTCCACGAAAAAGAAATGGCGCATCTTCGACCGGGCAGCCACGGTTTCGACTTCCTGAACCACGGCTTCCGGCGGGCGGAGTCGATAGCGGCGCCCCTCCAATTTGGGGTAAATGCAGTAAGCGCATTTGAACGGACATCCCCGTTTGGTTTGGACGCCGACAAACCCGCCGCGCCGGACGTAGCGCTGGTAACCACAAAATTCGTGGGCCGGCATTGGCAACTGGGCGAGCGGCTCAATCGCTCCTGCGGGCGCAATGCCACGACCCTCGTCCTTGGTGTTCGTGATGGCACCTTCAATTCCCTCCAGTGAACGTCCGGTTTCCAATCGCGCCAACACCTCCGGGAACGCGCGCTCGCCCTCGCCGATCACGCCGCAGTCAGGCTGCAACCGCCGCATCCAGCCTTGCGGCGCCACCGAAAAACCGCTGCCGCCCAGAATCAACGGTCCTTCGAAATGACATCGCACTGTTTCGACCAGTTCACGCACTTCGTCGAAATACAAACGCGGCGCAAACGACCAACAGTTGTCCAGATTGCGGATGCCGAACGCCACGGCCTGAAATTTGTCCGCCGTCAGAGACTTTCGCAGTGCTCTTTGCGGCATCCGTGCCGTTCCCAAATCCAAAAATTTCACCTCGTGGCCAGCAGCCCGGGCGGCAGCGGCGGCGCACAGCGCCCCCAACGGTGCCACTGGATAGGGAGAGCGCTCGCGGTTCGTTGCCACCAAGAGCACCTTCATGATACCTTCTCCTCCAGCAAGGCCGCGCGCACATCCCATTCCAGCCTGTCCACTTCAGCCGGATTGAGGCAGTCGTCCACCGACGACAATTGGGTGGAGAGCCTGTTACCAAACCTCAGAAAAATCACCGTCAACCCCGGAGGCCGCCAGCTCGGCACCAGATGCGCGACGTCCAGAATCCGGACGCCCCACAGTTCAGTCATCCCGGCGCAAGCCTCGCCTGAATCCGAAAAACAAAAGGTAGCAATCTTGCCGCGGGTTGGCTTTCCAAGATGATGCACATAGAAACCCAACGGCAGCGGCTTGAACATGTCCAGCGCCGCCATGCAGGATTCCGGGAAGCGGTCACGAATTTGGTTCGTCATCTGCCGGCTCAATTCGCCGAGGATGTCACCGAGCCGCCCGGCCAGTTGCGGCTCAATGCGATAGAATAGGATGGAGAGATGGTTGGAAAAGATGGGGCCGTTCGCGCCGCGCCGGCGCGTGTCATGGGGCACGGGGATTAAATACGCTCCATCCTTGTTGCCGCGTTGGACCGCGACGGCATGCAAGGCCCGGATCGAGGCCGCCAGATAGAAGTGGCTGCGCCGGAAGCCGCCGACGAGTTGCTGGCAACGCGTGTTGATGCAGGCCGTTTCCTGTTCAGTGAATGAAATAATGCGGTAATGGTTGCGGCATAAACGGGGGCGCGGCCCGGACGGCGCCAGACTGAAGAGCGGTTCGTCGCCGGATTCCCGGAGCCACTCCACCGAACCGCGTGCCTGTTTCACGTTCGGCCACCAGCCGGACAAACCCCATCCCCTTTGCCTGGGATTGATCAAGTCCTGAATGGCAGGCGCTCCATTCGTCGCGCTGTCCGCGTTCAGATGACTCAATAACAAATCCAAGCCACGCGCATCCAGAAGGGTGTGGTTCCAGGAAAGGTACAGATGGCTGGTCCCGTCCGCATGACGCACCACGTCAAACGCCAGACCCGGCCCCCGAGTCGGCATGCAATTCGCGCGCCGCCACCACTTGCGGCAGCGACCACGGCATGTCCGCGCTGCCATTTTGACCGTTGTGTTCGTAGAGGACGGTCCGTGGTCTTGCCGTTGTGCGCCAGAGCGGGGGAAGCAGCGGAAACGGACGAATAATGCGCGCTCGTGCCAGCCAGTCCAGAATTGGTGAAGCTGCGATGCGCTGGCGCAACCGTTCCATATCCAGCCCGGTCCCCAATCGGATGACCGCGCAGCAAACATTGCCCGGCAGTCCGGCGCGCCGCATCCGGCGGTCCTGGCCGTGCATGAAGTAATCTCCGGCAGCCAATCGAATCTGGCGGGGCAGGTCAGGCATAGGCGGCGGCCGGTCCGGCGCTCAGGTTGAGGAGTGGTGGTTGCGGGCCAGTTCGGCAATGCAATTGGCGAGCGTGGCCATCGAGGTCAAATTGTTGCCCGTCAGGTGCGAATCCGGCACCCGGACGCCGATGACGCGCTCGCAATAGAGCAGCAGTTCGACCAACGCAAAGGAATCAATGCCGGCGTGGGCTAGTGGGCTGTTTTCGTCAAAATTCGTTCCTTCGGCGACGAAATTGGTTCGCGCAAACTGGCAAAGCTGCGCGGCGATGGTCTTGGGGTCCTTCTCTGAGGTCATTGCTGAGTTTTGTCTGTGACGAATTGGCGGTCGTTTACAACCGCAACAACAGAAATTGCTGGCGCAAAAGCCGGTCGGTGTTGGCACCCGGCCCTCGCGCCAGCAACGAAGCAGTGATTGAGGTCAATGCTCATTCCTATGAGTATGACCCGGCTCGAAATGTCGTCAAGCATGGAAGCTGCGAAAGCAGTCGCCTGCATTATGCACTTGCCCGGTATCACGGCGTTGGAACATGCTGTGAGGTATGGCGGCATCTGTCCCAGAACAAATTGAAGTTCCTGCCCTCCCTTCCAAGGCGAAGGAAATAACGATTAAAATCGTGGCCTTGACCATGCTTGGCGTGGCGCTGGGTTTTGCCCAAGGTTGGGCATCCTCCCGGTATTACAAACCCGATCACGTCGCCGGCTTTAACCTCGGGGTGATGCACGGAATTCTGATGCCCGCCGCTTTGCCCGGTTTGTTGATGGGAAATAACCTGCCGATTTACGCTCCCAACAATTCCGGACGGGCCTACAACATCGGCTACGCGGTGGGCGTCAATTGCTGCGGCACGCTTTTTTTTGGCATCAGCTTCTGGCAGCCGCGCCGCTGGCGGCGCTGAGCATTTATGATTTATGATTGCGGGCGGTGGTGCGAGTGGCGTTGAAAATTTTCGTCAATTCTTCCGCTTCGGCAAGGAGTTTCGCCAATCGTCTTGGTGGTAGCAGACCCGCCAATGTGGTCAGCTCGATCCAAAACGAAGTTTCGTCGGCTTCCTCCAGCACCGTCGTGATCTTGTTGATGAAGTCGGCGCGCGATTTACCGCGCAACGCGGCGCGATAATTCGACGCGACCGAGCAGGCGCTCCTGGCTACTTGGTTGGCTATCGTTCTTCCCGACGGTTTGGTTGGCAACGCGTCCGCAAGTTTTAGCACGCGAACGGCAAATTGCATGGTTCTCGCTTTGAGTTCGGCAGGGTTCATACGCCAAAGAATCTGCCGATTGGAAAAATCATAAATCCCCAATCAATACGGCCAGTCGCAAAAAATCTCGACGACGCTTAACACGCCTCCTCCCCAATAGCAGCTTGGGGGGAAGCTGAATTTTCTCCGGCCCCGGTCATAAATCAGTTTGACCGGATGGGCTGGAATATTTGGGTCGTACGCCTCGAATTCCATGTTTTGTTCCGACTCCGTCAGTCCGTACAGCACGATTCCGTGGTTGATGGTGATGCGGGGAAAGCGAAACAGATGCACGAGCGTCACACCACGTTCGCGAAGCGATTGTTTCAACTGTTGCGCCATCCGTTTCTGATGATATCCCCGGACAGGAAAAATCATGCGCCAGTGGCTCCGCAAAAAATAGGATTGCCATGGGCCGCCCAATTCCGCCTTGAGCAGCGGTTCGTGCGCCTGACTGAACGAACGCAGACCGTCATAGCTGGGGATCACCACCCGATTTGGCTCCGCGCACGCCCGTCGCGGATTGCGGGAGACGACCTTACGGATGATCTGCCGGTAAACTTCCGGTTCCACCGGCGGCAGTTCCGGTTCAAAGCGGGCGTGATAAAAAAATTGCCGCGTCGAGCGCACCATTACGAAGCAGCGATGATAATAGGTGGGCGGCGGGTTGGAGCGGAAGATGGTCATCGCCCCGGTCACCGGATCGAAATGGTATTGCCACACCAACTCGTGCGCGAAGGCGAAGGTGTCCCGCTCGAATCGGAAAGTGCGGACGGACTGCTCGATCGGCGCCATCATTGCTTTTCCGTCGGGCCGGTGCCGCTCAAGGTGAGTTCCGCGGATAGCACCCTGGTGTTCGCGATGAAGGCGGAAACCTCGGCTTGAATCAAGGAACCCAGACGGCCGGTGATGGTGGCCTCGATGCGAAGGGTGTCTCCGGGCCGGGCCGAGCCGAGGATTTTGACGGCGCGGAACGCGGACAGTTTCATTCGCGGCCAGGTGGGATTGGCTGGGTCCTCCTGCGCCACCATGCCGGCCACCTGTGCGCCGGCCTCCACCAGCAGCACGCCGGGCAGAATCGGTTCGCCGGGAAGATGGCCGCGCAAATAAAATTCGTCGCCGCGAACGCGGTATTCGCCCACGCCTTCCTTGCCCGGCGTCAGGCTCACCATCCGGTCCACGAACCGGAATTCCGGCCCGTGCGGCAGCGATTTCATGGCCAGTTGCAGAATCTCAGGCGACGCGCTCATTGTTTCAACGGTTCAACCACCGTGTAATCCGGCGGCAGTTTCGTCTGGAATATGTCAGGCTCAATCGACTGGTTGAGCACCACATTGGTGAAATCGTTCCGGAGACTTGAGCCGTCGGTAAATTTCATTTCGGTGGCGGCAATCGTGAAATCGTTCGTGTGAAAACCAATTAAAATTTCGCTGATGAATCTGCGGGCGGACTCGCTCCGGGGTTGAAGCGCCATTTGCAGAATCGAGTTCGTTTCCGTCGCCGACAGCAGGCGGAAGTTTTTTTCCATGGTCGCCCGGTCGCGGGGCAGCGTGGCGTCCAGCAGGGCCAGCGCGTCCTTGATTGGGCCTGTTGGAACGGCGCCGAGTGGATATTTTTCCGCCTGCTTGAGCCGGGGATAGATGATGAGCAACTGGTCCGGCTGGCGGAGCACGATGGTCTGCACCGGCTGGCCCAGTTCCCAGCGGAATTCGCCCGGCGTCACCCAGACCTTGCCGATGGACACCAGTGGCTGGGTCAGCACCTTGAGCGAACGCGTCTGGGTGAAATCGGCGGACCAGCTATGCAGATTGGTCTGCACCTCGAACCATTTGTTGAATTGCGCGTCGTTATCTGCGGCGTGGGCAAACGAGACGATCAGGCACAATGCAGCGAGACTTTTACTCACGCTCTTTATCTTACTCTTGCTCTTAATCGTAATCGTATTCATTCCGGATTGGGGGAGAAGATTAAGATCAAGATTACGATTAAGATTAAGATTGAGAAACCCGAGCGCTTTGAGGAGCGACGCTACCCGTCCTTCGGCCAGATGGGAGTAAATTGATACCATTGGTCCATATCCTTGCGAATTTCCGGCTCGAATGCACGCAGGATTTGCTGCGTCAATTCACGACGGGCTTCGCGATTACCCAGCGCGCGGCGGTCGTACGTGAACTCCGGCAGCACTTTCACGGCATAACCATTCGGTCGGCGAACGATTGTCACGCCAATCAACGCGCAGCCCGACGCCCGCGCCAATTCCGCCGCCGCCAGCGACGCCTCAAACGGGTGGCCGAAAAATTCTATCGGAACACCGCTCCGCTCCGGCGGTCGGTCCAGTGAGATCGCGAGGTCCGCTCCGTCCTGAAGTTGTTTGATGACCTCCACAAAAGCGAAACTGCCCTCACCGATGATCAAAGTATCCACGCCGTAACATGCCCGCGCCGCGATGCGCAAATCGGTCAGGCCGTCGTCGGGTTCGGCCTGTGTGAGAATCGTCAGCCGGATGCCCAGTTGCGTCAGCAACAGACCGCCGTGCTCCCAATTGCCGAGGTGAAGGGTGATGAAGAGCGTGCCGTATCCGCGTTGCCGGGCGGTGCGGATGATGTCCAGCTCGCCCGGATTGGTCAGCCAGTTTTGCACCGGCACGCCGCTCTCGACGCGCCATAAATCCACCATCTTCGAGGCGAATTTCCGATGCATCGCGCGGGCGGCTTTTTCGGCGGCCGCCCGGTCACCCGTAAAAACGGGTAGAAAGTTTTGCACCACTACTTCGCAGCGCCGCAGTTGGAACAGCCAATAAAGTTCGGCCACGATCACGGCAAATCCTTTCACCAACCCGACCGGCAGGATTCGTACGATAACTAATCCCAGCCGCCACAAGCCAGCGCGATAAAAGGCGGGTTGCGTGGCGTGTGACGTGTGACCTGTGGCCTGAAACTTCTCGTCACCCGTCACCCGACACTCGTCACTGCCTTGAACTTCAGACTTTGAACTTTGAACTTTGAACCTTGAACTTATCAAAGACCACCACGTTGGAAGCAGGAAAACCGAAATCAGCATGTTGGCGCCAATACCCACCGCGCACACCTTGCCCAGGCTGGCCATGCCCGGATTGCTGGAAAATCCCAAAGAGCCAAACCCTGCCATGGCCGTGCCGCCGCACAGCATTAACGCCCGCCCGACGGAACGCCGGACTGCGCCGAGATCGCCGCCATGCCGGCGCAATGCGAGTTGTATGAACAGGGTATAGTCCACGCCCGTGCCCAGCATCAACGGCAGAGCCATCAGGTTCATCAGGTTCCACGTCCAGCTGCTCATCGCCATGATGGCCAGCAGGCACAGTCCGCTCAGACACAGCACCGCCACGCCGAGCAGGATTTCCGTTGCCCGGCGGAAGGCGAACCAGAGGGAAAGCAACACCAGCACCACCATCGGCGTCACCACCCCCCACATTCTTGACTGCACGCGTTTCAGGGTCGCGCTCCCCAGCAATTCCCAACTGGATAGTAATGCGCCGTTTGTTGCCAAACGCTTGGACAAGTCGGTCAGCGCCGCCGATTCAACCCGATTGGTCGCAGGATAAACCAGGCCCATCACCAGCCATTCGTTCGGAGTCCGTGTGACGAACCGTTTCAGCAGCCACTGGCTCACGTGATTGGTCGGCCAGAAGGTGTTCGTGCCGGCGCCGGCGCGCGCCCAAGTCCGCACCAATTCCTCCGTCAAAACCAAGGCGTTGGTATTGAAACCTTCGCCCAACGCGGCGTCTCGCAGCAATGGACCCTGCGTTCCCAGGACCGTCGCCGTCGCCCGGTTGGCCGCCTGAAATTCAACCCGCGGCCACAGCGCGGTCGGCAGCAGATACCGGCCGATGGCATGGTTCGAAACCGCGCCGTCCAACAATTCGTCGGCTTGGGAAAGGCGCTGATAGATTTCAGGTTCATTCCTGCCGGGAATGATTACCCACAGCGGCTGTGGCGGCAGACCCAGTTCCGACGTAATTTCGTCTAGTGTTGTCTGTGCTTCGCCGTGCTGCGATTGCAGGGCGTTTCCAGTCCGGTCCAATCCCGGCTGGCGGAAGCATAACACCGCACACGCGCCGAGCAGAATCAAACCGGTCAACAACAGCGGGGTGGCGGCGTTATTTCCGGGAGCGCCGGCATCTTGCTGGCGAGACTCTCTATTCAGTCGCGAACTTGCCGACGCTCCCGGATCGGGCGCGACGAAATAATTCCACCAACGGAACGGCGGTTGATTTGGACGCGGTTTCCGGCGTTCGGGAAACAGCGGCGGCAGATAAATCATCACCATCACCAATGCCGACAAGCCAATGCCGATGGCCACCAGCGTGCCCAGTTGCCCCAGGCCGGGCAATCCGCCGAGGTTCAGAACCAGAAACGCGCTCATCGTGGTGATGGCCGCCCACAGGATGCTCGGCGCAATTGCGCGGCGGATTTCCGGCACCGTCATTTGCGGATGCGCGAGCGCTTCCTGGTAGTGGACTACGGCGTAATCCACGGCCAATCCCAGCAGCACGGCGGCAAAACCCAGGCTCACCACGCTGATCGTCCCCAACACCAGCCCGCCCAGCGCCAGCGTTGCGCCCAAAATCAGCATCAGCAACGCCAGCAGCCAGAGCATCGGCCACCATCGCCGGTGCGTCAGCCAGAACAGTAGGGCGATGATGACGGAGGTCGCGCCCACCGAATGGCTCATGTCGCGTTGCATGCTCTTGGCAATTTCCGCCACAAAAACCGGACGCCCGGTGTAGCGAACCACAACACCATTCCAATCCTCCTTCGTCTGCCCAGCCCGCAATCCATCCACAAACGCATGGATGGATTTCAACCAGCTTTCGCACGGACGATAACTGCCCAAATCCACGGCGGATTCCACATACAACAAACGGAATTTTCCGTCGGGCGAAGCGAACATTTGCTGGCTCTGGCCGCTTGAGAAGCTGGCAAGATTGGTCAGCGCCGGCATCGTCAGCAAATCGAACGGATCGAACTCGCGCCGGGCCAGATCCATCGGCGACATGGATGTGGCGAGCGCTTCCTTGGTCTGGTCGAGCACGAACTTGAGCTGGCTGGGGGCCAGACGGTTCGTCAGCGCGCCGGAAGATTCCGGCGGTTGATTGAACCACAGCCAGCCGATCAGTTCGCCCAGTTGCTCCGGATGTTCCATCCACGGCGCCTGCCAGGTCACTTCCGAAACCAGGTTGGTTTGCTGCCGCAAACAGTCCGCCAGCGCGCCCGCCAACCGTTCCGCCTGATCGGCATTCTGCGCGCGGAGAGTGATGATCAGTTCTCGCGCGTTGGCGAAATGCTGCTGGTAAAACTTCAGGCCTTGGACCGTCGGCTCGTCCGGCGGCAACAGGTCGAGGATGTCAACGTCGAAGCGCAGCCGCCACAGCCCGAGGCAGACCGCCACCAGCAGCAATGCCCACCACCAGCGTTTCAAAAATGAACTCACGGCGAAAGGTAACCTTCCAGGATTTCTCCGGTGCGGGTGTTTTCCAGCCGCCAGCCGCCATCCGGTTTGCGCTCAAAATGCAACGGTGAAGGAAGCTGTTTCCCGGCCAGCGCCGCGGGCAGATAAAGCCAGGCAAACCGGGTCGGCCACGGTCCGTGCCCGGTGAAACTCATCTGCCGTTGTGGAAAACGGATTAGCCAGCGGGCGGGAGTAGTCTGAACGAAAACCAGCGACAGCGTCGTTTTGTCGAACTGAATGAGAGAGCGACCGTCCGTGTCGCCGGCCAGCACGAGGTCGCCGCCGAATTCCGGCAATCCCCGTTCGGGCCGCCAGAGTGCCTGGCCTTGTTGGATGTGCCAGCCGGGGCCGGAAGCCGTGAACAGACTTTGGGTCGTCGTCCGGCAGCCACAGAAAAGCATGAGCAAGGCCAGCCAGACTGACCAGAGGAAAGGGCGAGGCAAATGACTTTCGAGTGACGGCATGCGACGGCGGTTATTGTTGTAGAAGACCGATGGATGTCAACGTTTCACCATGCTTCATGCTCTGCGCCAACCTGGCTTCAGCGCGGCCAGAACTATGTTGCCATTCTCCGAAGCGCAAAGTCGCTTTTATCGCGGATTATCAGGGGAAAAACGGGCACAGATTTTGCTTTAGATGGAAAAAGCGCATGGATTGTGCCTTGCGGAAATAAGGGTATTTATGAAGAAAAATTTGGTAGCGTTTTTTGGGGTTCCGCGCCTGGGCGTGGGAGCGGCTTTGCTGGCTCTTTTCGCCTTCACTTCGGTTTCTCGCGCCGACATAGACATTGTGAATTCCCTGGGTGATACGATCGCCGGGGAAGCAGCGGTTTCCACCAGACCTTACAAGGCCCAAGACTTCGCAACGACCGTCAGCGGCCAGATCAGCAGCGTTGTTTTGGACCTGAATTTTAACGCCGCGGCGGTAACAGCGGGTTCCACGCTTGACATTTATATTTATAATGCGACCGGGAGCGGGCCCACTGGCAGTGGTTTTTTGCTTGGGACGATTACCGCAACAACGAGTGGCGCCAATCAATATTCGGTCGGTAGCTTGCAAGCTTACAGTCTTACCGCCGGACAAGATTACGCCATTGCAGTTGATATCGCATTGCCGGGAAGTCCCACCGTCGCGTGGGAATATGCCGACCTCGGTTCCCCCAATGCCGGGACAGGAGGGAGCTTTTTGAACGCCTATAACAGCACCAATGGCATCAGTAATTGGGTAAATGCCTCCCAGCAGCGTCTTATGGAAGTAACGGTGGTTCCAGAGCCAGCAACGACCACGTTCATGGGCTTCAGCGCGTTGGTTATTGTTTTCATCCACGGACTGCGCCGCAAAACAGCTTGATCCCGGCAGTTTGAAAACTGGTTTGGCGGAAATTTGGCCTGCCGCATCTTGACTGTTTTTGATTCCTTTTTTGGAAAATCACACAGAATCTGATATTTGGTCCTTACCGTTTCCATCATCAGCCGTTTTTCTTCCGCCAAGAATTCTTTGTGGGGGCAATCTGATGGCGGGATGCCGTCCTCGATTGGATTCTTTTTCTGAATCTTCCAATCATACGAGCCGGATTTTGTCTTTCGTCGCCTGCCGTTTTCCTTTATTTCAAAAATTCGTTTCGGAACCGGGTTCGAGGGTCTGCAAGCGAGTGCTGGCTTTGTGCCAGAGAATGGTTCCGGGCGGTGTGTTGGTCAGGCAAAGCCGGAGATAATGCGCCGCCAGATTGGTGTCGTGGCGTTGCTCGGCAATCGCCGCGAGTCCGTAAGCGACGCGGCCGGGTTCTTCGCCTGATTTCTCAAGCTCGCGGAAGTCTGTTTCCGCCGCCGCAAAATCCTGGCAGGCCAGCCGGGCGATGGCGCGGGTGAGCCGGGCCTCCGGCAGGTTGGTAAGCGTGAGAATGTGGTCCAGAACCGGGACGGCGGCGGCGGCATCGCCGGATTGAATCAAAATGGCGGCCTGAAGGTTCAGGCTCGCCACATCGTCCGGCGACCTGGCGAGTTTGGTGTTGACGAGCTGCAGGGCGTTCGTGAAATTGCCAAAGGCGAGATAGGCGCCGATAACGCCGTACACAATCTGCACGTCGTCGGGATGCTGCTGCAAAACAGACTGGAGAACGCCACTGGCGTTGGCGGTGTTGGTTTGCGACAGCCAGGAGTTCGCTTCCAGCAGCGCCATTTCCAGGTCCAAGGCACTGCTCGCCGGAAGATTTTTGGTCTCGTCCCGCAGATGGTTTATGAGCGGACGGGCGCGATCGGCGAACTGGAGCCGGGTATAGATTTCTGCCAGGGCGAGTTCCGGAGCGAGCGCGCCGGGCGCAAGTGTCCGGGTTCGCTCAAATTGTTCCGCCGCTTGCAGCCACATGCCGTTTTTTTGGAACGCACAGCCCAGCAGATAACAAAAAACCGGTTCATCAAACGGGCCGCAGTTGTTCAGGATGGCGCTCAAGTGCTGAATACTTCCCAATTGGTCGGCCACCTTGTCCACCCCGGCAAGTCCCATCCGGGAAGCGGATTGGAGGTTGGTGTTGCAGGCCAGATTGATTTGCGCCGAAAAGTTATTGGTGTTCAATTGCAGCGCCTGCTCGAAACGCAGCCGGGCCTCGGACCACCGGCTTTGCCGTTGCAGGGCCGCGCCCCAGCCGTCCAGCGACAGCGAATACCATTCCGCCAGCAGGCGGTCCTGATAAAATGGTGCAGGCGTAAAGCCGAGGCGCTGGATTTTTTTCTGCCAGCCAGTTGGCCGCTGGCGAGCGTCAAGTACGAGCGGGGCGAGTTCCTTTTCCCAGGCGCCGGTCCAGAAAGTTTCATTCGCATCCGTGGCCGCAGCGGTCAGCGGCGGAATCTCCAGGGGTTTTTCTCCGCGCAATTTCACTTCATAAATCGCGCCGGCGGGTTCCGGGTAAAACCGTTCAAATAAATTGCCGTAGCTGGGATGCAGGCAGAACAGGCGGCTGGTACGGGCAATGTGTTCGAGCAGCCGCACGGTTTCCGGCGAGGTGAGTTCATGCCGGTTTTCATCGGTCAGCCAGCCGGCGGGCTGGCGGCGTTCCAGCCAGGCGCGGTAGGCCACCGTCGGCAGCGCGTGGGTGTCCACGGCCAGCCAGTCCGCCCCGTTCCGGCGGTGCGCCAGGGCGGCTTGAAAGACTTCCAGCTTTTGCGGCTGGCCGCTCAACATCACGCCGCGACCGGCGGGCAGGGAATCGGCCAGCAGGTCGCCGAAGCGTTCCAGCGGATGAAAATTCATATGGACGATGGCGGGGGTGTTTCTCGCCACCAAACCCACGATGACCAGGACAAGACCGCCGACGGCAAAAGGGACAGCCAGTTGCCGCAACGGTATTGAGGTTCGTGAACACCCGTGCCGCCGGACTCTTCGCTGTGAAATCAGCAGGAGATTGCCCGCCAGAAAAGCCGCGCCTATGGCGTTCAAATAATCAAAGGTCAGCAGCGGCAGCGGAACACCGAACTGTTGTTGCACAATCTGCCGCGGCCCGGTGACCGGGTCAAACGCCAGCCACAAACAAGCCACCAGCAGCGCCGCACGCAGGCCGCGGTAAATCCAGAGCTCGAAACGGTCCGCCTGCGATTTGTCTTTTGTGCCCTCATCGCGCTGGCGCACCAGGCAGGCCAGCGTGGGCACCAGAAAATACAAAGCCACCGCCATCGCCAGCAGCCGGTGCGTGAGCCAGAATTGGTCGTAAAGCACCATGACCATGTTTTTGGTCTGTTTCAAACTGGCGTGCCAGGATTGGCCCAGGCTCCACGGTGAGTGCGGGAACAGGCCGTTGACCAGCGGCAGCAGGGCATAAATTGAAAATCCCGCCAGCCCCAGTCCGGCCAGCCGCAGCAAAAATTTCATCCGGAAGATTCGCAACCTCCGCAGTCGGACCACCCTCACTCCAAACAGCGTCGCGCGTTCCACCCCCTTCGCTTTCGCGCTTTCAATCTGCAGCCGGACTACTCCGGCGACAAACAGCGGCAGCGCCAGCAGCATCAGCCAGTTTTCCGCCATGCCCAGCCCCCATACGAAGGTTGCCGCATCAAGCCAGCGGGATTCATCCCGGACGCGATATTCCAGCAGCAACCAAAGGGCCGCCGCCGGCAGCAGCAAGTCCAGCATTTCGCCGGTAGCGGCAGTCGCCTCCTGCCAAAAACTGAATTCCAGCCCGCACACTGCGCACGCCAGCAAAACCGGCAAGGCGCCGGCAAGGCGGCGGGTGTTTTCCCACGGCTGGTCCCACGGCAGCAACTGGACGGTGCGCGCCAGCAAACCCAGCGTCAACGCGGCGGTGACGGCGGAAAAAAGATTCAGGCCCACAGGCACCCAGGCGGCGGGCAACCACCGCAAGGGCAGCGTGAGCAGCCAGAGCAAGGGTTGCCCCACCATCGGCGCCCAGTCCCAGCCGGCAATCTCTGCCGTGAGGGACAGGCTGTTCATCGTCACCCCGTGGCTCAGGGTGACTCCATAAAACATCAATGCCCCCATCGCAACCAGCAATGGAAAGCGGCGGGTAAAATTTGACGTTGAACCAACAGACATTACCTGATGGTTCAAAACTGGTTATGGCAATGCAAATATAAAACTCCGCACTGGGGGAAGTTGCCGCGCCGTTCTCCGAAACGCTTCAGGTGGTCTCTCTGAACCGCATCACCGCTTTATTCTTGGATTTCTTCGGCTTTGCCCTGTCGCTGGCGCGATTTCATCAAGTCGAAGCGCAGGCTGAATTGCCGGCCATGTCCCGTCAGCAGCCAGCCCGACATCAGTATCAGGAGAAAATTTTCCAGCAGTTTGTGGCAGATGAAAACCACGCCCGTGCCGCAACCGCAATCGAACTTCACCGCGCAGAACGGGATGGCCAGCGCCGATTGAATGGCCAGGGCGCGATGGAACACCAGCACCGTGAACGGCACCAGCATCAACATCAGCGTCAAAGCCGCTCCGCGCACCGCGACGCCGGCCAGCAGCAGCAATCCGCAAAAAATTTCAAACCACGGCAGGGCCGCGGCAATCGAATTCAATGGCAGGGAGCTTTGCACGAGGTCGTACTGCCGCACCAGCTTCAGAAAGTCCACGGGGTGCAGCGCCTTGCTCAAGCCGGTGTAAAGAAAAACCGCGCCCAACAACCATCGCACCAGCACGGCGGAGAGGTTCAAAGCGATGCGATTCCAGTTTGGTTGGCCGGTATTCATTTGCTTGGGTTGCGCACGTCCCCGCTGTTGCGTCCGCCCGTCTCGACCGGCAGGCCGTTGGTGGTCCATTCCGTGATGCCGCCGCCGTAAACCAGGAGTTTCTGGCCCGCAATCCCGACATCCCGCAGCAAGATGGCGGCGGTTTCGCTGTCATCGCAATCGCCACCGTTGCAGTAAACCACGATTTGTTCCGCTGCCTTGCAGACCGGAAGCACGGCGTCAAAATATTTTTCTGGACGGTAAGGATCAAATTCGTAAGCCCCGGGAATGTGCCCCTCCCGGTAATGTTGTTCGTCCCGGGCATCAATGAACACCACGATGTCCTGTTTGAAGCGCGGGTCGTGAAAAAGTTGCAGCGCCTGGTTGGCATCTGCCAGTTGCAGTCCTTTTTCCTTCAATTCCGCGGCGAGCAATTGCGCTGGGTCAACCGGCGTGGAATTGGTGTCGGCGGCCTCGTGCGGCAGGGTGGCGAGACGGGTTGTCGGCAAAAGTCTGCCGGTCCCTGCCGGGAAATAGTTTCGGGTGAGCGCCAGACCCCGCGGTGAAACCTGGTTGGCCGCGAACGCGAACAGGGCGCCGATGACCACCACGAACGCGGCCTCCAGCAAGACCCATTTCACTGCGGGCAAACGACTGGGCGCCATGGACTGTATGGAATTGTCTTTCACACGGATCGGGCAACAGCGTGAGCCATCCCACCGCAGGGGACAACCCCTTTTTCCACAGGTCAGGTCTGCTTAATAATAAATTCACAAATACTTGTTTACAGACATATACATAACATGTTATGCTAATGACAATAAATGTAAAACGGTTGCCAATGGATGGGCAGCAACTTTTGCCCCGCGCCCTAGAGTTATCCCGTGAATCTAAAAGGCGAGCTTCGATGTGGCCTTGACCGGCTTGGCCGCATCGGTGGAAGGCGCGAGATGCGCCTCCGGTGGCTCGTTTCCCCCGCGCCGGTGCGCTGCGGCGTCGAATCCTCAGGGAGGGCGGGGACATGAAGGTGTTTGTCACAGGTTTGAGTTACAAAACCGCGCCGGTGGAGGTGCGCGAAAAGCTGGCGGTGCGACCCTCGCTGCTGCCATGCTACGGCTGCCGGCTCAAGCTCGGCGCCGGCCTGGATGAAGTCGTGCTGCTTTCCACCTGCAACCGCGTCGAGGTGTATGGCGCGACGTCAGCCTGGATCCAGGGCCGGGTGTTTCGCATTTTTCAACAGCTCTGTCCTGAGCTGGATGTGACGCCTTATGTTTACGTCAAGGAAGGCGCCGCTGCGGTGGAGCATCTGTTCTCGGTCGCCAGCGGCTTGGATTCAATGGTGATTGGTGAAACGGAAATCACCGGCCAGGTCAAAAATGCGTATCAAGCGGCGCAACAATTCGGGTTGACCGGCCGCGTGCTGAACCGGTGGTTTCAAACCGCGCTGCAGGTGGCCAAGGAGGTCCGCACGCACACGGGCATAGGCCGTGGCGCGACTTCCGTTGGGCGCGTGGCTGTCGAGCTGGCCGAGAAGATCTTTTCCGGCGATTTGTCCGACAAGACGGTGATGATCCTGGGCGCGGGCAAGATGGGCGAGGCTTGTGTCCGTCATCTGGCCAAACGTGGCACCCGGTCGGTGCTGGTGGCCAACCGCTCCCTCGAACGCGCCCAATCGCTGGCCGCAGAACTCGGCGGACGCGCGTTGTCGTTTGAGGAACGCATGGCCGCCATCGTCGAAGCCGACATTGTGGTGAGTTCCACCGGCAGCCCAACGACGGTTCTCCACAAGCATGAGATTGCCGGCATCCTTGCGGCGCGCTCGAACCGGCCGCTTATCCTGGTGGACATCGCCGTGCCGCGGGACATCGCCCCGGACGTGGAGGAACTGGAAAACGTTTACCTCTATAACATTGACCACCTGGAAGCGATTGTCCGCGAGAATTCCCGGGTGCGGGAGCAGGAGCTTTCCAAGTGCAACGAAATCATCACCCGGCGCGCAGCAGGATTGCTGGTGAAATTGAATCTGCCGTCTATTGCCTGGTCGCTTGCCGACGTGGAATTGGTGCCGCGCTGGACCTTGTGCGAGGTGACGATATGAACGAAACCGCAATTGCGAAAACATAAAAGATTACACCGACAATCGTAAATCCAGACTAGATTACAAACTTATGAAAGCACACCATCCCCCATCGAAGATGTTTGCCGGCCTTGCGGCAGTGGCATTGACGTTTGTCGGAGCTGTGACCACCGTCAACGCGGCGACGACCGCACTAAATGGCCAGGTCGAACAGCGTCCCCTCACCCCGAATGAAATCTCGGCGTATGGGTTGACCAATGCCCAGGTTTCCGCCGGCATTAATAATGTCGGCGTGGGCGAGCCGGTCTATCTTGACGCCTTGGTGAACAACTCCATTGCGCCTTCGAACATTCTTAGCGTCACTTGGTGGCCGCTGACCAACAAGCCTCTGGGTTCGCTGGCGGTGCTGACCAACAGTCCGCTGGGCACCAATGTGCCGCTTTACAACCCGGCAGACCGTTTAATACCCAACAATACCCAATCCGGCGCTTTGGTATCCCAACTGGCGGGCCGGACCTTTTTCCGCCCGGATGTCGTCGGACAATACACTGTCCAAGCTACGATCACCACGACGGGTAAAAACGGGACGAACACCATCGCCCCGGCCACGACAAATATCGCCATCACCGTTACGGCGGCCACTTATCTGGGCATTGCTGCTTGCGCCGACTGTCACAGCGGCGGCTTGGTGGGTGTGCCCGACATTTACCCCACTTGGACCAATACGCCCCATGCCACATTCTTCACCCGTGCCATTAATGGCTTGGAGAGCAGCAATTACAGCGCAAGTTGCATTGTGTGTCACACTGTTGGTTATGACACCAACTCATTCGCCAACAACGGCGGTTTTGACGACCTGGCAACGCTGCTGAACTGGACTTTCCCGACCGCGCTGACCAACAGCAACTGGGCCGCAATGCCGCCGCAATTGCAAAACCTGGCCAATATCCAGTGCGAAAACTGCCATGGCCCCGGCAGCCAGCATCTGTATTCGCAGGGCATTGTGGGAAATACCAATGCCATCGCCATCAGCTATAACGCAGGTGATTGCGCCCAATGCCATGACAGCCTGACCAACTATTACTACGCCGCCGAATGGTACAATTCACTGCACGCCGTCACGACCCGGACGCCTTCCGGTTCCGCCAGCCGCATAGCCTGTGTTCGTTGCCATACGGCTCCCGGCTTTATTAATTACGTCGCCAATCTGGGCAACACCAATGCTTACGTCACCAATGTGGTTTACGAAGCGATCAACTGTCAGACCTGCCACAATCCCCACGACGCCTCCAACCCGCATCAACTGCGCACCAGCACCACTGTCGCGTTTAATGGGAATACCGGCTTTGTGGTCACCAATGCCGGTCTTGGTGGTTTCTGCATGAACTGCCACAACAGCCGCAACGGTTCGTTCAGCAACAGCATTGTGAATTATGCGCTCTCCCAACCGACGTGGAATGGCGGGTCCGCTTTTGGTCCGCATGACAGCCCGCAAGGCGATATGCTGGAGGGCATTAATGCCGTGACCTACGGCCAGGTGATTCCGAGCGCTCCCCACGCCAACGTGGTGTCCAACACCTGCGTTGGTTGCCATTATCAGCCGATAGCTTCCACCGATCCGGCGTTCACCCTGGCCGGCGGCCATTCCACCATGATGAGTTACACCAACAGCCAGGGCGTCAACGTTGACGTGACCTATGTCTGCACCCAATGCCATGGTGCCATCACCAACTTTGACATGCTGGTTCCCGATTACGTTGGTGTTGGCTACAGCCTGGGTGTTCAGACCCAGGTCCAACTCCTGCTCAACAAGCTGTCCACTCTCCTGCCTCCTACGAATTACGAGGCGAATGCAAACAACTATGTTGCGGCCGGCGTGGTCCAGTCGTCCATTACAACCCAGACCAACTGGCCGACGCAATTTCTGGAAGCTGCCTACAACTGGCAGTTCGTCAGCAATGACGGAAGCTTGGGCATTCACAACGCGCCCTACGCAGTCGGCCTGCTCAAGGCTTCCATTGGCAATTTGACCGGTGACGCCAACAACGACGGTCTGCCCGATGCCTGGCAGGAAGCTTACTTCGGCGCCGGCTTTGCCACTAACACTGCGGCCGGCCCCAACGCTGTCAACAACAGCGCCGGTGTCCCAAACTGGATGATGTGCACCTTGGGTCTCAATCCGTTCGGTGCCTTCACGGTGACGGGCAGCGGTGTGATCTATTTCGATGGCAACAACATGGTCAACGGTGCTACCAACACCGTCGCCATCTACACGGCGGCGGAAATCGCCTTCGACACGCAGATCAACACCACTTATCAGATCCAGGGTGTCTCGGCTCTGACTGGTGGCTGGCTGAACATCAGCACCAATATTCCCGGCACCGGTGGTTCCATCAGTTACCTGACCCCGACGCGGAACGAGCCGCAGATGTTTTTCCGCGTGGTGCACACGCCGTAATCGGGTAACATCAATTGACCACCCCCTTCCCGGCAACGGGAAGGGGTTTTTGTTTGCCGGTAAAGGTGGGAGGACTCTCAACACCCCGGCGCAACGGAATGAATGAAGGCGGCGCAAGCTTGGAGCGAGCAGCTTTGACGACGTGCCCAGCGCGCTGTCCCTTCGCATCGTGGCGCCTTTTTTGAGGTGATGGTTTTTCGCGCCGAAGCTCCGCGCCGGATGGCAAGAAATTATTTTGTGGCGGGAGGCGCGGCTTTCATCTGCTCGAAGGCGGAAATCTGGGCCTGCAGTTGAGCGGCGATTTGTTTGAGTTTTTCCGCCTGGTCCAACTGGACCTGCTGGAGATGTTTCATCGCGGCCTGCTGCCCCGCCCCCGGCCCGCCGTTTTGCGCGTCGCTGGCTTGTTGTTGCGCGGCCTGAATCTGCTTCTCCATTTCGGCTCCGGCCTCGCTGAATTTGTCCACGGCGGCCTGGCGTAAAATTCCGATTCCGTCCTCCAGTGACGTGCCATTGACATCGGGAATCAGGCGCAGGATTTCATTGGTGGTTTCGGGGGAAACCGGGGGACTTGCCTTGACGACGGGCGATGACGGCGTGGCGGTCACCTGAAGGATCGCGCGGGCCAGGTCAAACGGCAGCGCCGGTTCCCATTCGGGCTGGATCTGGGACAGCGATTCCTTCCGCCCCCCGCTGGCGACGGTGATTCCCAGAAAACAAGCCTCGCCCTTGTCCAGATTGAAAGGATGGATGCCGTCAGCCGCGGCGGCGTCCGCATTGGCTCCCGAAGTTGAGAGGTTCCGGATCACGTGGATTTGACCGTCATTTGCGTTTTGAAATTCGGACAGCAAATGGTCCACCCGCCGGGAAAAATCCTGAAGCGGTTCCAGGGCACTGCCCGGCGGGAGCACCGAATAAAACCGGAGTTCCACCGGTGAATTCAAATGGTGCAGAAGATTCACGGTCTGGCCGGAAAGTTCCTGTTCCGGCAGCATGGAACCCGTTGCGGGTTTGCCGTATTTAAACCAGACGCCGGTCAATGCGGCTCCCAACAGGAAAAAAACCGGCACCAGAATCAGGGGACGCCAACCGGATGGTCTTACGGTCTGTGGGTCGGTTGCCGGTGGGGTGTTGGGGGAGGCAGATTTCATTATGTGGCGTTTCTCATTTTGGTTCCATTCTTCGGGCATAATTGTGGTCTGTCAATTTTAGAAAATTCCGGGGCGGGCGGGCAGGCTGTACCGGCAGGTGATGCCGCCAGCCAGGGTAGGCAATTTTTGACGAGTATGAAGCAATTGAAGGTTGGTTCGCGCGCCGGGCGGGAGTATCCTTCAAGCGAAGAATATGTTGAACAAAGTTCCATTTGTTGTTCTTTGTTCTGGCGTTGCAAAGTTGCATCCAATGGTTCGACGCGCGCCGCACTGCCCGGCACAGGATGGGAGACGGCTCAAATGCGATATGATGAACCGCGTCAGGGCTTTGCCGTCCAACCAGAGGCCATGGTTGATTCTGACGGCGGGCATTCTTTTCACTGCATCGTCCCTGATGGCCCAATCGGTCCAACACTTGGGCACCACCCAGCCGGGAGGGATGCCGGGAATGCCGGTCATGGGCGGGATTGAACAGTTGACCAACGGCGTGCAGGTCACTTGGGACGGCCCCTCCGGTTATTATCAGGTCTATCAGAAAAGCAACAGCTTGCTGGCCCCGTGGATGACGCTGGGCAAGGCTACCAATCTGGTCCGCTACGCCGTCATCACAAAGCTCTACAGCAATGCCTTCTTCCGCGTCTCTGGTCCGGCGCCGAACTATGCCGGCTTGAAGGTCTGCCTCACGTGTCATTTGAGCATCTGCCAGTACGAGACAAACACGCTCCACGCCAGCGCCTTCAGCAGCCCGGCGTTCAAGGCCGCCGGCGGCCAGACCAACAGTTCGTGCCTGCCCTGCCACACGGTTGGCTATGGTTTGCCAACCGGGTTCAGTTTCACCAACAAGAACGGAGTTTTTTCCTACGCCACCAACCTGGCGGGGGTGCAGTGTGAAAATTGTCACGGGCCAGCGGCCAATCATGCGGCCAGCGAGGATGACCCTACGGTGGTCCCGCGCGTGGAAATCGCCGCCACCGTTTGCGGCGGCTGCCACACCGGACCCATGCAGCCTACTTACGAGGAATGGAACACCAGCGACCATGCCACCGTGGTGCCGGATGCGCTGCAGGTCATAAGTGCGTCCACCAACAACATCAGCAGTTGCGGCCAATGTCATTCCGGCTCCGTCCGGCTCGCCTTGATCAACGGTCAGAATCCCCTCACGCTCACGAACGACTTGGACGTCGCCATCACCTGCGCCGTTTGTCACGATCCACACCAGACCAATTCCAATCCGGCGCAGCTCCGCAATCCCATCTTCTCGACCAACTATTTTTCACTCTCCCCCACGGACGTGTTTACGAACAAATACGCGGCGAACACGAACATCAATCTCTGCGGCCAGTGTCATAACTCCCGCGGGGCCGCGTGGACGGACACCTCCTATGCGCCGCATCGTTCGCTGCAGTACGACTTCCTGCTCGGTTCCGTCGGGCAATTGTGGAATGGCGTGACAGACAGCCCGGCCATTTTCAATCCCGGTACGCACGCGGGACTGCCGGATTCCGCCAAGTACTCCACGAACGGCACGTTTTATCTGACCAATCAATGCGTGTCCTGCCATATGCAACCGGACGCCCCGCCGGCCAACACTCTCAGCCACACGTTCGAAGTGGCTTCCCACGATGTCTGCATGAACTGTCATCTCACTGACCCCGGACAATCGGCGCCTGGCGTCTCCGACGATGTTTCCCTGGTAATTGACGAATTGAACCAGTGGGCTGCCACCCAGGCGCCGGCGGCGTTGCGGACCAACGGGACCGTCATCTGGGAATACACGACACCGGGCGGATTGGTCTGGCAGACCAACTCGGCGGGGTACGTGACCAGTTGGACGTTGGCAGACCAGGTGAATTCCAGCGGGCCTAACGCCGCCGGCCAGGCCCTGATCCCGGACAACATCAAAAAGGCCCGGTTCGATTTGTATCTCGTGGTCAATGACGGCAGCCTCGGCGCGCACAATTGGATTTTTACCCTTAACCTGTTGTCCGCGGCTGAAAACTTGATCGGCCAGGAATTAGACCCATGAGCGGCAGGCCACGACAACGGCGCGTTTTCCGAATATGCGTGAAATGACCGACAACTAAAAATCCGCATGACAAAATTTTCTTTCATCAAACTGCTACCGCGGCGTGGGTGGCGTGGCCGAAACCTGGCGCTGGTGGCCGGCGTGGTTGTTGTGCTGTTGGCAGTTATTTCCTGCAGCACCATCAGCCGCCAGGCGGTGGTGCTCCCGGACGTGCCGGGTGCAAAGTACGTCGGCTCCGCGGACTGCGAACAATGCCACGACGAAATCTGCCGCAGCTTCAAGACCGCCGACCACGCGCGGCTCATCGCCCGGGGCAAAAACGGGCTCGATGCCGGTTGCGAATCCTGCCACGGCCCTTGCAGTTTGCATGAGGATTCGGGCGGCGATGTTAAACCGCCTTACAGCTTCACCGCCGGTCGGCCGCAGCCGGAGGGGCTGAGTGGGCGGTTCCCGCTCGACCCGGCGCGCAAGATCGAGACGGCCTGTTACCAATGTCACATGGACGTGCGCGGCCAGTTCAATCTGCCCAACCACCATCCTGTGCCCGAAGGACGAATGACTTGCATCCTATGCCATCCCCCGCACAAGGGCATCGCCTTTGCTGGCGGCAGCACCCAGTTGCTTTCGCAGGAGGAAAACTGCGTCCAATGCCATCCTTCCCAGCAGGGGCCATTTGTCTTTGAACACGAAGCCCTGCGCGAAGGCTGCACCACCTGTCATTCCCCGCACGGCAGCGTCAACGCCAAAATGCTCACCGAACGCAATGCGAACCTGTGTTTGAAATGCCATTTCCAGCAGTACAAAAATGGAGGCATTTATATTGGCGGCGTTCCACACGACAGCCGCTTGAGCCAGGGCGCCTGCTGGAGCGCCGGTTGTCACGAGGCGGTTCACGGCTCCCGTGTGAGTCCGTCCCTCAGATTTTAACCAACGCCCCGGCAGCCGATGAAAAAGAAATATCGAAAGTCAAAACTGCTTCGCGCCGGACGGCGAAAACCCGGCCTCGGCCGATATGTCATCGGCGCGTCCTTGGTCGTCCTCGGCGCACCAGCGGCACGGGCGGGTGACGCCATCACCCCGCAACAGTCGTATGAAGGCGGCACCAACAGTTACAGCAACTGGATCGAGCTTTCCTCCGGCGCCATGTTGACGCAGGGTTACGCGAACCAGGCGGTCCAAGGGAAACAACTCAACACGGGGGTCTTTGGCGGCATCGAGGACCTGCACTACGAAGATCAGGTGGCCAAGAAGACCACTTTCACGTTGGACGGACACTCCATTTTTGATGATCACGATTACAGCGTCGGCCTCGGCTTGGTTCGCGATGATCTGGGTTTTGTCCGCGTCCACTTTGAGAATTTCCGCACCTGGGATTCTGGCACCGGAGGATACATCCCCGACGCGCAGCTTTCGTATGCGCTGCCGGGCGACGCGCTGGCACTGGACCGCGGCCTGATTACCTTCGAGGCCGGGCTGACCAAACCAGACCTTCCGCAAATCACCTTCAAATACAGTCACAGCTACCGGAATGGCGATGAAAGCTCGACCCTCTGGGGACCGGTCCATGATCCCAGCAGCGGGAATATCTACGCGGTGTATCCGGGAATTTACAGCATTGATGAAACGTCCGACACGTTCCAACTCGATCTGACTCATCATTACAAGAAAGTGAATTACGGGGTGGGGGTAAGCTATGAGACAGGTGATTTGAATGACGCCCACGAGTTGACCTTCTGGTCGGGGGAACCCATTCAGCAAAAAGTCACTGATCAAGAGGGCACGTCCTACGACATGTTGAGCACCCATGCCTTCGCCGAAAGCTGGATCAAAAACAACCTGTTCCTGTCCGCCGGATTCATGTTTGCCAATCTGGACGACACCTTCACCGGCAGCCGGATTTATGGAGATGATTTTGACGTGGTTTATTCACCGGCTTACCCTGGCCTTGATTATGGCTACGTCAATCTCAACGGCGTTGCCCACGAGCACCAGTATGTCCTGAACGTCAACCTCATGTCGCTGCCGACGAAGACTTTTACCATAAGCCCTTCGATCCGGGTGCAAAGGGAGGATTGGAATGCCGATTCCGTCGTCACCGGCACCTTGAACACTGACACGCAAGACAACATCTTGTCCAACAGCGGACGCGATTCCCTCGACGTGTGTGAACGCTTGGACCTGCGCTACACCGCCATGACCAACTGGGTCTTCAACGCCGGCGGCCAATGGACGGAGGGACAGGGAAATCTGTACGAAAACGGGGGTCTGCTCCAAGTAAATGGCATCGGTCCCAATCCGGTGCAATTCGCGACCGACGATTCGCGTCTTTTCCAAAAATATTTTGCCAGCGCCCGGTGGTATCCCGTCCGACAGGCCAGCCTCGATGTCGGCGGCTATTATAAAATCAACACCTACACCTACAACTTCACGCAGGACAGCACGCCGAACAATGCCGGCCCCGATAACCCGTTGTATCCCGGGTTTATTGTGTATCAGGGATTTCAAACTTGGGACGGCAATATCCGCCTGACGCTGCGCCTGCCGAAAAACATCACGCTCGTCAGCCGCTACGAATATCAGTACTCCACCATCAATACGCGGCCCGACCCCGCGTCCGGCTTGAGCGAAGTGGATTCCTCGAAAATGTACACCCACATCATCGGCCAGAACGCGAGCTGGACGCCGTTGAACTGGCTTGGCCTGCAGGCCGGATTCAATTATGTCCGCAGCACCACGGAGACACCGCCAACCCCCGGCTCCATTCTGACCCAGTCCGTCCTCAACTCGCAAAACAATTACTGGACGATCAATTTCAACTCGGATTTCGTGCTGGACGACAAAACCGATTTGAACATCGGTTACTTTTATTACCGCGCCGCCGACGGCCAGAACAACATTGTTGACGGCGTGCCGCTCGGAACCGATAACGAGGAACACAGCGTTACTGCGGCACTCTCCCGCCGGATCACCAAAAACCTGCGTCTCAACCTGAAATACGCGTTCGCCCACTACGAAGATGCGGCGTCCGGCGGCAACTTCAATTACGATGCCCACGTCATCTTTGCCAGCCTCCAATACCGATTTTAAGCGGCACCCAAACGGTCCTTTCGCTGCGCAGCGTTGATTAAGCCGCGATGAATCATGAATATCCGTGTCATCCTTCCAGAATAAACTTGAATCTTCACCAATCCGTAATCTAATTTTGTATTGTGAAAAGAAATCCGATTAAAAAGTTCACGGCCACTCTCGTGCAGCGGCTTCCTCAACCCCTTTGGCGGCTCTCTGTCCTGGTCCCGTTCTTGTTCCTCGCCGCCGGTTGCCACCGCGATGAAGTCAAGGTTTATCGCGTCGCCAAGGACCAGGACCAGCCACAGCAGCAAACCGCACCCGCCCTGCCCACCGATTCGCCCAACCCGTCGTTGCCGCCGGGGCATCCGGACATCTCGTCCGCATCCGCGGCCGCGCTACCTGCGGCATCCGCCCTGCCGCAGTTGACCTGGAAAACGCCGGACGGGTGGACCGAGATCCCGCCCAGTGAAATGCGCGTGGCGTCATTCAAAGTGACCGGCGCGGACGGCAAATCAGCCGACGTCAGTGTTATTCCCCTGCCCGGCTTGGCCGGCAGCGACGCAGCCAATGTCAACCGCTGGCGCGGCCAGGTTGGATTATCACCCGTGTCGCCGGAAGAACTGAAAAAATCCGCTGAAGACGTTGAAGCCGCCGGCCAGCCCGCGCAGCTCTACGACATCGCCGGTCAAAACCCGGGCAGCGGTGGCGCGGAACGTATTCTGGGTGTGATTCAGCATCGTAACGACATGGCCTGGTTTTTCAAAATGACTGGTGACGCTGGCTTGGTTGAACAACAAAAACCAGCGTTCGTCGCCTTCCTCAAATCGCTGAATTTCACCGCCGCGCCGACGCAGACCGCTTTACCGCCGGGGCATCCGGCCATCGGCGACACGAGCGTGGGGGCGTCTCTGGCCGCCGCCCCGATTTCAAGTGAAGGCAAGCCGAACTGGCAGGTGCCGGCTGGCTGGCAGGAGGTTTCCGGCGGACAATTCCTCGTCGCCAAATTCATGCTCACCGGCGATGGCGGGGCCACCGCCGCTGTCAACGTCAGCAGTGCTGCCGGTGAAGGTGGTGGTTTGATTGGCAACATCAACCGCTGGCGCGGCCAGCTTGGCCTGGTCCCGTGGTCCGAAGCCGAAGTGAATCAATCGGTCACAACGATTGACGTGGCGGTCGGCAAGGCGTCGCTGGTGGACCTGAGTGGCACGGATGCACGCACCGGCCTGCCCACCCGGCTTGTGGGCGTGGTCGTTCCTCAATCCGACCAGACGTGGTTTTACAAGCTCATGGGCGACCCCAGAGTCGTCGAAAGCCAGAAGGCCGCGTTCACTCAATTCGTCCAAGGCGTGAAATATTGAAATGCTCGCGAGCTTATACCGTTTTTTTTCCTCGCTCAAGCTCACCGTCACGTGCCTGGCGCTCGGCTGCGTGATTGTATTCTGGGGCACCATCGCCCAGGTGCATCTCGGCCTCTTCAAGGCCCAGAACGAATTTTTCCGCAGCTTTTTCGTCTATTGGACACCAGACGGCTCCAGTTTCCACATTCCCATCTTTCCCGGCGGTTACTTCATCGGCACCGTGCTGCTCATCAACCTGTTCGTCGCGCACTTCCGCTATTATCAGCCTGGCAAACGAAAAATCGGCATTCTGCTGATTCATCTTGGCGTCGTGCTGTTGCTGGTCGGGCAGATGCTCACAGATTTCCTGTCCCGGGAAAGCGCCCTGCACCTGCGCATCGGCGAGACAAAAAATTACTCCGAGGCCGAACGCGCCTACGAACTGGCCGTCATCGACACGATCGATCCGGACTCGGACAAGGTCGTCGCCATCCCCTGCAGCCTGCTCGTCCGGCACGGCGAAGTGGGCGACCCGGAAATGCCGTTCCGTGCGCGGGTGAAAACCTTTTACGCCAATTCGTTGCTCGAACAGCAGTCCCAGCCGGGTTATGAGCCGGTCAAAACCACCACCGGCCTTGGTTCTGGCATCTGGTGGCGCGAAGTCCCGCGCGAAACCGAAATGAACCGGCTCGATATGCCGTCGGCCACCGTCGAAATCACCACCCCGCAAGGCTCGCTGGGCACGTTCCTCGTTTCTGCCTGGCTGGACCAGCCGCAAGCGTTCACCTACAACAACCGTTCCTATGAATTGTTGCTGCGACAGGAACGTTATTACCTGCCGTTCAGCCTCCATCTCATCGAATTCCGGCACGACAAATATCCCGGCACCGACATCCCCAAAAATTTCTCCAGCCGTGTCCGGTTGCAAAACCTGGAGAACGGCGAGGACCGTGAAGTACGGATTTTCATGAACAACCCGCTGCGTTACGCCGGTGAAACGTTTTATCAGGCCAGCTTCGACCCCGACGACCACGGCAGCGTGTTGCAGGTGGTGCATAATCCAAGCTGGCTCACTCCCTATTTCTCGTGTGTACTCGTGGCGACCGGCTTGGTCATCCAGTTCCTCAGCCACTTGATTCCTTTTTTGAAACGACGCATCGTCGTTCCGGCACCTGCCGCCGTTCCGCCGGTGGCCAGCGGTGTTCGTGTGAACCTGTCCGGCCGGCGTGACCCCGGCGCTCCCGGAAAGGAGAAAAAGAAGTCATGAAAAAGTGGATTCCCCGCAATTTACGATTTCCGGGGCGGAAACCGGTGGGGCGAGCGTCCTCGCGAGCCGGAATATGGAATGCGCGGACATGTCCGCGCTTTGAAAGCGGCGACATGTCGCCGCACTCCAAATCCAACTTGTCCTCGATGTTATGAAAAGGTGGATTCCCCTCATTCTGGTCGTGGTGATGGCGGTCTGGGCTTTGTCCGGATTGCGCCAGCCGCCCGAAACCGATTTTCACGTCCGCGAATTTGGCCGCCTGCCCGTGCTCATGAATGGCCGGTTCCAGCCGTTCGATTCCATCGCCCGCAATTCGTTGCTCCAAATCCGCACCAAATCCACGGTCGCCGTTCAGGAAGCGCGGCGGCTCACCGGTGCAAATAGAATCTTTGCCACATTGTTCGATGTGCCGAAAGCATCCAACGATGAATGGTGGGTCACAACCAATACGCTCTCTGCCACGGAATGGTTGTTGGAAATGATGATGAAACCCGAGCAAGCCGATGACCTGAAAGTTTTTCGCATCGATAACAACGAGGTGACCGAATTGCTCAAGTTAACCGACGGTCAGCGATATTATTCCTTTAACCAACTCCGACCGCAGGCAGATGAAATCGAAAAGCAGGCTGCCCGCATCGACCCGATTGATGCTTCCAAACGTACCGTCTTCGAATCGCAGTTGATGAAACTGTACGAGATGATGAATCTGTACCAGCGGCTCGAAGTCAGCCTCAAACCACCGGCTTCGGATGATTTTGCGGCGGAACTGGACGCCTACCAGAAGAGCATCGCGCCGGGCATCGCCGCCGTGAATGCCCGTGACGCCGGCCAGAAATTCGACCAGAACGCCTTCAACACCCTCCTCGGTTTCATGGGCAACTATGAGACCGTCGCGCGTTTTGCTTTGCCGCTGACCATTCCGCCCGTGGATCCCGGCCTGCCGCGCGACGCCTGGCAGAATATCGGCACCAACCTCATGCAGACCGCGCGCACGGGCGAACTCAACCCGGCGACCAAATATTATGCCGCGATGGTCACCGCCTATCGTTCCGGGTTGCCGGATGATTTCAACCGCTTGGTCGGTGAATACCACGCGTGGCTGGCCGATCGTTTCGCGCCGCAGGTGCGCAAGGCGAACAAGGAGTGTTTTTTCAGCACCCTCCAGCCGTTCTACAAGGCCACGGTCATCTACGTACTCGCCCTGGTGCTGGCGTTGCTCTCTTGGTTTAACCTGTCCGACTGGCTCCGGCGTTCGGCGTTTTATCTCGTGATCTTGGCGTGGGTGATTCACACCTTCGGCCTCGTTTTTAGAATGTATCTCGAAGGCCGGCCGCCGGTGACCAACCTTTATTCCTCGGCCATTTTCATCGGCTGGGCCGCGGTCATCCTCGGAATGGTCCTCGAGAAAATTTATCACGACGGCATCGGCTGCGTCGTCGCCGCGTTTGTCGGTTTCGTCACACAGATCATTGCGCACAACCTGGCGTTGGGCGGCGACACCATGGAAATGATGCGCGCCGTGCTCGACACGAATTTCTGGCTCGCCACCCACGTTGTCACCGTCACCCTCGGCTACGCCTCGACCTTTGTGGCGGGTTTTCTGGCCATCATCTACATCCTGCGTGGCGTGTTCACCACCACGCTTTCGGCGGAAACCGCCAAATCACTGGCGCGGATGGTTTATGGCATCGTCTGTTTTGCCACGTTGTTCAGCTTTGTCGGCACGGTGCTGGGCGGCATCTGGGCCGACCAATCGTGGGGCCGGTTCTGGGGCTGGGACCGAAGGAAAACGGCGCGCTGCTCATCGTGCTCTGGAATGCGACCATTCTGCACGCGCGCTGGGGCGGTCTCGTGCGTGAACGCGGCCTGATGAACTTGGCCGTGTTTGGCAACATCGTCACGAGTTGGTCATGGTTCGGCGTGAACATGCTTGGCATCGGCCTGCATAGCTACGGATTCACCGACGCGGCGTTCAAATGGCTGATGCTCTTTATCGCCACCCAGGTCAGCCTCATCCTCCTTGGCCTGTTGCCGGTAAATTTGTGGCGCAGTTTTCAAACCGGCGCGAGCGCTGGCTAGTCAAAATAAGAACCAACCCGTTCATGGTTCGGCAAAGATCGAAAATGGCGGTACGGGTCCGCGTTGACTCTGTCGCCAGCGTTTGAAATTAATTGAGATGGGGTCGAGATAAACTGAGCCATCCCGTAGTTTTGTCGTGCCGATCAACGTCGTGTTGTATGTCTCGGTTCGACGACTGCCGGTATCAACGTTCACCTTGCTGCCCACATACACCCAATCCGGCTCAGGCCGGTTGTGACCATTAAGCACGGCCAGCATGACGTGAACGAAACGAATGTTACCCGTTTTTTGATCAATGGCAAAGCACGCCACGAGATGCCAACCGGAATGTCCGTTGTGGCTTTCTCCGCCCTTGCCGATTTGGATTGTTGACTTGACCTCCAAGCCGACCGGCTTGCCTTTCGCGGAAACCTTTGGATTGATTAAGTCTGGATACGCTTGGTCGGAATTATGTTTGTACGGCGAGTTTTCATGAATCGCGTCGCAGAGGATATTGGAGACCAATCCGCTGAAATTATTGCCCTGAATATATTTCGGCAATGGTTTCGCGCCGCTGGCCAACAAATTTGCATTAATCAACGAGACAATCCGCTGGGTCTCGTCCATTGCGCGTTGCAGGTGAGCGATCTTGAGGCCGGGTGGCAATGGTGCTTGCGGTCGGAAATAGTCGGGATTGGCTTCGACCGGTGCCAAAACCGGCGGCCCGGCGAACGCGCCCGCCACAAGTTGTGGGAGCGGACAATCCAGTGCCTTGCCAAGCGATTCGAGGATGCCGATGGAAAAATTCTCGCGTCCGTTCTCCAGACCGGATAGATACTGGTATGTAATGCCGGTGCGCGCGGCCAGTTCGTCCTGCGTCAAATTCTTTTGCTCGCGCAGACGGCGGACGAAATTGCCGATGATCGTCTTGGCATCCATTTCGTCTATAGTTGATACCAAGAACAGGCTTGATTGTCTTTCGACTATAGTTGAAACTTGCGCGCGATGAGGAAGTACGAGATACACCTCGCGGATTGCTTTGATTGGCTGCGCGGTTGTGCGCCGCAGGGCATTCATGCGGTCTGCACCGACCCGCCTTACGGACTCATCGAGTTCTCCGAAAAAGAATTATCCAAGTTGCGCAACGGACGCGGTGGCGTGTGGCGGTTGCCCCCCATGATCGGCGGACACAAACGCGATCCGCTGCCCCGGTTCACTGTGTTGACGGACGAGGAGAAGCAGAACCTCCGGGCGTTCTTCCGCGATTGGGGAAAACTTCTTCTCGATGTTCTCGTACCCGGCGCGCATGTTTGTGTGGCCGGTCACCCAATCCTCCAGCATCACGTGCAGGGAGCGATGGCCGAAGCCGGTTACGAGGTTCGCCCTGCCGTCATGCGGCTATACTTCGGCTTCCGTGGTGGCGACCGTCCCAAGAATGCCGAGAAGGAATTCCCGGAAGTCTGCGTTACGCCAAAGGGCGCTTATGAACCATGGATGCTGTTTCGCAAGCCACTCGCCGAAAGGACGGTGGCCGAGAACTTGCGAAAGTGGAAGACAGGGGGTTTGCGGCGCCTCTCCACCGACAAACCGTTTCCCGAAGTCGTGCCAAGTGGTCGCACCCCGAAACGTGAAGAAGCCATCTCGGATCACCCGTGCCTGAAGCCGCAGCATTTCATGCGTATTATTGTGCGCGCACTCCTGCCCTTGGGCGAGGGGACGGTGCTCGACCCGTTCATGGGTTCCGGTTCAACCATCGCTGCTGCCGAAGCTGTCGGCTACCGGTCAGTTGGGATCGAAATTGACAAAGACTATTTCCGCCTCGCCGGGGCTGCCATCCCGAAGCTTGCCGCGCTTTATCCGAGCTTTGAGGGTGATGAGCTTGAATTCGATTTGAGCGATTATCCGCAAGAAGCTGTCGAAGAAAGCCAACTTACGATGGCCTTGGCTGAACCGCGCGGGCGTTACCACGCCCGCAAACGCTGACTATTGGCTCCTGCTAGACCAACTCAGTGATTATTGAGCGGATGCTCGTGCTTTTGCCATTCTTCCGACACGTGGCCGTCCCAGCAGGCTGGGTTCAGCGGGTAAACGTCCGGGTCGAAGATGACGTGGTAGAAATGCCACACGATTATCGCCAGGCAGGCGAGCACAGCTTCGTAGTAATGAATGGTCAATGCCACATCCACGGCCCAGCGCGGCAGGAACCGGGTCACGTCCAGCTTGAACCAGATCGCCAGCCCGGTCACGCCCATGATGATGGTGCCCCAAATCACCGCCCAATATTCCAGCTTCTCTGCGTACCCGAACCGGCCTGTCTTCGGCTTCTCGGTGCTCCAACCCAGCAGATAGCGGATTTGCGCCCAGAACGTCGGCCATGTCCTTTTTCACCGGGAACAAATCGCACACCAGCCGCCGCCCATCCTTCGAGCTGAGCAGGTAAATCAAATGCCAGAGCCCGACCAGCAGCAGCACGATGCCGGCGATGCGATGCGTCCAGCGCCGGAACGGTTCGCTGGAACCGAGCGCCCGCGCGAGCCACGAATCCGGAAACTTCAACGCGAACCCGGTGACAGCGAGGATGATGAAGCTGGCCGCCAGCACGAAATGTTGCCAGCGTTGCGCAAGGCTCATCCGCATCACTGGTCGCACGGCCACGCGATAGCGCGCGGCGACCTTGCGCAGGAACAACAGCGCGTTGTGAATGAACATGGCGCCGATGGTGCCGAAAATGAGGACCAGATAAACCCGGCGCACCCACCGGTTGATTTTGGCCGAGAAATCGGTCCCGCCGTTGCCGGCGGCCAGGTCCACGTGGATTTTGCCGGAGGCGAACTTCTCGTCGGCGCCCGGATGACATTTGCCGCAAGTCTCGACGAGGTGGGCCTTGTTGATGGTGGAACGGGGGTCGGTCGAGGGCAGGATTTTGTGGTAGCCGTGGCAACTGCCGCAGTTGGCGGCGACGGTCGAACCGTATTGCACCGCGAGACCGTGATAACTTTCAAAGAAGGTCTTCACCCGGTCAGCCGGCAGATTGTACTTGGTGTTGAGCCGTTCCGAGGCGTGGCAACGGCTGCACACTTCCGCGGAAACTTCCGGTGACGTGTTTTTCAACGCTTGGATTTTGTGTTCGGAATGGCAATCGGTGCAGGTGGGCGCGTCGCGCGTGCCCGCTGCCAGCGCTTGGCCATGCACGCTCATCGCCCAATCCCTGACTTCCTGGTCGTGGCACGCGCCGCAGGTCTGGGCCAAACGCGAGTAATGCAGTGGCGAGGCCGGCAGATTCGCCGGGACGATTTCATGGGAATCGTGACAGTCTTGGCAGGTGGCCGCGTCCCGGTGTCCGGCTTTGGCCGCCAGTCCATGCACGCTGGCGTTGTAACTTTCGGTCTGTTGTTCGTGGCAGGTGGCGCAGTTGACGGGCTTGAGTGGAACATTGTCGTCGGGATGTTTGACGGTGACGTCGGCGTGGCAACTGACGCAGGTGTTGGTTTTGTGGGCGGAAGCCTTGAGTCTGGCCTCATCCACGAACAGGGAAATGGCCCGGCCGGCGGCGTTGGTGATGGCGAGGGTGTTATCCGAATGACAATCCATGCAGTCGCTGTTTTTCAGGCCGGCGAAGGCCGGATGAGCAAGCGTCGTGATCAGGATGCTGATGAACAGAAATCGCGAGGGCTGCATCACGGATAAATATCAGGTGGAAAGGGACATGGGACTCCACCTGGTTTGGCGGCCCTTTGCCCTTTTTTGCCGGAGGGGACAACCACCAAACACACGAACGGAGGCAGAGACAAAAAATTTAACCACGGATGAACACGGATGGACGCGGATTTACCCCAGAACCCAGAGCCAAGATGCCAGCCCCTAACTTCAGTGTGCCAGCCGAGTGAACATGGCGTAGATGATCAGCAGCAGCAGCAGGATGCCCAGACCGAAAAAGAAGTAGCCGAACGACCGCGCGATGTTTTTCCAGCGCAACCATTCGTCCTTGACGCGGTGGTCGTCCAGCCGGCCGGTCGCCACGAGCCGGTCGTACCAGCGTTTGCGCTCGTGCAGCATCTCGTTCTTGGAAACGCGGCCGGAGAAGATGACGGTGTCCATTGGAAATTTCTCGATGCGGAAATGGGTGTTGAAAAAATGGATGGAAAAGATGAAGCCGGCGGCCAGCAGCGCCTCGTCCGAATGGATCAGCAGGGCGATGTTGATGATCCAGCCCGGCAGGAACCGCGTGAAAAACGTCGGGAACCACATGATAAGCCCCGAGGCGCCGATAATGGCTACACCCCAGAACACGGCGAAGTAATCGAATTTTTCCCAATAGGTCCAGCGGTCGAACTCCGGTTTGGGACCCTTACCGAAGAACCATTTGTTGTGCGCGACGAAATCCCGCCAGTCCTGGAGGGTCGGCATCATGGAGTCAGGCCCGAACAACACCTGCCAGAGACGCTTGAAATGGAATTTGCCGTCCGCGCCGCGCACGGATTTGCGGCCTTTCCACGCCTTGCCGATGAGCGACGCCAAGTGCAGGCCGAAATACATGAACGTCACCACCGCGCCGAACCGGTGCAGCGTCCGCGCGGTTTCCGGTCCGCCGATGACCGCGAAAATCGCCTTGGCCCAGCCGGTGTAGTAGAACTTCAAAGGCATGCCGGTGACGACCAGCAGCAGAAAGCTGGTCACCACCATGAAATGCAGAAGCCGCTCGAAGGGCATGAAACGGGTGAACCATTCGCCATCCGTCTGCGTCGCGATTTTCGCTTCGCGGAACTTCTTTGAATCATGCAGGTAAAGATAAATAGCGCGGACGAGCCACATGAGGGTGTGCAGGCCGAAGAAAGCGAACGTGCCGATGAGCAGGCCGGTCATGCCCATGAAAACCAGGTGGAGCAGGGGATAATTCTTTTTGTCCATCGGGTTGGCGTGCGGCTTGTATTCGGTGAAGCCGATGGTGGCGCCGGGATGACATTGCTGGCAGGTGGCGAGGATGTTGGTTTTTGAAAGATGCGACGCAGGATTGGAGGGTGGCAGGATGTCGTGATGGCCGTGGCAATCGTAGCAGGCGGCAACGGCAGGCGCGGCGTTGGGTTTGCCCAGGGCCATGGCCTTGCCGTGGTACGTGTCGCGATAATGTTCCAGCCGGTCAGCGTGGCATTTGCCGCAGCGCGCGTCGCTGATGGCCTTGAAGTTGTTGCCTTCGGGATTTTCGATGTCATGCGCGGTATGGCAATCCGTGCAGACGGGTCCGCGCGAATCGCCCCTGGCCAGCAACTGCCCGTGAACGCTTTGGTTGTAGGTTTCCTCGATGCCGACGTGACATTTGCCGCAGGTTCTGGCGACGTTGGCATGGTTGATGGGCGAGTCGCGGTCCACAGACCGTTTGATGTCGTGCGTGCCGTGGCAGTCGTTGCAAGACGGAGCGACGATGAGTCCCATCTTGAGCAAAGCGCGGCCGTGGATGCTGTCGAGGTATTGCGCCGCCGCCTCGGGATGTTTCATCTCGTACTCCCGCGTCAAGGCCGGGTTGTTGTGGCATTTGGCACACGTTTTGGGAAGGTTGAGTTTGAAGACCGGCGATGTCGGGTCCTTGACCGGCAGGATGTCATGCGAACCGTGGCAGTCCCAGCAATTGGCGGCCCCGGACGCGCCGAGCGCGTGGCTCACGCCGTGGATGCTGGCCGCATAATCCTTTCCCTCCTTTTCATGGCAGCCGGTGCAATCCGGCGGCGGCAGTTTGGCGACCGTGGACGAGTTCCTTGACGCCGGTGTGACAGTCCGTGCAATCGAGCATGGAATGGACAGACCGGGCGAAGCTGTTGGTGGGAAAAACTGCAAGCGGGACAATTTTGCCATCCACTTTCCGGGTGTTGGAAGGATCGGTATGGCAATCCAAGCAATCCGAATTCGCCAGATTCGTGGCCACCGAAGCCGACGATGCGACCGGCAGGCAGCACAGGATAAGGATGCCAGCGATGAACGCCGACAACCTATGGTCCGCCGGTGTGGCAGTCTGAACAGGAAAGGTCATAATCTCCACCCGTGTGTTTGAAGGGCTGGCCGCCCGGGGTCAGTTGCTGTAATTCCGCGCCGGTGCCTTGGGCGAGGATGGTGTGGCAGGCGTTGCAATCGTTGGCCTTGATGGTCCGGCCATCGTCGGCCTTGTGGTTGCCGTCGTGACACCGGAAACAGCCGGGCCAGATCATGTGGCCGAGGTTGTCCGGATAAACGCTCCAGTCGGCCTTCATTTCGGGAAAGAAATTGTCGCGGTAAATCTGCTGCACCACCGGGATCACGTCGCGGATGCGCGGATCATTGGGATACCGCTCCGCCAGCGCAGTGGCGATGCCGTCGCGCGCCTGGGTGTCGTTGTCGTATTTGCGGGTCAGGACAAAGACAGCGTTGGTCTTGATCCAAGGCAGGGTGCGGTCAATCTGGCCGAGTTCCATGGCCAGATTAACAGCCTGGTCGGGCGGAACGTAACGATGCGACGGACGGTTGTGGCAATCCATGCAATCCATTTTGCGGATTTCAAAGCGGGAGATGTCGTTGGTGAAATTTCTGGTCTTGTAAACCGTGACGACGCCCTGTCGGTCGGTGATCCGCACCCAGGGAATTTTTTGCCGGGCCTCATCCGTGGCAATGTATTCCACCTCGTTACCCACGACCATGTGCCAGTGAATGCCGCCGACCGGGCCGCGGGTGGGGTCGGCGCCGCCGATTTTGATCGAGAGCCGGATGGAATAAGGTGAATTGGATTCGTCGTCCTGGAAATAATTGTAGGTGCGGTCGAGGTTGCCGGAGAATTTCTGCGGCCAGTGACATTGCTCGCAGGTTTCCCGGGCGGGCCGCAGGTTTTTGATGGGCGTCGGAATCGGGCGCGGATATTTGTTGAAGGCGACGGCATAGACCTGGTAGGAACCGGACAGTTTCGAACGGACAAACCAATTGACTCCCGGACCGACGTGGCAGGCCACGCAGGCCACTTGGGCGTGTGGCCCGTGGTCGTGGGTCGTCAATTCCGGTTTCATGACACCGTGGCAGGTCTCGCCGCAAAACTGAACCGATTCCGTAAATTCAAATGCGTTGTAACTGCCCACCGCCGAAAGCATGATGAATAGCAGGCTGCTGATGACGAAGGTGACAAGGATGCGCCGGTCACGCGGGCGCGAAAGATCAATTTGCACCACCGATATCCAGGAGGTGGTCTTTGCCCGTCTGCGCCGCTCGCGCAGCACCCCAATCAGCGTCAGAAGCAGCCCGCTAATCAGGAATCCGGGCGTCACCATCCAAGTCAGGATGCTGATGTAAGGATTGGAAAAGTGCGCGACGGCATCCAGCATGAGCAACATGAAGAACGAGAACAGGCTGCCGATCACAACGACCAGCCCAGTCAAACTCATCCAATTTTGCAGCAGGGACGGCCGGCGAGGCGGCTTTCCCGCGTTCTCGTTATTCATATATCGGTCAAATTACTATCGTCGGAATTTGCCCGGCTTTGCGTTTGTCAGTTTTCCCGCAGGCAAATAATCCCACTCCCGGCTGCGCAGGCATTTTCCGCCCGGCGCCGCCCGGATTCGTTTCGGCTCTTTCTGAAGCAACCAACCCTGCCGCCACGCTCACGGCCGGGTCATTCACGCGGCAGGGGCTGCCGGGGTCACTTACTTCTTAAACGTCCGTATGTACGCGACCAATCCCTTGATGTCGCCGTCGGACAGATCTTCAGCTGGCTTCATCAGGGTCTTGTCATCCTTGTCTTTCAATCCTTCTTTGATTGCCTTGAACGCGGCATCGTCCTTCAATTCTGCTTGGACTTTGGGATCGGTATAATCCTTCGCGCCAAGTTTCTTGCCTATCTTGGTATCACCTTTGCCATCAGCGCCATGGCACTTGGCACAATTATTTTCGTAGATGGCCTTCGGGTCTTCCGCGCGAGCGGACAGTGCTGCGACGGTCATTGCCGCGATGCCCAGAACGAGTAGTTTTTTCATAAGCTTATTTTTTCGTTAACCGACAAACTCCGGTCACCATACCGATTGTCGGGAACCCCGGAATTATTCCGAAATTCCGTTCTTCATTCAAGCACGTTCCCCTTGTGTAGCCGAAGCCGGCAGCCGCACGACTCCACCAAGCTCGCCAGCAGCAGGACGCAAAATCCCGACATCCGACACTTCGGCGCGGCGAAGGCCTGAGAACCGATTTCGCCCGGATTTTCCGACGAACAGACACCTACACAGACATTCTCGTTCCGCCCCGATGCCTTGGCCTTTCCAATCTTGCCAAAGGCTCATCATTTCCTGATAGAGCGCGCCATTCCAAAGAGCCAGCCGGTTCCCGCCACCGCGGGAGGTGCCGGGCGCGAAGTGATAGAAACCGGCCCCACAAGTGAAGGAAAGGCGCGCGGCACGGCAGGCAGAACGACCGGATGCCAATCTAAACCTTTTCCGTCGAGCCTATGTTGTGGAACTGTTCGGCGGCACGTGTTCACTGGTTTGCAATCGCTCGGACAAAAACAGTTTCACCAGCACCGTCAGAATGATGAACGGCAGGCACATAATGACGGCGCTGATGAGCCAGCCTTCCTGTCCGGCAAACTCCATTTTGTAACTCATCACGCCGCGCAGGCTCTTGGAGAAAAACTGGCCGCCCATGACGACATTCCAACGCATCGCCAGCACGCCGACCAGGATCATCGCCCCGCTGCCGAAAATCATGCGCCGCCGCATCAGCTCCGGCACGCGCCGGCGCAGCAGTTGGAGCGATCCCAGCAGCAACAACGGCACCAACGTGCCAATGGTCACCTGGCCGACATTCAGCGTGTAAAAGAGTTTCTCGCGGATCATGGTCTGCAACACCGCGAACCCCTCCTCCGCCGCATAGCCGCGATGGAGCACGTCCAACCCTTCAACGACGGCATCCACCACCAGCGCGTAAAAGAGAAACATCGCCATGGTGTCCAGGCAGCGCATATCCACGGTCTTGCGGCGAATCCAAGTCAGAACGATGTAGTTGAACACGCAAAGCGCGATGCCCGACACGATGGCTGAAAGAATAAACATGATCGGCATTAGCACGTTGCCCCACCAGGGATTGGCCTTGATTGAGCCGAAAATGAAACCGACATAACCGTGCAACAGAAAGGCTGATGGAATTCCGACAATCGAAAGGATCCACTCCATCTTCATATCCAGCCGCACACTTTGCTCTGACACATCGGTCACACCCAAGGTCAACGCCCGATAGAGGATCCCCCTGAAGCCAGACGTGCTTATTGACCATTTCACGAAGTCCTGACGGTAATCAAACCACAGCTCCAGCAGCAGGACCGCCATCAAATACCAGGCATAGACGAAGCCGAAAATCGCCATGGGCGAAGTCATGTGCGGTGTCATCATGATCTCATAGCACCGCTCGGGATGCCCCAGATGACACAGCAGCGGCAAGGTGGCGCAAAGCAAAAACGCCAGTGCTGTCAACATCGAGAGCCGATACACCGGTGCCAGCGCCTTGACATTGAACACGCGCACCAGCGAGGCCATGATAAAGGCACCCGCCACCAGTCCGGTGATGTAGGGATAAATGACAATCAACGTGCTCCAGACCGGGTGAAAGCTGGCTTCATTGGGATACACATACCCCTCAAACTGCGGCAGCGCCTCCACGACGATATTAGTTACCTCGCCAGTCATATTACCTTACCTCCTTGTCCAAGCCGGCGTAGAGCACGCGGGGTTCGGTGCCCAGATGCGGCTTGAGCACCTGCACCCGGTTTTTTTCGTAAAATTTCCGGAGTGGATCATCGGTCGGCAAGTTTTTCAAATCGCCAAATATGCGCGCCTCCGCCGGACAAATCTCGACGCAGGCCGGCTTCAATCCGCGCGTAATGCGATGATAACACAGGGTGCATTTTTCGGCGGTCTTCGTAACCGGATTCAGGAACCGGGAGCCATAAGGACAGGCCTGAACACAAAAGGCGCAGCCGATACAGTATTTCGGGTCAATCAGCACCGCGCCATCCGGCGCGCGAAATGTCGCGCCAACGGGACATGCCTGGACACAAGGCGGATTCTCGCACAGGTTGCACAGCTTCGGGACGAAGAACGCGTGCTCAATCTGATCCTTCGGCAAGGGCGGTTCGGGGAAACCGTGCATCCCGCCGTTGGGAGAATCCACCAGCGCCTCACCGCGGGTTTGGTCCGAGCCCGGTTTCGGCTTGGGGATGATGTAACGCTCAATCCAGGTGCGGAAGTAAGGCCCCTCCGGCACGCCGTTTTCCCGCTTGCACGCCTCCACGCAAAGCCCGCAGCCGATGCACTTGTTGTCATCAATGCACATGAGCCATTTATGCTTGGTCGGGTCGTAGCCCTTGGGCGCGCCGGAGGACACGAATACTTTTTGCACCACCGCTTTGGCCTTGCGCGCGACCGACAGGGTGAGCACGCCCGCCAGAGCGCCGCCCAGTTTGGCGAGCGCGCTGCGCCGGCTGATTTGAGTTTTCATGGGGTGTGGTTGGGTTGATGCGGCAGGTGGCAGTCGGTGCACTTTCCGCTGTAATGATCTTTGACGACGATTTGCTTGAACCACTCCGGACGGGCCGGATTGGCTTCGTGGCAACGAAGGCAATAGCTGCCGGTTGCCTTGACCGGCAGGATGTCCGGGTTGTCGCAATGCTCCCGACTCACGCCGTGGCAGGCCTCGCAGGAAAGCGTCTTGTGCGCATCCGCCGCCAGCTTGTGCAGGATGTCGGAGTGACATTCATCGCACGCCTGCTTGCCTGCAAATACGGGTGGCCGCGCCGCAATCTCCGCCAGTGCCGCTCCACGATACCAGCCGTATTGACCAAAGGACGGCGGGGTAAGGAAAGCCCGTGCGACCAGATATGACCCGACGATGGCCAGCGTCAGCAAAACCAATCGCAGAATTTGCGGTGGCAATTTGAAGGGGCGCATAATGCCGGGCTTTGGTTTGACTTTTCAGATGGACGAGGACTGCCTTTTCAAATTGTTAGTCCAGCAATCCTCGTCTGCAAACCCTGCTACGTCTTCAAACCGCGGACGTAGGCGACCAGAGCCTTGACTTCGTCGTCCGATAGGGGGGTATCCACCCCGGTAACGAACGCCTTCATCTTCGTCCTGCCATCCGCATCCTTGATGCCATCTTTAATGGCTTTCACCGCGTCTTCATCCTTGATGGCCGCCTGAACCTTGGCATCCGTGAAGTCCTTGACGCCGAGCTTCGCGCCGATCTTGGTCTGGCCCTTACCGTCCGCGCCGTGGCACTTGGCGCAGAGCGAATCCCAGTTTGCTTTGGCATCCGCAGCCGAGACATTTAGCACGGCGGCGAAGCCAAATACGGTTGCAAGTACAAGTATCTTTTTCATTGTTGGTTTTTATGTTTGTTGGTCGTTACCGGCGCCGTTTTCGCGCCTTTCAAACAGAAAGATTGCTGAAAGTCAGCAAAATGACTAACCTTGTTTTGGCTAAACTTTGACAATTTTTGAATTTACTTTTCGTATTATTAAACATTAATGCCTCAAATTAAATTAATGTTGATTTTATTGGCATTCGAGAGTTTTGGAACCGTGCGCTTCTGGTGGTGGAGGGGTATTGCAGGAATGGCAAGTCCGGCTTGACGTGACTTCGTTTTTTCGAGCCGCTTGATGGTATTTGTCGGCGGTCAGATTGGATTCATCGTTCTCGCCTTTTGCCGAAAAGCATATGGAAAAGTTCCGCCGCAAGGATGCCCTGACGCCGCGTGCCGGGGTTTCGCACCTGGCAAAGACCGCGACACAGGTCCTGCGCTTATTTGCTTTTCATGGACTTTGCCGCTTCCTTTGAGCCGCTGGTCGCGTTGCCGACACTGTAGGAACGTGCGCCCTGGCCAGTTTACCACTGTCCCAGATTCTGGCATTTGGGGAGGTATGGGGTGCCTTTTTCCACGTCGTATGCCCTTGCATCCGTTACAGTTTCTTTGGCCTTTTTCCTGCTCTAACCCGGGCAGAGGTTGCCATATCAATATGAACGACATCGACATTTTCCGCCTGACATCAGGGCTGCTGCAGTTTGGGGTGGCTTGTTACGCGCTGTGCCTGGGTCGGCTTTTCAAATCAACGCTCATGAGGTGGTTGCTTTTTGGCGCGCTCTCATTTATGGCGCTGATGAGTTTGTTCCTCGCGGTGGAACCACTTGACGCCGACGCCCAGTGGGGAATCAAAGTGGACATCATTTACTCCTTCCTGCTGCTTGTGGGAGTGGTGCGTTTTTATCCCGGCCTCAAGACCTTCCTGCAGGAAGAGGCGGCGAAACGACAGGCGCTGGACAAATGGGAATTGCAAGTCAAGGAACAGTGGGTGGAATTGATCAAAACCAACGAGAAATTGCGCCAGACGATCAACCGGCATGAAACAGAAATTGCCGAACGGAAACAGGTGCAGGAACAACTGGAGAAAAATTTGCAGGCGCTGCTGGCCGCGTCGCGTCAAAACGAGAAAACCTTGCCGCCGGCCGTAACCGGGCCGCAAACAGAAACTGTCGAACAGCAGCCCGCATTGACACAGGGACCGGCGGAGAAAGACGGCGAACACCCGCTGACCGCCCCCCCCAAAAACGGCGAGGAACCGCCACCGGTGGTCGCCGGATTCGACCAGGAAATTGCCGCGCAGAAACCGGCACTGGAACCGGCGGAGAAAAACGGCGAACACCCACCACCCGCCCCGCACGAAAACGGTGGGGGATCGTGGCCGGTGGTTGCCGGGTTCGACACGGCAATCATCACGCGGGAACCAACACCGGAACCGGCCTCGGAACCGGCGGAGAAGAACGGCGACCATTTGCTGACCGCGCCGCAAAAAAACGGCGAGACATCGCGGCAAACCGCTTTCGTGCGCGTCAGGAAAATTGCCGCACGGAAACCAAGCCGGACAAGGCGCAAAAAAACCGCCTTGGCGCGTTGAGCACCCCAAGCACAAGGTCAAAAGTCCCCCAATTCGATTCCGCAATTTGGAATTCGACCCGGCGAAACAGATTGCTGAACCGGGCAGCGTGACGAAGGCGATGAATCGCTTCAAACCTGAGCTGTTGCCGGTATGCCGCGGATGAACTGCATTCCTGTGGATTCGGCAATTTCAGGAGTTTTTAACCGGGTCGTAATTCAAATACGGCCCCAACCATCTTTCCACCTCTGGCAAGGTCATTCCTTTGCGCCGGTGGTAATCCAGAAGCTGGTCGCGGCCAAGTTTGCCGACGGCGAAATACTTTGATTCCGGGTGCGCGAAATAGAGTCCGCTCACGGAACTCCCCGGCCACATGGCGAAGCTTTCCGTCAGTTTGATGCCGGCATTTTTTTCAACGTCGAGAAGCTTCCAAAGAATTTGCTTTTCAGTGTGATCGGGGCACGCGGGATAACCCGCCGCCGGGCGGATGCCGCGATACTTTTCGGCGATGAGATCCTCGGTCGTCAGCCTTTCCGTTTTGCCGTAACCCCATTCCTCCCGGACGCGCTTGTGCAAATATTCCGCGAAGGCCTCGGCCAGCCGGTCCGCCAGCGCCTCGGCCATGATGGCATTGTAGTCATCGTGGTCGGCCTTGAACTTTTTGACCACTTCGTCAAGCCCGTGGCCTGTCGTGACGGCGAATGCGCCGATATAATCGGGTCTCGGGGCAACAAAATCCGCCAGACACCAGTTCGGCGTGCCATCGTCCTTGGCGATCTGTTGACGCAGGAAATGAAAGGTTGTCAAAACCTTTGCCCGCGATTCATCGGTGTAGAGTTCCACGTCATCGCCAGCCCGGTTCGCCGGGAATAATCCATAAACACCCCGCGGCTGAATCAGCTTCCTGCTGACCATCTCTTCGAGCAGCTTCTGCGCGTCGGCAAAAAGTTTGCGCGCCTCTTCGCCATGCTTTTCGTGATTCAGAATCGCGGGATAACGGCCGCGCAATTCCCAGGTGTGGAAGAACGGCGACCAGTCAATGAAAGGCAACAGCTCCGAAAGCGTGATGCGCGCGGAGTGCTGGGTGTTGAGCGTGGTGACATCGGACGACAACGCGCGGATGCCAGTGAACTCCGGTTTGGGCAGATTGTCGAAGCCCAGCTTTGGCGCACGGGCGCGGGCTTCTTCGATGGAAACCAGTTTTGCCGTTCTGCCACCGTGCTGTGAGCGGATGCGGTCGTATTCTACGCGGATTTCCTGCGCGAACGCGGGCCTGTTTTCCGCGCTGATTAAATTGCTGACGACCGGCACGGCGCGGCTGGCATCGAGCACGTGAACGACCGGCTGGCTGTAGCCGGGCGCAATCTTCACCGCCGTATGGGCCTTGCTCGTCGTCGCGCCGCCGATGAGCAACGGCAGCCTGCATCCTTCGCGCTCCAGCTCGTGCGCGACGTGCGTCATCTCGTCGAGCGACGGCGTGATCAGCCCGCTCAAACCGATGATGTCCACCTTTTGTTCCCGCGCGGTCTGGAGGATTTTTTCGCACGGCACCATCACGCCGAGGTCAATGACTTCGTAATTATTGCAGGCGAGCACGACGCCAACGATGTTTTTGCCAATGTCATGCACGTCACCTTTGACAGTGGCCACGAGGATTTTCCCGGCGTTTTTATGCACGCCACCGGCGGCCTTTTTCTCCGCTTCCATGTACGGCAACAGATACGCCACGGCTTTTTTCATCACCCGGGCGGACTTCACCACCTGTGGCAGGAACATTTTGCCTGAACCGAACAAATCGCCGACGACATTCATGCCGGCCATGAGCGGGCCTTCGATGACTTGCAAGGGCCGCGCAAATTTCTGCCGTGCTTCCTCGATATCCTGGTCAATAAAATCCACGATGCCTTTGACGAGCGCGTGCGTGAGCCGTTCCTCGACAGTGCCCTTGCGCCATTCGTCCTCGACGGCCTCGGCCTTGCCTTTCTGCTTCACGGACTCGGCAAATTTGATCAGCCGTTCGGTTGCGTCCGGACGGCGGTTGCGCAAAACATCCTCGACCAATTCCAAAAGGTCCTTCGGCACTTCGTCATAGACGGCAAGCTGGCCGGCATTAACAATCCCCATATCGAGACCCGCCTGGATGGCGTGATAAAGAAACGCCGAGTGCATCGCCTCGCGCACGGTGTTGTTGCCGCGAAACGAAAATGAAATGTTGCTGATGCCGCCGCTGACTTTCGCGTGCGGCAGGTTTTCCTTGATCCATTTCGTCGCCCGGATGAAATCCACGGCATAATTCGCGTGTTCCTCCATGCCGGTGCCGACAGTCAGCACGTTCGGATCGAAAATGATGTCCTGCGATGGGAAGCCAACCTGCCCGACAAGCAAATCGTAGGCGCGTTGGCAGACTGCGATCCTGCGTTCGAACGAATCAGCTTGGCCGCGTTCGTCGAACGCCATCACGACGACTGCCGCGCCGTACCGGCGGACCAGTTTCGCCTGGCGCAGGAATTTTTCCTCGCCTTCCTTGAGCGAAATCGAATTCACGATGCCCTTGCCTTGGAGGCATTTCAGGCCGGCTTCGATGACCTCCCATTTCGACGAGTCCACCATCACTGGCACCTTGCAGATGTCCGGTTCGGACGCGACGAGGTTCAGGAAACGCGTCATCGCGGCGACGCCGTCAATCATCCCTTCGTCCATGCAGACGTCAATGACCTGCGCGCCGTTCTCGACCTGCTGGCGTGCGACGGCGAGCGCGGCTTCGTAATCGCCGGCCTTGATGAGCTGCGCGAATTTCGGCGAGCCGGCGACGTTCGTACGCTCGCCGATGTTCAGAAAATTGGAATTCGGACGGACCGTCAGCGCGTCGAGTCCGCTCAAACGTAAATACGGTTCAACCACCGGCACCTTGCGCGGCGGAATTCCGCGGACTGCTTCGGCAATCGCCTTGATGTGCGCCGGCGTGGTGCCGCAGCAACCGCCGACGATGTTGAGCCAGCCGTTTTGCGCCCACTCGCGCAGTTGCGGCGCGAGGGTTTCCGGTGTTTCGGGAAAACCCGTCGGCAAAAGTGGATTCGGCAGGCCGGCATTCGGATATGCGCTGACGTAGATCGGCGCGATGCCGGAAAGCTCTTCGATGAGCGGACGCAGTTCCTTCGGTCCGAGCGCGCAGTTCATGCCGACGCTCAACAGCGGAACGTGCGAAATGGAATTCCAAAACGCCTCGACGGTCTGGCCGGTCACACCGCGATTGCTGCCCGCCTGGATGAACGTGACGGAGGCGAGAATGGGAACAACTTTCGTAGGACAGGCATCCCGCCTGTCTCCATTTTTTATTTCCGAAAAGTCAGAGACAGGCGCGACGCCTGTCCTGCTTTGAAGCGGCTCAATCCCGCGCTCATCAAATATGTTCTGGATCGCAAAAAATGCCGCCTTTGCGTTCAGAGTGTCAAAAATCGTTTCCACCAGCAGCAAATCCGCGCCGCCATCGAGCAACCCGCGGACCTGTTCCGAATACGCTGCGACCAGTTCATCGTAAGTGCAGCCGCGCGCCGCCGGATTGTTCACGTCGGTCGAAATGGACGATGTCTTTGTCGTCGGCCCGATGGCTCCGGCCACAAAACAGACGCGGCCCGGCTGCGTTTGTTCCGCCGTGTCCGCCGCGCGCCGGGCGCATTCCGCGCCGGCCTTGGACAGTTCATAGGCGAGCGATTCCAGGCCATAATCGGCCAGCGAAACGGCCTGTGAATTAAACGTGTTCGTCTCGATGATGTCCGCACCGGCTTCGAGGTATTCGCGATGAATGTCCTCGATGATGTCCGGCCGCGTGACGTTCAGCAGGTCGTTGCAGCCTTTGAGTTCCTTGCCGCGCCAATCCGCAAACCGCGCGCCGCGGAAATCGGCTTCCGTCAACTTGCGCTGCTGAATCGTCGTGCCCATCGCGCCATCAAGGATCACGATGCGCTCGCGCAGCAAACGCTCCAATTCGGCGGCCCTGTTCAATTTTGTGTTCACACGGTTCAATTCAATATTGGCAATGCTGCGTGTAAAATAACCTTTTGTTCACAGGAAGCAAATAAAATATATCAACGTATCTGGATATGTTGATATATCATGTTCGAAGTTGAAAATGGAAGGTCAATGTTCGTTCATTGATGCCCTGTTGACTTCATTCGCGCGTCTGATAAATTCTCCGTCCTTCGTTTGAATGAAAACGCATTTGCCCAAAGTGAATTTGGACCAGCGGAAATGGCACGTGATTGACGCCGACGGCGCCGTGCTCGGACGGCTGGCTGTGCAGGTTGCCGACATTTTACGCGGCAAAAACAAGCCCGTGTACACGCCTCACCTCGACGCTGGCGACTTTGTCGTTGTCGTCAACGCCGAAAAAGTCCGGCTCACGGGCAAAAAGGAAACGGCCAAGGAATTCATGACCTATTCCGGCTGGAAGGGCGGCGAAAAATACCGGACCGTTGAACAAATCCGGGCGAGGCATCCCGAAAAACTCGTCATGCACGCGGTCAAAGGCATGATTCCGAAGAACCGGCTGGGTGACCGGTTGTTGACCAAACTGAAGGTGTTCAAAGGTCCGAAACATCCCCATGCCGCGCAAAAGCCGGAACCGCTCAAGGCCGCGGCCTGATTTTCCCTCAACCCTCAACTCTCAACTCTCAATAATCAACTGATCGATGGCTGAAACGAAAACCAACGAATTTCTCGGCACCGGACGGCGCAAGACCGCCATCGCCCGCGTCCGGCTTGCGTCCGGCTCCGGCAAAATCACCGTGAATGGCCGGGCGTTTGAAAATTATTTCCCGCTCGAGACCCTGCGCTCGACGGCGGCGCAACCGTTGACCACCACCGGCACGGCGGAGAAATTTGATGTGCGCGTCAATGTCACCGGCGGCGGCCCGAACGGGCAGGCCGGCGCGGTGCGGCATGGGATTGCCCGGGCGCTGATTGTGGCCGACGCCACGCTGCGCGGCGCGCTCAAGGCCGAGGGCCTGCTCACGCGCGATTCGCGCATGAAAGAGCGCAAGAAATACGGCCAGCCGGGCGCGCGCAAACGGTTCCAATACTCGAAACGTTAATCGCGTGGAAATTTCCAGGCCCCGCTGGCAAAACCGGCGGGGCTTTTTTTATTGGGGAAATGGAGTGTTGGAGAAATGGAGTGTTGCAAAATTCCATTACTCCATTACTCCATTACTCCAACGTTTGACACGATTATGAAATCGAAGAAAATCGCCATCATCGGCGCATCCGGTTACTCCGGCGAGGAACTCGTCCGGTTATTGTTGAACCATCCCCACGTGGAGCTGGTGGCCGTGACCTCGCGCCAGAACGCCGGGCAGACGCTCGCCCAGGTCTTTCCGAAATTTGCCAGCCATCCCAAATCAAAATCCCTGCGATTCACCGAACCGAAGGCCGAGCTGCTGGCCAAGCAGGTAGACGTGGTGTTTCTGGCTTTGCCTCACGGCGTCGCTGCCGAATACACTGTGCCGCTGCTGGACGCCGGCTGCCTCGTGATAGACCTCAGCGCGGATTTCCGGCTCAAGAGCGCGGAAATCTACAAGGAATTTTACGCGCACGACCATCCCGCACCGGATTTGCTGAAAAAATCCGTGTACGGGTTGCCGGAAATTTATCGTGCGGAAATCAAAAAAGCCCTGCTCGTCGCGTCACCCGGCTGTTACCCGACCAGCATTTTGCTGCCGGTGATTCCGTTGTTGAAGGCGGGGTTGATCAAACCGGTCGGCATCATCGCCGATTCATTGAGCGGTGTGAGCGGGGCGGGCCGCAAGGCCGAGGCGGACTATCTTTTTTGCGAGTGCAACGAAAGTGTCCGGCCATACGCTGTGCCCAAACACCGGCATTTGTCGGAAATCGAGGAGCAGCTTTCGCTGGCGGCGGGCGTCAAGGTCACTATCCAGTTTACACCGCATCTGATTCCGGTGAATCGCGGCATTTTGACGACGCTTTACCTTGCGCCGGCGGATAAATCCGTTGACGCGGAGAAGATTGCCGCCTGCTACCAGAAAGCCTACGGCAATGAACCGTTCGTTCGCGTGCTCGACGGCAAAAATCTGCCGGATACGAAGAATGTCACCGGCACGAATGTCATTGAAATCGCGTGGCGGCTCGACCCGCGCACGGACCGGCTCATCGTCATGAGCGCCGAGGACAATTTGGTCAAGGGCGCGAGCGGCCAGGCCGTGCAAAGCCTGAACCTCCTCTGCGGTTTCCAGGAAACGGCGGGGTTGGTCTGAGTTTTAAGGTGGGAGACGACGTCAGGAGTCTCTGACCAAAAGAAAATAGAGTCTCGTGACCTCGTCTCTTACAAAGAAAAGGGTAGCCAGGTGGAACGCCGCCGATTACGCCGCGAATTCGGTCGTGCAACAAGCCTGGGCGCGCGAACTCATCGCCAGACTCAACCTGCGGGGTAATGAGCACGTCCTTGATGTCGGCTGCGGCGATGGCAAGGTCAGCGCCGAAATCGCCCAGGCCGTGCCGCGCGGTTCCGTGGTGGGTATTGACGCCTCGCCGCAAATGATCAAATTCGCTCGCACTGCTTTTCCATCCGGCAAAGTTCCCAACTTGAAATTTCAAGTCATGGACGCGCACAAAATCCGGTTTGGGCGAAAATTTGACGTCATTTTTTCAAACGCGGCTCTGCATTGGATGGACGATCATCAGGCGTTTTTGCGCGGCGTGGCGGCGTGCCTGCGTTCGGGCGGACGCCTGGTGGTTTCGTGCGGCGGCAGGGGTAACGCGCAGGACGTGTTTGTGGCGTTGCGGCCGGAAATGCGGCTCAAACGCTGGCGCGAGTTTTTCCGGAAGTTGGAGAAGCCTTATTTTTTTTACAGCCCGGAGAGCTATGAAAAATGGCTGCCGAGGTTTGGGTTCAAATCATTGGGTGTGCGGCTGTCGCCGAAGGATGCAACTTACGACGAGCGCAAAGGCTTTGCGTCATGGTTGCGCACGACCTGGCTGCCTTACGTCCAGCGTGTGCCGGAGGATTTGCGTGAGGAATTCATCGCTGCGGTCACAGGCCGATACCTGGCCAAACATCCACCGGACGACACCGGGCACGTCCATGTCCGCATGGTGCGGCTGGAAATTGATGCCGTGAAGATTTGATTTAACGCAGAGACGCAGAAAACGCAGAGTTAGATAAACAAGTTTTCTTTGCGTCCCTCTGCGGTCTCCGCGCCTCTGCGTTAGATTTTAATCGTAAAAAAATGATTCGCGTTGACATGCAAAATTGGCAGATTCAATTCCGCAAAATGAAAATCAGGTTCAAAAAAATCCTAGGTTCCATCGTCGCGCCAAAAGGTTTTCTGGCCGGCGGCGTGTTTTGCGATATCAAACGCCTCGGCACCGGCAAAGGCTCGAACAAGGGGCAAAAGCGCGATCTCGCGCTGATTGTGTCTGAGGTTCCGGCGACGGTTGCGGGCATGTTCACGACCAATCAGGTCTGCGCCGCGCCGGTGAAAGTTTGCGTTGAACGCGTGAAAAAGGGAACCGCCCAGGCCATCGTCGTCAATTCCGGCAACGCCAATGCCTGCACGGGAAAACAAGGCTTGCAGGACGCGCGTGAAATGACTGCATTGCTCGCCAAACATCTGCACATACCGGCGGAACATGTTCTGGTCGGTTCCACCGGCCGCATCGGGGTTACGATGCCGATGGCCAATGTCCGGGCCGGTATCAAAGAGGCCGTGACGCTACTCGACAATTCGCCGGAGAGCGCCGCTCATGCCGCCGAGGCCATCATGACGAGCGACACGCGGCCCAAGCAAATCGCGGTCGAGTTCAAGCTGGACGGCAAGACCGTCCGCATCGGCGGCATTTGCAAAGGCGCAGGCATGATTCAGCCTGGCATGAGCGCCACGGGAGCAAGGCCGGCGGTGTTGCACGCGACGATGCTTTGTTTCATCACCATCGACGCGGCGATTGATGCGAAAACTTTGCAGGCTGCTCTGGAGGAAGCCGTCGCGCAGAGCTTCAATCGCATCACTGTGGACGGCGACATGAGCACGAACGACACGGTGCTGGTGCTGGCGAATGGGCTGGCGGGCAATCCAATAATTGTAGGAGACGAGGTAACGAGTCTCACTTCGTCAAAAAAAGTCAGAGCCTCCTCACGTCGGCTCCTACAAAACTTCAAGGTTTTTCAAGCCGCGCTGAATCACGTCTGCCTGGAACTGGCGAAGATGATTGTGCGCGATGGCGAAGGCGTGCATCGCATTGTGACAGTGCGTGTGAACGGTGCAAAGACAGTTGCCGATGCCGATGCCGCCGCGCGGGCGGTGGCGAACAGTCCGCTCGTGAAAACGAGCTGGCACGGCGGCGACCCGAATTGGGGCCGCATTATTGACGCGCTCGGTTATTCGCCGGCCAAAATCGTCGAGGAGAAGGTGGATATCGGTTACAGCGCTCCCGGCGGCAAAAGGATCTTGTGGAGTTTAAAGCGCGGCCAGCCGACAAAGGCGACATTCAGGGAACTTTGCGCCGCCGTGGTGCCGAAGGAATTCGATTTGCACATCAACCTGAATCTCGGCAAGGCAAGCACCGTAATTTACGCCGCCGATTTGACCGAGGCCTACGTGGATTTCAACAAGGGCGACGTGGGCGATCCGGGTTCGCTGGGCGGTTGAATCATTCCGGAGGGACGAGCTCCGCGAGTCCCTGACTAAAAAAACCCGGGAAATTTGGGGCTCGTGTAACTCGCCCCTCCGATACTTAAACAAAAAAGCCGCCGGATGGTTCCAGCGGCTTTTAATTCGTTGCGCGGATTTAATTTGCCATACGTCCGGAGACGCCTTTGGTGCCTTTGGCGATTAATTTGGCGGATTGCTTGGGTCGCAACGCGCGGGAAGCTGCCCCGGCGCGCCACATTTCGGAATTGTGGATCTGGCCCAATTCCTTCGCCAACTGCGCCTGATAGTTGCGCGCGCCGCAGGCGGAGAGCACCCGCGCACATTCCTTGCCCGTCTTGACGCGATGGTAAAGTTCCTTGAACACCGGCAGGGTGGCCTGCTTGAACTTGGGTTTCCAGTCCAACGCGCCGCGCTGGGCGGTAGCGGAACAGTTGGAATACATCCAGTCCATGCCATTTTCGTCCACGAGCCGGATGAGGCTTTGCGTGAGTTCCTCGACGGTTTCGTTGAACGCTTCGCTCGGCGAATGGCCGTGGGTGCGGAGCACGTCGTATTGCGCCTCCATGATGCCGGCCAGTGCGCCCATCAACACGCCGCGCTCGCCGGTGAGATCGCTGAACACCTCATGCTGGAACGTGGTGGGGAACAGGTAGCCCGACCCGATACCAATGCCAACAGCGAGGCAACGTTCCTCGGCGTGGCCGGTGGCGTCCTGCTCGACGGCGAAACTGGAATTGATGCCCGCGCCGGTGAGAAAATTGCGGCGCACGTTCAGGCCGGAACCCTTCGGCGCGACCATGATCACGTCCACGTTTTTCGGCGGGATGACGCCGGTCTGTTTCTTGTAGGCGATGGAGAATCCGTGCGAGAAATAAAGCGCAGCGCCGGGCTTGAGATTTTTCTTCACCACCGGCCAGATGGCGCGCTGGGCGGCATCGGAAACGAGCATCTGGATGATGGTGCCCTTTTGCACCGCTTCCTCGATGTCGAACAGCGTCTTACCGGGTTTCCAGCCGTCCTTCACGGCACGGTCCCAATCGCGCTTGAACGATTTAGCCTGGCCGACGATGACTTTGAAGCCGTTGTCGCGCAGGTTCAGTCCCTGCGCCGGGCCTTGCACGCCATAGCCGATGATGGCGATGGTTTCGTTCTTGAGCACCGTGCGGGCGCGGGCCATCGGGAATTCCTTCCGCGTGATCACTTTTTCCTTCGTTCCGCCAAAATCAATCGTTGCCATAACTCAATCTTTCTCGTCAGTGTGTTTTCAATCTCTTCAACTCGTTCAAGCGAACTTTTAGTTTTAAACATCAGCGCTTGTCCGTCAAATGCAAACGCAATCCGGGTGAGTATTTTATTTGTCCCGGAGCGCGGATTGTCCTCAATCCGCAGCGTTTGGATTTGCTGGAAACGCTGCGAGTTGGAACAACTCGCGCTCCAAAACAGTATCCGGTTGCATTCTGGATTGCCGGCGGATGAAGAAACCGCGGCCCCTGCGTCCGGGCGTGGTTACTTGCGCGGCAGGGCGACCTTGCCCGTGCGCGTGATTTCCGACACGCCAAATGTGCTCATCAATTCGATGAACTTTTCCACCTTGCTTTCGGCGCCGGTGATTTCGATGGCAAGACTCTTGGGCTGCACGTCCACGATTTTGGCGCGGAAAATGTCCGTGATTTGCATCACCTCGGCGCGCGATTTGGAGTCCACCGCCACTTTCACCAGCACCAGTTCGCGGTCCACGTATTCGCCCTCGTGGAAATCCTGCACCTTGATGACGTTAGGCAGCTTGTTAAGCTGCTTGACGATCTGTTCAAGCGTGGCCTCGTCGCCGTGGGTGACGATGGTCATGCGTGACAGGTCGGGGTCCTGGGTCGGGCCGACGTTGAGCGTGTCAATGTTGTAGCCGCGTCCGCTGAACAGGCCCGCCACGCGCGTGAGCACGCCGAACTTGTTCTCCACCAGAACTGAAATGGTATGTCGCATAAAATCCCGTTGGAACGGAGGGACAGGCTAACAACCCAAACGAATAGGGTCAATTTGCAAATTCAAATGGATCTGTGCGTCCGCCAAAGCTACGAATTAGCACGGATGGATGCGGATGCTGAGACGCGAATTACACGAATTATCCAGATTGATTCAAGTGGCTTTTAATCTGTGCGAATTCGTGAAATTTGTGTCCGATCCCGGCATTCAAATTATTTCGCGTCGAATGCGGCCATGGGGTCGGAGGCAGTTCCATTCAGTAAAAATTGATCAAAAATACCCGTCCACGACCCGGGTCAGGCGGTCGTTTACATAGACCGAGTTGTGGTGGCCGAACAGCGGTTTGCGCCGTTTCTCAATCCGCACGTCCGATTTCTCCGCGCCATCAATCACGAAGTGGTAAACTTCACGGACCGGTTCGTTGAAAATGCGCTTGGATTGGAATACCGGCCGGTTGTCCACGCGGATGACCAGGGTGCCGTAGAACTGGTTGAAGTTGAATTCGACGAGGTGTTTGTCTGCGTTGCCGACTTCCAGGCTGAATCTCATAAGTCACGTCTTTATGCTCAATTATTCCAAAGTGCATAGTTCGTGCCACTTGGTCGGAGAACTTCACGGGTAAACCGCCGGACAGGCGGAGTGCTGACATCCCGGCAAATTCAGAGTCTGACTCACGAAAAACTGCGTGTTTGATTTGGCTGGTTCCCTCGAAGATCGCGAAATGTGTCCCGATGATTGTATGGCGGTGTCCAATTTTTGCTTCGCCATTTACTTTACCAGTCGAACCATCAGCAAATCAAAAGAATGGATTGTGTTCCTTTTCTTCCGCCACCGTCGTCAACGGACCGTGGCCGGGGCAAATCAACGTTCCCGGCGGCAAAGTCAAAATCTGTTCGCGCACTTTTTGCCGCGCCAAATCCCACGACTGGTTACCGCGCCCGATGGACCCGGCGAAAATCGCGTCGCCTACAATGGCCACGTGCGGCGCGTCCTCCTGCCAGTTGCCGACGATGTAGGTCACGCCGTCGTCCGCGTGGCCGGGGGTCTCGCGATGCGTGATGCGCAGTCCGCCGAGATGGACGATTTCGCTCGGCTTGTTGCGCTGGTCCACCGGCGCGTTTTTGGAGCCGCTGTGCAGCCGCACTTTTGGGAAGGCCTCGCGGATTTTTGGCAGTGCTTCGACGTGATCATAGTGCGAGTGCGTGATGAAAACGTGCCGGGGCTGAAGCTGGTTTTCGGCGATGCAAGCCAGCACCGGTTTCGCATCGAAGCCGGTGTCGAACAGCGCCGCGTCGCGCGTGACTTCGTCCCAAACCAGATAGCAATTTACGGTCATGCCGTCGCCGGCGGTGGTGAACACGCGCAATTCGCGCCAGACGCTCAAATCCGTTTCCGCCGGCCGCCAGCCGTTGGCAACGCCTGCGAGTTTGGCCGGGTGCAAGCCGACCAGCCGGGCCAGCGCGGTAAAGTCGGGTCGTTTGCCGGTTCGTCCGCTTTCTTCGAGCGCGGAAAGTTCGGCTTCGGAAATTCCCGCGGCCATTGCCGCGGCAGCCGTCGAAACGTTGCTCATCGCCCGCGCCTTGCGGATGATGTCGCCGAGATGGTCTTCGAGATTCACGCCGGAACGTTAAAGGGCAAGGCCCGTCACCGCAAGCATCAGGCTTGAGCAACAGCGGATTGTATGCTAAAAAATTGGCGAAGTCGGAAGCGTATGTTTTTCTCGAACGGCAAAAAAGAGCGCGAACGATATTACCTGTTACCGGGCCAAGGCGGCCCGGCGGCGCGCCGCAAGCATCGAAAGTTTTTGAAATGGTCAATCGTGGCAGGCTTGATTTTCTCCGCACTCATGGCGCTGGTCATGTATTTGTTGGATCGCACGCGGCCGTTTTGATGAAGTGGCGGCGCTTGACCCGCCGGAGGCAGTTGTTAGTATTCGCATTGGATTTGATGAATTGGTCCCGATTGATTCCAATATGGGCGGTGGCATTGTGCTTGGGCCTGCCCGTGCGCGCGGAACTGGCCGACGGCGTCAAGGCCATCGTGAACAACACGGTCATCACCTACGAGCAGGTCGCGGAATTCACCGCGCCGGCGATGGAGGCATTGCGCCGGCAATACGCCGAACAGCCGGAAGTCTTTCAGCAAAAACTCGCTGAGGCGCTCGACAACAGTCTGGAGATATTGGTGGAGCGCCAGTTGATCCTGCACGAATTCGAGACCAAATATACCAAGTTGCCGGACAGTGTGGTGGACGAAATGGTGCAGGAACGGATCCGCGAGCAATTCGGCGACCGCGTGACAGCGATGAAATCATTGCAGGCGCAGGGCATCACGTATGAGCAATTCCGCGAAGACATCCGCGATCAAAACATCGAGTCGGAGTTGCGCAGACAGAACATTTCGCGCCAAATTGTCATCTCACCCTACAAGGTGGAAACCTACTACCTGGCCCATCAGGACGATTTCAAGGTTGAGGACGAAATCAAACTGCGCATGATCGTGCTCAACAAAACCTCCGGTGACGACACCAACACGCTGGCTCTGGCCCGCGAAATCCAGTCCCAAATCAAGGAAGGCGCAAGCTTTCAGGAAATGGCCTCCGTTTATTCGCAAGGCTCGCAACAAAAGCAGGGTGGCGACTGGGGCTGGATCGAGCGCTCCGTGCTCCGCAAGGAACTCGCCGAGGTTGCCTTCGCGCTCAAACCCGGCCAGGTCAGCGACGTGGTTGAAACGCCGGAAGCCTGCTACCTCATGCTCGTCGAGCAAACCCGCCCCGCCCATGTCCGGCCGCTCAGCGAAATCCGCGAAGACATTGAAAAAACCCTTCGCACCCAAGAACAGGCCCGTGTTCAAAAACAATGGATTGACTCGTTGAAGAAAAAGACGTTCATCCAGATCTTCCCATGACGCGCTGGCTCGGCATCACACTCGGTGATGTCACCGGCATCGGTCCCGAAGTCACCCTCAAGGCCATCGCCGCCGAGGCCAGGAATGATGGCGCACAATATTTGCTGATTGGCGACGCTGATTGCGTCCGGCACCTCAACCAAAAACTCGGATTGGGTCTGCCGCTGAAAAAATTTTCCGGCTACGGGGATTCCGGCCGGTTCTTTGTCACAAATCCATTGGCCGAACCGTTGCCGGAAAATCTGACGGCGGGTTCGCCCGCGGCTGCGAACGCCGCCGTCGCGTTTTTGCGGGACGGCGCCGAGCGCTGTCTCCGGCGCGAATTGAATGCGCTCGTCACCGCGCCCGTCAACAAGGAATCCATCATCCGTGCCGGACACAAATTTGTCGGGCAGACTGAATTTCTATCCGGACTTGCCAACACCAAACGCACCGCAATGATGCTGCTCGGCCATGACGAAAAGAATCGCTGGTTGCGCGTTGCCCTGGCCACGATCCACATTTCCATCAAGTCAGTTCCTGAAAAACTGACGGCGGAAAAAATCGCGCTGGCCATCGAGCTGGCGGCACGGGCCTGCCGCGATTTGCAATTGCCCCGCGCACGTGTCGCCGTTTGCGGCTTGAATCCGCACGCGGGCGAAGGCGGCGAATTCGGCGACGAGGAAATCAAAACCATCACGCCAACGGTGCTCGCCGCGCAAAAACGCGGACTGGATGTCATTGGCCCGTTGAGCGGCGACACGGTTTTTCATTACGCGTTGCGCGGGGATTTTGACGCGGTCGTGGCGATGTATCACGACCAGGGACTGGCGCCGCTGAAAGCTGTTGCGTTCGACACCGGCGTGAACTGGACGCTGGGCCTGCCGTTCGTCCGCACGTCACCCGACCACGGCACGGCCTACGACATCGCGGGAAAAGGAATCGCCAATCCGTCCAGCATGATTTCCGCGATCCGGCTGGCGAAGCAACTGGCCCAGAGCCGTGCGTGATTTTGTGGTAACACCCGCGTCCCGCGGGTCGTTTCGGAACGTCACGCCCGAAACTGACGGCTGACACAATTTGCCGGCACTTGCCCGGTTGTCAGCAATTCTCCGCTTACCGTGGCAATTCGGCGGGACGCCGAATTGAACCCGCCGGCCGCCGTCGCGCCGCGAAGGCGGAAGGCGAATGCTACCTGATCAATTCGCGGATTTTGGATTGAATATCACCGCCGCGCATCAAAGATTCGCCGACCAAAATTACGTTGGCGCCGCATTTTCTCAGACGCTCCACGTCCGCGCGCGTGTGGATGCCGCTTTCAGCAACAAGCGTAGGACAGGCATCCTGCCTGTCTCCATTTTTAATTTTAGAGACAGGCGAGACACCCGTCCTACGGTATAATTCTGCCGCCAGTTTTTCCGTCGTTGCCAGATCCACCTTGAAATTTTTCAAATTGCGGTTGTTCACACCGATGAGGGGTGCGCCAATTTTCATTGCACGGTCCAGTTCCGCTTCATCGTGAACTTCGACCAGTACAGCCAGACCGGCCTCGGTCGCCAGCGAATGGAATTTTTTCAATTGCGCGTCGGTCAAAATGGCGATGATAAGCAGGATGGCGTCCGCGCCCCATTCGATGGCCTCGAGAATCTGCCGCTCGTCAATGATGAAATCCTTTCGCAACAACGGCAGCTTAACCGCCGCGCGAATCTGCCGGAGGTGATCGAGCGAACCTTGGAAAAATTTTTCGTCCGTCAAAACCGAAAGGCAACTCGCACCCGCCGCTTCGTATTCCTTCGCGATGTGCACCGGGTCGAAGTCCATGCAAATCACGCCCGCTGATGGCGAGGCCTTTTTGACCTCGGCAATCAGCGCGATATCACCGTGACGCGGCTTGCGCAACGCCGCCAGAAAGTCGTGCCGCTCGCCGCGTTCCAGCAGCGCATCACGCAAATCCCCGGTGGCGACGAGTCGCGGTGGCAATTGTGCGACCTCGCGCTTCTTTTGCTCAACAATGGTGTCGAGAATGTTCATCGGTTGACAGTCAACAATCAGTAGTCAGTAGTGCGCGGTGATTGCGACTAGCTACGAACTACTGACTACTGACTCGTTTTATTCTCCTTCATCTTTCACTCCCTGCATCCGTTTGGTCGGGCAGCCGGCGCGGAGCCAGCCATTCACGAATTGATCCAAATCGCCGTCCATCACGGCTTGCACATTGCTGGTTTCGATGCCGGTGCGCAAATCTTTCACCATACGATATGGCTGGAAGACGTAGCTGCGAATCTGGTTGCCCCACGAGATGCTGCCCTTCTCGCCGTAAAACCGCTCCATCTCGGCCTTTGCCGCGTCCTGGCGTTGCGCATAAATCCGTGACAGCAACAGTTTCATCGCCGTGGCGCGGTTCTGATGCTGTGATCGCTGCGTTTGCGATGCGACGACCAGGCCAGTCGGGATGTGCGTGATGCGCACGGCGGTCTCGACCTTGTTCACGTTCTGGCCGCCCTTGCCGCCGGAACGGAACGTGTCCACTTCAAATTCGTTCGGCGGGATCACAAGTTCCGAATCGTTTTCCTCGATTTCCGCAATCACGTCCACGCTGGCGAAGCTGGTGTGGCGGCGCTTGTTGGCGTCGAACGGCGAGATGCGCACGAGCCGGTGGACGCCGCGTTCGGCCTTGGCGAAGCCGTAGGCGTTTTCACCCTGAAGCAGCATGGTAACGCTCTTGAGGCCCGCGCCTTCGCCGGGCAGCGCATCAGTCACTTCCACGTCCCAGTCGCGCGATTCGGCCCAGCGCTGATACATGCGCGACAGCATTTCCGCCCAATCCTGCGCCTCGGTGCCGCCGGCCCCGGCGTTGATGCTCAGGATGCAGTTCTTGCGGTCGTGCGGGCCGCTGAGGAAAACCTTCAACTCCAGTGCTTCGAGATCCTGCAAAAACTTCGCGAGGTCGCGTTCCAATTCCTGCTGGACTTTCGGCTGCGCTTCGGGCGGTTCGGCCTCGCCGAGTTCGAGCATCACGCGGAAATCCTCCAGATGTTTTTCCGCCTGGAGCAACGGCTCGGTTTTGTTGCGGAGGGAGTTGGCCTCGTCAATCAGCGTCTGCGCCTTTTCACGGTTGTTCCAGAAATTGTCGGCGGCCATGAGCGAATTGAGTTCGCCGAGGCGTTTTTGCGCGGCGGGCACGTCAAAGAAACCTCCGCAGATGCGCAAGTTTTTCCGAGGCCGTCGTAATTTCCGTTTTAACCGTTTCGAACATGGTGTTGGAGAATACAGAACACAGAATTCAGAAGCCAGCAGGGATTATCCGCGAATTTCGCGAATCAAAATGTAGGAGCCGACGTGAGGAGGCTCATTCTTAGTCGGAAACCAGGAGGAGTCCAAAATATTTGAGACTCGTTACCTCGTCTCCTACAAACGCCGAACTCCGAACGCATTCCCCATCCTGTATCACGGAAAAAACAGCCGGTTGTTGGCAGGGCTGACGGCAAATACTGAATTGAGCATGTTACTGGTGGCCAACATCACCGAGCCATCAGCCATCCCAATATTACCCACAGAATAGCCCAAGCCGTGATTCCTTCCTTTTGCCCACCCAACGCGGCTGTTCGTCCAAAGGTTCAAAATTCCAGACTGAACGGGCACGCCTTCAACAGTCAAATTGGCGTCACCATCAAGAACTGTTTGTGAGTTGGTCTTGGCAGCCGCATTGAGGAAATAGCTGATGTTGGCGTTGCCAAAACCGGTGGCAAAACTGGTTGCGACAGTGTGTTTCCTGTCCGCCGGGCAAACGAGAATCTTGGGCGTGCTCAATTGGTTGGACATGCTTGCCACAAAACATAAGCGCTATCGTTGCGGGCTGATTTCCCCCCGTCGTTGTCCGCTGCAAAAGTCAACAACGGAAACTGGTTATTGAGGTTACCCACCCAAAGTTGATGAGCGACGCCGATTTGATGCAGATTGTTGAGACAATTGATTGCTTTGGCTCCTTTATTCGTAGCCTTGAGCACCGACAAAAGGCATGCCCCAAGAAACATCAACACGGCTACGATGACGATGACTTCCACCAGCGTCAGCGCCTGGTTTCTTTGATTTGAACGGCGCGGTTTCATGGCCGCGAACCCGGTTTTGATCAGTGGCCGCTGCGCACGAGCCAACGCGCGTAGAGGATGAGACCGATGATGAGCAAACCGGCAACGATGGCGATGATGAGGAAGATGCTGTTGACCTTGTTGGACTTTTTGGAAAACTGCTTGTTGGTATCAAAACCCGCGGGGCGGCCACCGCCCGATTCCAATTCGCCCAAACTCACGCCACGCGGCATGACCATCGTGCTTTCCGGGGTTTTTTTGGCGGCACCACCCGGGGCAGGCGCGGGGGCGGATGCCGGAGTTCCCGCGGCGGACGGCGCGCCGGTGTCGAGGCGCAGTTCCACGTTGCCGACGCGCAAGGTCTGGCCGGGTTTCAAAACGCTTTCGGCAATCTTCTGGTTGTTGATGTACGTGCCGTTGGTGGAATCGAGGTCTTTTATGACGATGTCGTTGCCGCGCAAAAGCACCTCGCAATGATGGCTGGAGACGGACGGTTCGGAGATCTGAAACATGTTATCCTCCACACGGCCGATGGTGGTGCGATCCGCTTTCAACTCATGCGCCCGGTCGGTCATGCCCTGAGTCAGGATAACAAGTTTGGCCATAGTTACGGTGAACCGATTATGGACGCTGCCCGCTTCAAGTCAAACGGAAATCTCATCCTCAGCCCCGCCGCTCAATCAAGGCGCGGAACTCGGCAAACAGCGGCGTCGAATCATGCGGCCCGGGCGAGGCTTCCGGGTGATACTGCACGCAAAAAACCGGCTTGGTCTTGTGCCGCAAACCTTCGACAGTCTGGTCGTTGAGATTGATGCGGTTCACGGCCACGTCGGGCGGCAGGCTTTCTGGGTCCACGGCGAAACCGTGGTTTTGCGCCGTGATTTCCACCCGGCCGGTCTCAAAATCCTTCACCGGCTGGTTCGCGCCGCGATGGCCGAACTTCAATTTGAAGGTTTTCCCGCCGAACGCTTGGCCCAGAATCTGGTGCCCGAGGCAAATCCCGAAAATCGGGATGCCGGTGTCCACCAGCGCCTTCACTTCGCGCACAAGGTAGTCTAGCGCCGCCGGGTCGCCGGGGCCGTTGGACAGAAAAATGCCCGCCGGTTTGTGCTTGAGCACGTCGGCGGCAGACGCCGTCGCCGGCAAAACCTGCACGCTGAAACCGTGCTGCCGCAGCCGGCGCAGAATGTTGTATTTCAGTCCGTAATCCAGGGCGACGATGGGAATGTCCGCTGGCGGCAGCGGCTGGCGATTTTGCCGGGCATCAACGGCCGTGTTGCCGCGCGTCAGGTCGAACGCCGCGCTCTGCTCGTCCTTTTCATCCCAACGGAATGCTTTCTTGTGCGTGACTTCCTTTACGTAATCCACGCCGACGAAGACGAATTCCTTCGCGCGTTTGATTGCTTCCGGCTCCGAAATATCCTCCGTGGAAATGAATCCGTTCATCACGCCGCGCACGCGGAGTTTTTTGGTCAACACCCGCGTGTCCAGGCCTTGGACTCCCGGAACGCCATTTTTCTCCAGGTACTCGGCGAGCGAAAAATCCGCGCGCCAGTTGCTGACTACCGGCGAAAGTTCGCGGATGACGAAGCCGGCCACGTGTGGCTGCCACGATTCAACGTCCACGGCGTTGACGCCGTAATTGCCGATATGCGGATAGGTCATCGTGACAATCTGGCCTTTGTAGGACGGGTCGGTGAGGATTTCCTGGTAGCCGGTCATGGAGGTATTGAAGCAGACCTCGCCGCACGCGGACGCGCACGCGCCGAAACCCTGCCCGTGATACACCGAGCCGTCTTCAAGTGCCAGAATTGCTTTCATAAGCGATTTATGACCGGGCGCGATGCTAGGCAGGTGGCGCAACGGGTCAAGTTTTTAACCAAAAAGCGCGATAAAAATCCGTTGTACCGGCAGACAGCCGGATGTTTTTCCGAAAATCATTTTTTCCTTGCCGCATTCAGTTCTGTGATCAAGGCCGGCGGTCCGCCCTCAAGATAGCCTGTCTGCGTCCAAACGACCGTGCCGTCCGGCTTCATCGCGATGAGGGTTGGATAACCCGTGACCCCGTATTTCTTTTGGAGTGCGGCGTTAGCCTGCTTCAAGGCTTTGGCCTGCGGTTTTTTGTCCGGAAAGTCCAGTTGGACAAGCACCAGATTTTTTCTCGCGTAATCGGCAAATTCCGGTTTGGAAAACGTGTCCTGGTCCAGTTTGATGCACCAGCCGCACCAATCTGAACCGGTAAAGTCCAGCAGCACCAGTTTGTTTTCATTTTTGGCCTGAGCTTGTGCTTGGGGCAGGTTGGTTAGCCATTGCACCCCGGAGGTGGTGGTTTGACTCGGGGAAGCAGCTCCTGCCTTCCATTGCTCCAGTTCCTCAATGAAGATTTTTGCGCCCCCCTCGGCATACCCTTCCTGGCGTCCGAGCGCCTTGAAATGGCTATCCAAGAGGATCAGGGTTGGGAAACCCGTTATTTTAAACCGCTCCTGCCAGGCGGCGTTGGCTTTTTTTATCGCGTCACTTTGTGGCGTTTGTTTGGGAAAATCGATCTCGACCAGTATGAGGTTCTTTTCGGCATATTCACGGAATTCAGGAGTGGACAGAGCCTCCTGATCGAATTTCTTGCACCAACCGCACCAGTCTGAGCCGGTGAAAAAAAGCAGGATAGGTTTGTTATTCAATTGGGCTTTCGCCACCGGTTGATCCAATACCGTCAACCAGCCAGCTTCATCGGCGGCAACAGTTTGAAGCGCCAGCCAACCACCCATGAAAACCAATAAAATCTTTCTCATGTCATGACTTTTCACTCAAGCCGCAACCATTTCGGATTTTTCCGACCAGACAATTTTGCCGCCGACGATGGTAGCCACGGCCCGGCCTTTGAGTTTCCAGCCGCAGAACGGGCTGTTGGCTGATTTGCTCGCCGTCGCCGTGCGCTCAAAAACCCATTCGGCATCGGGATCAAACACCGTCACATCCGCATCTGCCCCCACACTCAATGTGCCCTTGTTCAGATTCAGCAATCGCGCCGGGTTGACGGTGAATTTCGCAATCAAATCCGGCAGCGAAATTCGTTTGGCATGGACCAGTTGCATCAGCGAAAGCGCCAGTTCGGTTTCCAGACCGGTGATGCCGAACGGCGCGTAGTCAAATTCCACTTCCTTTTCATAGTCGCAGTGCGGCGCGTGGTCGCTGCACAGAATTTCAATCGTGCCGTCGGCCAGCCCTTCGAGAATCGCCTCGCGATCGCGCGCCGAGCGCAGCGGCGGGTTCATTTTGAAATTCGTGTCGTATTTCGGCCATTCGCGCGAAAAGTTGAGCTTTGAGAGTTGAGGGCTGAGAGTCTTTCCGTCCGTCGCCCAGAATTTTTCGCTGCCGGCCACGGCAGCATCGGTCAGCGTGAAATGGTGCGGACACGCTTCGCCGGAAATTGGCACGCCGCGTTTCTTGGCCTCGCGCAGCAGCGCGACGCTGCCCGCCGCGCTCAGGTGCTGGCAATGGACTTTGGCGCCGGTCAGTTCGGCGAGCAGGATGTTCCGCGCCACAATGACTTCCTCGCCCGCCGAGGGCCAGCCGCGCAAGCCGAGCACGGTGCTCCAGTAACCCTCGTGCATCACACCGTCGGTCACGAGCGCATAATCCTGGCAATGGTCCATCACCGGCAGGTCGAACATTTTGGCGTATTCGCACGCGCGGCGCATGAGGTCGTTGTTCTGCACGCAATGGCCGTCGTCGGTGATGGCCACGATGCCAGCGCGTTTCAGGCCGCCAATCGGCGCGAGCTCTTCGCCGGCGATGCCTTTGCTGATGGCGCCGCTTACGAAAACATTGACAATGCCCTGCTGCGCGGCGCGTTCGCGGATGAGCGCGACGGTGCCGGCATTGTCAATCGCCGGCGACGTGTTCGGCATGCAGACGACCGAGGTGAATCCGCCGCGCGCGGCGGCGGCGGTGCCGGTGGCGAGGGTTTCCTTGGACGTTTGTCCCGGTTCGCGCAAATGGACGTGCAAATCAATCAAGCCGGGACAGACCACCAGGCCGTTCACGGCCATACGTTCGGCGTCGCGCGGCGCCTTTTTCACCGCGTCCGCGCCGACCGCCGTGATTTTGCCCTCCGAAATTAAAACGTCTGTTTTTGCGTCGAGACGGTTGGCCGGGTCCACGACGCGCCCGCCGGTGAGAAGCAACGCTGCCATGCGCGGCGACGATACACGCGCGGAATTGACAACGCAAGCAGAACAAAATCCTCCTCGTCCTTCGTTCTCGTCCTCGTCCTCGATTCCATCCCGATTACGAGAACGAGGACGACGACGAAGACGATGGCAAATTGACAATATCCGGGCGGCGGATATGATTCAACGCGCAGCAAGTCTTGCGGGCTTGCCGCGTCAGCCTTCGCCCTTTGGGCTGCGGCTCGACAGGCCGTTAAAATTCGCTGAACTGGCTTCGGGCTTGCCGCGCCGAAGCGCAGCGCAGGCGGGCGTAGTTCAATGGTAGAACGGAAGCCTTCCAATTTGAATCAGGCATTTCTGACTGGTGACAACTTTCTGAAACTTGAAGTCTCCACGCACAACTTAATCAATGTTTTCAAGGTGATTCTCGCCGTCGCATTTTTTGCCGGTGATAACTTTCGGAAGCAGCAAAACGCAGATTTTAGCGCGTGGGGATGCAAAAAAGGGATGCAAAAATTTTTACCGGCAATGCTATTGTCAGCATTGGACGCAGATTGCTTTTCTACGGAACCAATTTCAGAATACCCCCTTTGTCTCCCTTTCTCCCCCTTACAGTAGTAGGAGACAAAGGGGGATAAAGGGTGTTTTTTCAAAACGTTATCCGTAGCATTCGCTGGATTTCTGTTGGGTGACTAAATCACTTCGCGCGGAAAATCCGGTAGTGGCTTCGCCCGTCGCGGTCTGTGCGCTTTACGCGGTCAGGAAGCACGCGCGCCAACTCCGCGAGCATCCGGCCTGCGGACGTGCCAGACGTGAAAATGCGGTCAAGTATTCCTTCACCGTCTTTCGCTCTCATGGCCTTTTCAAACTCGGTTGCCGTGCCTTCCCAAAGCGGCGCGTCGGGGTCAATCAGCGCGAGCGTGTCAATCAATTCAAGCAGCCGCATTTCCGGTTGGAGTTCGCGGAGTGCGGAAACAATTTTGGGATGCCAGAAGTTCGCAACGCGCGTGCGTGGGTCGAGCGTGACGCCTTCCGGCGGTCTCCACGCCAGCAAATAGGCGGCGAACGCCGGAAGCTCCGCGCGGATGAGTGCTGCCCATGCGTCGTTTTCTTCATGCGTTACGGGCAAACCTTCCGCTTGTCGCGCGCGGAGAATTAAAAGTTTATCTTCAAGACTGGGCGAGAGCGCGGGGCAAACCTGTAAACCTGCATCGTCATCATTGCCTGCGATAACGAACCGCCAGAACGGGCGCAAGTTCACGGCGTCAACGCCCTTACCTTCCATCCGTTGTTCCGGTTTCCAGACCAAATCCTTAATGCGTTCGCCGCGTTGCCGTCTTTCGGCAAGATTTGCTGATGCGCCTTTGTCGTCAAGAACGAGCAAAGACGCCGCGAATAAATCCTTGTTGAATTTCGGGTCGCGCAAGTAATTCATCGGGTCGGATTTTCTGCCGCCAAAAAGCGGTGTGAGAAATGAAGTGTCACTGCACACATCCACAGGCTCAACGCCGCGTTCGCCAAGAACACGGCCAATAAGTATATGGGTTGGATCGGTTTCATGGTTTGGTTTCCTATTCTTGGTTTCAGATAAAAGTTGCCAGCCAAGGGCCAGCTAATCTCTGTCAGTTTTCTGGGAGCCAACATATCCCTGTCCGTCCCGGCAAGCCCCAGATGGCAGATTTCTTCTACCATCGGAGCAGGAAAACGCAAGTCAAAACTAAGCCTGTTCGCTTAATAAGCCCACCGCTTATGGAGTATCCATTCCAAACCTGCTTCTGTAGTTGCCTGTGTCCACTTTTAAGGCCCACAAACAAATTGGCGAGAACGTCCGCAGGTTCCGCAAGAAACGCGGGATGACCCAAGAGAAATTGGCAGAAAAGGCCAATCTGCACCCAGTTTATATCAGCCAAGTGGAGAGAGCCGACCGAGCAATCACGATTGACGCCCTCCTGAAAATCACCAAAGCCCTTGGCATCAAACTGCGGGATGTAGTTGGCAATCTTTGAGGTAAGCCTACGAGCTTAAATGGCTTGGTTTTTGCTTGCGCTCTTTCGGGTTTCTGTCATCATCCCACCAATAGTGCTGAACCTCTCAGCACGTTTGGGATTTCAGCACGGGCACGAACTAAACTAACTAACCATAGGGAAACTGATGAAGACTATAACCAAAGAGTTGTTCAGGAGCCTTTCAATCATCGCGGCATTAGCCGTTTCACTGGCGAGCGTTGCAACCGCCCAAAACACACTTCAATTCATCGGGGTCAATGTGACCGATGAGCAGGCCATTCGACTGACTTGGAACAGCGTCAGCAATGAAGTTTATGAAATTGATGAGGCCGATGCGCTCATTGATACGAATACCGGAAGCATCACATGGAATATGCTCTACAATGACTACCCATCGCAAGGCACGAACACCTTTTGGCTCGATACCGGCAACTACAATCTTGTTCCGCAAATTTTGCATCCGAAAGATATGCCGATGCGCTTTTACCGGATTGTGGATGAAGGAGCAGACACAATTTCGGATGAACCAAACGTTTCTGTCACTTCGCCAACAAATGGCACTGCCGTTACTGGAGAGTTGACTATAAATGTTATCGCCAGCACTGACCAACCTGTTCTTTCGGGAACAAAACTTTATGTGGACGGTCAGGAAATGCGAGTGGCCGATAGCACTACAAATTACACTGACAGTTCAGGTGTGACAAATTACGAAGTGGACACCTACAGCATCAATACGTGCGAATGGGGGAATGGAACACACACGTTGTTTGCAATCGCTGAAAATCAGTCTGGTTTCAGCGATGCAATGAACTCGCCGCCGGTCTATTCTGGACATGGTGTCTCGGCTTTTGTTCCGGTATTATTTAGCAATCTCGTTACAAGGATTTCATTCTCACAACCATCTTTTGATCCCTCTTCGGGACAAACGCAGCAAGTCAGCGCGGTTTTTGCCGCAAATTCAGATTGGACTCTGAACATCGTTGACGTTTATAGCAACGTTGTGCTAACCGCAACGGGCAGTGGAACTTCCATGCTATTCAATTGGGATGGCACTGGCACCGGCGAAACTAATTTGCCCAACGGAATTTATTATTATTATATTTCGGCACAAACCAATGGCGAATCCGATGAAATAGAAGATGGCGGTTCAGGTGGCGGCAGCGGTGGCAGTCCGCCAACGCCTTCATTCGCTTCTGACTCCTCTCAATTGTGGGTGGTGTCTGCTAATTCAGAGGATGTCGTGCCGCTGGCGATTTATCCGCCGGGATTTGACACGAACGGTTTGACAATCTTTGCGGCTACGCCATCTGAAATACAGGCTTTAAGGTCGTCTTCTTCCAGTGCTGAATCCACTGTTGCTATGGATAGCGGTAGCGGCATATCTGCCGACGATGCCAGCGGTGGTTCATCAGTATCTTCTCAAAATTCTTCGGCTGCTCCGCAGCGCCCGCCGAACAACCCCATCAGGGGACTTGCCGGTTCATTCGCCATTGCCTACCAGACTTTTACTGCAAACGGGCCAAGTGGGTATCATCTTACCGCACCGCTGAATGAACCTTACTTTCCGAATATCACAATTGAAAATAGTTCTGGAGGAACGTTCCTACCCCGGCCAAGCCACAAGCTGGAGGCCGATAATTTCGTATCCGAGATGCAGCATTGGGGATGGACTAAGGGTTTTGTCAAGGCTGACGACCAACTGAAACTTTCAGACTTGCAGGGCAGTGGAACGCCTTTCAACCAAGTCAATTTGGGAGTTTTTCTTGGACATGGCACTTATGGCACTTCACCTGACTACTACGCAAATGGATGTGACCAGATGTATTTCCCCATTTCCTCAGGAACCGGTGCCCAATGGCTGCGGATGTCCGACATGAATTTGGGCGGAGCCGGAACAAACGGCCTCAAGTGGATGGCACTCAAAACTTGCGTCAGCCTTTATCCATCTGACTGGCAGAATATGCAATTCTATGGTGTCTATCCCTATAACAACAATCTTCACTTGCTTTTAGGTTCAGCCACAGACTGTGCTACCAGCGCCACTTTGCTACAATTGTGGGCGAGATACATGAATTTTGGAACTTCAACCAATTACAATCCGCTGACGGTTCGCGCCGCTTGGTATCAAGCTGCCAAAGATGCTTGGCATAATACCCCATTTCCCAGCGGCACAGTTATAAAATTTGTTGTCACTGGTGATGCCGCCTGTAGCGAAGATATGTTGCAGACCAATTACCCGCCAGAAGGAGTATGGTTCTACGATACTCCAGTTCAAGTTTATCCCCCGCAATAAAATGAAAACGACAATTTTATTCATTATCATCCAAACGTTTTTTTTGGCGACGGGTTTCACGCAAAATCCGCCGTGGAAAGAAGACGGAACGCCAATCCCAGCGCGCGCCGTTCTCGACGTGCGCTGGGAAGATTCAGCCAGATTTCCGCGCAAGGTCTGGATTTATGAACTTTTGCCGAATGATTTTTCTTCAGAAATCATTTCAAATGTGATGGTGCTTTGTTCCTTTACAGAAAAGGACAAAGCCGAGCAGAACACCAACGGAATAACTTTTCAAAGCCCTGATGGTTCTCGAAAATTGTCCATTTCTTTCCCTTCCGGCGACATTCATTATGAGACTCCAGAACCTCATTATAGTCTGACAAATTTAGCGGTTGGCGTTCCCCAAATGAGCCAGTTGCCGGAATTGACCAAAGATGTCTTACGCAAGCTGCACATCCGTTCCTCCGATATAACCGGCTGGATTGGCAGGAATAAAATTGAATTCACAGATGGTGAAGGAAGAATGTATTTCACCGGCAAAACTGTTATCACCAACACTATGTCTCGAAGGGTCTATTTCAGAAGGACTGTGGATGGAATGCCAGTCGCTCCTAATTTTTACGGTTTTAATGTCGGCGAACACGGCAAAATTCGAGGCATTTCAATCACCTGGCCAAATTTGAAGCGCATCAAGTCGTATCCCACACTCTCGCGAAAAGCGGTGATAAATTTGTTGCGTAAAGGCAATGCAATCCGAGGCCCAGCCCCGGACAACGCCCCTTACATTGATTGGCCGAGCATCAAAAGCGTGACGATTACGAAAGCCGTGCCAAGTTATCTGACTGATAATACTCGCCTTTACCCTTTTCTACGTCTTGACGCAACTATTGATACCGGAAATGGAGATGCTAGGGTGGCAATAGATTGTCCAATCATTGATGAAACCAAGCCGTGAAAGTTTTAACCCGGGTGGTGGTTAACATTATCCGTGCAGGCGGTGAGTCAGACTGGCTTGGTGGATTTTTCGTCAGGGTTGCCCAAAGAAATCGCCTTGGCCTATGCGCGCGGCGTCACGCCAAAACTCACACGCTTGATTTGCTCCAAGCTGTGCGCTTGCTGCAAATGCGAATATTTGAACACGGCGCGCATGATGCTCAGTTCATGGGCGAAAGTTTGGGGCGCAATGGTTGCGCCGCGTTGCGTCAGCCACGCTTCGCAATGGCGCGCCGTCACGTTGCGGATGGATTGCCCAAGAAAAAACGGCGCAATGGCCTTCAGGCACGTTTGACGGTGACGGATCGTGCCCGCCTTCAGCGCGTGCCGCGTGGTTTCAAGCAAGCGGGCGGCAACCTCATCAAAAGTGACGTTTGCGGCCTCGGCTGGCGCGAGCCGGTTAATATCGCGCTCCAAGTCGGCAAGGCGGCGTTTGGCGAAGGCTTTGTCAGTGGTTTTGAGCGAGCGGCGAAATTGCTTGCGGCCTCTTTTGACGAACGCATAATACACACCGGATGTTTTGCGGCGTCTCAAATTTTCGCCAGCGTATTGCCAGTCGCTTTGCAGCGATTCAGGCGCATTCAAGTTCATGGGGATATTGTAGGGATGCAAAAATGGGATGCAAACATTTTCTTGCGACTCAAAAAAGCCGCATAAATAAATGAAAAGCGGGCGTAGTTCAATGGTAGAACGGAAGCCTTCCAAGCTTCACACGAGGGTTCGATTCCCTTCGCCCGCTCCATTTTCCCCCGCCGGCTGGCCGCCGGGGCGGGTTCCTAATAAGAAATGGAATTGGTGATTCGGCTGGCGTCACTGATGCACCAGAGATTCAGCGGATCCAGTGAAGCCGGAAATTTGATGAACCGGGCACTGCCGTCCACCATGGCATAGTTCGATCCTCCCGACCCCGAGCCGGGACCGCGGCTGTCGTGGCGGCTTTGTTCGGCGATCCCGGTGAAATCGTTGCCCAATCCCTCGAAAATATCCATGTAGTAATCCTCGTTGGTGGAATTTTTTTCCCCCAGAATAATCGTGTCGCTCGGATGGGAGACCAGAGTTTCCTTCAGACCGTTCGGATACGTGCCGGCCATGTACTGGTCGAAACCATCCGTATCCAGGCTGGCGGCAAAATAGTCGTTCCAGCCATTGATGATATAACTGCGCGGTGAGGCGTCCGCGACATTAGTGGAGGTGGTATCGGTGGCGGGGGGTGGGTATGATTGGTCGCTGGGACACAATAACAGCTTTGTATTCCGGCCGTAACTGTCGTAGAACTTATCCGGCCAGCGGTCGGTTCCCGACCGGGGCGGAAAAATGCCCTCATTGTCATTCGCATACAGTTTCGCCGCCAGACCCAATTGCCGGAGATTGTTGAGACAGTCAATGCGTTTGCCGGTTTCCTTGGCCCGCCCCAGGACCGGCAGCAACATGGCCGCCAGAATGGAAATGATTGCAATGACCACCAACAGCTCAATCAAGGTGAAGGCAAACCTTCCGCGCTTCCTCCTTTCCGGACTGGCCAAACAAGTTGGGGCTGCTATTTTCATAACCATTCGATTCACCGGCATCGTTTCAGTGAATGATCAGCCGGGTCTTATGTCTGCCTTAACCGATTTATGACAAAGAAGCAATGGTTTCTTGTCGCCTTTGCCTTCGCACTGGCCGTCGTTTATCTCTGTTGCTTCACCGACTGGTTCCGGCACAAGGAAATCCGCATCTCCTCCACCAGTCGCGCTTCCCTTTCACGCTTTCACTCCGAGGGAATGTCCACGGCCATCGCCTTTAGACTGGATCGGGAATACGAGCTTACCGAGGTGAAGGTTGTTCCACTCTTGGCCTGGCAGTCCAACCCGACCGTGGTTCCCGTCTGGCATTTGGTGGGCGATCGCGAGTCCGCGCCGATAGAATTATTTCTTTACGGCGACAACATTGACGGCATGGAACCGGCCATCCCGGGTGCGAAACCGGGGACGTTGGAAAACAATGTCACCTATCGTCTGTTTGTTTTTGCCGGTTCTGTGAAGGGACAACACGACTTCTGGATCGGCGGCAAGCCTCCCGAAGGAACGAATTCTGCGGGCCACTGAAATTGGTGGTGCGGGCAGCCTGTCGCGCGTTGGAGGCCAGGCTTCGGCTTGTCGCCGGATGCAAGCTGAAGCTTGAACTCCAACCGGTCACGACTTCACGTCAATTTTTGTTCCCGCCAGGTGGCACGCAGCGATGTGGTCTTTTTTGACTTCCCGGAACGCCGGAATTTCCGTTTTGCATCGTTCTTCGGCAATCGGGCAGCGCGGATGGAACGGGCATCCCGGCGGCGGATGAATCGGCGACGGCACGTCACCCGGCAGGACAATCCGCCGCCGCTTCGTTTCCGGGTCCACTTCCGGCACGGCGGAAATCAGCGCCTGCGTGTAGGGGTGCTGCGGCTCTCGAATCAACGTTTTTGCATCCGCCGTTTCCACGATTTTGCCGAGATACATCACCATCACGCGATGGCTGATGTGCTCGACCACCGCGAGATCGTGCGCGATGAAAAGATAGGCGATGCCTCGCTGCTGCTGCAAATCGCGGAGCAGGTTGATGATTTGCGCCTGCACCGAAACGTCCAGCGCGCTCACCGGTTCGTCGCAGATGATCAATTCCGGCTCGACCGCCAGCGCGCGCGCGATGCCGATGCGCTGGCGTTGCCCGCCGCTGAATTCATGCGGATACCGCTGTGCGTGAACCGGGTCGAGACCGACCGCGGCCAGCAGTTCAGTGATGCGTTTCTGCCGCGCCGATTTGCTGCCGGTCAGTTTGTGAATATCGAGCGCCTCGCCGACAATTTGCTCGACCGTCATGCGCGGATTGAGCGAGCCGTAGGGGTCCTGGAAAATCATCTGGAACTTGCGCCGCCGCGCGCGCAACACCGAACCGCTCATCCGGGTGACGTCCTCGCCGTTGAGCAAAACGCTGCCCGCGGTCGGCTCGACCAGCCGCACGATGGCGCGGCCGAGCGTCGTCTTGCCGCAACCGCTCTCGCCGACCAGCCCCAGCGTTTCGCCCGGTTCGATGCTGAAGCTCACGTCGTCCACCGCCTTTACAAATTCGTGGACGCCGCTGAACAGCCCGTGCCTGACCGGGAAATGCACTTTCAGATTTTTGACTTCGAGCAGGGGCATAAAACGCGTCCGTCAAAATTTGCCGTATTCTTCGCGCGTGCCAATCCAAATCCAGAAAAAGATCTCGGAAGGGAACGCCGCGTTCACGCGGCAGCATGGCAGAAGGGGGCGACTCTGCCGGCTGAAGCCAGCGTTCCTTGCCGCTGGTGCGAAGTTGCTCCCATGCCCGGCAACGCCGTGTCATTTCACTTTTCCGCCGGCGTCCTTTCGCCTAACTTGCCGCCATGTTCAAACCAGCCGACTTGTTTGACCTCAACCAGACCGGACACGCCGCGATTTTCGACGGTTGCAAATTCGCTTGGGACGCCCTCAAGAAAATTGAAGGCTACCTCGCCGCGAACCTGAAACCGGAACTGCGAAATAAATGCGACGGCCGCGCTTACATCGGCGAAAAAGTTTTCATCGGCGAGGGCACGGTAGTCGAGGATGGCGTGATGATCAAAGGCCCGGCCATCATCGGCAGGAACTGCCAGATCCGCCACAACGCCTATCTCCGCGAAAATGTCATCATCGGCGACGATTGCGTCGTGGGCAACTCGACCGAAATCAAAAATTCGCTGCTGTTCAACCACGCCGTCGCGCCGCACTACAATTACGTCGGCGATTCGATTCTTGGCCACAAGGCGCACCTCGGCGCGGGCGTGAAAATTTCCAACTACAAACTGTTTCCCGGCAACATCGAGGTGGAGAAGGACGGCGTGCCGTTTGACACCGGCTTGCGGAAGTTTGGCGCGCTGCTCGGTGACGGCGTGGAAATCGGCTGCAACGCCGTGCTGAACCCCGGCAGCATCGTCGGGCGCGGTTCGGTGATTTACCCGAATGTCTTCTGGCGCGGCATCCTGCCCGCGAACATGATTGCCAAAAACAAGGCGGGAATTGATGTCGTGGTCAAAAGACCGAGGGAAAGTTCGTAGGAGCCGAGGTGACGAGGCTCTGATTTGAAATTGGAGACTCCTTACGTCGTTTCCTACAAATTCATCTCTGCGTCTTTGCGCCTCTGCGTTAAATTGTTTTGCAAATTTTCTGCACGCATTTTCCCAGCGATTCCTCGGGCTTCAATTCAATCCGTTCCAAATCCAAATCCGGGTCCTGGCAGAATTAAATTCTTTGCGGCTGGGCGCAAAATTTTGTAGGAAGGGCTTGTTGAAAACCCCCGAGCGGAACGGAGCCGGAAATGGCAGCAATCTTAAATGTCCTGAAGCGATTTCTTGCCCACCGTTATCTTCCCGCGATTCTTGCGATTGGGGCGATCCTGGTAATGTTGCCCGCCTTGAAGACCGGCTTGGTGATGGACGATCTGCCGCAACGCGCGGTTGAGCTTCGACCGGACCAATTGCCGCCGCGAATGCAGGAGACGGGTAACCCCCCGGATTCCGGCAGATTCTCGACTGTCCTTTTTGACCTTTTCGGTTTCAGCCGGAATCCACAATGCATGGTTTCGATGAAAAACTATGGCACCTTGCCGTGGTGGACGCCGGACGAATTAAGATTAAGTCTTTGCCGCCCGGTCGCCGCGCTTACTCATTGGCTCGATTACCAATTCTTCCCCGACTCACCGGCGCTGATGCACGCCCATAACATGGCGTGGTTTGCGGCCGTTGTGTTTCTCCTCACGATGGTTTACCGGAAGCTGATGGGAACGGGATGGGCCGCCGGACTGGCGGCGCTGCTGTTCCTGCTCGATGGCAACACCTATTTCCCGGTGGCGTTCGTCGCCAACCGCGGCTTTTTCCTGGCGCTTTTCTTCGGCCTGATGTGTCTCTATGAGCATCATCAATGGCGTTCCACAAAATCCCGTTCCGGAATGATGTTGTCCGCATTGTTCCTGGCGCTTTCCCTGTTTGCGGAAGAAGGTGGAGCTTCGACGTTTGCCTTCATCCTCGCGTATGCCCTGGTGCTTGAGCCGGGTTCTTTTCGCAACAGGGCGTTGACGGTCTTGCCTTCGGTCCTGGTGATTATCGCGTGGCGCGTCATCTATATGCTCTCCGGCTACGGCCTGTCTCATGTGGGCATTTACATTGACCCCGCCCAGGAGCCGTTTCATTTTGTGCGTGAACTGATCCCCAGAGACATGGTTCTGCTGGGAAGCCAGCTTACCAGCGTGCCGCCGGAGTTTTTGTTCGCGGTCAAACCTTCATTGCACCCGATAATCGTTGCGCTTTATGGCGTGTTCGCGGTCGCGGCTTTGGTGGTGTTTCTTCCCTGGGTGTTTCGCGACAAAGTTGCCGCGTTCTGGTTCGCGGCCATGATATTGGCCGCCATTCCCGAGGCAGTGCTGGTGCCCTTGTCGAAAAACTTTGGCTTTATAGCGGTTGGCGCTTATGGATTGATCGCCAGTTTCGTTGCCGGCCTGTTTACCCGGCCAAATCCATTGCTGGAACAGCGAGCCTGCCGAATCCTGGCATGGGTCGCCTGCGTTTTGTTGATTCTGGTGCATGGTCCGGGAGCGATTGCCAAAAGAGTTGCGGTGGTTAAAGCGGGCGCTTCCGTTTTCGCCTGGGCGCGCGGCATTCCTCCTGATTGGCCAAACATCGAGAACGAAAATGTAATCGTGGTCAACCACCCCTGTCCGCTTGAGTCGGCTTATATGCCTTCTTACCGAGCGTATCATCACCAGTTACTGCCCAGAACCTTGCGGGTGCTGGTGCCGGGTTGCACGGGCTTTGATGTCCAACGGACCGATGACAAAACGCTGGTGATTCAATCCCAAGGTTCGAACATATTCTCCTGCGACGACGTTGGCCCCATTCATATCGCCTATGCCTTCAGCGCTTTCACTCTGGTCGGAGGCGAACCCAAATGCAAAAAAGGCGACCGCTACAATCTCGGCAGGTTCACGGTGGAAATCCTGGAATCAGGTGCATCGGATTTGCCTTCCCGTGTTGCGTTCCATTTCGATACCTCGCTGGATTCGCCTGATTTCCGCTGGCTCTGGTTTGACTGGCGGACATCTTCCAGCAAGCCCTTTAAGATGCCCGCCATCGGACAGAGCGTTATGCTGGCCGGCCCGTCCCAACGACACTTGTGAAATTCCTCCTGTAAACCTTCAGCATGTCCCGCGGAAAAATTTAGCCGGGTTTTCAAGCGATTCATCCGGCTTCAATTCAATCCACTCCTGATTTTTCCGGGCGCGGAACCCGGTTGGTTACCGCGCGTTCTGCGAATGTTTGTTCGCTTGACTTGATTCCCGTTTGCAGCGGAAATGGGTGCATGATTACCCGTCGCGATTTGTTGGTTGCCGCCGTTGCCACGTTCACCGCCGTCGCCGTGATGGCGCTCGCGCAGTCCGCCGGCAAGCCGGTCATGCATTCGTCTGTCTTCAACTGGGCCGACCTTAAGGCCGTGCCGACCAAAACGGGCGAGCGGCGCGTGGTGTTCGACGCGCCCACGCCGACGCTCGCGAATTTCGAGTGCCACATCACGACGCTGAACCCGGGCGAGGTACCGCATCCACCGCACCGGCACGCGGACGAGGAATTGATGATCATCAAGGAAGGCACGCTCGCGGCCTTGCAGGGCGACAAAACGAACATCGTCGAGGCCGGCGGAATCATCTTTCAGGCGTCGAACGAACTGCACGGGTTGCGCAACATCGGCACGAACCGCGCGACCTATTACGTCTTCCGGTTCGTAACGCACGACCCGGCGAAGTGAACGGCCCCGGGACCGACCACCGGTCAGTTGGTGGTTGCGGTGCCAATCTTTTGCGAAACGTTCTCCAGCGGCTCGTTCGGCTGCAATTCAATCCATTCCAGATTTTTCTGGGCGCGGAACCAGGTCAGTTGCCGCTTGGCAAATTGCCGCGTGCGGGTTTTCACCAGTTCGATGGTTTCGGCGAGCGAGCGTTCGCCGCGCAGATGTTCCACTACCTGCCGATAACCGATGGCTTGCATCGCCGTTTTGTTTTCGGCGAGGCCGCGCTTGAGCAATTCGCGTGTCTCATCCACCAAACCGCGGGCAAACATCGCGTCCACGCGGGCGTTGATACGGGCGTGCAAATCGGCAGGCGTTCGCGTGAAGAAGTAAAAATTTATTTTGGCAGGGACGGCGCGCTGCGCCGTCCGGTCATCGCGGCGCGATGACCCTACCTTCGTCTCGCCCCACCTTGCGCGCTGCGCGGAAAATGATTTTCCTGTGAGCCGAACCACTTCGACGGCACGGATGATGCGGCGCGGATTTTGTTTATCAATTTTTGGGTAAGTGACCGGGTCGCGTTCGCGCAGTTCGGCCAGCAGCTTTTCCAGTGGCGTGTCTTCAAGCTCGGCGCGCAATCCGGCGTCGGCGGATGGGGCTTCGCCGAGTCCTTCTAGAAAGGCCCTGAAGTAAAGCCCCGTGCCGCCGCACAGAATCGGCACATGGCCGCGTGACCGGATTTCCGCCACGGCGCGCTGCGCGAGCCGGGCGAATTGCGCGGCGTCGAACGATTCGGTCAGGTTGCAGATGTCAATCAGGTGGTGCGGCACGCGGGCGCGTTCGGCGGGCGACGGTTTGGCCGTGCCGATGTCGAGTCCGCGATAGACCTGCATGGAATCGGCGGAAATGATTTCGCCGCCGAGTTGTCCGGCGAGGCACAGGGCGATTTCAGATTTTCCGACGGCGGTCGGACCGGCAATCAAAATTGGGAGATGCGAGATCGGAGATGGGAGATAGGGTTTTGCCATCTTCAATCCTCCATCCGCTATCCTTGTTTTGGTTCAACGCGGTGTGAAAGCACCGCGGCGAGGGCGAGGCCGGCGATGAAAATGGGGATGCTGACAAGTTCGCCCGGCGTGAGTCCGTAGTGGATGTGGCCGGGCGAATAATCGCCGCGGAAACATTCCATGAAGGTGCGGGTCACGGCATAACCTATGAGATAAGTGGCAAACACCTGGCCGTCGAATTTTTTGTGGCGAAACAGCCAGGCCAGCAAAAGGTAAAGGATGAAATTATCCAGCGCGTCGTAAATCTCTGTCGGATGCACCGGCACGCCATGCGTGATATGGTCGGCAGGAAAACGGATTGCCCACGGCAGGCTGCATGCCCGACCGTAGCAACAGCCGTTGAGCAGGCAGCCGATGCGGCCAAAAACATTTCCCAGCGCGATGCTCGGCGCAAGCACGTCGGCGGTTTTCCACAGCGGTATTTTTTTCCAGCGGAGGTAAATGAAACCTGCGAGGACCGCGCCGATGAGTCCGCCGTAATAAACCAGTCCGCCATGCTGGATCATGAAAATTTCCGAGATCGGCTGGTCGGCGAATTCATCCTTCCAATACGTCGTCACATAGACAAGGCGCGCGCCGATGATTGAGCCGACCATCAGCCACAGAACGACATCGGCGATTTTTTCGCCGGGGATGTTTTCGCGGCGGGCGCGGCGTGTGGCCGTCCAAAGCCCGGTGAGAAACGCCAGCGCAATCATCACGCCATACCAATGGATGGTGAAGGAACCGAGTTGAAACGCAATCGGATGCACCGCGAAAACTTACTTGAAACCAAGCGGCTGGAAAACTCCGAATCGTGCGGGCAAAATTCCAGCGAGGAACGCCGCCTTCAGGCGGCAGCACTGTGACTGGTCGCTTCTGCCGCGTAAACGCGGCGTTTCTGTCAAGTTAGCATATTCGCCGCTCAATTGTGATTGGTAGCCACCGGCGGCTGCGGGGCCGACTCCGCCATCGGCGGTGGCGGCATCGGCGGCATCGGCGGCCATTGGGGCACGTTGGCGACGAGATCGCGCCAGGTCTGGCGTTCTTCCGGGGACATTTGCGACCAGCGCTCGGCGTTTTTCAAAAATTCCTGTTTTTCGATCGCGTTCATGCTGGCAAATTTCGCAAACGCCCGGATGCACTCGGTTCTTTGCCCCGCCGACAAATGGTCAAACGCCTGCAACGTTTTTTCCATCTGTTCCCGTTCGGCATCGGACAAAGTGTTGAGCGTTTCCTGTTTTTCCTCCGGCGTGAGTTCAAAAAAGTGATTCACACGCCCGGCGATTTTTTTCCGTTCGTCCTCGGAAAGCGCATTCCAGCGCGCCACATCAGAATCCGGCGGAGTGCGTTCCCAGTCACCCGGCATAGGCGGGCCGTTGGTGGAATCCACGTGTGCGAAGTAGCGCAGTGCGCGTTCATGATCGAGGAATTCCTGCTGCAACGGCGGCGGGAGAATGATCCATTGGTTGAGGCGGGTTTGGACAAGGTCGCGCAAATCGTCCGGCACTTGTGCCAATTGCGCGGCGCGGTTCGTCGGCGATTCCCGCAGCAGCGGCAGCAAATACCAGCGCAGTTCGGTCGCGCGCAGGCGCAACTCACGTTCGTTGGGGCCAAGCGCCTCGTATTCCTGGATTTTGGCAACGAGACGCTCCCGGATTGGCGGCGGGTAGATCACCAACTGTTGCTCGCGTTCCTCCGGCGTCATGACCAGCAATGCGCGAAAAAATTCCACCGGCGCCGTTTGGTGCGATGGAATGGCATTGTTCGCGACGAAAAATGGTTTTATCGGCGGGGGGGCATCATTGGTCGTTCCGGCGAACAGCGGGAAAGCGGCCAGTGCCCCCGCCGCGCCAAAGAACAGCCACCCACGCGCCTGGTGCGAACGGTTCATTTCATTTCAGAAGCGAGCGCCAGCAATTCCTCGTCGGCGCGCGCCGGCTGGCTCATGCGCTCGATCGCGTCAAAATTTTTCAGCGCCTCGACACTCGGCACCGGTTGCGCCTCGGCCAGGAGCGCGATGTCCTTGGCGAGTTGGGCGCGTTTGTCGAGTTCGTGTCGCTGGTAAGCCAGGCCGGCAAATCCAACGACCGCCACCGCCACCGCGACCCGGGGCACGAGCACGCGCCAATACCAGGACCAGCTTCGCGTTCGTCCAGCGCGCGCCTCTTCGCGTTCGATGGCCTGAAGCACGCGGGCGGTGAAATTCGACGGGACGGACGCGTCCGGCACGCGGGCGAGCGCTTCGCTCAGACGCGATTCAAGTTCCAGGTCAGCCTGCGCCTCTGGTTGCGCGCGCAACTCCGCCCGCTCGGCCTCGGTCAGCTTCCGGCGCCAGGCCAGTTCGCGTAGTGGGTTTTGAAGTGGCTCGTTTTTCATCGTGTCCTTTGAGTTAAAAACCATCGTCTGGACAAAGTTGCGCCGGAAAAATTCAAAACCGCGGCTGTTCAAAACCCGCGGGATATGCTAAAACAATGGGGTCGAAATGCAAACGACCGCTGCTTCCGCCGAACCGCCCCGGCCCGCTGCCGCCGCGCTGACCCGCCGCCAGCGCTTCCTCAACGCCTGCGCCTGCTGCCAGCCCGTGGATCGTCCGCCCGTCTGGCTCATGCGCCAGGCTGGGCGCGCGCTGCCGGAATATCGCGCGCTCCGGCAGAAGCATTCCTTTCTCGAACTGGTGCAAACGCCCGACCTCGCCGCGGAAGTCACGCTCCAGCCGGTTCGCCGGTTCAGGTTCGACGCGGCAATTTTGTTCAGTGACATCCTCGTTACTGCCGAAGGTTTGGGTCAAAAATATCGCTTCGGCGAGAACAATGGCATACAGATGGATTTCGCGCTTCGTTCGGCGGCGGACATCGCGCAGCTCGATACCAAGGCGTTACCCGAACGGCTGCAATATGTCCCGCGCGCGCTGCGGCTCGTCAAAGCCGCGCTCGGCGAACAGACGGCGCTCATCGGTTTTGCCGGGTCGCCGTGGACGTTGGCGACGTTCATGGCCGAAGGCGGCGGGGCCGAACATTACACGCGCGCGCTGGCGCTGTTTCGCAAGGACCGCAAAACTTATTTTGAACTGGCCGAAAAGCTCACGGCTGCCGTCATTGCCCACCTGCAAATGCAAATCGAGGCGGGCGTGGACGTGATCCAGATTTTCGACAGCCACGGCGGGCTGCTGGCGCCGACGGAATTTCAGGAAGCTTCCGGTCGCTGGCTGAAGGAAATCGTTTTCACGCTTCATGCCTCGCACCCGGCGTTGCCCGTCATCGTTTTTTCCTTGGGCACGCACGGCAACTGGGACGACCTCCTGGCCACCGGCGCAAACGTGCTGGGCATTGACTGGCGGTTTCCGCTGGCGGACGCGCGCCGGTTGCTGCCCGGCGACATCGGTCTGCAAGGCAACCTCGCCCCGGTGCTGCTCAGCGACGCCACGCCCGGGACGGTCGCCGCCGAAACGTCGCGCCTGTTGGAGGTCATGCGCGGACGCAACGGTTATATTTTCAACCTCGGCCACGGCGTGCCGCCGGAGGCCAGATTGGAAAACATCGCTGCACTGGTCGAAACGGTCCACGGTTTCAAATGATGATTCACTTTCAAAACAGAGACGCAAAGGGCGCGGAGTTTCGCAGAGAAATCATTTTTTCCTCCGCGTTTTCTCCGCGTTCTCCGCGTTTCTGCGTTTAATTTGTCAACGGATGAGCAAACTGAACGTCGATTTGGAATTGGTGCAGAAATACAACGTGGCCGGGCCGCGCTACACGTCGTATCCGCCCGCGACGAAATTCACTGACACGATTTCGTGGGACGACCTCGCCGCGAAGATTGACGGGAACAACCGCACTGCGCGCGACCTCTCAATTTATTTTCACATCCCGTTTTGCGAAACGCTCTGCTGGTTCTGCGGCTGCACCACCGTCATCACGCTCAATCACGACAAGGGCATGGCCTACGTCGAGGCGCTGGGCCGCGAAGTGGCGAAAATGGCGCCGAAACTGAATCCGCAGCGCAAGGTCGTGCAACTCCATTTCGGCGGCGGCTCGCCGACGTTTCTCCGCCCCGACGAAATCCGCCGGCTCGGCGAAATCATCCACCAGCACTTCACGTTTTCGCCAGACATCGAGGCGGGCGTGGAGGTGGACCCGCGTCGGCTCACGCGTGACCACATGGTGGCGCTGCGCGAAATCGGTTTCAACCGCGCCTCGATGGGCGTGCAGGATTTCAACCCGAAAGTGCAGGAGGCAATTCATCGCATCCAGCCGCGCGAAATGACGCAACAGGCGATGGATTGGATGCGCGAACTCGGCTTCGGCTCCATCAACCTCGACCTGATTTACGGCCTGCCGCACCAGACGCCGGAATCGTTCGATGAGACACTCAACATCGTACTTGAAATGAAGCCGGACCGACTGGCGGTTTTCAGTTACGCGCATGTGCCGTGGATCAAGCCATCCCAGAAGATTTTGGAGCAGAAAATCCTGCCCGCGCCGGAGACCAAGCTGCGGGTGCTCAAGCTTGTCATCGAAAAACTCACGGCGGACGGCCAATACGTTTATATTGGCATGGACCATTTTGCAAAGCCGGACGACGAACTGGCCGTGGCGCAGAAAAAGAAGCAGCTCCAGCGGAATTTTCAGGGTTACAGCACGCATGCTGGAGCGGACATTTACGCGTTCGGCATGTCTTCTATTTCGCAGATACCCGACGCCTACTGGCAGAACGAAAAGGAACTGCCGAAATGGCAGGAGGCCGTGGATGCCGGAAAAGTGCCGTTAAATCGCGCATATTTCGTGACCGGCGAAGACAAAATCCGCCGCGAAACCATCATGCGCGTCATGTGCGACCTCTCCCTCGACTACGCCGCGATGTCGCAAAAGCTCGGCATCAACTTCATGGAGCACTTTGCCAAGGAACTTGCCGCGCTCGCGCCGTTTGAAGCCGACGGGCTGGTAAAGCGCACGCCGACCGGCCTTGAAGTCACCGACGCCGGTCGCCTGTTCATCCGCAACATCGCGATGTGTTTCGACAACACGCTTGCGCCCGCGGGCGAACGGAAACATTCGAGAACGATTTGAACAAACCAATTGACCAAAAATGTGTTGATCGGGTTGCTTCATTTGTCGAGGCATGTGCCGAATTACAGACAGAGCCTTTCTTTGGAAAAGATGAGAAATTAAGCATCCCCGCAATACGGGTAATCGCTGGATATTTACCTTTGGCGACCGTTTCCACCTCTTTAAACACGCCGTGAAGCAAGCCGACCTTGAGCGGATGATGGTTGGGAACGCTGATATGATGTTCGCCGCCGCGTTGCGTGGTCATTTGAATGTGTGAACCGGTTTGTCGGCGCACCTCGTATCCAAACTTTTTGAGCGCACGGACCAACTCAGTGCCGTTGCAGTCACGGGGAATTTTCACGATGCAAGAACTTCGTCTCGAACGTAATGCAATCGGATGACTTTGGGGCGTTCGGTTTCCTTCTCAAAATGGCATAGCACGGCGTCCTTGACCATCTCCCGCAGTTCATTCCAATCTTCGCCTTGCGTGAAGATGCTGTGGCCAAGCGCCCGCGCCCAGAAGCCGCCTTCCTCGGCTTCGCGCACTTCAAAAATAATTTCGCTCATGGTCAAGTTGCCAGTGCCAACCGGCTTAGCAAGCGATCACTGTAACCGTCTTTGCGAAGCTTATCGTAGTTCACGCGACCGTCTTTCTTTTGCATATCGCGCTTAAGCCCCCGCAACAGGTTGTTCGTGGCGTGATCCAATAATTCGGCCTCAGTTTTCGTCTGTCGCTTCGCGGTCGCTTTCACACGCTTAATGTGCCTCAAACCGTCCGGTCTTTCAATTGCCAATTTTATGCAGTAAAGGCACCCAATTGACGCCAAAAGGCATTACCCCATCCGGCTCCGCACGAAAATGAAATACAGCACAAGGATGACCGACAGCAGATAAGTCAACCAGCCGATTTCGCGGCCCCGGCCGCTAAATAGCTTGATGATGGGATAGGTGATGAACCCCAGCGCCAGACCGTCGGCAATGGAATACGACAGCGGAATGCCAATCATGGTCAGAAACGCGGGCACGGATTCGGTGTAATCTTTCCAGTCAATTCGTGCCGCGTTTTGGAGCATCATCGCGCCGACAATCACGAGCGCGGGCGCGGTGATGGGCGGGTAACTGCCGACCATCGCAATCAACGGACTGAAAAACAGCGCCAATAAAAACAACACGGCCACCACCAGTCCGGTCAAACCCGTCCGTCCGCCTTGTTCCACGCCGGCGGCGCTTTCGATGAAGCTCGTCACCGTGCTTGTGCCCAGCCCGGCACCGGCGACCGTGCCGACCGCGTCGGACACCATCGCCTGCTTGGCGCGTGGCAGTTTGTTGTCGCGCATGAACCCGGCCTGTTCGCAAACGCCAATCAGTGTGCCGATGGCGTCGAACATCAACATGAACAGAAAGACGAACACGAGCGGCAGCATGGCGGGCGACAGCGCATGGACGAAATCCATCCGCAAAAACGTGGGCGCGAGCGAAGGCGGCGCGGCCACAATACCTTTCGCGAATTCAAATCGCTGCAGGAGCAGAGAGCCGGTCACGGTGGGTGACGAGGAAATCGTCGCTGGCAGGAGAGGCAATGCCAGTTTCAAAACAGAGGTAAGCGCGGTGGCGGCCACGATACCCCACAAAATCGAGCCACGCACCCGCCGCGCGTGCAGCACCGCCGTCACGAGCAGGCCGGCGAAGAACACGAGCAAATCCGGCGACGTGAAGTGCGGATTCAGTTTCACGCCCGTTCCCGGGTCTTTGAGAATCACCCCGGCGTTTTGCAGCCCGACGAACGCGATAAACAAGCCGATGCCAGCCGCGATGGCGCTTTTGAGGCTGGGGCTGACCGCGTTGAAAATCAATTCGCGCAGGCCGATGAGCGACAAGGCGAGGAAGATCACGCCGGAAAGGAATACCGTGCCGAGCGCGACCTGCCAGCCATTGGTGAAACCCGCCGCCGTGGCTGCTGGAATCACCGAGAACACGAAAAAGAAATTTTCCCCCATGCCGGGCGCCTGCGCGATGGGATAACGCGAGTAGAGCGCCATGATGGCGGTGGCGAGCGCCGCCGAAAGACAGGTCGCTGTCGTGACTGCGCCAAAATCCATTCCGGTCGCCTGGCCGAACATTTTTCCCGACAAAACGGCCGGCTGGACAAAAATGATGTAGGCCATTGTCAGGAAGGTCGTAACCCCGGCCAGCAGTTCGGTGCGCGCTGTGGTTTGGTTTTCCGCAAGGCGAAAGAATCGGTCAAGCATAACCGGTTGGCTGTTATATGGCGTTTACTTTAGAGACCGGGCCGAAAATTTCGAGGAAATTCGCGCCAGACAGTCGTATTCTGGACAACTTCGGCAACTAGCCTAAATTAACCGCAACTCAATGAAATCCGTTGCCATCATCGGAGCCGGCATCACGGGGTTGACTGCGGCGTTTTATCTGAAACGCAAAGGCATCCCGGTCGCAGTTTATGAGGCGGGCGGGCGCGTCGGTGGCGTAATACAATCCATCCGGCGGGATGGTTATCTGGCCGAATGCGGGCCGAACACCATCCTCGAAACGTCGCCGAAAATCGCCCAATTCATCCACGACGCGGGTTTGGAATCGCGACGACTTGATTCCGAGCCGGAAGCCGAGACACGATACGTCGTCCGTTACCAGCGGCCCATCGTGATGCCGGGGTCGCCGCTGGGATTTTTCACGACAAGACTTTTCACCGCCAAAGCCAAGCTTGCCGTGTTGCGCGAACCATTCGTGCCACGCCGCCGCGATGGCAAGGAAGAAAGCGTCGCCGAATTCGTCGAACGCCGGCTGAACCGGGAATTTTTGGATCACGTGATTGACGCGTTGGTGGCCGGTGTTTATGCGGGTGATCCTTACAAATTATCCGTTCAACAGGCATTCCCGAGGCTGACCGAACTCGAAGCACGTTACGGTTCGCTCATCAAAGGCCAGATTTTCGGCGCAGGCGAACGCAAACGGCGCGGCGAAATCGCCAAAGACCGCGCGCCAAAGTTTTCCTTCGACGAAGGTCTGCAGGTTTTGCCGGACAAGCTCCAACTGGAACTCGGCGACGCGGTGAAACTCAACACATCGGTCACAAAAATCACACTGATGGAGAGTGGATGGCGGGTTTCAACTTCCGCGGGTGAAGCGGAACACAGCGCGGTGATTTATTGCGGCACGGCGCATAAATTGGCGGAATTGAACGTGGAACTTGGAGCGCCGGTCTCCGCCCCGGCGCGAATCAAAGGCGGCAACACGCCGGATCGGAGACCGGCGCTCCAATCAAGGCTTGATCTTTCTGCATTCTCCGAAATCCGTTATCCGCCGGTGGCGAGCGTCGTTTTGGGCTTTCGGCGCGAGGACGTTGCTCATCCTTGCCAGGGTTTCGGGATGTTGATTCCAAAAATTGAGGGCTTCAACATTCTCGGCACAATTTTCTCGTCATCGCTGTTTCCGAACCGCGCGCCCGCCGGACATCTCACGCTCACGAGCTACTTGGGCGGCGAGCGGCAGCCTGAACTCGCTTTATTACCGATGGACAAATTGGTCGAATTGACATGCGAGGATTTGCGCGTTCTGCTTGGGGTGCGCGGCCAGCCGGCATTTGTGCATGGTGTGGTGTATCCCAAGGCGATTCCGCAATATAATCTTGGGTATGGCCGTTACCGGGGACTGTTGACGGAAATTGAAAACCAGGCGCCCGGGCTGTTTTTTGCCGGCCACTATCGCGACGGTGTTTCGCTGGGTGATTCAATTTTGTCGGGTTGCAACATTGCCGAGGGCGTGGAAAGGTTCCTGACAGCCAAATGAGCAAAGGCGTTTTACTGGTCAATCTGGGTTCGCCGGACTCGACTGCCGTCGGCGACCTGCGGCGTTATCTCCGTGAATTTTTGATGGACGGGCGTGTGATTGACGTTCCGTGGCCGCTGCGGGCGATTATCGTGGCCATGATTCTCATCAAGCGGTCGAAACAATCCGCCGAGGCCTATCACATAATTTGGACGCCCGAGGGTTCGCCGCTCATTGTAACGAGCCGCAGGGTTCAGGCAAAATTGCAGGAGCGTGTCACCGTGCCGGTGGAACTGGCGATGCGATACCGGAATCCATCAATTCAAGAAGCGGTGCGCAGGCTGGCAAAGGAGAAGATTGACGAGGTTTTGCTGATTCCCCTGTTCCCGCACTACGCCATGTCGAGCTACGAGACGGCCGTCGAACGGGTGAAAAAAGTCGCAGCCTGGGTCGCGCCCCGAATGCGGATTGAGGTTCAGCCGCCCTATGGTGACGCGCCGGATTATATTGCGGCGCTGGCGGCCAGCGCCAAGAATCATCTGGAGGCGGGTTTTGACCATTTGCTGTTCAGTTTTCACGGCGTGCCGGTGCGGCATCTCAGGGAATCAGACCCGACCGGCCGCCATTGTTTGATCGTGCTGAACTGCTGCAACGTTGCCAGCCCGGCGCACGCGACGTGTTACCGCGCCCAGTGTTTCAAAACCGTTGCGGCATTCGTGAAACAAGCCGGCATACCCGCCGGAAAATATTCCGTGTCGTTTCAATCCCGGCTGGGCCGCGACCTGTGGCTGATGCCTTACACGGATGTGATGCTGGCCGAACTGCCCAGGCGTGAAATTAAAAAGCTCATGGTCATCTGCCCGGCGTTTGTCTCCGATTGTCTGGAGACGCTTGAGGAAATCGGCATTCGTGGGCGTGCGACGTTTTTGTCGGCGGGCGGGAAGGAATTCGAGCTGGTTCCGTGTTTGAACGAACATCCGCTCTGGCTGGCGGCGCTGGAAAATATGGTCCGGCGATTTTTGTCCTGAATGGGCGGCTTACTTTTTCGACCGGGAAATGCCGAAGAAATGGGCCATTCGCAATTTCACCGTGCGTTGCAGCGTTTGGAAAACCGTCCTTTTCTTCGGCAGCTCGACGACGTTGATGAGTTCACACGGTTGGCTGCAGAGCGGGCACAGGAACAGCGGCCGGCCGCCTTTGCGGCGCAGCATATGGACACAACTCCCGCACATGACTTCGCCGCAATGCGTGCATTTGTACGTGGCCTGCAGCTGTGGGTGACGCGCACACAAAATCACACCGCCCGGGAGCACCACCGGCGGTTTCGGGCGCTCGCGCTCATATTGGGGAATGGCAATGGCGATGTCGGTGTTTTCGACGAACAATGTCACCTCGCCCAGTTGCACCGTCTGGCCCGCGCGCAACCACGCGTCCTTGATTCCCTCGCCGTTGACGAACGTGCCGTTGGTCGAGTCGCAATCGTGAATCAGCACGCCATCGTTGGACAGCACCAGCTCACAATGCAGCGCAGACACGCTGGGGTGGGCGATGGTAAAATCACAGGCAGGATCACGGCCAACGTGATTGACGCCGAAACGAAGCTCCAGCGTCTCGTTTTCCAAACCGTCCGTTTTGATGAGCAGTCTGGCCATGCGGCCTCCTAACTATTCGGTCTCAATAAGCAGTTTGCACATTTGGAAAGCAAATGTCGAGAAGGAAATGTAATGGAATTGCGTGCTCCAATCCATCCATCCGCACTTGATTTTCCAGGACCAGAAACTATCCTCGTCCGCGGCGACCAAAGAGTCTTTCCCGTGCCTGCTTTCGGGATTAAGCCGGAGATGGATATGTTGAAAGTGTTACAGGACAGATTCGCCCATTTCGCCGGGGGATTTTATGATTGGGGGTCAAATTGCGCGGGCAAATTGGGCAACCTGCTCAAACTGCCGCAAGTTTTGTCCCGGCTGGAGGGGCATTGGCCGAAGCGCCCCGCTGTGCTGGGCGTTGAGTTGTTCGTAGCGCTGTCGCTGACAATGGGTTTCTTTTTCCTAGTCAGGCCGACCTGCCTGCCTGCTCCCGATGGAAACGTGATATCCCGGCAGCTATTCAGTTACCTATCGGCGTATGAGCATGCGGTGGTCAAAAACCAGGTGCAACTTAATTGGCGGAAACGGCTGGCGGGCCCCATGCTGTCGGCATGGCTGCTGGACGCGAAATTCAAGGGAAAGCCTGATCTCACCGGAGCGGCGTTTGAGAACTTGTTCGGGTTCTACCATGCGACGTGGTTGTTCCTGCTGTTCCTGCTGCTTATCCTGTATCGCCGGGATGCGCTGTTGATCATGTTGGGCGTAGTTGGTGGCCTGATGTGCTATTTCTCCGAGCCAGGTTATTCGCAGTTTTATCCCTGGGATATGCCCACGATGTTCTTCTTCACGCTGGCCTGTCTGTTATACGATAGTCGGCGGATGGAGTTGCTGATGGCGGTCGTCTGGCTTGGCGCTTTGTTCAAGGAGACTACCTTGTGCTGTGCTTTGCTGATTTTGCTGGGCGAACATTGGTCCTGGAAAAAAAGGATTGCGGGCTTTGCGGGCACAGTCGTGGCCACGCTGGCGACGTATAAGCTGCTTATGTGGCTTTACGACATAAAAGCCCCGATTCTCGCAATGAACAACACGACCACCCTCCACGACCTGATCTGGAAAAGTGTATTGGTCAGCAATGTCCAGGGCCTGTTCAGCCTGAGTCTGCCACATGTGCTGTTTGTCAATGCTGGCGGTTTCTTTATCCTCATGCTGTTGCCGTGGCGAAACCGGCGGGACGTTGTTTTTAAATTGCTCATTGTAGTGTTCGTCATTGGCCTGTTTTTCTGGAGTTACGCTAATGAATTCCGCGGCTGGTATGAACTGCTGCCCTTGGGTTGGATGATGATCGCCGACACCGTATTGAAGGAACGTCCCTTGATTCATGAAGCTGCGGCTGCGGACAACCAGACGAACCGGGTCTTGAAGGGAAGTTACTGGCTGATGATGGGCGTGTTGCTGGTTATCGCGGTAGGAGTATTGATCACGTCAAAACTGGCGCCGCCAAAGCCGGCGAAAGACAACGAATCAAATCAACTGAACATCAAGGAATTGCTTGCTGCGGCACCCAAGGGCGACGTGGCAGCGGAATACAACCTTGGGCGCGCTTACCAAGGTGGTTTCTGGGTTACCCAGAACCTTGCCCAGGCAGCCATCTGGTATCAACGGGCGGCGGAGCAGGGACACCTCGAGTCGCAGAACGCCTTGGGAATGCTGCTTGCGGCTAACCGACAGGATTATACCGGCGCAGCGCAATGGTTCGGACGGGCGGCCACTAACGGGAATGCCGACGCACAATATAATCTGGGAGCTCTCTATCTCAAAGGGATGGGAGTTGGCCGGAATGACGAAATGGCGGCTCGGTGGTTCCAAAAATCCGCAGCGCAAGGCCATGCGGAGGCTGAAAAGGAGCTTGGCCGCCTGTATCGGTTAGGCCAGGGAGTCAAACAGGATTACATCGCAGCCTACAAATGGCTGAAACTGGCGCAACTTCACGGAGACGAGGAGGTGAAAAATGAATTGAAGGTGTGCTCCGCCTCAATGACTCCAGAGCAAATTGCAGTCGCTGAAAAACAGGTGCAGGAATTTAAAGCAGTGGGAAAATAGATCCATTGCTCCGATTGGATGGGGCACCTTCTTCGATTTGGCTTGCACGGCGTTCACACGCCAACGCGCGAAACGAAAGCGGGCCAGCATCGTCAGAGTCTTGTCATTGCGAATGGCTAAACAGGTTGAATCGCGTGTCTCGTCACTCTTTTCCACGAGACTCAAGAGGACAACGGATTTTTGGCAAACGCAAATTCCTCGACAATTTTTCCGCCGATCAAATGTTCCTGGATGATGCGCTCCAACACTTCCGGTGCGCAGGAGTGATACCAGACACCTTCGGGATAAACGACCGCAATCGGCCCGCGCGCGCAGACGCGCAGGCAATTGGCCTTGGTGCGATAAACCAGCGGTTCCGGTCCGGCCAGATTCAATTCCTTCAACCGCCGCTTCAAAAATTCCCACGCGGCCAGCCCCTGTTCCTTCGCGCAACATTTCGGTTCGGTCTGGTTGGCGCACAGAAAAATGTGGTGCCGGAATTTTTCAAGGCCGAGCGATTCAACGGCGGTTTGGAATTCCAGTTTCATAAAAATTCGTCCTCGTTGTCGTTCTTCGTCCTCGCCCTCGATTGTTTGATTACGAGAACGAGGACGAATGGGAATTTGTTTTCCAAGAAGATTCAATGCCAAAATGCCAGGCCGATCACACCTGCGACGGCGACGAAACCGCCGACGAGTTCACGGGCCATGATTCTTTCGCCTTCGAATAGGCGCGCCAACGGCAGCATGACGATGGGGGTCATGGCGATGATGGCGGTGACGATGCCCGTGGGCGTGGTTTCGAGCGCCCACTGCATGCAGCTCACACCGATCGTCTGGCCGGCGAGGCTGTTGGCCAGCACCCACGGCCAGAGCCTTAATTTTTCGCGCGGAGAAAATGAATCCTTCATCTGCGCGTCGTCACCGTGTTTGCGGGCATGCCGCCACTTGACAATCAAAAAAACGAGGCCGAGCGCGACTGCGCCGCCGATGACACGCTGGTAGCCGGTCGTGCCGGGGTTGGGATGTTCGCCGGCCGCGTGCGCCACCGCGTAGGCTTTGCGGCTCAAGACCGCGCCGAGTGCGCCGCCAATCGCGGCGATGGCGCTGGCCAGAAGCCCGGGCCACAGACGGCCCGGCGCGATTTTCAAATGATCGCCCGGCACCATTGCAATGGCCACACCGGCCAGAATGACAGTGATGCAAAAAATTTCCGCGAGGTTCAATTTTGTGCCCAGCCAGAGCCATTCAATCATGGCGGCGCACGGCGCAGTGAGGCATTGCGTGAGCAGAACCGTCCGGCGGCTGCCAAGCCGCGGCAAAGCTTGAAAATAGGCCGTGTCGCCGAGGCCGATGCCGGCGAGGCCGCTCAAAACGAAGATGGAAAACCCGGCGCCAGTCGTGCCCGCCCCGAAAAAGTTCGCCCAGATTGCCAGGAAAACAAATGCGCCACAAATGCGCCAGAAATTGGCCTCGACACCGCCCAGCCGCGTGGCGGTGCGATGTCCGCAAATGGCGGACATGGCAAACAACAGCGTGGTCAGGAGCGCGGCAAACATAGCGGATACAGACGGAAAAAGTTTGACACGGCGATTTCCAAGCTGCCGTGACGGATCGTGAACGGGTGATTACAGTTGCTCGTAATAGTCGTCCGAGCCGAGTTCATTCGCGCCTTCGACTTCGGCGCCGCTTTCCTGAAGGATTTTAGCGATGTCGGGCGAGACCCAGCGTTTGTCCTTTCCTTTTCTGGCAACGGGTTTGACGCGGTAACGGCCCAAGGGGTCGCTTTGGAGGACGCCGCGTTCGGTCATGCGCACCAGAATCGGCTTGACCCAATCGGGGTCTTCGTGGAACTTTCTCTTTCCGCCCGCGCGCCGGGCAATTTCCACGGCGTTGACATACTCTTCGCCCCGGGTCTTCAGAAATTGAAAAATTTCGCGCTCGTCTCCATCCATGACCTGAAGCTCGCAGAAGACGGCGTTCGAGTCCAGTAATTAAAGCTTCGCCGCGATGAACTGTTCCAATTTCAGCGCGTCGGCGTTAAACAGTCGGATGCCCTCGGCGGTTTTCTCCGTGGCCATCGCGTTTTCGTTGAAGAGCCAGCGGAATTTCTTTTCATCCAATTGCAGCCGCCCGATTTTGCTGTCGCGCGCGAGTTCGGAACTGAGTTTGCGCGCGACGGGCGCGGTGCTTTTTTTCAATTCACTCATAAACTGCGGGCTGATGGTCAGCAAATCGCAGCCGGCCAGTTCGAGGATTTCGCCCGCGTTGCGGAAACTTGCGCCCATGACCTCCGTCGCGTGCCCGAACTTTTTGTAGTAGCCGTAAATTTCCTTCGCCGACAGCACGCCGGGGTCTTCGGCCGGCGCAAAATCTTTTTTTTCCCTGGCCTTGAACCAGTCCAAAATCCGTCCCACGAACGGCGAAACCAATCTGGCCTTTGCCTCGGCGCATGCGACGGCCTGCGGCAGCGAGAACAACAACGTCATGTTGCAGTTGATGCCCTCGCGCTGGAGAATTTCCGCCGCGCGCACACCTTCCCACGTCGTCGCGATTTTAATGAGGATGCGCTCGCGCCCGATGCCGCGTGCCTGGTAAAGCTCGATGAACCGGCGTGCCTTGTGAATCAGGCCTTCAGTGTCAAACGCAAGATTGGCATCCGTCTCGGTCGAAACACGGCCGGGCACGATTTTCAGAATCTCGACGCCGAACAGCACCAGCAGATCGTCCATGACGCTCCGCAATAATTTTTCGCCGCCGCCGCCGGATTTTTTGTTTTCGGCGATGGCCTTGTCCACGAGGCACCGGTATTCCGGCATCTGCGCGGCCTTGAAGATTAGCGAGGGATTGGTCGTGGCGTCCTGCGGCGCGTACTGTCTGATTGCGGCAAAGTCGCCGGTGTCGGCGACGACCGTCGTCATTTTTTTCAGTTGGTCGAGCTGGCTCAACGCCGTTGACGCCGGCGCCTTTTCGGTTGCGATGGCAGCATTCATATTCGTTTGATTTTTAAGAGCGACAACAATGCCCCGCCCCGCGTTCGATGGCAATTCATTTGAACGGAAAACCGGGATTGAAAATTATTGTTTGAATCGCGGCGAAAACCGAATACTTGTTTGGCGTTGACAGTTTAATGATGAACCAAAAGTGAAACCAACCGACCTGCGGGGCATCCTGCAATACATTCCGCAATTTCGCGAGAAGACGTTCATCCTCGCGATTGACGGCGCCATCGTCACCGACGAGAACTTTGCCACGCTGCTGCTGGACGTGGCGGTGTTGCGGTCGTTGAACATCCGTGTCGTGCTCGTCCACGGCGCGTCGGCACAAATCAAGGCGCTCGCCGGGGAGCAAAACGTTCAGGCTTCCAACTTTGACGGCTCCGGTGTCACGGACGCAGCCACGCTTCAGCTCGCGCTGACGGCCGCGAACCGGCTCACGCACGAAATTCTTGAAGGTCTTTCGGCCAACGACCTCCGCGCCGCCAGCACGAACGTCATCATCGCCCACCCGATGGGCATAATCCAGGGCGTGGATCATCTGTTCACCGGCAAGGTCGAGCGCGTGGACGTGGAACTGCTCCAATCGTTGCTCTCGCAAGGTGTCGTGCCGGTCATCCCCCCGCTCGGTTTTGACGGCGACGGCCGGACCTATCGCGTGAATTCCGACGGCGTGGCGGTCGCGGTGGCGGAAGCGCTGAAGGCCATCAAGTTGATTTTCATCACGCCGCAGGACGGCATTCTCGTGCAAGGCCGGCTCATCCGCCAGATGCTGGTGGGCGATCTTGAGTCCGTCCTCGCGCTGCAAAAAAACGATATTGTACCGGAACAGCTTTCCAAGGTGCTCCACGCCGTCGCGGCCTGCAAGGCCGGCGTGCCGCGGGTGCACATCATCAACGGTAAGGTGGATGAGGGGCTGCTGGCCGAAGTGTTTTCCAACGACGGCATCGGCACGCTGATTTACGCGAACGAATACCAGCAAATCCGCCGTGCGATGAAGAAAGACGTGCGGGCGATCCAATTGCTGACGAAGGCGGCGGTCGAGTCGGATGAATTGCTCAAGCGCACCCGGGCGAGCATTGAAAAAAGTCTGGGCGACTATTTCATTTTTGAGATTGATAAAAACCCGATCGCGTGTGTGGCGTTGCACGTTTATCCCGAACAGAAAAAGGGCGAGCTGGCATGCCTTTACGTCAATCCCCTGCACGAAAACCGGGGCATCGGGCGCAAGCTGATTCAATACGTGGAAAACAAGGCGCGGGAGATGAACCTGACCGAACTCCTCACGCTCTCGACGCAGGCGTTCACGTATTTTCAATCCAAAGCCGGCTTTGCCGAGGGCACGCCCGACGATTTGCCGCCCGCCCGCCGCGAGAAATACGAGCAGAGCGGACGCAACTCGAAAGTGCTCGTGAAGAAATTAAAATGATGTTCAGCAATTATGTCTCCTTTGGATCCGAATAACCCTTGGAGCTTTGGGTTTCAACCTACTCCGCCGGTTGAGCCAGGCAGTGCTCTAGTGAAAGCCATGATGGAAAGAGTTCAACCCACAGCTAGCGCACCTGCGCCTGAAAAAAGCTTGGTTCAAAAACTTCAGGATTTGGTCGCATTTGGAAGAAAATTCCTTGAGACCAATAAAAAGCCAACTAAAGATTCCTCATCTGAATTTTTCACTTTCACTTCAGCCCGCAAGCAGCACGGTATTCCTCCAACCCGCTTCGCGCTCGTCGTCAGTGTCACGAACCAAACCGTTTCGCTTTTTGAAAAGCCCTCTGCGTCTCTGCGTTGCTGCGTTAAAAGGCCGGACTCATCGGCGGTCACGGACCGCCGCTACAGGTTTCTGAAAAAATTTCGCTGCTCCACTTCGCGTTTCGGCATCGGTCAGGCCGCCGGCTCGAATTGCACGCCGCTCGGACTGCATCGCGTCGTGGAAAAAATCGGCGGTGGCTGGCCGGTGGGAACCGTTTTTGAAAGCCGCAAACCCATCGGCCACACTTGGCGGGGGATGCCGAATGCCAAAATCACCACGCGCATTCTGTGGCTGGAAGGACTCGAGCCCGGCTTCAATCACGGCGGCAATGTGGATTCGCACGCGCGTTACATTTACATCCACGGCACAGGCGATGAGACGACGATTGGTCGCCCGGCGTCGTGCGGTTGCATTCACCTCGCCGCCAATGATTTGATTCCGCTCTTCGACAAATTACCCGCTGGCACGCTGGTTTGGATTGCGGAACGTTGAATCCCTGCCAGGAAGACCGTAGGAGCCGACGTCAGGAGGCTCATTTCGAAATTGGAAATTGATATCAGAGCCTCGTTACCTCGGCTCCTACAATCGGCACTTGCGATTCGGCAAGGACGGTTTAGGTTGCTCCCTGTGTTCGTCCGTTTCGGCAAAATGTTTGTGATGGTCGTGCTCATCGCGAGCACCGGCGCGCATTGGGCCGTGCTGCAATCGGTCGCGTGGACAACCATGCTGGCGAACAATCTGTGCACCCGCTCGCTGTCCGAATCCGTGGCCCGCACGTTTGACGGCAAATTTCCCTGTCCGATTTGCAAGGCCATCGCCGCGGCCAAGAAATCCGAAAAGAAAAACGAGTTCACCCTGCAAACGCAGAAGCTGGAATTTCCCCCCGCGAAAGAAAATCCGGTTTTGGTGGCACCTTCGAATTTTCAGCTTGTGCCGCAGTTAAATTTCTTCGCCGAATCTCTTATTCAAAAGCCGTTGCTGCCGCCTCCGCGCGGATTCTTCGTTTGATCTTCGAATATGGTAGGCCGGCGCGCTGCGCCGACCGGACGCCGCAGCGCGGCGTCCCTACCAAAATTCCCGAGAATAATTTTTAACCTTGAGAGCGCCATAACGCGTTCTCGCAACTTTTGAAATTTAAAAATGAAAAATAAAACAATTAATTCAGCGGCGGTAAAAATGGGTTGTGGTTTGTTGGCCGGAGTGCTCGCACCAAGTGTGGTTCACGCTTGCGCGTGCGGGTGCGGCGTTTTTGACGTGGCGACGAGTTCGATGCTTCCCAATGGCACAGGCGGAATGGCTTTCCTGCAATATGATTATCAGGACCAAAATCGCAACTGGAGCGGCACTTCCGAAGCGCCCTCGGCAAACAATGGAGACAAGGAAATCGAGACGCACTTTGTGACGGCTGGCTTGCAATATATGTTCAACAGCAGTTGGGGCGCACAGATCGAGATACCTTATGACTTCCGTTATTTCAAAGGTACAGACGACGACAACAACATTGCATCGCATAGCTGGAGCCAGCTTGGGGACATCCGGCTCGAGGGAATTTACACGGGATTTTTTGCGGATCTGTCCGCCGGTGTGATGTTCGGCCTGAAATTGCCGACAGGCGATCATTCGGTTGATCCCGATTTGGTGGATCGCGACACGCAAATTGGCACGGGCAGCACGGACATTTTGCTGGGCGGTTTTTATCGCGGCAATATCACGAAAGATGAAAAATGGGACTGGTTTGCTCAGTTGCAACTGGATGTGCCGGTGCTGATTCAAAATGGATATCGTCCGGGCGTCGAACTCGATACGGCGGCAGGAATTGACTACAAAGGCCTCTCGCTGGGCCGCGCGCACATTTCCCCGTTGGCACAGGTGATTTTTTCCGAACGGACCGGCGACATTGGCCCCGCGGCAGATTCCGGCGACACGGGCTACCAGCGCCTGATGCTGTCACCCGGCGTTGAATTTCACGTTCATCCGGTGAAGATTTATGCCGACGCGGAATTTCCCATTTATCAAAACTTCACCGGCAATCAATTGGCCGCGCCGGTAATGTTCAAGGTGAGTGTGAGCTACATGTTTTGACCGATTCCTAAAAAGCGATTCGGGCGACAGTCGCCAAGGAGGTGGGGATGAGGAATCCCGCTGAAAAAACGGCTGTCCGCCCGAATCAAAACTGTCCGCCCCTGTCCGCGCATCCCAAAGTGATGCGAGGCAACGGGCCTTAAATTGTAAAGAACCAACCGGCCATATCCAGGCCGTAATGAAATCCACCTTCATCTTCGTACCCGACCGGTACGCGAGTTTCCATCACTCCGCACAACTTCGCGATGATTCGGACTGGAACGCTGACCTTATGCCCCGCAATCCGCACGATGTTACTGTCAGCTGTCAGGGATGTCGTTTGGTCAAACTGTCCTGTTGCTAATTCCTTGCCAGTAACCATGTTGTGAGGATCGGTGATCAGGTGGAAAAGTGCTTTCCGCTTTTTGGCAACAACTAAACAAAAATTGCGATTTTGTCCCGTGGCTGGAGGCCTTGTCGGTTAAAACCCGGCACCGGCTTTTAGGTGGGAAAAGATTTTTTGCAGAAAAAGTGAAGTGTCGAGCGGCTTGTCAATGCAATCCGCAGCTCCCAGTTCAAGCGCACGCCGGCGATTTTCCTCGTTCCAGTGACCGGAGGTGAAAATGAAGGGCGTCCGGCTGAAACGAAAATCCTGTTTCAGCCAGGCGCACACCTCAAAGCCGTTCTTTTCCGGCAGGTTGACGTCCAAGATGATGAGATCAAATTCCTCATTCTGCGACAACCGGATTCCGTCCATGCCGTTCTGCGCGCCGGAGACCTCAAACCCGGCGCGTTCCAGAAGGAACATCATCGTGGTCAGAACTTCCGGCTGATCTTCGACGACAAGAATTTTCGGCTTTACCGTGATTCTCATTTTTTGACGGCGGCCCCGTGGCGCAACAGTTTTTCCCGGACGGCATTACGTATGAACTTGGAGCGGTCCGAATCTTCCCTTTTGACGCCTTCGTCCAGACGCGGCAGCAACGTTTCGGAAACCCAAACTGCAAGCATTTTCCCTTTACGCTTTTTCCCGGCCCGCTTCATGCGTGGTGTATATATTTAGTCTATAATTATGTCAACGAAAATTTGATTTTTCCCGGCGGCAAAAACGTGTATAGAAATTGTGTGCCAAATCAACGCGCCGCAGGTCAGAAACTGTTGCCTGTCGCAGTGGATGAAAAGTTCCTGCGCGAGCTGGACGCCGGGCTTGCACGCGCGGGTTACCGGAACCGCTCCCAATTTGTCCGCGACGCCATTGTCGAGAAATTGACGCGCGCCGGCATTGCCATGCCCAAAGAATTGGCGCTGCCGCCACATCGAATCGGCAAAAGCATGAAGGCACAATTCCCTTATCCGGCGCACCGGACGTCCACGTTCGCGCTGAACGAAAGGGCCGCGTCAAAAAAACGGGGCGCAAAATAATTAGAACGCCAGGCACTGCTCGGTGCCCCCAAGCAAAAACTTCCATTTTTCTTCATAACGGTTTTGGAGTATCCTCGCTCCATGACTTTGAACGAGCAGATGACGCGATTGGCCAGACAGGCCAGGGCCGCGTCGCGCGAACTTGCCAGGCTGACGACGGCGGAGAAGAACGCCTGTCTGCTCGACATGGCCGGTGCGCTCGAAAAAAATTCCGACGCGCTCAAAAAGGCCAACGCGCTCGACATGGATACCGCTGCGAAAAGCGGACTTTCGTCCGTGATGCTTGACCGGCTCAAGCTCGACGACAAACGCATTGCTGCAATGGCGAAAGGACTGCGCGAAGTCGCCGCGTTGCCCGATCCAGTCGGGAAAATTCTGGATGAGCGCGTCCGGCCCAATGGTCTGAAGCTGCAAAAAATCTCCACGCCCATCGGCGTGGTGGTCATCATTTACGAATCGCGTCCCAACGTGACGGCGGACGCGGCGAGTCTTTGTTTCAAATCCGGCAATGCGACGATTCTGCGCGGCGGCAGGGAGGCGATGAATTCGAATCAGATCATTGCCCGGACGATGATTGAAGCCGGAAAACAGACGCTCGCAAAATTTCCCGAACACGCGATTCAGGTCGTGCCCGTGGCCGACCGCGAAGCGATTCCCATTTTGCTTTCGCTCACGCAATACATTGACCTTTGCATGCCCCGTGGTGGCGAAGGTTTGATTCGCGCCGTGGCCGAATGCAGCAAGGTCCCCGTCATCAAACATTACAAGGGCGTCTGCCACGTTTTTGTGGACGCCGGCGCCGACCTGCAGATGGCGGAGGACATTGCAATCAACGCCAAGGTGCAGCGTCCCGCCGTCTGCAACGCGATGGAGACGCTGCTCGTGGACAAGGCCGTCGCGCAGGAATTTCTCCCGCGGATTGCGCGAAAACTCGCGGAAAAAAGGGTGGAGTTGCGCTGTGATCCGCAGAGTCTCGCCGTCCTGGCTGGATTGAAGACTGAAAACCTGAAGCTGAAAACCGCCGCCGAGCAGGATTTTTACACCGAATACAACGATTACATCCTGAACGTCCGGACGGTGGACGGCGTGGAGGCGGCGGTTGACCACATCAATCAATACGGCTCGGCGCACTCGGACAGCATCGTCACGAAGAACGAGGTCCATGCGAAACAATTCCTCGCCGGGGTGGATTCGGCGGCGGTGTATTGGAACGCCTCGACGCGGTTCACCGACGGCGGCGAGTTCGGCATGGGCGCGGAAATCGGCATCAGCACCGACAAAATCGGCGCGCGCGGCCCGATGGGCCTCGAGGAATTGACCAGTTACAAATGGATTGGCATTGGCAGCGGCCAGATCCGAACATAAAAACCGTGAAAATTTTCGGAATAGTTTTTGCCGCATCATGCTTTCTGGGGATCTTCACAAACAATTCGTTTGCGATTGCCGATAAAGACGGCCCTAAAATCGGCGATGTTCCGCCGCGGCTAACGTTAAGCAAAACCATCCAGGGTTCACCAGCGGCTGAAATAAGCTGGGACAAGTTGAAAGGCAAAGTGGTGGTGCTGGAATTTTGGGCGACCTGGTGCGGTCCGTGCGTTCAGTCCATTCCGCATTTGAACGATCTGGCGGAGCAATTCAAGGACAAACCCGTCGTTTTTATTTCAGTGACATCCGAGAATGAAGATGTTGTGCGAGGTTTTCTTAAAAATCATCCGATGAAAGCATGGGTTGGCCTGGATGATTACGAGGTTTTGAACAAAGCGTTTCATGTGGACGGAATTCCTCATGCAGTAATTGTTGATGCCGGCGGGCACATCGCAGCAATTGCCCATCCTGCCAACATTAAGCCTGAAAACTTGGAAGAGGTCCTGGCCGGAAAAAAATGTTCTTTGCCCGAACCCGAAGTTTACACAGTGGACAAACTTTCTGATAAAGTCGTTTCCAATCAAGCCCCGGCACTTTTTGAAGTTTCCATTCGTGAGCACAAAATGCCACAAAATATTCGAGGGCCTATTTGCATGTGGTCGCACCTTTCTGATAACTGCGGCTACGAAGGCCAAATTGCGACCATTGAATCCGCTTTGAACTTTGTATTCGATAAATCATCCAGCCGCACCTTCATCAAATGCAAATTGCCCGATGGATATTATGATTTTGAGTTAAGAGCGCCTTCCGGCCATTCAAACGAACTGCAAAGTCAGTTTATTGCCGCGCTTCGCACAGCTTTCGGCATGGAAGTGAAGCAATTTGCGAAAGAGATGGATGCTTATGTTCTAACGCAAATCAACACCAATGCCCCCGGCCTGCGCCAAGTCGAAAAATCTGGAGGCGGTGGTCAAACTGGAGGGGGTTTTCGGCTGAATGGAAGCACCATGAACGGGATTGTGTATTATTTGGAATTAACGTTGAGAAAACCTGTTTTTGATAATACGGGCTTGAAAGGTCTTTTTGCCGCAGACCTGAAATGGAAACTCTCGGAAGCTGAGCAATTGGAAGCGGGGACGGACAGAAGGGTTTGGCGGGCCATTGACGCCAATCCCAATGGCGACTGGATTAGTACATTGCCAGCGGAATTGAGAGAAGGAAAGGCTCTCGAAAATGACAAACGCCTGAAAATAGAATTGGCAAAACCTGACTCTGAACAATTCCGGCCCGACCCTGATGCTGTCATTGCCGCGGCCCGCGATCGGCTGGGGTTGCAATTAACCTTGGTCCATCGTCCCGTCGAAATTTTGGAGGTCAGCAAAACACCGCAATGACTGACGCAACAACGCAACCTGGAACTCTCGAACGGAATGCGCGTTTCATCCGCGACGCGTTGCCGCCGGGCGGTTTGTTTGCCGGACTCGATTGGCGGATTTCGCCAACGCCGTTTCCGCTTGGAGAAAATCTGGCGAAGGAAATTGAATCGCTGGGGCGCGTGCTGCTGCAATTTTATCGGGCGGTTAACCTGCTTTATCGCAAAAGCGCCGAAGGCAAACAGCCGGAATGGGTCGCGCGCTGGCTCGACCTGGGCAAGCCAGCCGACCTCATCGCGCTCCAGCGTTCGCCCGCATTCAAGAACGACGTGCCGCGCGTCATTCGCCCCGACATTTTGCTGACGGAGACCGGCCTCAGCATCACCGAACTGGATTCCGTGCCGGGCGGCATCGGGTTGACGGCGTGGCTGAACCAAACGTATTCAAACTTCGAACTTCGAACTCCGAACTCCGAACTCATCGGCGGTGCGGACGGCATGGTGCGCGGCTTTGAAAGCATTTTTGGCGGTGCCAAGATGGTTCACATTGTCGTCTCGGAGGAAGCGGCGACCTATCGCCCGGAAATGGAGTGGATGGCAACACAACTCGGACCACGATTCACGGTTCACGATTCACGATTCAACGACTTTTCAGATGGCGACGCGGTCTATCGTTTTTTCGAGTTGTTCGATCTGGCCAACGTGCCGAATTCAAAAATGGTTTTTGAACTGGCGGCTGGAAGGCGAATCCGTCTCACGCCGCCGCCCAAGCCGCTGTTCGAGGAGAAGATGCTGTTTGCCCTGTTATGGAACCGGAACCTGCAAGGCTTCTGGCGGCAGGAACTCGGCGAAGGTTTTTTCAGCCGGCTGAAAAAACTGGTCCCCTACACCTGGATCATTGATCCGGCGCCAATGCCGCCGCAGGCGGCGATTCCGGAATTGAACCTGACGGACTGGCGGCAGCTCAAAACGCTGTCGCAGCGCGAGCGCGACCTGATTTTGAAGGTGTCCGGTTTTTCCGAGCAGGCGTGGGGCGCGCGCGGGGTCTTTCTCGGCAGCGATTTGCCGCAGGCGGACTGGGCGAAGGCGGTGGACGACGCCCTTCAACATTTCGACCGGTCACCGCGCGTCCTCCAGCGTTATCACAAGCCGGCGCTCGTCGAGACACAGTGGTTTGATTTTGCGAAAAACTCCGTTGAGACGATGAAGGGGCGTGTGCGGCTGTGTCCGTATTATTTTGTTTCCGGCGAAGGGGACGCGGCGCGCCCGCAGCTCGGCGGCGTGCTGGCAACGGTGAATCCTGCCGACAAAAAAATCATCCACGGCATGACCGACGCGATTCTGGCGCCGTGCGCGGTGTGAACTTGCCAAATGGCCGCGCGCCGCGTAAAAGAGTTGTGTGGCGGACGCCAGCTTAGCTCAGCGGTAGAGCAACGGTTTTGTAAACCGTGGGTCGTCAGTTCAATCCTGACAGCTGGCTCCATTTAAAATCAAGGGTTTTAGGCTCATTTACAAACTCCGTACCGCTTTGTAGTCAAAAAGTGCAACCGGTGTGCAACAATGCGGGAATGCATACGCACCATTGCCCAACGGCTTGAGCGGGTGCGCAACGACGAGGATCGGCACATCATGCGGCTGGCAATGGATCACCCACTTTGAGCGCTGCTTAACCGTACACGCTTCATCTTCAAGCCATCGGGAAGCGTTGCTACGCATTGACAAGATGACCGTGCCATTTTGCACGGTAACGAGTTTGCGCTGAGATTTGTGCAATGCGATCTACGACTGAGGCGGAAGCAACATACCTGGTCCAACTTCGCTTGTTCTCCAGTTTTGAATCGTCCTGTTCAAGTAAAGAACCGAAATGGGAAGTACATCCAAAAATTGACGGAACTCAAAGTCAGTGCCCGCCAAAACACAGGCTGCCGTCAGGCCCGCGAAGAAAGCGACCAACACAAACTTGGTTCCTTTATCAATCAGAGTCTTCATGGGCAGGAACAGCGCCACCATGAATGTCCCAGCATTGACCCAGATGAAATGATTCAGATGTGGAGTAAATAAACCTTTCAATACGTTGAAACTGAGATGCTCGTGCGAGTCTGCCGTAAAAACTTGGGCCTGTCCCATCACCGCATGAGTGATCCACAGCTTGAGCAATAGGCACGCAACAAAGGCCGCCCCGAAAAATGCCCACCTCTTGCGCCAACTTATCGTCGTGAAAAAAAAGAGAAGGGCAGTCACCGCGACCGTTTCCTTGAACACCGTGCCTAGCACAATGGCCGCCAGCATCCAGAGATAATTCTTTCGTTGCCAGAGCAGGAACGAGAGCGTCCAGAAAAATATGCTCGGCAAATCCCACGGGAAAATCGTCACATCATCGGGAGGCGTGAGCGAGTAACACATGCCCGCAAATACAAGCGGGATGACGAACACAGGATTGTCCGCAAGGCAGATAAACGCGGCAAAAATCAGCGACAGCCACACGGCGTTGTACAACCCAAACACGTTCTGGTAGGCGGCATCGGTCAAGCACCCATCATGGGCAAAGGCGTCAGCCAGCCTTCCGGCAATCCAGTTGCCGCCGATGCGCGGCTTCCAGACATCCGCCAGCATGTCGTAATGATTGCGGATGTGGGAATCCGCCACGAAAACATACAGCGTGAGGCTGTTTTTGCTGTTGCCGTTCGCCGAGGCGCGCGACAACAAAAACCAAGTCACACAAAGCGACAGCGCGATGAAGGCTACGATCAACTTTGTCTTGGTCGTATTCGTCATGGTTTTTCAACAACAAGCTGGACAATCTTGAAAATCGTGAACCGCGGCAAGCCTAGAAAATCTGACGCAATATGTCAAAGCAAGCACCACCGGAGTATCCGCCAGGATTTGTGATGAGAGCGATGTTGTCGTTAGGGGATTTGTCGAGTCACAACGATGTTCACCGGCGCATTCAAAAGCCTCTTGGAATAATCCTGGATGAGGATTTTCCAGGCATTGAATCATTGATCTCAGTTCAATCCTGACAGCTGGCTCAGTTTTTTGATGTCCGGAGTCAAGGCGTCGCAGCGGCTTCCGTTGCCCGGCCGACCTTGGTGATGTCGAGCTAACGGGGGACGTCCAGCACGCAGATCATGTTTTGACAGTCCACATCATCGGCACCCTTGACCACTGCGCTCAAACCGGATCGTCGGATTGCAATTGTTGCAGTTTGTCCTTGAGCGCCGGAATAGTGACGAGTTCCTCGTTCAAAAAGGTTTGTCCCTTCGCGTCCACCACAATCTTGTTGATTTTGGGTTTGGGCTGGTTGGTCTTGGGCGGCGGTTTGCCTGAAGGCAGTGTCATTTCGAGATTGTTCATCATCTGCGGCGTCGTGATGATGAAAATGACCAGCAGCACAAACACCAGGTCCAGCAGCGGCGTGATGCTCACTTCACCTTCACCCGGAATGCGCTGGCCTCGGTGATTTTGCCGAGGCCGCCCTTGTAAAATTCGTCGCGGTATTCCTCGGTTTCGAGCAGGTGCTGGTCCAGTTCCTTTTTGTCGCGCTGGATGATGAATTTCAGTTCATCCAGATCGTCCGACCAGCGGAACCCGTTGAAAAATTCCGCGCCGGCAAACTGCGTTTTATACAGCGCCGTCTGCGAATAGCACGTGCCGAGGTAAAGCTGTTTGAAGCCGCGTTCGGCGAACAGCGCCGCCGCCGAGGTCATCATGAACATGCCGAGGTTGCGCGCATAATAATTCAGGTCGTAGAACGCGTAGTAGTAAAACGCGAGTTCCCGGCCTTCGAGATACACCGTCGCCACGCCGACTTCGCCGCCGGTCTTCACGTCCGTGAACACCAGCAGATGTGAAATGATGGGCGAGCTAAACAGCGCATCGAGCCGCTCGAACGTCATCACGTCCTTGCCGAATTTGATGTCGGCGTAGGTCTTGAAAAACTGGCGGCGCTCCGGCGTGTAATCGTATTTGTCGCGCGGGACGAGCTTCACCTCGATGCCCGCGCCTTTGCGCAAAATGCGGCGGTTCTCGGACGATGGCTTGAACTTCGCGAGGTGCACGCGCACCTGCCGGCAGAGATAAAAGCGGTCAAGATTGCGCGACGACGGCAGGAAGCCCGCATCGAAGATGTCCGACGGTGTTTCGCCTTCCTCCGGCACCGCCCAGATGGCGTAGGGAAACTGGTAGTGCTCGTAATCAGAATTTTGTTCGGAGAAAAGCAGCTTCATGCGAGAGACACGAATTTTACGGATTTGCACTGATTAAATCCGTGTTAATCTGTGCAATCTGTGTCTGACTTTGTTTGCCGCCGTTCACCGATTTTCTCCGCAACCGCAGCCGCCAGTTCGTCAACACGTCATAACTCACCGAGTTTTTCAGCTTCGCGATGTCATGCACGGTGATTTCCTCCTCGCCTTGTCTGCCCATCAGCACGGCTTCGTCCCACGGTTGCGCCTCGGGAATGTCCGTGATGTCCACCATCAGCGCGTCCATCGCAATGCCGCCGATGAGCGGGGCGCGTTGACCGTGGATGAGCGCGCCGCCCTGATTGCGCACGCGCGGAAAACCGTCGCCGTAACCGATGGGCAACACCGCGATGCGCCGCTCGGACGGTGCCGTGTAACGCATGCCGTAACCAACGACTTCGCCCGGCTTCAATTTCTGGATCGCCGCGATGCGCGCCTTGACTGACATCACCGGTTCGATGCCGGGAATCCGGCGGCAGACCGATGATGGAAAAATCCCGTAAAGCAAAATGCCGACGCGGACCATGTCGAGGTGCGCGTGCGGCAAATCGAGAAAGCCACCGCTGTTGCACGTGTGGCGCAGCTTTACGAAAATGCCTCGCGCCGCCATGCCGCGCAAAACTTCATCGAAACGGGAGAATTGCAGGTTGGCGAAGGTCTTTTCCGTTTCGTCCGATTGGGCGAAGTGCGTCATCACGCCTTCGAGCAACAGCGATTTTTCGGCAAGGATTTGTTCGATGAGTGGCTGCGCTTCATCCCAGCGCACGCCGAAGCGGCTCATGCCCGTGTGGATTTTCAGATGCACCGGCACGCGTTTGTCATGCGCCGCCGCGATGCGCGCGAGCTGGCGGACGGTGTGGGGCCCGTTGATGCAAACGGTCAGGTCATGCTCCACGCACCACGGCAATTCGGCTTCCTGCCGTTCGCCCAGCAGCAGCATCGGCGCGGTGATGCCCGCCTCACGCAGCGACATCGCCTCTTCGAGCGTGCTCAGGCCGAGGCCCCAGGCGCCTTCTTCGAGCGCGATGCGCGCTGCGTCGAGCGCGCCGTGTCCGTAAGCCTCGTCCTTCACCACGGCCATCAACTGCACGTGCTGCGGCAGGTCGCGGCGGATGAGACGCAGGTTGTTTCGCAGCCGCGCGAGGTCAATTTCCACCCACGCCGGCCGCAGCGGAAAAACTGTCGAATCAAAATCCATAAACGCCGGGAACTGTTTAACCACGAATCAACTCAAAAGACACGAAAAATCCGGCGCGATGGCCGGATCGGGGACCGGCGATTGGTTTGCGGACATGCGTCGTTATGGAATTGATTTAGGCGCACGCCCGATTAAGGTTTCTCGAAATGACCGGACCAGCCAATCAGCCCAACGACTTGTTCAAGCATTTTATCGCATGGTTGGTGGCGTTGTTTTTGGTCGTGGTGGGCGCCCAACTATGGGTGGTGCAACTTTATGGATCGCCCCTGCCGATGTGGGACCAGTGGTTTGAAGCGGATTCGTTCTTCCGGCCCTGGGTAGAAGGCCGCCTGGGCTGGAAGGACTTTTTTGCGCCCATTAACGAACACCGGCCCCTCTTCACACACCTGCTCGATCTGGGCGTCATCGGGTTGAACGGGCGGTGGGAGCCGATGCTGCAAATGTCGGTCAACGCCTTCATCCGCGCGGCTTTTGCTTGCGGGCTGGCCTTTTGTTTGTGGGATTTTCTGGGGCGAAAAAACGGTTGGCTTATTTGTTTCCTGCTGGCGCCATTTTTCGCGCTGCCGTATGCCGCGGAAAACGCCCTTTGGCCGATGAATTCGCAGCAATATTTCATGAGCATTTGTTTGCTGGCGACGCTGGCCGGACTTGGATTCGGGAAGCCGTGCAACCGGCGCTGGTGGTTCGGGCTGCTCATGGCAGTCATGGGTTTGTTTACCATGGCCTCGGGTTTTCTCGCGGCGGCGACGGTCGGCGGATTGATGATTTTGCGCACCATCAAATATCGGCGGATGGAAAAGGAGAGTTTAATCACGTCGGGCATGTGTGTGGTGGTCATGGCACTGGGTCTGGCCTTGCGTGTGCCGATGGCGGCGGATCGTCCTTTGCGGGCGCATACCTTGATGGAGTTTACCTCCGCTTTGGTGCGCAACTTGGAATGGCCATTTTTCCGCACCCCGGAAATGGCGTGTCTAATTCTCCTGCCTCTGGTTTTATTGCTGTTCTTCTATCTCCGGCCAGGCTTTCCCGAATCACGGGCGGCCGAGTTTCTGCTGGCGCTCGGACTGTGGAGCGGCTTGCAGTCAGCGGCGCTCGCCTATGGGCGTGCCAATTACGGGGACATCATCCCTGCCAGCCGGTACATGGATGTGTTGAATATTTTGGTCATTGTCAGTCTTTTCGCGACGGTGTTGCTTCCGCAAATGTGGCCGCGCGGAGGGCTTCCGGGATGGGTAGGAATGTTGTTGCCGTTGCTCTTTGCCGGCGTCATTTTTTTCGGAATTTGCCGGATTTCACAAATCGTGGTGGACAATCTTTTGATTCCCACTCGGCTGATGAACCTGACGGCGGAGGAAAGCATCGAAACATTCTGGGCAACGGGCGACGAGCGCGAATTTCTTGCGCCGCCCACCGTGCGGCCAAACCCGAAACTGGCGCTGAGGTTGTTGCAGGATCCGAAACTGCAAACCATCCTGCCTGCCGCATGCCTGCCTCCGGCTTTACGTCCCGCCGCTGGCCAGCTCGTCCCCGTCTCTGATTGGCTGCTGCGACAATCCGCCACGATTGTCTATGTAGGACTTGCTTTTTTCATCGGCCTCGTGGGCTACAGATTGATCCGGGCTCCGGTGGGGCTTACGCGTGAAAATGTACCCGCCTTTATCGCGTTGCTGACTCTGCTGGCCGCGCTCGGTTTCGTCTGGTCAAAGGCGCCGATCAAACGCGCAACCGTGGAACTGACGCTGCAATCTCAGCTCGCCGATTATTTTAAATCCGTGAACAACCCCGAACGCGCGGCCTTCCATGAACATAAGGCCGATGAGCTACGAGCGGCAATGGAGGAATCGCATGCCGCCCACTGATTCCAAAATGTGGCTCCGGACGTGGTTCCCGGTTCATTGGCTGGTTGGGTTGACTACACTGGCTTACACCATCTCGCGTTTCGTGCCTTGTTCGCCTCCTGGCCATAGTCCGGTTTACACCCTAGATGAATCCTGGGTGCAAACGTTGCATTTCGCCTTTGTCCAACATCTGCAGTTCGGACGCGATCTCGTCTTTACCTTTGGGCCATGGGGATTTTTGTGCGGCGGGTACTATCCGCCGACATTCATGGTTTCCACGATGGTATGGATGACACTGGCGATCGTTTTATGGTGGTGCCTCTGGCAGATGGCCCGCCGTTTCTGGATGCATGAATCCGTGGCATGGTTGTGGATGATAGGATGCATCGGCGTCACAGGGTTGCCGGTGGATCAGGATTTCGACGTTCGACTGGATGCCTGGGTTTTAATTTTGTTGTTCCTGCACTTTTTTGTGAATGACACCGCATTCTCGATGATAAAAATCCTGTTGGTGATATCGCTGGCTTTGTTGGGGTTGACCAAGTTTACCGGCTTGCTGATGGCGGGGGGAATTGTGCTCACTATTGCGGCGGATGACGTATTGCGACGTTGCCGGATTCCTTGGCTGTTAGCCGTGTTTGGCCTCAGTGTACTTTTCTTCTGGCTGGCTGCCGGACAACGCTTGAGTTCGTTCGGGCCGTTTTTATGCAATTCATGGCGGATCACCAGTGGTTACACCGAGGCGATGATGACCGGCGGGGGAACGGAACTTCGGGACGCAGTGGTTTTTTGGCTGGCCGCCGCCGGAGCGTGTGTCCCGATAGGCATGGCGGCGTCCACGAAATATAGATGGTTTGGCACGTTGCCGTTGATCGGTTTGGGACTTGTGCTTTTCCTTGCCTTCAAGCACGGCTTTGTCAGGCATGACCAACACGAATCCGAGGCAGTACTCACGGTGTTGTTAATTGGTTTGTTGGGTTTGGGGGCGGCGCAACCGTTTTTGCGAAACAGAAGCAGGAAAACCATGCTGATGGGCTGGTTGCTGGGTATCGTCATTTTGATGTATGCCTTCCTGGCGTTTAACCGTTGCGTTCCGGGAAAGGGTTTGTTCATGCGCTTCGTCGAAACATTCGATCCCCGTATCGTCCTGTCTCCGGCAAAGCTGCTTTACGAGGCGAATGCCATGAAAACCGCGTATGAAAATCGCCTTGCTGAAATCCGTGATGCGTATCCCCTGCCGGAATTAGGTGGTACAGTGGATGTATATCCTTGGGATCAAGTCGTCATCTTCGCCCACGGTTTGCGTTATACGCCGCGACCTGTCTTCCAAAGCTATTCCGCCTACACACTGGCCCTGGCCGAAATGAACGCGGCCTATCTGCGCGTCGGGCGCACTGCTGACAATGTTCTATTCACCCTCCGAACATTGGATGGGCGATACCCTTCACTCGATGACGGCCGATCTTGGCCGGAACTTTTGACCCGATACAACGTCCAAGGCACGACGAGGGATTTTGTGCTTTTGAAGAAATCCGCCACGCCCGGGGAATATCACTTAGTGCCGCTCAAGGATTCGCTCATTCGCTTCGCCGAGCCCGTCATGCTGCCAGCGACGACCAACGGTGCCCTCTGGGCCGAATTGGAGATAAACAAAACCCTGCTGGGATCATTCATTGCTGCGCTCTACAAGCCGCCAACCTTGGTGCTGGCAGTGTCCCTGCGAAACGGTCAACGACTGTACTTCCGTCTGGTTCCCGGCATGGCTAGCGGCGGATTCCTGCTGTCGCCGTTTATCAACGACAACGCCTCGTTCATTGCGCTGGCTACACACGACGAGCGCCGCCTGACCGATGCCACGGTAACGTCTATGACAGTCTTCGCTTTAACCCAATCCGGCTCGGCGGCTTGTTATCAATCGCCAATGCGGCTTCGTTTATACCGATTGGACTATCCGCAACCGGACACCAAAAAATGAGGAGGCTAAATTCAGGCGCCAGCCAGACTGACCGGGCGGTTTCACACGCCCTGTGCCATGCTTTGGCGTCTGCCAGCTCGACAAACTTTCAGTTCGTGTGGATCGGTGCAATCCATGTCAAACCTGTCCCGGCGGCCACAGGCTTTGGCCACTGTCCGTCCGGAAGTAACTGCCCACGACCCGGTCTTTGCGGATGCGGGCTGGCCCGCGGGACCCTCGGTTTGGCGCGGGCAAATCCGGCGGGAATCATCGTCTTGCTGGCCGTTTTGGCGGCGCTTGGGTTTGTCTGGTCGAGACGCTCGCTCCAACGCGAATCAGTTGAATATGGAATGCAACGCGAACTAGCGGTGTATTTCAAATCCGTGAATAACCTCAAACGCGCGGCGATTTTCGAACACAAAGCGGATGTGTTAAAGGAATCAAAGGAAGGACCGCGTGCAGTTCAATAACCCCAAATTAAGGCTGACCGCGTGCCTGACGGCGTTGTTTCTGGTGATTGCAGGTGCCAAGCTGTGGGTCATCCAGGTTTATGCAACGGCCATTCCTTACTGGGATCAATGGTCCGAGGCGAGGCTTTTGTTCAAGCCCTGGCTGGAAGGCCATCTGACGTGGGGCGCATTGTTCGCACCACACAATGAGCACAGGATTTTCTTTACGCGCGTGCTGGATCTTTTTGTGGTGCGGCTCAACGGCCAGTGGGATCCGCTGCTGCAGATGACGATCAACGCCTTCATCCACGCCGGCTTTGCCTGCGGTTTGGCGTATTGCCTGTGGGTTTTGACGGGCAAAAAAAGGGAAGGCTTGATTTGTTTCCTGCTGGCGCCGTTTTTCGCGTTTCCCTTTGCGATGGACAATACGATTCATGGCTTCCAGTCCCAGATGTATTTTGTGAGCATTTTTGCGCTTGCGGCAATCATCTGGCTGGGATTCGGATCGCCGGGGAGCGTCCGTTGGTTTTTCGGGCTTGCCGCGGCAATGATGTCCATTGTCACAATGGGTTCCGGTTTGCTGGCTTCTCTGGCCGTCATCGGTTTGATGATTGTCCGAATGCTGAAAGAAAAACGCATCGCCCGGAAACAGATCATCACCCTCGGTTGCTGTCTGGCGGTATTTGTTTTTGGTCTGCTTTTGCATGTCAACGTTGAAGGAGACAAGCCTTTTAAGGCAAAATCATTTCCGGCATTTTTGGATGCGCTGACGGGCAATCTGGCGTGGCCGTTTGGAGATCAGCCGGCCATGTCATTCTTCGTTTGTTTGCCGCTGATCATTACCGTGGTTGAATATTTCCGGTCCGACTTCAAGTCTCCGAGAGCGGCTGAATTTCTTATCGCCTTTGGGTTTTGGGGCTTTCTGCAATCAGCAGCTCTGGCATACGGGCGCGTGAACCTTGGGAACAGCAGCCGCTACCTGGACATGCATTGCGCCATCCCCATTGCCAGCCTTGTGAGTTGGTTGGTCATCTGGCAAGGCGCTGAGTTTCGCCGGTTTTCAAGGTGGCTGACGGTGCTGCTCGCCATAGTATGGACAGGTTCCGTTTTCGCGGGAATGTGGCAGATCTCCCGGGGGGCAATCGCGGATCGCGGGACGGTGGACGGGTATTGGCCATGGACCAGACAATTGGGGCTGGTTCAGGAGGAAAATGTCCGTGCGTTTGTCGCCACCGGCGATCCCAAGTATTTGCAGAACAAACCGGTCTGGCATATTCCGGCGTGGGACTCCGGCTGGCTCATCGAGTCGCTGCGTGATCCGAAATTGTCGCGCATCATGCCCGCCGCCTGTCGTTCGCCATTAAAACTGGAGAAGGGCGAAACCTCCGATGCCTCATTTGTTTTGGACGGTTATCCGCCTGGAAAACCCAAGCGGGAATTCACCCGCGTGTGGGGCAACTACTCAACCAATGAGACGGCCACGCCCGGCCATTTTGTCAGCCAACCGCTCTCCGCCACTCTGCCCGAATTGAACATCCAGTTGTGCTGCGATCCGGGCACGAACGGCATCAGCCTCCAGTTGGTGGAACAGCAGACCGGCCGCATAATCAAACTGTCGCCCAAAATCATCGGGCGATGGCATACGATTACCATCGCCGCTCCCCGAAATCCATTCCGGCTGGAAATCACCGATCAAAGCCGTGACTCGTGGGTGGCAGTGGGCGAAATCCAGGAAATGGGTCGCCTGTCTTATTACGCGCTTTTGCTGCTGAATCACGCGGTGGCCATATTGTTGACTGGATTGTTACTGTGCGTCCTGCTTGCCGGATTCAGCGTGGCTTGTCATCGAGCCGGTTTTTGGCGGGACGGCTTTGCTGAATTTTTGGTTTTGTTGCTTGCGCTCATCGCTCTGGCTGGCGTCTGGTTGGCGCGGAATTTTGACACTGCGGAATTTACCCGGAAACTTCACCAAAGATGGGCCGCCCACTTCGAGTCGGAAGGCGACCTGCGGAGTGCGGAACTGCATTTCCGTGAAAGCCTGTGGCTCAAACCGGATGACCCGGAAACCTTCACCAATCTGGCCAACGCCATTCTTCGCGATCCCGGCCTGGAAAAAGACAAGGCACGTGCAGAAGCGGCGTTGGACTACGAGGCGGCGTTGCGGTTGAAGCCCGATTCCCCCGAAATCAAAAATCAATTGCGCGCTCTGGGCGTGTCAATCGCCAGGTAATTTGCGGTGCCGGACGCCGTGGGAAAAATCGTTGTATCGGAATTCCGCGCGGCCAATTCACGATGCGACGCCTCACACGTTCCCCGGTGGCCATAAACTTTGTCCAACGTCCGTCCGGAAGTAGCTGCCTACGACCCGGATTTTGCGAATGTTGGCGTAAGCCTTCGCAATCGCTGCGTCGAGCTTCGGCGCGAGCGCAATCACGTCCGCAATGCGATGGCCGGTGGCTATCAATTGGCCGTCCGCGCCGCGCGCCACTTCGTTCCACCACACATCGCAATCAAACTGGCCGTCCACTTCGAGCGGCAGGTGCGGACTGCGCACCTGCGTGAACGGGTAGCCGTAACCCGCCAACGTGAGCGAACAGCCGAAGTTCAATTTTTCATTGAACTGCAATTCCAGTTTTTGGTTCCGCGCGGTTTGCAGGACAATTTCCGCCGGGTTTTTGAGCATCCGCAAAATCATCGGGCCGGAGGTGACGCCAATGCGGATGTTGTATTCGATGACGTGCCATTTGCCGCGCAGGACGGGCATCTTGCCTGTCTCTAACTTCTTTTTCGATGGAGACAGGCTGGAAGCCTGTCCTACTTTGATGGCCGTCACTTGAATCGGGCCGTGATAATTCACTTTCCGAAACCAAGGCAGCAGCGGATGAATCAATTCGCGCGCCAGGCCGTATTTGTCGTTTTCGTCGCGCTCGACCAAGCCGCCCAGCGGCGCACCGGCGACGATGCCCTGGTTGCCATTGAAGGCGTATTTGTATTCCTGGTTCGTGACGAGCGAATAAATTTCGCCGCTGCTCACCAGCGCAATGTGTCCGGCCTCGGCGCGTCCAAGGTATTCCTGCAAAAAAACGCCCTCGGCATAATTCACATGCCGCAGCCAGGCACGGGTATCCTCGATGGTCTCGCACAAAATCGTGTGAATCGGACTGGTCGGCGAGCAGAGCGGGTTTTTAATGACGAACGGCTGCGGATGATTTGTTAGAATTTTTTCGGTCTCCAGCCGGTTCGACGCGACGTAAGCCTGCGGGAACGGAATTTTGAACTCGGCACACAGTTTCCGGGCAAAATCACGTTCGCGTTCGATGCGCATCGCCTCGCGCGTGGGACTGAAAATGCCGGCGCCCGATTGCAGCAAATCCTCCGCCCACGGGGCCAGCGCCCAGTCAATGGACTGCGGAATGACGGCATCAACGCCATGCTTCTTGATCAGCGGAACCGGGCTGGCGACTGAACCATGCGAAAAAGTGGGTCCGACGAGCGACGGCGGGAAATGGCCGTAATTGCGCGTGAGATAGGTCGAAACACTTGCGCCGGCGTCGGCCAGTGCCGCACCGATGCTCTGCGCGAATGAGCCGACGCCAAGCACCATGAACGACGCGCCGCGGTGCGGTTTTGAAAATTTGCGTGCCATGTGAAGTTCCGCTGGCGTCCATGTTTCACGAATCGGGTGCGTTGTGCAATGCCAAGCTCGCCTCGACTTTGCCCGTCAATTTGTTACGTTGTGATTTGTGAGCTTTGTCTCCGAGTTCAATTCGTTGCCGGCGCAGTCGCTGGCGCAACGGTCGCTGGCGGCTGGTGCGCCGGCGGTGCGGGAAAGTCTGGCGAAACCCAGGCTGTCGCTCGCGGATTTTGCGAACCTGATTTCGCCGGCGGCGGCTGAATTGCTGGAGCACATGGGCCGGCGATCGCACATGATGACGCAGCAGCGGTTCGGCAAGGTCATCCGGTTGTTCGCGCCGCTTTACCTTTCCAATGAGTGCATCAACAACTGCCAATACTGCGGTTTCTCGCGCGACAACCCGATTCTGCGCGTGACGCTCTCGCTGGACGAAGTGAAACGCGAGGCGGCGGAACTCAAGTCACAAGGATTCCGGAACCTCCTGCTCGTCGCGGGCGAACATCCGAAATTTGTCTCGAACAATTACCTGCGCGACTGCATCGCTGCGCTGCATCCGGAGTGGCCAAGCATTTCACTCGAAGTTGGGCCGATGGGAACTGCCGACTACGCGCCGCTGGTTGCGGCGGGCGCGGACGGGCTGGTGGTTTATCAGGAATCCTACGACCGGAAAGTTTATGCGGACATGCACACCGCCGGGCCGAAACGGAATTTCGAGTGGCGGCTCGAAACGCCAGAACGCGCCTACGCCGCCGGTTTCCGCCGGCTCGGCATCAGCCCGCTTTACGGACTGGCCGATTGGCGGTTTGAAGCCATCAGCGTTGCCGCGCATGCGGATTATTTGTTGCGTAATTGCTGGAAGGCGCAGTTGACGATTTCGCTGCCGCGGCTGCGTCCGTGCGCGGGCGAATTCCAGCCGCTCACGCACATGAGCGACCGCGACCTGGCGCTACTGGTCTGCGCCCTGCGCATCATGTTTCCCGACGTTGGTCTGGTGCTTTCGACGCGCGAATCATCGAAACTGCGCGACGGCCTGCTCCCGCTGGGCATTACGATGATGAGCGCGGGCAGCCACACTGAGCCGGGCGGTTACACCGGCGCGGGCAGGGAAAAGCTGCATCAAACCGTGCGCGGCCGGATTGTGGAACTGGCGTCCGGTGCCAGCGAATGGGCGCCGCAGCCGAACCGCGCGACGAACGCGACCGGCCAATTTGAAATTGCCGATGACCGTTCCGCCGGCGAAGTGGCGGATTTGATCCGCAAACTTGGCTACGAGCCGGTGTGGAAAGATTGGGACGCGGCGTTGACAGCATAAATGAGGAACATCGAACACCCAACATTGAACATCGAACGTCTAATGTGTCGTAGTCGAATAACTTCGATGTTCAGAGTTCGATGTGGGATGTTCGGTGTTTATTAAAGAACAGATTTGAAAATGTGAATCCATCGTCCGTCACCGCCAACGGAAAGCCGGTGGAGGCGAAGCTGCCGTGCTCGCTTGAGGAATTTCTGATTGCTCAAAAACTGTTGCCGCGCAGCGTGGTCGTGACATTTCCATTGAATCGCATTAAATTCATTCCATGAGTCCGCAGGCGGCACTGGATTTTCAGATTGGGCGTTACCGCGAAATGAGCGGCGAAGAGCGGCTGGCCATCGCGCTGGACTTGCATGAGTTATCGTGCGATATCGCTCGCGAAGGCATCCGCGCGCAGCATCCCGATGCCGATGACGCGCAAGTGGAGCAGTTTCTGCATTGGCGGCTCGAACTGGCGAGGGCATCGTGACCGAGCGCGAACTGTTGGTGGATTGCCTCCGCCGCTTGAACCGCTCGGAGCTGGCGTATCTGCTCACCGGCTCGATGGCGAGCAATTTCTGGGGCATTCCACGCACGACGCACGATTTGAATTTTGTCATCCAACTGCCGCCGTCCGCCGTTCCGAAAATAATGGCGGCCTTCAGCGGTGATTTTTTTCTGGATGAATTGGCGGTGCGCGCCGCGTATCAGCCGCCGCATCAGTTCAACGCCATTGACCGGCGCTCGACGTTGAAGGTGGATTTCTGGCTGTTGCGGCCCGCGCCGTTCGAGCGCGAGATGTTTGCGCGCCGCAAACCAATAACATTGTTCGGCCAGCCGGCCTGGATCGGCACGGCGGAGGACGTGCTGCTGCACAAACTTTATTGGAATCAAATCACGCCGTCCGAACGGCAACTCGGCGACGCTGCGGGAATTGTTTCGGTCCAGGGCGGCGCATTGGACAAAAATTATTTGCGCCGTTGGGCAAACGAACTGGCCGTTGCGTCGGAATTGGAAAAACTTCTGCGCGGCGGAGTCAAGCCGAAGCAAACTTGAAAGCTGCATTCGTCACCGCCAACGGAAAGCCGGTCGAGGCGAAGCTGCCGTGCTCGCTGGAGGAATTTCTGGTCGCGCAAAAGCTGCTGCCGCGCAGCGTGGTCGTGGAGCACAACGGCGAGGCCGTCGCGCCGTCGGAATTTTCCCAACGGCAACTCAACCCGGGCGACCGGCTGGAAATCGTCAAGATTGTCGCGGGTGGATAACGGGGAGGGACGCCGTGCCGGAGTCCCTGATTTCGGTTTGGGACGGCGACACGCCGTCCCTCCCGGATTCAGCCGGGGCGTCGCGTTTGCGCTTTCGGTTTAAGCGCGCTGGTTTAAGCTGTGGCCGTTATGGACTGGCTGACCAACCTACTGTGGCACGATGGCAAACTGTTGGGCATTGACTGGAGCGTCTGGAAGGTCATCGGCTGGCTGGGCAACTTGATTTTTTCATCGCGGTTTCTGGTTCAATGGTATGCCACGGAAAAGAAGAAGCGGGTCGTGGTGCCGCAGGCGTTCTGGTGGTTAAGCCTCATCGGTTCGCTGACCTTTCTGTGTTACTCCATCCATCAGCAGGATTCCGTTTTCATCTTTGCCTACGCCTTTACGTGGATTCCCTACACGCGAAATCTAGTCATCCACTATCGCCACAAGAAGGCGCATTCAGACTGTCCGGGCTGCGGCAGGAGTTGTCCGCCACAATCGAATTTTTGCCCGAACTGCGGTGCGCGGTTGCCGTCGGTTGCGGTTGAACCGTTGACCCGGTGAACCGTCCGAAGCGCACGCACTTGACTCGGCGATGACGATATTGCGTTGGCTCACTTCTTGGGCGCGGCGTTCGTGGTCGCGGGAATGATGCCGTAATTTTTCAGAATCGGCTGGAAATCCGGGTGGGTCTGGCCGTAAGCCACAAGTTGTTGGACGAGCTTTTGCATCTGGGGCACATTGTTGTTGTAGTTCTGAACGATTTGCGTGGCCTGCGGCTTGATGGTGTCAAGGTCCTTGCCCAGAATGCGCGACTGGTAAAACAAATAAGCCGTGAGCGTGCTGCTGACAACGACCAGCACCAGCAGCAGCGTCGTCACTTGACGCTGCAAGGAGGCGATTTGGCCGGCCAATTCGTCCGGCGTGGCGGGGGAGATTTCAGGTTCGTTCATGGCGTCAGCGGGCGGCGGGTTTGGTTTCAAACGGTTGCAGAATGCGATCAATATCGGGGTGCGTTTTGCCATATTGGGCGGCCGCGTTCAGCGTGAGGTTCAGGCGATTGACGTTGACTTGGCAGTTGAGCATCTGCGCCTGCAGCGTGCGCAACTCGCGCGTGCGAACAATCGTCCGGAAGGCAAAAATCACTCCCAGCACTACCAGCGCGCCCAGCACACCAGTTAAAATGGTGTTGAATGGTTCACATTTCATAATAATTGAATGGACTTTAAGCAAATCGGCGGCAAATGTCCAATGCCTTTTTCCCGGCAGGAAAAGGGATTGATTTTGGGCGGGACGATTGGCATTACTTGCCGGCTCATAACCGTGCCCAAAGAAGAACCAATCGAATTGACCGGCAGCGTCAAACAAGTGCTGCCAGGCACAATGTTTCGTGTCGCCCTGCCGAACGGGCATGAGGTGCTCGCGCACATCTCCGGCAAGATGCGGAAAAATTTCATCCGCATCAGCGTCGGCGACAAGGTCAATGTTGAAATGTCGCCCTACGATTTGAACAAGGCGCGCATCACCTACCGGCACAGTTGAATGTGATGCGTGAAACGTGAAACGTGATTTGCAATTTCACGTTTCACGCATCACGTTTCACAAACCCCGTTTCAGAACTCGACTTTGGCTGCTCCTTCAGCATCTTTTCCCCATGCGAATCCACTTCTTCGGCGCAACGCGCACCACGACCGGCTCGATGTATCTGTTCGAGGTCAACAGCAAGCAGTTGTTGCTCGAATGCGGGTTGTTTCAAGGCCGGCGCGAGGAATCCATCCAGCGCAACTGCTGCTTTCCCTTCGACCCGAAGCAGGCGGACGCCGTGGTGTTGAGCCACGCGCACATTGATCACGCGGGCAATCTGCCCAACCTGTGCAAACAGGGTTACGCCGGCAACATTTACTGCACCTTCGCCACGCGCGACCTGTCCGGCATCATGCTGGTGGACTCCGCACAGATCCAGAAGGACGACGCGGCGTTCGTCTCCAAAAAACGCGCGAAACAAAAACTGCCGCCGGTCGAACCGCTTTATTCCGAAGCCGACGCCGAGAAAGCGCTCCAGCAATTCGTCGCCTTCAATTACGGCCGCCCGTTTCCGGTGCTCGACGGTGTGACGGTGACGTTCCGTGACGCCGGACACATTCTCGGCGCGGCGCAGGTGGTTCTGGACATCCGGGAAGGCGGACGGGAATTCCGTTATTTGTTCAGTGGTGATGTCGGTCGCGGCAATGACGAAATTCTCCGTGACCCGGAGCCGGTCGAAAACGTGGATTATCTTCAAATTGAATCCACCTATGGCGGGCGCGAACATTCCATCCGCACGGACGCCGACGAAACCGTTGGCCGGATGGTGCTGGAAACCTTGAAACAAAACGGCAAGGTCATCATCCCGGCGTTTTCGGTGGGGCGCACGCAACAGATTGTCTATGTGCTGCACCAGCTCACGCTGGCGGGGAAACTGCCGCGCGTGCCGATTTTTGTGGACAGCCCATTGAGCGTGAACGCCACGGAGATTTACCGTCTGCACCCGGAATGTTTCAACGACACCATCAACCGGTTCCTGCACGAAAAGGAAAATCCGTTCGGCATGGAAAATCTCACTTACATCCGCGAAGTCGCGAATTCTATGAAACTGAACGATTTGAGGGAACCCGCCATCATCATCAGCGCGTCGGGCATGTGCGAGGCGGGCCGCATCCGGCATCATCTCAAAAACCACATCGGCGATCCTGGCAATCTGATTCTGTTCATCGGCTTTTGTGCGGAACACACGTTGGGCGCGCAGATTGTGGCCGGACAGAATCCCGTCAACATTTTTGGCGAACCGCAGGCCGTGCGCGCCAAAATCGTTTCGCTGGACACCTACTCCGGCCACGCGGACAAAAATGAACTGAAGAAATACGTCGGAAAAATCTCCGGCGACCTCAAAAAAATCGTCTGCATCCACGGCGAGGAATCACAATGCCTGGCGCACGCCGAAACGTTACACGCAATGAAGCCGAAAGCCGAAGTGCTCGTGCCGGAATATAAACAGGTGGTGGAGATTTAATGCCTGGCCTTTTTGCGCGGCGGCTTGGGTGTCAGTGCGGCAATGTCGGCCAAATCTTGAGGGCGGCGGCTGGCGCGTTTATTTTTCAACAACTGCGGCAGGTCAATGAAGTTGATTTTCAAATCGCCAAGCCTGGCCATGCACCGTTGCCGGTAACATTCACCAAAACTCACGCCGTCAATCTCATTGAGGATTTCCAGCCGCATCGGTTCATGTCCCATGCGGACGATTTTCCCTTTTCGCAGGAACAATTCAGGTTTCAGTTTTGGCAGATCGAAGCCGAATTCGCGCAGGGCGCGGACAATCCGTTCCGCGTTGTCAATCGAAAGCTCCACAAAGATGTCGAGGTCGCCGGTGTAACGGACGTGGCCGTGGTAGGCCACGGCATAACCGCCGATGACCAGATACCTAATCGCGTTTGCGTTTAACAACCTTAAGAAGTCTTGGAAGTCGCGCGGTAACGGGATCATAAGCGTGGGCACTCTGGCGCAACAATTCCAGCCCTTCAAGCCTCTTTATCGGCGGCTGGCGCAACCAGTGGCGCCGGGTGCGCGTGTCATCACGCAAATCCACAACGGAAAGGGTCTTCCGCTGAACCCGCGCGGTTTTGGCCAGTGGCGATACCATGACGAGGGACAAGATAGCAAAGCCGGGGACTGATTGGAAGTTGAAATCACGGGTGCTGGGCCGTGCCGGAACGTTGCGCGCCATGAAGCCGAAACCCGAGGTGCTCGTGCCGGAATACAAGCAGGTGGTGGAAATTTGATGAATAACGGCTATTGACACCTAATGTTATCGGCTTAGATTGGTTCCATGAACGTCGCCTTGAGCAAATACTACGAGGACCTGGTCGGGGATTTGATTGAAAGCGGGCGCTACGGCAATTCCAGCGAAGTGGTGCGCGCCGGCCTGCGCGCTTTGGAAAAAGCCGAGCAGCAGGCCGCTTTGAACATTCCCGATCTGGATAACAAGCTTCTTGCCGGCGTGCGCAGCCTAGCCAAGCCGCTTACCGATGCCGACTTTGACCGCATACGCGCCCGTACCCGCCGCAAGCTCAAGCAACTTGAAGCCGCTTAAAATCATCCGCGCCGGGGAAGCGATTCACGACGTGGCGGACATTCATCTGTTCATCGCGACGAACAATCCCGCCGCCGCCGACCGGTTTCTGGATGCGCTGCGTTTGAGCTTTCGCACGCTGGCGCAATGGCCGGAAGTTGGTCCGCGCTACGAATCCAACCGCGCCGGATTGTCCGGGATGCATTTCTGGCCGGTGCGGCGGTTCGCGAATTATCTGATTTTCTACCGCGTCACCGCCGCGCCGCGCCGGCTGCACATCATCCGCATCCTTCACGGTGCGCGGGATGTCCCAAGGCACACAGTCTAAACGAAGCCCTTCCTTTGCGCGGTTGTAACCTTTTGCTCCAATCAGTAATGATTTTAGGTTCAGAACTCATGTTACTTTAATCCCTGAAATTCACAAACTGCACGGGCACTGGAAAATCCTTCGCACGCACGGCGGCGATGACTCCTTGCAGTTCGTCCCGGCTCTTGCCGGTCACGCGGATGGCGTCGCCCTGAATCTGCGTCGTCACCTTGAATTTGCCGTCGCGGATGAAGCTCGTTATTTGCTTGGCGACGGTCGTTTCGATGCCCTGCTTGATTTTGATGAGCTGCCGCGCGTGGCCCAACGGCGAAACCTCCGGCTCGGCTTTTTCCACGCTCTTCAAACTGATGTTGCGTTTGGCGAGCCGGCCCATGACGATTTCCGCGAGCGCGTTGATTTTGAACTGGTCCGCGGCGGAGAGTTTGATTTCGTTTTTTTCGAGAACGATTTCCGCCCTGGTGCCCTTGAAATCGAAGCGGTTGGCCAGTTCCTTGTTGGCTTGGTTGACGGCGTTCTCGATTTCCATCGAGTTGACCTGGGAAACGATGTCGAATGAAGGCATGACCACAGCCTAAAAGGACGGCCGGGAAAGAAAAGTGAATTTGGCGATTGCCACGCCGTGCAATTTGCAGATTGAACCTTTTTGCAGTTTTTGCCAGCTTCCATTCAAACCGAACCGCCCCGGGCGGATGGTCACATGAGCGAAGTCAATTCCAATGCAGACATCGAGCCTTGCCTGACGGTGGTCATGCCGGTTTACAACGAAGCGGCGACGGTTGCCGAAGTTATCAAGGTCGTGCTGGCGCAGCGGCCGGTCCAGCAACTGGTCGTGGTGGATGACGCCTCCACGGACGGCACCTGGGAAAAATTGAAGTCGGCCACGAACGGCGATGCGCGGATCACGTTGGTGCAGCACGGGCAAAACCAGGGCAAAGGCGCGGCGTTGCGCACGGGTTTTGCGCGCGCGACGGCCCCGGTGGTCATCATTCAAGACGCCGATTTGGAGTATGACCCCGGGGAATACCACCGGCTCATCACGCCGATTCTGGCAGGCAAGGCGGACGTGGTGTTCGGCTCGCGCTTTTTGGGCAGTCCAAGCGGCCATCGCGTGTTGTATTACTGGCATTCGGTCGGAAACAAGATTCTCACAACACTTTCCGACATGGCCACCGGATTGAATCTGACCGACATGGAAGTTTGCTACAAAACTTTCCGACGCGAAATCATTCAGAAAATTAAAATTGAAGAAGACCGGTTCGGTTTCGAGCCTGAAATCACCGCCAAGGTGGCGCGGCTGAACGTGCGCGTTTATGAAGTGGCCATTTCCTATTACGGGCGCACTTATGCCGAGGGTAAAAAAATCGGCTGGCGCGACGGCTTCCACGCCTTGTGGTGTATTTTCAAATATAACTTTCTGCGCGGCTGACGAGCCACCATGCCAACGATTGTCCTTCTCTGGGTGTGGTTCTGCGCGTATCTGAACTGCGTTGGCTGGGCGCTGTCCGCGGGGCATCAACTAAGCGCGATGGGATACGCGGTCACGTTGTTGGCCGGGGCGGCCGCGCTGGGAATCTGGAGGCGAAGAACGTCCGCGCGAATTCTGCCGCACGTGCGCTGGCAAAAATTCCGCCGCCGTTTCCGGCGGCCGTTTCCGCTGGCGTTTTTAATTCTGGCGGCAATGGCTTTTCTGGGCGGGGCACTTTACGCGCCGACAAACTACGACGGGCTGACCTACCGCGTCCCCCGCATTTTGCACTGGCTGGCGGACGGTCGCTGGCATTGGATTCATACGATTTTCCCGCGCGTGAACGCGCGCGCTTGCGGCATCGAATGGGTTTCCGCGCCATTCATCGCGCTGCTGAAGACCGACCGGCTGCTGTTTCTCATCAATATGGTTTCCTTTCTGTTGTTGCCGGGGCTGGTGTTCAGCGTGTTCACGCGGCTGGGGGTGCGGCGGCGGGTGGCGTGGCCCTGGATGTGGATTGTTCCCACCGGCTATTGTTTTTTGTTGCAGGCGGGAAGCATCGGCAACGATTTGTTCGGAGCGCCCTTCGCGCTGGCCGCGCTGGACTTTGCGTTAAGGGCAAAAGTTTCCAAAGCGCCCCGCGACTTTTTTGCGTCCGTGCTGGCGGCGGCGCTGATGACCAGTGCCAAGACAAGCAACCTGCCTTTGCTGCTGCCGTGGGCCATCGCCATTTTGCCGTCAGGGAAATTAATTTTGCGCCAGCCGGTGCGGGCGGCGACGGTTTGCCTCATCGCAATCTTCGCGTCGTTTCTTCCCACCGCCGTTTTCAACGCACATTACTGCGGCGACTGGACGGGTTGGAAGGCCGAGGGGACGCCGCAAAGAAATGCCCCCTTCTTGCGGATGCCGGCGAATGTCGTGCTGATCACGGTTCAAAATCTAACGCCGCCGGTTTTTCCTCTGGCCAATGCGTGGGATCGCCGAGTCCAAAAAATCGTTCCTCCCGGATTGAGTCGGCGTTTGCATGAGGCGGTTGTGGAAGTGGAGGCCGCCGAATTTCGCGCCGAAGAAATGCAAATCGAGGAATCCGCTGGTTTGGGTTTCGGCGTCACGGTTCTTTTCCTCGTCAGCGTGGTGGCCGCCGCCACGCGGCGCAGCCGCTCATTATTGCCTTGGCAGTTCAACTCCACCGAAGCCATCTGGAAAGGCGGCATTCGTTTTATGCCATGGATTTCGTTGCTCGCCTTGTTAAGTCAATCCGAGGTGTATCCTATCAGCCGCATCCTTGCGCCTTATTACGCGTTGTTGGTTCCGATGCTGCTCGCAGGCTCCGGCCACGGGCGTTTGGTGGCACGGCGCTGGTGGCGGGCATCGGCATTCGCAGTTTTTTTGATCGCGTCGGGATTGCTGATTGTTTCGCCGGCGCGGCCATTGTTTCCGGTCAGGATATTTTTGGACAAAATCCACGCGGCGGCGGCGCAGCATCCGGCGCTGGCGCGGGTGGAAACCGTCTATTCGGTCTATCACGCCCGGTCTGATGCGTTTGCGCCTGCGCGCGCCGCATTGCCACCGGAGGTGAAGGTTTTGGGATTGATCACCTATGATGACCCGGAAACCTCCCTGTGGCGGCCATTCGGCTCGCTGCGGGTTGAGCATGTCTGCCCGCCAGACACGCCGGCGGACTTGAAACAGCGCGGGATCGAATACATTCTCGTGAAGCCGAAGGTTTTGGGAAACTGGTTTGGCGGTTCGCCGGACGACTGGCTCAAGCGGATGAACGCGCAGGTCGTCCAAAAAATTCCGTTGTATCTCCGCGTGCGCGATGGCGCCACCGACTGGTATCTGGTGAAATTGCGTTGAACCAAACGCCCGCTCGCCAACCCGGTGCTGTCGTTCATCGGCCGCTTGTTCTTCAAATGTCCGGCGCACGCCGGAACGCTGCGCGCCAGGAAACCGAAGGCCGGGTTCATCGTGCCGACATGCACACAGGTCGGTTCCATTTGAATTTACCCTGCCTGTTTTTCTTGGGAGAGTTTAATATTCAACGGCCGAAGTGTGGTCGTTTTGCCGTGAGAGCTTTACGGATTCAAATGAACGAAATCGAATGCAACGGCGGTATTGAACCGCGCCGATCAGACATGCCGGGTGCGGTTCGGATTTGGGTTTGGATTTGCGCGTATCTCAATGGTGCGGGCTGGGCGCTCTCCGCCGTGCATCAATTAACGGCCGCGGGCTACGCGGTGGCATTGCTGATTGGGATGGCTGTTCTGTGCGCCTGGAAACTCAAAACGTCCGGAGCGGCTTTTCCCAGGGTCCGGTGGCGGAAGTATCGTTGCCGTTTCCGGCGGCCGTTCCCGCTGGCGTTTTTGATTCTGGCGGCGATGGCTTTTCTCGGCGGTGTTTTGTATGCGCCGAGCAATTACGATGCGCTGTCCTATCGCATTCCGCGGGTGTTGCACTGGCTCGCTGTGGGGCAATGGCACTGGATTCACACAATTTTCCCGTGCCTCAACACGCGATCCTGCGGCATCGAATGGGTTTCCGCACCCGTTATCGCACTGCTGAAGACCGCCCGCCCGCTGTTCCTGATCAATATGATTTCTTTCCTGCTGTTGCCCGGTCTGGTGTTCAGCGTGTTCACGCGTCTGGGTGTGCGGCGCCAGGTGGCGTGGCCTTGGATGTGGATTGTGCCGACGGGTTACGGCCTTTTGCTGCAGGCCGGGAGTCTCGGCAATGATCTGTTCGGCGCGACGTTTGCGCTGGCGGCGGTGGATTTTGCGCTGCGCGCAAAAGTTTCCCGTTCCGCGCACGATTTTTTTGCGTCCGTGCTGGCGGCGGCGATGATGACCAGCGCCAAAACGGGCAACCTGCCGCTGTTGCTGCCGTGGGCGGTGGCGATTTTCCCTTCAATCAAATTGGTCTTCCGCTGGCCGCTGAAAACTTCCGCGGTTTGCGCGCTCGCCATTTTCGCCTCGGCGCTGCCGACCATGGTTTTGAACGGGAAATTTTGCGGCGATTGGTCCGGGGAGGCGCCGGAGACCGTCGGTTTAAAAAATGATCCGGTGTTTCAGGCGGGAGCGAACACCGTGCTGCTGACGATTGAAAATTTCGTGCCACCGGTCTTCCCGCTGGCCGAAAAATGGAACCAAACCATGGAACGCGTGATTCCGCCGAAACTGGGCACGCGGTTGCAACAAACCATCATGCGGCCCGACTGCCAATTGCAGTTGGATGAAATGCAAATCGAAGAGAACGCCGGACTGGGTTTTGGGGTTTCGATTTTGCTGTTGATCAGCGTGGCGGCGACAATGTTTGTGAAGCGGAGAAGCAGGCCAACAACCGCTTGGGCAACCTGGCAAACGTGCGTGCGGCTTGCTCCGCTCGTTTCGCTGGTTGCGCTGATGACACAATCCCATAGGTCCATCATCGGCCGGCTTATGGTGTCCTATTACGCCCTCTTGCTGCCGCCGTTCCTCGCCTGTGCCGGGCACGAAAGGCTGGTGAAAAAAGGCTGGTGGCGCGCGGCGGTCTTCGCGGTTCTTTTTATGGCCGCAGGATTGCTGATTGTTTCGCCGGCGCGACCGTTGTTTCCGGTTCTGACAATTTTGGGAAAAATTCAAACGCGCGTCCCCGATTCCAAACTGTTGTCGCGGGTGGAAGAGGTCTATTTGGTTTATCGCGAACGCCCCGACGCTTTTGCCCCGGTGCGCGCCATTTTGCCGCCGGACGCGGGAATTCTCGGAATGGTCACATCGGAAGACCCTGAAACTTCCCTGTGGTATCCTTTCGGTTCGCGTCGTATCGAACATGTCTGCCCCGAAGACACAGCGGCGGATTTAAAGCGACAGGGTATCAAATATGTTTTGGCCAGAGGCGGGATGTTCGGGGAATCGTTTGGCGGTTCACGGGACGACTGGCTCAAGCGCATGAACGCGCAGGTCGTCTGGAAAATTCCACTCAACCTGCGCGCTTCGCGCGGCGCGCTTGACTGGTACCTGGTCAAATTGCGTTGAGCCAAAAACCCGCACTCGCCAAAGGGCCGGGCGTTTGGGTAAGTTTGCCTCGTGACCGAAGCCGTTGAGCTGAGCATCGTCATGCCGTGCCTGAACGAAGCCGAGACCATCGCCCGTTGCATCGAAAAGGCGCGGCTCGGCCTTCAACGCGCCGGCGTGTCCGGTGAAGTCGTCATTGCCGACAACGGCAGCACCGACGGCTCGCAGGCCATCGCCCAAAACCTGGGGGTGCGGGTCGTGCCAGTGAAGGAAAAGGGTTACGGCAGCGCGCTGCGCGGCGGCATTCAGGCCGCGTCCGGCAAATGGATCATCATGGGCGATGCGGACGACAGCTACGATTTTTCCGATCTCACCGGCTTCGTAAAAAAGTTTCAGGAAGGATTTGATCTGGTCATGGGCTGCCGGCTGCCGATGGGTGGAGGGACTGTTTTACCCGGCGCGATGCCGTGGAAAAACCGCTGGCTCGGCAACCCGGTGCTGTCGTTCATCGGCCGCTTTTTCTTCAAGTGTCCGGCGCACGATTTTCATTGCGGCATGCGCGGTTTCACGCGGGCGGCGTTTGAAAAAATGGAATTGCAGACGACGGGCATGGAATTCGCCTCCGAAATGGTCATCAAGGCCACGTTCCGGAAATTCAAAATTTCCGAAGTGCCCATCACGCTGCACCCGGATGGGCGCTCGCGCCCGCCGCACTTGAAACCGTGGCGCGACGGCTGGCGGCATTTGCGGTTCATGCTCATTTACTCGCCGCGCTGGCTGTTTCTCGTGCCGGGACTTTTGCTCTCGGCGCTGGGAATCATTTTTGCCGCCGCACTGTCGGTGAATGACCTCAAAATCAGCGGCGTCCAGTTGAACGTCGGCACGCTGATCATGGCGTGCATGGCGATCATTGTGGGTTTTCAGCTCGTCGCGTTCGCGTTTTTCACCAAGGTTTTTGCCATCGCCGAAGGCCTGCTGCCGGAGGACCCGAAGCTCACGCGCGTCTTCAAAATTTTCACGCTGGAAAAGGGAATTGCCGCCGGCCTGGTCGTGTTGCTGGTGGGAACGATTTTATTTCTGCGCGCGCTATGGCATTGGCAACAGGCCCACTTCGGCCTGCTGCCGTCAACGGAGGAAAACCTGCGCCGGCTGATTCCGGCGGCGACGCTCATGATCCTTGGCATTCAGGGTGTTTTTTCGAGTTTCTTCATGAGCGTGCTCGGCCTGAAAACCGTCTCGCGCCGGCCGCCCGTGAATGATTGAAATGCCCCATGGATGTTCACAACTGTCTGCGCGCGCACGGGTTTATCAAGTGATGTAAAATACCCTGCTGCCCGTTCTGGTTATGGGACAGGCAGGCTTTGAAGGTTGGCTGAATTGCGGTCGAATCAGCGGTGATCCGGTATCATTTGCTTTTAAAGACGTGCCGAGCTATACCGAGGGCGTGAACGGTCACACCCTTGTGTGCTGGACAACATTATAATCAGGTTCATTTGGAAAACGCTGCGTTCATGACTTCAATGCTCAAAAAAGTTCCGCCGTGGCTGTGGGTGGTTGCGGGGTTTTTTTCACTGAATGCTTTGACGTACGATTGGTACACCAGTGTCTGGATGGACGAAGTCTTGTTTGTGGATCCGGCAGCAAATCTTTACTTCGGACATGGCTTTACTTCCACGACCTCGCCTTTGCAACAATTCGGAGAATTTTGGTTGGGAAACACACCGCTTTACTCCCTTTTGATTTATGGATGGTTCAAAGCGTTCGGTTTCGGAATTTTTCAGGTCAGGGTTCTTGACTACCTGCTTTGGTCCGGTGCGGTTGGATTTTTGTGTCTGGCAGTTCAACGGTCAAAGTTAATCCGCCATCCGATGCTGGTGGCGATGCTGGCGGCATTAATGTTCATCGGAGACGGCGTGGTGTTCAGCTACCGTTCCGCACGTTATGATTCAGCGATTGTTTTGGTGGCGGCGGCATGTTTTTGGGCCTTCACCCTCGAACGGCGGGGGTTGAGAACCATGGCCATTGTTCTTGCGACCGCGCTTTTTCTTCCCACCGCCCTCATTCTGGGTCCAATTGCCGTGGCTTTTGGGTGCCTCCTTTTTTTGTTCCTGGGCAGGAAATGCTTTTGGGAGCTTTGTTGTGTTGCGGCGGGTCTTGCTGTTGGTTATGGCCTGCTTTATTTTTTTTATGGTGAATTGGGCCTGTGGCACGCGTTTCGAAATGAAGCAATTTTTCTCGCACAAGGTTATTTTCCCCCCGGCCAGACAACGCCAGTGTGGGAGCAAAAACTGGTCACGTTTCCCGGCAGGGTTTTTCACGATCCGACAATCGTAATTCTATTACTTTGCCTCCTGGGAACAACTCTTTTCAAATGGGGCAGACTGGACGCAACCGGCCGACGGCTTGCCATTTTTGGAATCAGCACATTTCTGGTAATTCCGGCGGTGTCTCAGTCGGCCTATACTTATCAGATTTATCATTCCTGGCAGGCTTATATTCCCATGGCCGTCTGTCTCGTCGGCGCGCTGGATCACTCCGACAACATTTTCAAAGCCCCCTTCCAACGGGTTTTCGCCGTCACTCTGATTCTGGTGGTTTTCACTTTCGGGCTGGGTGCCCGCCTCGGAATCGCATTGACGGATTTGAAAGACCGGGATTATTCAAAGGTGGAATCATTTGTCCGAACCGCAGTCCATCCGTCAGATGTTGTCATCGCCGATTATCAGGCATTTTACCCACTGCACAAACTGAACGTAACAGCCTACTATTCCTGGTATTTTCAAGTGATCAACAAGCAGGAAGCCGGCTCGATTACCTGTTTGATTATAAATCCCGATTCGTATGCGACCGTAAAGGAGAAAATAGGAGGGGAGTGGTATGCCACGGGCGAGAGCTATTTGAATGGAAACAAATTCAACATCGCCTTGTTCGATTATCTGCTGCCGGCTCATTTCAGCCAACAAACCAACGAGAAATACAATCTGGCGGTTTATCGCCGCCTGCCCGGCCACAGCGCCACGGCGAACTGAGCGCAGTTACAATCGCAGTTTTTCAACCTGAAACGGACGGCATATCAAACCCGCCGCCGCGTTGGGTGAAAAATCCGGTTTCGGGTTTTGATGCATGAGGCTCACCACGCTGTCGCTGTGGAAATTCAGGCGCAGGCCGCAGAGTTCCGCCATCTTCAAGCCGGCCCAGACCAGCCGCCACGGCAGCGGGATGAATTTTACTTTCCTGTCCAGCCTGCGCGCGATTTCTGAAAGCAGTTGCCGGAACGGCCACGGCTGCTCGTGCGCTGCCGTCAAAATGCGCGGCGCCATTTTGATTTTTCCGGCGGCGGCTTTTTCCACGAACGCGGCCAAATCCTCGTGGTGGACGAGAAACTGGATTTGCGAACCGTCGCCGATCAGCGGGATGATGGAGGATTTCCGGATTTGCGCGACCAATTTTCCGAACATCCCGCCCGGCCCGCTGCCGTAAACCAGCCCCGGTCGAATCGCCAGCGCGCTGTTGTCCAGTGCGATCTTCTCAATCTCCAGTTTCGCCCTGCCGTAAAGCGAGCGGCAGCCGTCGTAGGCGCTGATGGAAGAGAGGCAGACGATGCGTCCCATGCCCGCCGCGCGCGCGGCTTGAAAAAGTTTTCGCGTGCCGTCCACGTTCACCGCGCGGATTTCCTCCCAGTGCAGCGGCTGGAAGTCGTAGGCGCAATGCACGAGCGCGCCCGCCCCGGCCAGCGCCTGCGGGGAAATTTCCGCGCCGAGCTGGAACGCCACCGCGCGCGCGCCGGGTCCCGGTTGGCGGGTCAGTTCCAAAATTTCCCAGCCGCGCGCCGCAAAATAATTTTTGAGGCAGCCGCCGACGTAGCCATGGCTGCCAGTGATGGCGCACACATTCTTCATAATCGGATTGATGGATTATTGGATTATTGGATTGATGGAAGCAAACCATTCATCCAGCAATCCATAAATCCATTCACCCAGTTTTTTCCCCGGCGGTTTCCCAGCCGATGCGATGGGCGTTGGCCATGACGGAAAAAGTGATCGTGGTCGCCGGCGCCCCCGGCAAAACCGTCGCGTCCACCGCGTGAACGCGCGTCCAGCCGTGCGGCCGTCCGAGACAATCGCTCTCGAACGGCTGCGGATTTTCGCGCATGGGAAACGAGCCGCCGCAGTGAAAGCCGCGGCCGGGTTCGGCCAGTTGCAGCATCGGCGGCAGAACGATGCCGCCAAGCCGGCGCGATTGCCGGAGCATTTCACGCACGACGCGTTTGACGGTGCGCCGGGTTTCGGGGTTGGGCAGCGCGTTCAAGTGCAGACAGTCCTTTGCGCCGTCGCGTTTCAACGTCATTTCAATCGTCCGTGACTCGTCCGAATGCAGGTAGCCTTGGACCACCGCCATGCGTTCTTCAAGCTGCCGCGCCAGCCTTTCGAGCGGACGCGCGAGCGGCCCGAAAGTTTTCCGCACCGCCTCCCCGATCAAATCGCTGTAGGTGTAAATTTGCAGATGGACGGTGTGGCGGCTGATCTGCGGACGGCAAAGTTCGATGAAAACCTGGCTGAGGGTGTAGAGCGATTCGGTCTGGACATCCCGGGTCCGGCGCGCCAGCACGAGCGGGAAAAGAAAATACTGGCTGTCGCACAGACGCAACGGGTGGTCGTAGGCGGACTGGGAGCGCAAAAGAATCTGCGCGGTCGGAATGACGCCCGCCGCCAGATACGCCCGGTTCGCTTCAAATGAAAGCGGGGCGCGCGTCTGGCGGTGGAAACCTTCGATGGCGACCTTGTTGGAAAGTTCGCGCAGGGACGTGACAATGATGTCGCGTTGGTACGAGAAATGATTGTCCGCGCGCAGTTCGCGCACGGTGTCGGCGCTGTTGAAAATGCAGCCGAAAGGGCAGCCATACATGCAAAAGCCGCAATAGACACAACCGATGCCCTTGGGGTTGTCGGCGCCGCGCACGGCCACCCGCGCCCGGCCAAACCGCCAGCCGCGTTCGCGCAGGGCGTCGCGATGGCGATTAAGATTATGGAGCAGCAAACTGGCTTGCTGGCTGGGCTGGAGCATGTGCGGATGGTCGCAATGCAACGGGAACCATTCCTCCAAATCGTCATGTTGCGCGGACAACCCGGTCAGTTCAATCACGGCGCGATAATGTTTTTCCAATTGCGCGCTTTTGACGGGCCAGCCGGCGATGTCCGCGTCGCGATACGGCAGCAGGGCCGCGCCCCAGACGTTGCTGAGGCCGCCGAGTGCCAGCGACGGCCGCACGCTGGTGCCCGGGCCGCGCCAGGGAATATGCGTTTCCGTTTGGCGGTAGGGAAAGTCCGAGCCGAAGGCCAGCTTGAGCGGAATGCCTTTGGCGCCGGCGGCCATGTCGCCTTTCAATCTGGCGCGGTCGCCCCGTTGCCAGGTGGAAGGTTTCGCGCCGGCAAATTGACGGACGATTTGGGCGCGGTCGGATTCCAATTCGAGCCCGGCGTCGAGCATCAGCACGCTTGCGCCACGCGCCAGCAGCGCCTTGGCGCAGGCGACGCCCGCCGGACCGGAACCGATGACGCAATGCATATTTTCCCTTCGTCAGAAACGCGACCATGGAATGGAAGCAAAGCGGCGGCGGACTGCAAGCGCATTTGGATTTGCGGTGGCTGATTTCGGCGGTGATATTGATGATGTCGGCGTTCAATTCATTTTCCGGTTTCCGGGCGGCCGCGTTGGTATTCGGGACTCAAACGTGCAAACCTCCGTTGACCGCATTTCAACTTTATGTCGTTCAACCTTGCTGGATACACGAATCCCGCTAGCATGGCGCGGACGTTGGCCGTCATATAATGAACTGGCTTGGCATCACACGCAGGGTGCGCTTTGAACCCGCGGAAGGGAAACCGGGTAGTGACTCGGTTTGCAGTGGTAGGGACGCCGCGCGGTGGCGTCCCCGCCCGCGTGCAGCGGGCGGAACAGCCTTTGGCTCCTTCCTTTTGCGCCGCTGCGGCGTCCGGACAGCGCAGCGCGCTGTGCCTGCCTTCAAACTGATATACCACCGGGAAGAGATGTTTCTTGCGCAAGCCAAAGCAGTGGTTCAGGCTTGCAAAGTGAATGTTGATCAACGGCTGGTTTCCCGCGACGAAGGAAGCCAAGCGGTCGCTATTGGCAATACCGCACGGCTTGCTCCGTGCAAACCGTCGCGAAGAGCCCGTGAAATATCCAGGCCTTGCCAGAGCTGGCAGTGTCTGCAGCCCGATTGAACAATGAAACCACTTGATCTTAACCGCTGCCACATCCTCGTCACCGGCGGAACCGGTTCCTTTGGCAGGAAGTTCATCGAAACCATTTACCGGAAGTATCCGCGCGTCGCCCGGGTTGTGGTTTTCTCCCGGGACGAACTCAAGCAGTTCGAAATGGCCCAGCTTTATCCGGCTGAACAATGCCCTTCCATCCGGTTTTTCATTGGTGACGTGCGGGACAGGGCGCGGCTCAATCGCGCCATGGAAGCGATTGACACCGTCGTTCACGCGGCGGCCCTGAAGCAGGTACCCGCCGCCGAGTACAACCCTTTTGAGGCGATCAAAACCAACGTCCTTGGCGCTCAAAATGTGATTGACGCCGCCATGGACAGCGGCGTCAAGCGGGTCGTGGCGTTGAGCACTGACAAGGCCGCGGCGCCCATCAACCTGTATGGCGCCACCAAACTCTGTTCCGACAAGCTTTTCGTGGCCGCCAACAACTACAGAGGAAACCGCGACCTCAAGCTTTCCGTGGTGCGTTATGGCAATGTGATGGGCAGTCGTGGCAGCGTGATTCCATTCTTCCTGGCAAAGCGCAAAACCGGTGTGCTGCCCATTACGGATGAGCGCATGACCCGGTTCAATATTTCCCTGGAGGAAGGCGTGGATTTGGTCCTCGACGCCCTGCAAAACATGTGGGGCGGTGAATTGTTTGTGCCGAAAATTCCCAGCTACCGCATCACCGACGTGGCGGAAGCCATCGGCCCCAAGTGCAAGCGCGTGATTACTGGCATTCGGCCGGGCGAGAAACTCCACGAAGAAATGATCACTGAAACCGATGGCCTCAGCACCCTTGAATTCGCGCGTCATTTTGTCATCCTCCCCTCGACCCGCTTATGGGATGTGGACGATTACTGCCGGACGTTTAACGGACGTCCCTGTGAGTATGGCTTCCGGTACAGCAGCGGAACGAACACCGAATGGTTGAGTGTGGCACAGATTCGCGAGCTGATCCGCAGGCACGTTGATCCAAAGTTCACGCTTTGATTCACGTTTTCTCCCATGCCCCAGGTTCTCGCATACGGCCGGCAGAGCATCAACGAGGGGGACATTGAAGCAGTCTGCAATGTCCTTCGCTCGGACTATCTGACCGGTGGCCCCAAAGTGGAAGAGTTTGAAGGGCGCTTTGCGGAAAAAGTTGGCGCCCGTCATGCCGTCGCCGTCAACAGTGCGACCTCCGCCTTGCACCTGGCCATGCGGGCAGCCGGGATCGGGCGTGGAGATCGCGTCATCACCTCGCCCAACACGTTCCTGGCATCGGCCAACTGCGCCGCCTTCGTTGGTGCCACGCCGGATTTTGCGGACATGGACCCGGTGAGCTACAATCTCAACCCGTCAGCGCTGGAGCGCGCGTGGAAGCCGGACGTCAAAGCGGTTGTCGCTGTGGATTACGCCGGGCAACCGTGTGACATGCCCTCCATTGCCAGGCTCGCGCGTGAACGCGGAGCGATAGTCATCGAAGATGCCTGCCACGGCGTGGGTGGCGGATTTGTCCATGAGGGCCGAACCTGGAAGCTGGGCGGGCATCCTTGGGCGGACATGACCGTTTTCAGTTTTCACCCGGTGAAGACCATGACCACGGGCGAGGGCGGGATGCTGGTGACGGACAATGAAGTTTGGGCCGAACAGGCGCGGCGCCTGCGTTCGCATGGCATCGTAAGGCAACCTTCGCTCTTCCAGGGCCTCGGCCCGGATGCCGGCTCTCAACCCTCAACCCTTCCGCCTTCGCTGAATGCTTCGGCGCGACCGCGCCGAAACGAAGTGAAGGCGGGCAACCCTCAACTCGCGGAGCAGGTCCCTGGTATTACGAAATGCAGGACCTGGGATACAACTACAGACTGACTGACATCCAATGCGCTCTGGGCCTTGCTCAACTCAAGCGTCTCGATCAGTTCGTTGCGCGCCGGCGCGAAATTGTGCGGCAATATAATGAAGCCTTTGGTGATTTGTCGTGGCTGCGCACGCCGGGTTTGACCAATCCCAAAAACCGCGACCTGATATCGTGGCATCTTTACACCGTGCAGATTGATTTCAAGAGCATCGGCAGGACACGAACGGAGGTCATGACCGGCTTAAGGCAAAAGGGAGTGGGTACCCAGGTTTTATACATCCCCGTTCATTTGCAGCCGTGGTATCGGCAGACTTACGGCTACAAACCTGGCAAATGTCCAGTTGCCGAGGAATACTATTCTCGCGCACTCAGTCTGCCGCTGTATCCGGCCATGAGCGACGGGGATGTCAGATATGTGATTGAGGCTGTTCGGAAGCTGACCCCGGATTGATTGCGACCATTCATGAAAGCACACGCCAAACTCGCCTTGGGTACCGTCCAATTGGGTCTTCGCTATGGCATCCGCGAAAGGGCGTACAAGCCTCCTTCACGAGCCGAGGTAGCCGAAATCCTCTCAAGTGCTGCCGCGTGTGGCCTGAACTTTCTCGACACGGCATTCGAATACGGAGAGAGCGAGCATCTGGTGGGTTCATTGCGTCCCCCGGAATGGATGCCCAGATTCATCACCAAGACGCCGAAATTTCGGGAGGGGGCCTTCTTCCCGAAGACCGGCAGGCTGCTGCAGCAGGCATACCAGCTTTCCTGCGACGATCTTCGGGCGGAATCCTGCTACGCGCTTCTGGTGCACGACCCCGACAACCTTTTGCAGCCGGGAGGCCATTACCTGGCCGAAGCGCTCCACGCCCTTAAAGAATCCGGGAAAGTCGGCAAGATCGGCGTCTCGGTTTACAACCGGCATCAAGTGACCGAGCTTTCCAAAGTCTTCCCTTTCGAGATCATTCAACTTCCACTTAATCTGGCCGACCAACGCCTGCTGCGGGACGGGACAATCCACGAGCTACGGAACAAGGGTGTTGAGATACACGTACGCTCGGTGTTCTTGCAGGGGGCACTCCTGCTGGGCTCTGATGAAGTGCCGGCAGGCATGGAAGGTCTGCTCCCGGCTATTGCGGAATTGAACCGCAGGTTGGCGAAAGTCAACATCTCTCCGATCCACGCATTGCTCAGATTCGCGCTGGACTTGGAAGAGGTGGACGCGGTTGTGGTCGGGGTGAATCTTGCGGAGCAACTCAAGGAGTTGTGCCAATTCTCCCTGCAACCGTTGCCGGAGAGTTTTGATCGAAGTCCGTTACCTATCAGCGACAAGGATTTGTTGAATCCCGGAACATGGCAGACGCGCATCAACATCTGAAACTTGGCATCATCGGCCTGAGCGAAGGGAACGGTCATCCGTTCTCGTGGTCGGCAATTTGCAACGGCTACGATCCGGTCGCCATGGCCGGGTGCGGATTTCCCGTCATTCCGGAGTATCTCAGCCGGCAGAAATATCCTGCTGACTTTTTGACAGACGTGACGGTCACGCATGTCTGGACCCAGGATGAAGCCATCACCCGCAAAGTAGCGGCGGCTTCGAGGATCACACACGTCTGCCACAAACCTGAAGACATGCTGGGCGAGGTGGACGGTCTCCTGCTTGCGAGAGATGATGCCGGGAATCACCATCGTTTTGCCTCGCCTTTTCTTCGCGCCGGGATTCCCGTTTACATTGACAAACCACTGGCCCTCTCCCGGGCCGCGGCGGATCGTCTGTTGAACGAAGCCCGCGAGCCGTGGCAGTTGTTCTCCTGTTCGGCATTATATTTCGCGGAGGAATTGCTCCTGGATGCCGGGCAAAGAACCCGGATCGGCGAGCTGCGTGCCGTCCATGCCGTTACGCCGATGAAATGGGAAACTTATGCGGCGCATCTGGTTGATCCCGTCCTCCGGTACATTGCGGAACCGGCAGTAATAGTGGAACATCGCGTCTGGCGAGAGCGGGGGGCGGTGCATCTTTTCGCGCGATGGAGGAACGGTCCGGTGACGTGCTTTCACGCCACCGGCCGGGCGAACTGCGAGATCCGCATTCATTACATCGGCGAACAGGGGGAACAGCTCGCCGTCTTTCAGGATTCCTTCCGCGCCTTTCGATCTGCACTGGCCGCATTCCTGGAGCAGGTGCGCACCCGGAGGTTGGTGATTCCCAGAGAACATCTGCTGCGCGTCGTGGCCGTATTGGAAGCAGGTTCCGCGTGCGTGAAAATGGATCAACCATGAAGACCCTTTGCGTCATCATCGCTCGCGGCGGCTCCCGTCGGATTCCGAAGAAGAACATCCATCCGGTTGGCGGCAAGCCGTTATTGGCTTGGTCGGTGGAAGCGGCGCTCGCTTCCAACGTTTGCGGGCGGGTGCTTGTTTCAACCGATGACCCCGAAACGGCAAAGATCGCCATCGTTCATGGCGCCGAGGCCCCGTTTTTGCGCAACGCCGCCAATGACGATCAGGCTGGCGCCAGCGAGGCCGGCCTGACAGCATTGAAACAGGCCGAAGAGCATTGGGTCGAATCCTACGATGCCCTCATACTGCTTATGCCGAGTTGTCCGTTGAGGACCGGAGATTTGATCCGCGCGCAGCTTAAAACGTTCGAGCAAAGCAAGGCGTCCTTTCTGCTTAGTTGTGCGGATTTTGGTCCAACCAAACCATGGTGGGCATTTCAGATGGACGCGCAGAACCAGCCCAAATACCTCAACCCCAAGGCGCTTGAGATCCGTTCCCAAGACCTCCCCAAACTTTATGCTCCCAGTGGCGCAATTTGGATTGCCTCTGTGCCAGCGTTGCGGTCTTCGGGAACATTCTACGGACCGGGACATCGCTTTTTTCCAATCTCATGGATTCAGGCCATCGACATTGACGAACCGGCAGACATCCAACTTTGCGATTGGCTTCTGAGGAATGATGTGCGGGGGCTCTTGCAGGCAATGTCCGCGCCCGGGCCTGGCGCTCGGGCTTGAGAGCGACCCGATGAACAAACCTCTGCTCATCCGCGCGGATGCCAGCCCTCACATTGGCACGGGGCACGTGATGCGCTGCCTGGCCTTGGCGCAGGCCTGGCGGGAAGTTGGAGGGCATTCCACGTTTCTCAGCGCGGTGGACGCGCCCTTGCTTGAGGAACGCCTGAAGGCTGATGGAATGTCGGTGACGCACCTTGGCTCAAAACCGGGAAGCGGCGATGACACGCGCGAAACGGTGGCAATGGCGCGCCAACTTGGAGCCAAGTGGGTTGTCGCGGATGGATATCACTTTGACACTGAATTCCAGCGCGGCATCAAAGATGCCGGCCTGCACCTGCTTTACGTTGATGACGCCGGCTACGCGGGGATGTTTCTGGCGGACCTGGTTCTGAATCAAAACGTGTCTGCCGACGAGAGTTTGTACGCCAACCGGCCTGCTGGCACACAACTGCTCCTGGGAACTCGTTACGCCCTGCTGCGGCGGGAATTCTGGAAGTGGCGCGGCTGGAAACGGAATGTTCCCGATATCGCCGCCAATGTTCTGGTGACCCTTGGAGGAAGCGATCCCGACAACCTCACCCGGCAAATCCTTCAGTCGTTGCTTGCCCTCAAAACTCCGGGCCTGCTAGTGAGGGCCGTCATTGGAGCCGCCAATCCCCACGGGCAGTCTCTGCGGGAGCTGGTAGACTCTTCCCCTGGAAGGTTTGAGTTGATAGGCAACACGAGCGAGATGCCGGAACTTATGGCGTGGGCAGACCTCGCGGTCGCAGCCGGCGGAAGCACATGCTGGGAATTGGCTTTGATGGGGCTGCCGATGGTGCTATTGGTGTTGGCCGACAACCAGCGCGCTGTTGCCGCCGGTGTGGAGAGGGAGGGCGCGGCAATCAATTTGGGTTGGAACACTTCACTTGCCGCTGGCCACATGCTGGAGGTCCTTGACGGGGCGATCCGCGATCCGGCTGGCCGACGCGCGATGAGCGAGCGGGGAGCTCGACTGGTGGATGGCTACGGAGCTTCGCGCGTGGCAGCGATTTTAAGGAACAAATGCGTATGAATGCAATTCGAGTGGGCAATCGCCTGATTGGCACCGGGCAGCCTTGCTTTCTGGTCGCGGAAATCGGCATCAACCACAACGGGGACTTTGAACTCGCGACAACAATGATCGAAGCGGCTGCCAAAGCAGGCGCGGATGGTGTGAAATTCCAGAACTATCGCACCGAGGATTTTCTTGCGGACCGTACTTTGACTTACACGTACAAGAGTCAGGGGCGTGAGGTTACGGAGTCCCAATGGGACATGTTTAAGCGATGTGAGCCGAAAGCCGACTGGTTGGAGAGGTTAAAAAAATTCTGTGATGATCGAGGCATTATTTTCTTCTCGACCCCCACTTCGGAGGAAGGCGTGAGAGAACTCGTCGAAATCGGTGTTCCATTGCTGAAGAACGGTTCAGACTACCTCACTCATTTGCCCTTGCTTGAACACATGGGAAAGACCGGGGTGCCCATCATAGTTTCCACCGGCATGGCTGATCAACAAGACATTGATGACGCGGTCGGGGCGGTTCGCAAAGGCAGCAGCCCCTTGATCCTGCTGCACTGCACAAGCGCCTACCCGACTCCGCATCAAGATGTCAACTTGAGGAGGATGGCCTCCTTGCGTGAGCGATACGCTGTCCCGGTTGGTTTCTCAGATCATACCGAAGGTTGGTATGCCGCTGTCCAGGCTGTTACTCTGGGAGCCTGCCTGGTTGAAAAACATTTCACACTCGATCACAACCTGCCAGGGCCGGATCAATATTTTAGCAGCACGCCCGATGAATTTTCCAGCCTCGTTCTTCAAGTGCGCAACGGCGAGCAGAGGTTGGGTCGTGCCGAAATCATTCCAGCAGATGTGGAAAAGAAAGGGCGATTGGAATATCGAGTGAGTGCGGTCGCGTCTGAAGACTTGAGCAAAGGGGCTGTCGTCACTGCGAATCAAATTCGGTTTCAAAGACCGGGGACGGGCATCCTGGCGCGAGACCTGGGCAGATACCTTGGACGCCCGCTGTTACGTCCGGTGAGCAAGGGGACGCACTTACAGCCCTCTGACTTTGGATTGCCCTAACATGAATCCCAATCCGAGCTTTTTAGTTCGTCCCGCTTGCGCTGCGGATGAAGAACTCCTCTTTCGTTGGCGAAGAGAACGGCGGTTGCTCAATCCATGCCGACTAGCGCGTGGTTGCCGAAAAGATCAATGAAAATGGCATCCCATCAGCTTAGACTAAGGCCTGCGGTTCCAGAGGACGCGGCGACTGTGTTTCGCTGGCGGAATGATCCGTTCATTGTGGCGCGCGGCTCCTCCCAGCGGGCAGTCACTTGGGAAGAACATGCCAAATGGTTCGGAGCTACATTTCGAGAGAATACGCGAAAGATGTTCATTATTCTGCTCGATGAGGAGCCTGCCGGGCAGGTCCGCTTCGATCGTCAAGGAGAGGCTGAGGCTGTGGTTTCCATATACCTCTTGGCGAGGTTTACCGGCAAGGGCTACGGGGTGGAAGCCGTCCGCTTGGGTTGTTGTGAAATAATTGGAATTTGGGCAATCAAGCGAATTCTCGCCTTTGTTCGCCGGGACAATTCCGCTGCACAAAAAGCGTTCAGAAAAGCCGGCTTTATTGAGATACTTGAAGATCCGTCATGTCCTGCGGGCCACTGCGCTTTTTGCTTTTCGACAGAAGCCTCAACGCAATGTTCCGGAGAGAACACCGACCCGCTGAAGACGCTTTGGCAGCAAGATGACGAGTCTAACATCAGGCTTTATACGCAGTTGGCAAAAAAACACGGAATCGACGTGCGATCGCTGAATTGGGGCAGCCAGAAGTCACAGTATCTGCGCTTTGAAGTATTGAATGAGGTGGGGCCGCTTGCGGGATCAACGGTGCTTGATGTGGGATGCGGTTTGGGGGACTTTTTACTTTGGCTTCAACGCGCCAGAATCCAGGCGGATTATTCTGGGATCGACATGACGCCCGCAATGATCGAACTGGCGAAAAGGCGTATGCCTGACGGTAAGTTTCAAGTTGCGAATCTCCTAGTTCAGCCAGGATTGCTCCAGCAACAGTATGATTTCGTGTTCGCCAGCGGCGTGTTCACTCACCGCCAGCAGAATCCCACAGCGTATCTTCGAGACATGGTTCGGGCAATGTTCGCACTCTGCCGACGGGCGTTGGCCTTTAACTCGCTGAGTCTTTGGGCTTCACAGCAGGACGCAGGCGAATTCTATGCCGACCCTCTTGCGACACTGGAGTTTTGCCGAACATTGACGCCATGGGTGACGTTGAGGCACGATTACATGCCACATGACTTCACCATCTACCTGTATCGCGAACAGCACCTGCAATGATCGTCTCGATAAACCAACCGGCGTATCTCCCGTGGCTGGGATATTTTCATCGTATTGCCGTCAGCGACCTGCACATCGTGCTCGATCATGTCCAATTTGAGAAAAACAGCTTCACCAACCGGAACAAAGTCCGCACGCCCAATGGCCCGTGCTGGCTGACTGTTCCGGTGGCGACCAAGGGAAAGTTCGGTGATCTCAGCATCAATAAGCTGGAAATTGCGAAGGAACAGCGTTGGGCCGACAAGCATTGGGGTACGTTGCACGCGAACTACCGGAAGGCTCCATACTTTGCCGAACATGCGCCCTTTTTTGAACAGGTTTATCAGAAACCGTGGGACCGTCTGGGCGATCTGGTGCAGGAGATCACGGCCTATTTGCTTCAAACCTTCTGCATTCCAACGCCGCTAAACTTCAGTTCGAAAATGAAAGCTGAGGGGCGGAAGGATGAATTGGTGCTGAACTTATGCCGGGAGGTGGGAGCGACGACCTACCTGTCCGGTCCGCTCGGGCGAGATTACCTGCACGAAGAGACATTTCGCGCCGCTGGAATCAAGGTTGCCTACCACGACTATCAGCATCCAAGTTATCCCCAGGTGTATCCCGGATTCGAGTCTCACATGGCGGCGATCGATCTACTTTTCAACTGCGGACCGCGCAGCCGTGAAGTATTGTTCTCCGGCCAATAGCTCCATTCTAAAAATATGAAAAAAAGACGCATTCTTATAATTGCCGCCCATCCCGACGACGAGGTTCTCGGTTGCGGCGGCACGATGACCCGGTTGGCGCAGGAGGGGCACGAGGTATTCATCACAATCCTCGGTGAAGGCATCACCTCGCGATACGCGCAGCGCGAAAAGGCTGATCAAAAGCTGGTCCAAACTTTACATGGCAGAAGCCGAAAGGTTGCAAAGTTACTTGGGGCCAAAGACCTGTTCATGCACCAGTTTCCCGACAACCGGTTTGACAGTGTACCGATGCTGGAGGTCGTCAAGGTCATCGAAGGGTTGGTAGAGCGCCTGAAGCCCGAAGCGGTTTACACCCAGCACGGCGGTGACCTCAACATTGACCACTTGGTGACTTTTCGCGCGACGCTGACTGCAACACGCCCGATGGCAGGACATTGTGTGAAGTCGGTTTACGCTTATGAAGTGGCTTCGTCCTCGGAATGGGCCTTTCAACAGTTCAATCCGGTATTTCATCCGAATGTTTTTGTGGACATCGCAAGCACGCTCGATTTGAAGATACGTGCGATGCAGGCGTACGAGAGCGAGGCGCGGCCCTTCCCGCATCCCCGTTCACCCGAGGCTCTGCGTGCCCAGGCAGTGCGATGGGGCAGTGTTGTGGGTCTAAAGGCAGCCGAAGCCTTCGCGTGCATCCGCGATATTCAGTAGGCTTTCCTTTGGTCCATTCTTCGTCCACCCTCGCCGCATGGCAAATGAAGTTCCGAAAGCTGTGTTTCTCGCTGGAAGCACTGCCGAACTCATTTCGGCGTTGACCTGCCTGGCCGGGCTCGGAATCAGTGACGCGGTTGTGTTTGTCGAACGCAACATTTCCTACGGAACAGTGACCATGGACCCGCTGCTTGCTGCTGCCCGCAGCCGGTTCCCGACGGTGCGGTTTGTCGAACTGGAAATTAAACGGCCCGCTCCCGAAGAGGTCCCCAGGAAGAAAGAGTGGAGTTCCTTTATCAAACGGTGGCAGGCCGCCCGGTCCATCCGGAGTCAGTGGGATGCGGCCTGCCGGGCGCATTTTGGGATGGGCCTGAAGTCATTTGGTGCCCGTCTGCAAGCTGTTTACTTCACGGCACTGCATGACTACGTTCTCGTATTTCTGGCGGCATGCCATGCGGAGTCGCGGGTTTTCTATCCACATGGATTCGACAATCCACGCCGCCAGGATGCCACAGATTATGCCTATGTAGTTCGGAGACGGTCTGTGCGAACGGTGATCGGGACGTTTACGCAACAAAAAAAGCATTTTTGTCCTGGCGGATTGGTTCTCGGCGCTCTTGGCCATTTGCTGCCCGGAGCCACCACCGTCTGCCTGCCTTTCACGGGGGTGGACCGCGTGTTGACGTTCCGCACCGGGATTGATTATGTGCCAAACGAGGTCGTCAAAGTCCCGGGATTGGCAGAGACCTTCCAATGGCTGCTTCAACTGCCGCCCTGGGGTGATTTGTTGCGGGACAGGGAGAGCAGAGCCGGGGGCAGTTCGTTGCTGCTGTTGCTTCCCGAATGCGACCGTCATCCAATCTGGGAGAAAAACCGGAACTACGGCCTCGCCCATTTGCGGCTGCTTCAAACGATGTCGCAGGCGACGGATTTGAAGCGCGTTGTCATCAAAGCCCATGTCCGGAGCGATGGCTCCGCCGCGGAATGGCTCGCCCGTTTTCTCAGGGAGCAGGAGAAGGCGTGGGAGATCGAAATCCTTCCACCGGCGCTCCATGGGATTCCGGTGGAGGCGCTGGCATTGACGGGAGAGTTTGCGGCGGCGTGTTCGTTAGGCTCATGTTCCCTGCCCCCCGGTCTTGGTTTCGGGATCCCGCACTATGTGAGTCCCGCTGCTGCCGCGCTGTTTGATGAAGGTTGGCAGGAGGCGCCTTTCTGGGTGAAGTATGCGGATGGCGACCGGATGTTAATCGAAGAAGGCATCTGTCGTGACATTGACAGGGAGTTGAACAAACCCGCCGGAGCACGATGTTCAGCGCGCTAAAATCCCGGTTGGCAAGGCACACCGAAACGCTGCTCTACACCAGTTCCAATGTCGTTCTGGCGGCGGCCACCTTTCTGGGCGGTTTTGTCAGCGCGCGACTGCTGGCTCCGCAACAACTCGGCGCCTTCCAGACGGCACAATTGCTCGTCACCTACCTGGGCTTTCTATCGCTCGGGGTATTCAACGGATTCAACCGGCATTATCCTTACCTCCTGGGCAAGGGGGAATCCGAAGCCGCCACCCTGCTGTCAAGAACCGGATATTCCGTGGCGCGCGTCACCGCCGCCATTGCGGCCATCCTGGCCGTCGGGCAAGTGCTCTTCTTCTGGAAAACGAGCGGCGACCCGTCCCTGGTTCTTGCGGCAATTGCGGTGATTCCCATTGCGGCACTTTCGCAAATCAGCGCCCTGCAGGGGGCCATTCTGTCTGGCCGTCAGTCTTTCGGCTGGATCGCCTGGGCGCAATTCCTGGGCGCGTTCGTCACGCTCGCGCTCCTGCCATTGGTCTGGAAGTTCGCGGTGCCGGGACAGTGCGTTCGTCTGGTCGTGATTGCTGCGGTCACGTGGATGATGTTCGGGTTCAAGACCGGCGATGCCAGACCGTGGCATTGGGATTTCCGGGCCATCCTTGAACTCATCAAAATCGGCGTTCCCCTCCTGGCCATTGGCTATTTGTACTCGGTTTTTTCCGTGGCGGACCGGACGCTGGTGGCGTGGGTCAAGGGAACAGAAGCTGTCGGACACTACGCTTTGGCCGGGTTGGCCGTCGCCGCCATCCAGAGTGTTTATCTGCCCCTCGCCATTGCCAACTACTCCAAGGCCAATCACGCCTACGGCCGTTCGCAGAGTCTTGCCTCCCTGGTTGGCCCCGTGAAACGATTCCTGCTGCTGATTTCAATCTCGGCGGTGCCGCTCGCCGTTCTGGTTTACTTCTGCCTGCCGGTGGCTGTCCCGTGGCTGCTGCCAAAGTACGTGGCCGGCATCCGCGCCGGCCAGATTGCGTGCATCGCCTCGGTTGCTTTCTGTTATTGCGGAACCGGTTTTGTGTTCGCGGTCACACGGCACAATCTGGTTTACGGAAGCATCATGGCGTGCGCGGTGGTTGTCTTCTTTCTGATCGGATTTCATACCCCGACGGAGGCATTGACTTTGGAGCGGGTGGCGTGGCTGCGGGCGGAGATCTCCATCGGCGTTTGCCTGCTGGCGAATGCGTACCTGGCCTTCTACCTCTGGCGTGGAATCAGGCGTGAACGCGAGAGGAGCGTTTGAAACCGCAAAACAAGCGAAGGGGACAACAAATTTACCGCGAGGAATCGCGAGCCGGTGTGAAGGCTTGCCAGCAGGCAAGTGGATGGCCAAATCAGGCTGGCGACCGAATTTTCCGCCATGCTCCGTTAGATTGCGCTTTCAAGCAGTTCCTTAATTGTCATTGGTTCTTTCGGGGCTACTCCTGCGGCAAAGGCTGGCGTGAAACCGTGCGCCCCGTTTTTCCGGGCGAAGTTGAAATACCACACAAACAGCGCAACCGCGTGTTTGAGATTGTCCAGCTTCTTTGAATAGCCAAGCGTGCAACGGTTGAATCGGCGCGTGAACAATCGCAGGGACAGGTGTCACTCAGGACTGAATTCCATTGCGCGCCGGTTCCCAACCCGGTAGCATGCGCCGAAATGAAAGTTGCTCTCCTGGCCGGGGATGCCCGCGAGAATTTTCGCAACTACACCGAGGCGACGCCGACTTTGCCCGGGGGCACCGCTTCCCTCCTCGATGGTTTTGCCCGCCTGCCCGACGTGGAGCTGCATGTTGTCTCGTGCCTCCAGCAGCCTGTGCAATCGCCGGAAAAACTCGCGGATAACATCTGGTTTCACAGCCTGCACGTGCCGAGAATCGGCTGGTTGCGCACCGGCTATCAAGGTTGCATCCGCGCCGTCCGCCGGAAGCTGCGCGAGCTCCGGCCGGACATTGTGCAGGGAGATGGGACGGAACGGGATTGCGCCATCAGCGCCGTGTTTTCCGGTTTTCCCAATGTGGTGGCCATGCAGGGGAACATGGCCGAACTGGCGCGCTTGAACCGCCCACGCATCGGGAGTTACGGCTGGCTGGCGGCGCGGCTGGAAAATTTCACCCTGCCCCGCACGCTGGGCGTCTTTTGCAATTCCTCCTACACCGAGAACCTGGTCCGGCCCCGTGCCCGGAAGACCTGGCTGATGCCGCACCCACTCCGGCAGGCTTTTCTCGATCCGCCCCCGGACCCCGGCGCGCGTCCCTGCGTTTTGCTGAACGTGGGGGTCATCTCGCCGCGGAAACGGCAGTTGGAATTGTTGGACGTGGCCGAGGCGCTCTACCAGCAGGGATTGAAGTTTGAATTTCGTTTTGTCGGCTACGTTCATCCCGGCGGCGCGGCCTACGCCGAGGCGTTCCGGCGGCGGATAAAGCCAATGGAGGAGGCGGGCTATGCGCGCTATGGCGGCGCACCGGGAGACCGCGAATTGCTTGGCTGCCATGATGCCGCGGCAGCCATGGTCCATTTCCCCACGGAAGATGCCGCCCCCATGGCAGTACTGGAGGGGTTGGGACGGGAGTTGAAGTTTTTCGGCGCGCGCGTGGGGGGAATTGTGGACACGGCGCAGAACATGCCGGCCGCGGAACTTTTTGCGCCGGACGATTGGCCGGGATTGACCGCTGCCATCGCCCGCTGGATTGCACAAGGGCATCCCCGGCCGGTGGGCGCCGCCGCGATCATCCGGGAACGTTATCATCCAGTGGCCCTGGCGAAACGGCATTTGGACATTTACCGGGAAGTCCTCAACACGCGTTCGTAAATGGTTTTGAACTGCCGGGCGACTTCATTCCACGTCGCCGGCTTGGGCGGCGGCTTGAGCGAGGGCGCGGCGGCGTAAAATGTTTTCAAAAACTCCGCCGTACGTTCCGGCGAAGTGATGGGACAGTGCATGGTGTGTTCCCCGAACGTGCTCCGGGCCCAAGGCAGATCGCTTAACAGGAGGGGACATTCGCACGCCGCGGCCTCCTCGGCGGCCAGACTGCGGGTCTCCATCGCGCTCAAGAGGACGAACCCGCGCGCCTCGCGGTAAATCTGCGCGAGCCGGCAGCGATCTTGAATTGCGCCTTCATAACGAATGACCTGCTGATGCTGCCGCACCAACGCCAGGAATTTTTGTGCGTAGGGATCGGCATCAGCGTAGGCCTTGCCAATAATCCAAAGCGGGGTTTGCGCCAGAACAGCGCTTTCAGCCAATTCCATGACGCGCTTGCGTTCGGTGAGGGTGGCAGAACAGACCAGCCACGGGCCGCGCACGGCGGGCGCCGAATTGAGAAAAACCTCCTCGACGCCGTTGGGCACTACATAGACGCGCTCCGGCGGCGCGCCGAACAGATACGACATCAAATGCGCTTCCCAAGATGTGTTGGCAACGCAGGCGTCGGCCAAGCGATAGGATTCCCAGTTGAAGGATGCCGCAAAATCGCCCGGCACCGCGCCTTCGATAGCGCGGCGGACCAGGCGCTGCATCCGCAATTGCCACGGCGTCCGCGCCGCCGGGCCGGTGAGCAATTCCAACATGACGACCTTGACGCCTTTTTGGTGCGCCAGTTTGATTTGCCCCGCGGGCATCCGGCCGAAGAAATGGATGACGTTGGCGGTCTGGCCGGCGTCCCACCAGCGGAGCGGTTCCACTTCCAAGCCGGCGGTCTGGAGGGCGGCCTGGGTCTGCTCGATTTGGATTTGTTGCCCGCCGTGCGCCAGCGCGAAAGGCAGCGGGCAGTGGATGAGGATTTTCATGGGCTGGAAAAGAATGGGCGGATGGGGAAATGGGGTTGCAGCCGGTTCATCAGTTGGAATATATTGTGCATCGTTGAACGAACGTTGTCCATGATGCACGACTGCCTGCAATTTGTCAGCCAATGAATAATGCCCCGGCCATTTTAAGGTGGCTCATCATCTACGCGGTGTGCGTGCCGCTGGCCATCGCCGTCGGTTTTTTACTGACGAATCCGATGGACTATTCGACCCTTGGTCTATTGGGCGTTTTGTCGCTGTTGCTGGTTTCTCCGCTGCTCCTCCGCTGGCATCACCCGCTGCTATTCTTGAGCTGGAACACGAGTATTTCCGTGTTTTTCATAAAATCAGCGCCCAGCCTTTGGCTCGTGATGGTGGCCTTGAGCCTGGGCATCTCCTTGTTGGAGCGGGCATTGAACAGCCAGATGCGTTTCGTCCACGCGCCCTGGATAACGTGGCCGTTGCTTTGCCTGATCGGGGTGGTGCTCTTTACCGCCGAGGTGACGGGTGGCATTGGCGTGCGTGCGTTTGGTTCAGAGGTTTACGGCGGCAAAAAGTATATTATCCTGCTGGCCGGCATTTTGAGCTATTTTGCGCTGACTTCCCGGCGCATTCCACCCGAACGGGCTGGATTATACGTGGCGTTGTTTTTCCTGGGCGGCGTGACCGACCTTATCAGGGATTTGTATCCCCTGGCGCCTTCCTGGGCCGGTTTTATTTTCTGGTTGGTCCCCCCAAACTTTTTGTCTTATGAGTCGGTTGAAGTGGGAGTGACACGCCTGCATGGTTTTGCCGGGGCTGGATTCATGCTGTGGTGTCTTTTGATAGCCAGATACGGCATTCGCGGGATTTTCCTTTCCGGCAAATTGTGGCGGCCGGTCGCGTTCCTTTTGTGCTTTTCAGCGATTTTTTTGGGCGGATTCCGCAACGAGCTTATTACCGCCGGGGCGATTTTCGCCCTCCAATTTTTTTTGGAAGGACTGCATCGGACAAAAATCCTGCTGCCGTTCGCGTTGTTGGGGGTGCTGGCAGTGATGGCCATAATTCCTTTGTCGTCCAAGCTGCCTTATACCTTCCAACGGACGCTGGCCTTTTTACCCCTCAACTTGGACCCGGCGGTCAAGGAGGATGCGCAAGGGTCTGTGGATTGGCGCGTGAATATGTGGAAAGCACTCTTGCCACAAGTGCCCAAATACCTCCTCTTGGGCAAAGGCATGGCCATCTCACCGGAGGAATACAACGAGATGATGGGCGGCAAGCCGGCCTTTAGCGTTGTGGATGCGAGCCAACAAAGTCTTGCGCTCTCCTACGATTATCACAATGGGCCGCTTTCGGTCATCATCCCCTTCGGTATTTGGGGTTGCATTGTCGTTATTTGGTTTTTTGCGGCCGGTTTGCACGCGCTTCATTGCAACTTCAAATATGGCGATCCATTGCTGCGAACCATTAACACCCTCTTTTTTGTTCTATTCCTGGTTCAGGTCTGCAGTTTCATGGTTCTTGGCGGCGGATTGAGCAGTGACTTGCCACGATTTGTCGGCCTTCTTGGATTCAGCATCGCCCTCAATGGCGGCGTATGCCAGCCGGCGCCGCAGCCTGTTCCAGCGCGGGAGGCGTTCCAGCGTCCGCGAGCCGTTTTGCCGCGGTCCCAGCCTCGCCCGGCCTTCCCGCGGTGATGCAACCCGCGCTCGTTCCATCGGGCCGGGGCGCAACGTCCACTGTGAAACCCAAATTGCTCATCGTTGAACTCTGGGGGCTGGGCGACCTGGTGATTGCGACGCCGTTCATCGGCGCCGTCGCCGAGAAATACGATATTACTTTGTTGGCCAAGCCCTTCGCGATCGATCTGCGACCCCGCCTGTGGCCGGAAGTAAAAGTCGTCACCTGCACCGCGCCATGGACCGCGTTCAAAAACAAATATTACTTGTGGCGCTGGCCGGTGCTGGAAATGATCCGGTTGCGCCGGAAGCTGGCCGCCGAACATTTTGATTACGGCCTCTCCGCACGCTGGGACCCGCGGGATCACCTGCTCTTGAAACTTTTTGGCGCCAAAAACCGGCTTGGGTTTCCGCGCATGGGCAGCCAGCTTTTTTTGACGCAGCCGGTCACCCGCGCGGAACCGGAGGAACATCGCTATGAATCCTGGCGCGTCATCGGCCGCGCGTTGAACGTGCCGCTCCCGCCGCGCGAGAAAATCCTCCAGCCGGCGTCGCGCGGCGGCGGGACGGTATTGATTCACAGTGGCGCCGGCCAACCGGTGCGCATCTGGCCGTTGGAACGCTATGGCCAGTTGGCCGTGCGGTTGCGGGAAAAGATGTTTTCAGTCCAGGTTGCGTGCGACCCCGACCAGCGCGAATGGTGGTTGCAAGCGGGCGAAGCCAATGTGGCGACGCCGGCCACCGTGACAGAATTGATTGCGCTGATCGATGGTGCGGGCGCGTTCGTCGGCAACGACTCCGGGCCGGGGCACCTGGCCGCGTTTTGCGGCGTGCCGACGTTCACACTTTTCGGACCGCAGTTGCCGGAGTGGTTTGCGCCGTTGCACCCGGCGGCGGAGTGGATTGAGGGCAAAGTCTGTCCTTACAAACCCTGCTCCGATTACTGCCGCTTCGCAACACCGCATTGTCTGTGGAATATCAGCGGGGACGAGGTCTGGCAACACGTGCAAAAATTTGTGCGCACGCACTTGCGCAACCCGTCGTAAACCCGAACAACCGTCCGCCTTGCCCGCCCAAATCCAATTGTCTGCTGCGTGACGGCGTGGCAGTCTCATTTTTAATTTATGCAGAACGCCGTGCGCGCCTGGATTCTGCTCTCCGCCCTGCTGGTTGGAGCGGGCTGGCTTTTGTCGGCGCTTCATGAATTGAACCGCGTTGGCTACCTGGTGTTTTTTGCGCTGGCGGTCATCGCGGTGGTCTGGCGCTGGCGAAATTCCCGGTGGCCGTCAAGGGAAACCATCCAGCGCGCGTGGCATAAATTTCTACATCGCTTCAAACAGCCTGCGCCGCTGTTGTTCCTGGCGCTGGCGTTGATGGGCCTGGCGGGGGGAGCACTGTATGTTCCCAACAACGGCGATTCAGACGCGTACCGGATACCGCGTGTGTTGCACTGGCTGGGGCGGGACCAGTGGCACTGGATTCACACCTTTGATTTCCGGATGAACGCCGCAGCCTGCGGGTGGGAATGGCTGTCGGCGCCATTGATTCTGTTCACGCGCACCGACCGATTTCTATTTTTAATCAACTGGTTGTCCTATCTGATGCTGCCCGGTTTGATTTTCAGCGTCTTTGCACGGTTGCGGGTGCGCCCGCGTGTGGCATGGTGGTGGGCCTGGCTGCTGTCGTCCGGCTGGTGTTATGCGATGCAGGCCGGTTCGGTGGGCAATGACAGTTTCGCCGTCATTTACGCGCTGGCGGCGGTGGATCTGGCGCTGCGAGCAAAAGCAAGAGGGCGGGTGAGCGATCTTTGGTTGTCCCTGCTCGCAGTCGCATTGCTGACCAACACCAAGCAGACGAATCTTCCGCTGGTGTTGCTGTGGTTGATTGCGGCGTGGCCGGGTTTGAAGTTGTTGCTCAAACAGCCGGCAGTGGCCGCGGTGATGGCGGCCGTGGGTTTGCTCGTTTCCGTCGTGCCGGTGGCGATTTTCAATTTCGAGCACCAGGGAACCTGGACGGGAATTCCAGCAAACGCTTCGAATTTGCACCTGGACTCTCCCTTCTGGGGGATCGTCGGAAACACATTCTGCATTCCACTTCAAAATTTATTGCCGCCGGTATTCCCCTGGGTGGATTCGTGGAACGCAATGATGGAACGTTTCGTGCAGACGCCGTTCGGGTCTCATTTTGCCTCGTTTGAATTTTTCGGCCGTTTGAGTTTTGGCGGGCACGGGGTGTCGGAGGGAAACGCGGGCATCGGCCTGGGAATTTGCCTGCTGACAGCGGTTTCCCTCTGGGCGGCGCGACCTCCAGGAGCGACGGTTGGCGGAGCGCGGGTTGCGGGCGGAATGCAAATACAGATGTTGCGCTGGTTGCCGTGGTTTTTGCTGCTTTTGTTCATGGCCAAGGTCGGCACTTATGAGAACGCGCGCCAGTTGGCCCCCTATTATCCATTCTTTTTCCCGCTGCTGCTGACCGGGGCAGGGCACAATTGTCTGACGCGCCGGGCGTGGTGGCAGCGGTTTGGCCTGCTGGTCATGCTGATCACCGCGATCTTGCTGGTGGTGTCACGATACCGCCCGCTGTTTCCTGCCCGGACCGTTCTGGGCTGGCTTCAAGAAAAATGTCCGCACGCGAAACTCGTTTCGAGGGCATTGCTTTCCTACAACGTCCGGCCTTCGCTGCTTGAAAGCCAGCGGAACCATTTCGCAAGGGAATTACCTCCAGGCGAACGCGTCGTGGGCTTTGCCAGCACGCTCGGCGGAAGCGAGGTTGGGCTTTGGTTGCCCTTCGGACAACGGCGGGTGGAGTGGGTTTTGGCGGGCGACTCACCAGAACAACTGCGCCGGCTTGGAATTCATTATATCGTGGTGGAAGACAACGCGCTTCAGGCTGCAAATGAAACCATTGAACGATGGATGAGTCAGTATCATGGTGATTTGGTTGACCAGGTGTCATTCACGATGCAGCCCGGGCGACCGCAAAAGCATATCTATCTCGTCCATCTGCATTACGAATCGGCGCCCGGCTGACGTTTTTTTAGCTGCGGTGGATAGAGGATTAGAATGCGGTGAGGTCTGGATGCATTTCCTCCAATCGCTGTTCATCAAACTCAATATTTCGGCACGGTGGAATCTACCTCGTCCGACCACGCGCTGATGCCGCCCTTGACGCTCTTGACGTATTTGAAGCCCTGCTGCTTCAGAAAGTCCACGGCTTTGAGCGAACGCACGCCGACCTTGCAGTGGAGGTAATACTGCTGGTTCGGGTCCAGTTCGGTGAACCGGTTCGGCAGTTCGCTCAACGGGAGCAGCGGCACGCCCTGCACCTTCGCGATTTCATATTCGTCCGGCTCGCGCACGTCCACCACCTTGATGCCAAGGGCCGGGGTGTCGAGCGCCTTTTTCATGTCTTGCACGGTGACTTCGTCGGGGTTGGCCGTCGTCGGCTCGGGCACAATGCCACAAAATTGTTCATAATCAATCAGTTCCTTGATGGTCGGATGCTCGCCGCAAACGGGGCATTGCGGGTCGCGGCGGAGTTTTAATTCACGGAACTTCAGGTCGAGCGCGTTGAACAGGAGCAAACGTCCGACGAGCGAACTGCCCCGGCCGATGGCGAGTTTCAAAATTTCCGTGGCCTGGATGCAGCCGATGATGCCGGGCAACACGCCGAGCACCCCGCCTTCTGCGCAACTTGGCACCATGCCGGGCGGCGGCGGTTCGGGATACAGACAGCGGTAACACGGCCCGCCCAGATGCGGCGCAAACACGCTCGCCTGTCCTTCGAAACGGAAGATCGAGCCATAAACGTTCGGCTTTTTGAGCAGCACGCAGGCATCGTTGGTGAGGTAGCGCGTCGGGAAATTGTCCGTGCCGTCCACGACGATGTCGTAGGGCCGGATGAGGTCGAGCGCGTTTTCCGAAGTGATGCGGGTGTTGTACAGGACGACCTCGACGTTCGGATTGATGCCGCGAAGCGTTTCATTGGCGGATTCCGTTTTTGGCCGGCCCACGTCCGCGTCGGTGTGCAACAGTTGCCGCTGGAGATTCGAATAATCCACCGTGTCGAAATCCACGAGGCCGAGTTTGCCGATGCCAGCGGCGGCAAGATACATGGCAATGGGCGAGCCGAGGCCGCCGGAGCCGATGCAGAGCACGCTGGCGGCCTTGATTTTCTTTTGGCCGGCCAGACCCACTTCGGGCAGAATCAGGTGCCGCGAATAGCGGCGGATTTCGTCATTGTTCAATTCCATAAATCGAATCAATCATGGTATGGCAAAAAGTGAATAAATCAAGTCCACCTTCGCCACAAACCGCCGTCGCACGACTCAATGGCAGTTCCAAGCTGCGCCCGAAACTTGCCATCGTGCTGGGCAGTGGGTTTCATCATGTCCTGACCGGACTGCGCGTTGAGAAAAAGGTTCCCTATGCGAAAATTCCCGGTTTCCCGGTTCCTGGCGTGAGCGGTCACGCGGGGGAATTGTATTTCGGCAGACTCGGTGGCACGCCGGTTTTGGTTTTGAGCGGGCGCGCGCATTTTTACGAAGGTCATTCGATGGAACGGGTCACCTTTGCCATCCGCGCGCTCGCGGCGTTTGGCATCAAAGATTTGTTGCTGACGAACGCGGCCGGCGGCATCAACAAAAACTTTCGCCCCGGCGATTTCATGATGTTGACCGACCACATCAATTTCATGGGCACAAATCCGCTGCGCGGCGGGCCGGTGCCAGGTCTGCCACGATTCGTGGACCTGACGCAGGTTTATGACACGAAGTTGAACGCGCTGTTGCTGAAAGCCGCGCGGGTGGGCAAAATGAAACTTCATTCGGGGGTTTACGTCGCCGTTTGCGGGCCAGGTTACGAAACGCCGGCGGAAATCCGCGCGTTCGCCGCGCTCGGCGCGGATGCTGTCGGCATGAGCACGGTGCCGGAAGCGATGGTGGCGCGGCAATGCGGATTGAACGTGGCCGGCATTTCGTGCGTCACTAATCCGGCCGCCGGGCGCGGCAGAAAAAAACTGTCCCAGGCCGAGGTGCTGGAAACGGCCGGAAGGGTGAAAGGCTTGGCAGCGAAATTGCTCAAAAATTTTGCAGGGCTCTATGGCAATCAACAAAAGCAGATTGGTTCAAGCGGCGGCGAAGGCGCGCGAAGGTTCGGTCGCCCCTTATTCCAAATTCAAGGTTGGCGCGGCGTTGCTCACAAAATCCGGTGAAATCATCAGTGGCGCGAATGTCGAGAGCGCGAGCTACGGTTTGACCTGCTGTGCGGAACGGGTGGTCCTGTTCAAGGCGTTGACCGACGGGAAGAAAAATTTTGTCGCGGTGGCGGTCGTGGCGCGCGCGCCGGGCGGGCCGATGCCTTGCGGTGCGTGCCGTCAACTGCTGGCCGAATACGCGCCGGACGCGAAGGTGTGGGTCGCGGACAGCCGTGATTTGAAAAAAAGCCGGGAATTTTCCGTGCGCGAACTTTTGCCACGGGCATTCGTCATCGTTCCTTGAAATTTCCCGGAGGAACGGTAAGCTGCCTTGCTTTTGCGATTTTGAATGAAGCCTGAAATTGTATTTGGTCTGGAGAGTGCGGCCTGGCCGGCGCTGCTTTTGAACGCGGGCAGCGTGGTGCTGCGCGCGAATGCGGCGGCGACGGCCACATTTGGCAGCGCGCTGGCCGGCGAAGCGCCGGCATTGTCGGCGATTTGGTCGCCGGAAAACAGCGGCACGCCGGAGGATTATTTCGTGCGCTGGGAGCAATCGCCGGTGCCCGTTACCGAGTTGAAACTTCGCGTCGCGAACGGCGCGACGAGAAAATTCACAGCGGCCATCTCCGTTTTCGGCAACCAGGGGCAAAAGTGGTTTGTTCTCCAATTGCTCCCGGCCGCCGGGCCGGTTCCAGTTTCAGCCGCGCCGGGAATTGCGCCTTCAGTTTTGTCTGCCGAACCCAAAACGGCGGCGGACGCCAGCGGCGTGGCGCTCAAACAAAAACTGGATTGCGCGCTGCAGCTGGCGCGGACGGTTTCGCTGGATTTCAACAACGCGCTGACGAGCGTGCTCGGCCACACGTCGCTGCTGCTGGGCAAAGCGGAGGCGGGGCATCCATGGCGGCATTCGCTGATGGAGGTGGAAAAATCCGCCGAGCACGCGGCGGAAATCGCCAATGAACTCGCGCTGTTCAGCCGCCAGGAAAAGGAGACGCGCAAGGCGCCGCCGGGAAATTTGAACACGGTGGTGAACCGTTGCGCGGAATTTTTCCGCAACGCGCAGGGTGCGAAAATCTCGTGGAATGTGCAATTGGAAAGAAGCCCGTTCGGCGTGCGTTATGACGAGGCCAAGGTGCAGCAGGCGTTGACAAAAATTCTGGAGAATGCCGTGGAAGCGGCCAGCGCCGGCGGCAAGGGACAGATCACGGCGCAGACGCGCAATGTGGATTTGTCCGAGCCGACACAGGACCGCAATGTCAAACTGGCGGCGGGCGTTTACGTTTGCGTCGAAATCTCCGACAACGGACCGGGCATCGAGCCGGAAATTTTGCCGCGGATTTTCGAGCCGTTTTTCACGACGAAGGGAAAAACTCATCGCGGGCTGGGACTGGCGCTGGTTTACGGCATCATTTCCAACCATGGTGGCGGCGTGGCGATTTCAAGCCAGCCGGGCATGGGCACGTCGGTGAGGGTTTATTTGCCGGCGGAAAAAGGACTTGTGCGCGACAGTTCCGGCGGCGACGAAAATTTGCACGGCACGGAAACCGTGCTGGTGGTGGATGACGAAAATCTGTTGTTGACGATGGCCGAGACGATTTTGATGGAATTCGGCTACAAGGTTTTGAAGGCGAACAGCGGGCAACAGGCGCTGGCAATTTTGTCGCGCGACGGCATACGGGTGGATTTGGTCGTCACGGACCTGGTGATGCCGGGCATGGGCGGACGCGAGCTCGTCGAGCACATCCGGCAACTCACACCCGCCACAAAAATTCTTTGCACGAGCGGCTATGTAATGCCCGCCGACAAACAAACAGGCACGGCGTATTTGCAAAAGCCGTTCACGAGCGCGGAATTGCTGGCCAAAGTGAAGCACGTGCTTGCCAGCAAAACCCCTGTTGACTAAAACTTGAATTTGTTGTTTAATCGCGCTTATGCAAATTGAAAGCTTGAAAGTATTCTGCGACTTGGCCGAAACGGGCAGTTTCACCAAGGCCGCGCAAATCAACGAAGTCACTCAGTCTGCCGTGAGCCAGCAGATCAGTTCACTCGAACGGCAGTTCAAGTCGCTGCTGATCGAGCGGAGCAAAAAAAAGTTCCGCCTCACGCGCGAAGGGCAGACGCTCTACGATTACAGCAAGCAAATCATCCAGACTTATGAGTCGCTGCACAGCAAGTTGCAGGAATTGAAAGACATCATTTCCGGCACGATCCGGGTGGCGACGATTTACAGCATCGGCCTGCACGATTTGCCGCCGTATATCAAAAAATTCATGAGGCTGTATCCGCCGGTCAACGTCCATGTTGAATACCGCCGCGCCAATCAGGTCTATGACGATGTGTTCAGCAACGTCGTGGATTTGGGGCTGGTCGCGTATCCGGCCAAGGACGCCAAACTCGAAATCGTCGCGCTGCGCAAGGACCCGTTGGTGTTGATTTGCCACCCGCAGCATCCGTTTGCCAAGCAGAAATCCATCAAGTTCAAATCACTCGCCGGGCAGAAGCTCATCGGCTTCGAGCCGGACATCCCGACGCGCAAGGCGCTGGACAGAATTTTGAAGGAGCACGGCGTGGATCCGAGACACGCGATGGAATTCGACAACATTGAAACGGTGAAACGCGCGGTGGAAATTGACGCCGGCATTTCCATTGTGCCGCTGGGCACGGTCATACAGGAAGTCGCCAAGCAGACGCTGGCCGCCGTGCAGGTTGAGGATGGTTCTTATTACCGGCCCATCGCCGCGATCTACAAGAAAAACAAGGTGCTCTCGCCGGCCATGAAGCAATTCCTCGCGTTGCTCAAGGAAGCGGCCTGAGCAGGTTTATAGTTTCAGCGGGCGGCAGGAAATTGCCGCCTGTTTCTTTATTCGCCGGAACCATTGCGATAAATGCCGTTGAAAGGCATGGAGCCTGGCGTTGGCACCGGCGGCAGTTCGCCGTTATTGTCATCCTTGCAGACGGCCTGAATTTCGGAGGCAGAAAGCGCGCGGTTGTAGATGGCGATCTCATCCAGCAACCCCGCGAAAAATGCGTTGTAAGTCCAGTCGCCGGGATGATCCGTCGGGCGGCGGCTGATCCAAAGATCACCGGTCGTGAGTGGAACGAAACTGGCCCACTGCGAACGCGCCACGGCGGTCCCGTTCAAATACAGAACGCCCATTCCGCTCGCTTTGTTGTAAGTCAGGGCCACATGCTGAAAACTGCCCGGTGCCAGCACGCCGGGAGACGAAGTTAAAACATGATGCTGGCCATCGGTGCCCACAACATTCGCCTGCAACACTCCCTGCGAACCGGGCAAATGACCGATCCACAGTTGAACCCCGATGGTGCCGGGAATTTTGTCGCTGGGATTCCATTCCATAATCGGATGAAATCCCGAAACGTTGCCGGGTTTGATCCAGGCGGTGAGGGTCAGGCCATCACCCTCGCCTACGTTCAAACCCGGACTGTCCGCGACTTTCAGGCATGAACTGAAACCGTTCAGCGAGAAAGCCTGCCCGACTTTTCCGTCCGCAAAATCAATGTCCACCAGTTTCGCATCATTTGTGCCAACCGAATCCCTGCCGTTGTCTTCACCCAACCAAAGTGCGACCAGTCCCGGCGGATGCGAGCCGGGATTGCTGCCGGCTGTCACTGTCAAGCGGCGCACGGAAACCGCCGCCAGCTCGATTTTTCCAAAACTCGCTTTGACAGCGAATTCAGGTTCTGCAAATGAGACCGTCAGCGAATCACCATTGGATGTGGATAATTTTGCCGAGTTGGTGGAGACACACTCGACCGAGCGGATGTTTTTAACCTCCAGCTTCAGTTCCCCGAGCAATGCGGAGTGAAATTTGAAAAATTTCTCCACGCACGTCCCAACCACGCGCGAACCGTCGCGCAGTTCGACGGTCAAACGCGGCGGCGGATTGGTGTCGGCAGCAAACTCGCCGGCGAAACCGCCGGAGGGAAAAATGGAAATAAGAACGCAGTAAAGTCCGAACCTGGATGCCTTCATGCGCCGAGATTGCGCCTGGGATGGCACTGCGTCAAGCCGCTCTATTTCAGATTCGTCGGGTTCAGCGCCTTCAAATCCTTCGGGACAAACACGCCGTCCTTCCGAATCAATTCGCCGTCGAACCACACCTCGCCGCCGCCCCAATCGGGGCGTTGGATCAAAACCATGTCCCAATGCACCGCCGAGCGGTTGCCGTTGTCGCATTCCTCGTAGGCCTGCCCCGGCGTGAAATGCAGGGAGCCGGCGATTTTTTCGTCAAATAAAATGTCACACATCGGGTTCAAAATGTAGGGATTGAAACCGAGCGAAAATTCACCGACGTAACGCGCGCCGGCGTCGGTGTCCAGAATCTCATTCAACCGCTTCGGATTGTTCGCCGTCGCGGCGATGATTTTGCCGTCCTTGAATTTGAGCCGGACGTTTTCAAATTTTGTTCCGGCGTAAATCGTCGGCGTGTTGAATTGAATGACGCCGTTCGCGGAATTTTTCACCGGACAGGAAAATACCTCGCCATCGGGAATATTCTTGTCGCCCCGGCACATTTTTGCGCCGATGCCCTTGATGCTGAAAGTCAGATCGGTGCCCGGCGCTTTGAGATGGACGCGGTCGGCGTGTTTCATGCGGCGTTCCAGCGGGACCATCGCGCGCGCCATCTTTGCGTAATTCATCGTGCAAACGTCGAAATACAAATTCTCGAACGCCTCCGTGCTCATGCCCGCGGCCTGCGCCATGCTCGAGGTCGGCCAGCGCAGCACACACCAACGTGTTTTGTTGACACGATAATCCAACACCGGCCGGTTGATGCGCGAATAAAGCGCCATCCGATCGCCCGGCACATCGGAATTCTCGCTGGCATTCTCGCTGCCACGAACCGCGATGTACGCCTGCATTTTTTTCATGCGGAACAACTCGAGGTCACGCACGTGCGCGGCGTGCTTTTCATTTGTCCCCAGCAAAAGCTCGCGGGAAACCCGCGTGTGCCGGACCTCGGCAAACGGGGTCGCACCTGCCGCGCGAACGGCGCGGATGAGTTCGATGGCGAACTCATCGGGCACGTCAATCAGGTCGAGCAGGATGCGGTCGCCCTTTTTGAGCTCGGTGGAATACTCCACGAGCAGCCTGGCCAGTTTGGTGTAACGCGGATCGGTCATAAATTCCGAGCAGGTTAATTTGGAATATCAAATTGTCGAGCCGGATTGATTTAACGCAAAGGCGCAAAGACGCGGGGAACGGCGGTGCGCACGGAGTGACGCGCCTTGCCTCAGTTGCGGGATTGCCAAACTTTTTGACGCTTTACTCCACGGCGCGCAGCCTTCATTTTGCCGGGAAAATGGCCATTGACCGCAAGCGACTGGACGGCTGGTGCGAGCGCACCATTTTGGGTTTGGTGCTCGCGATTCTGGTTTTTGCCCCGCTGGCGATGGGCGCGGTGGATGCGTGGGCGTTTCTCGTCGTGCAGGGACTCACCATCGCCATAATACTCGTGTGGGCTTTGCGGTTGTGGCTCAGCCCGAAGCCGCAGTTGCTCTGGCCGCCGATCTGCTGGGTGGTGCTGGCGTTCGCGGTTTACGCCGTCGCGCGTTATCTCACGGCGGACATCGAATATGTGGCGCGGCTGGAGATGATTCAGGTGGTCGTGTACGCTTTTTTATTCTTCGCCATCGTCAACAATTTGTATCGCCAGGAGTCGGTGCAAATGGTGAGTTTCACAATAATTTTTCTTGCAGTGGGAATTTCAAGCTACGCGGTTGCCCAGCTATTGACACATTCGAACCACGTCTGGAATTTCATTTCGCCTTATCCGGGACGCGCTTCGGGCACATACATTTCGCCAAACAATCTGGCTGGATTTCTTGAGATGCTGCTCCCGCTGACGGTGGCGTATCTTCTGGCCGGGCGGATGAGGGTGGTTCTTCGCATCCTGCTCGGTTACGCGGCACTGATCATGGTGGCGGGCCTGGCGGTGACGCTGTCGCTTGGCGGCTGGGTGGCGGCGGCGGCCGGGTTGCTGGCGCTCTTGCTCACCCTGGCCGGCCACCGCAATCATCGCTGGCGCGCGCTGTTATTGTTGCTCGTTTTGCTCGGCGGCGGAACCATTTTTGTCACCAACTTTTTATCCCGGACGGTCGGCTATATGCGCCACGTGGAAGAGGCAAAGAGCGTCGGCAACCTTGATCTTGATATGCGGTTCGACATCTGGAGGGCAGCGGAGCGGATGTGGTTGGATCATTTTTGGTGGGGCGTTGGCCCGGCGCATTACGACTACCGTTTCCGCGAGTACCGTCCGGAAAACGTCCAGATGCGTCCCGATCGTGCGCACAACGATTACCTGAACCTGCTCGCTGACTGGGGCACGGCGGGCGGGATCATCGTACTGGCGGGCGCGACAATTTTTGTCGCCGGTCTGGTCAAAACGTGGCGGCATGTCCGCCGTCCGGAAAGTGATTTCGGCAGCGGGCAAAGCAATCGCTTCGCGTTTTTTCTCGGCGCGGCCACCGGCCTGCTCGCGCTGGCGGTTCATTCGGTGGGGGATTTCAATTTGCACATCCCGGCCAACGCGCTGGTCGGTGTGGCGCTGCTGGCCTTGCTGAGCAGCAACCTGCGGTTTGCGACGGAGCGTTACTGGCTCATCGCACGGTTGCCGGTGAAAATTCTGCTGACGGTCGCGCTCGCCGGCGGTGTCGTTTATTTGACCGGTCAGGAATGGCGGCGCGGCCATGAAGCCTTCTGGCTGGCGCGCGCGGCGCAATTCCCGGATTATTTTTCACCCCGGCACACCGCGGCTTTGGAAAAGGCGTTTGCCGCCGAACCGATGAATTTTGAAACGGCCTATGATATTGGCGAAGCGTATCGCGTGGAAAGTTTCAACGGCGGAGACAATTACGCGGACCTGGCGGAAACGGCGATGCGCTGGTATGCGCGCGCCCAGAATCTCGACCGATACGACGCCTACAGTTATTTGCGCCACGGCATGTGCCTTGACTGGCTGGATCGTCATGACCAGGCCGGAAAGTATTTCAGCCAGGCCGAGGCGCTTGACCCGAATGGCTACTACACCGTCGCCATCGCCGGCTGGCATTACGTGCAAATCGGAGACTACGCCGCCGCCAAGCCGTGGTTTGTACGGTCGTTGCGGCTCGGAGGTGTCAACGACATCGCCCGTTCGTATCTGGATTTGGTGGAGCAAAAGCTCGTTGAAAGAGCCTCCGGCAAGGGTGCTTTTCCGGTCAATTTTTAGATTTGACATTTGCGCGCCCGCTTTTATTGTGATATGAAATAAGCAGCAGTTCCTAAAAGGCAAATATGAGAAACATATATTCCGCTGTTATGTGCGGCACGATGCTTGTGCTGGGCGTTGCCGCTTCCGCCCAAACTCTCAAACCCGGCGTCGCCACCATCGTCCGCATCCAGGGTGAAGCCAGATATTCGCTGGGCGACAGGAATTGGCATCCACTTGTGGTTGGCAAAATACTCAGCGCGGGGGCCATCATTCAAACGGCGCACGACGCCACTGTGGACATGGTACTGGGCAAGACCGTTGAAATGCCGCAAGCCGCACCGTGGCCCGACCGGATCGGGCCGGCCCCGGATGCCAACATTCGCGGTATGATTGATTACAAACCTTCCGTCGAACAGAACATGGTCCGCATGACGGGCGACACCATGCTGGCCATTGACAAATTAACCGTCTCGGACACCGGCCTGGACACCGTCAGCGACACGGAACTGGATTTAAAGCAGGGCCGCATCTTTGCCAGCGTCAAAAAGCTTTCGGCGGCGTCCGAGTACCTTGTTAAAATTCCCAACGGCATTGCCGGTGTGCGCGGCACGTTGTTTGAAATTGACGCGAGCGGGTGGTGCGCGGTTCTCAAAAATTCCGTGCTGCTATCCCTCGTCGGGCCAAACGGCGCGCCGGTGACTTATCTGGTCGGTGAAGGCAATCAATTTAATCCTCAAACCGGTCAAATTTCTCCGTTGCCGCCGGACTTGCTTAATTTGTTGCAGCAAAACCTCACGGCGCTGGACACTGTGTATGTGGAAATCGTTTCGTTCATGTATGACCGGACTTTCTGCTTCATTTCCCCCACCTCCGGTCATTATGCTGTCGGAGCGCCGACACCGGTGGTAGTCCGCGGTAGTGGCGTAGTCGGTGGCAGTGGTGGCGCAGTCACTATCCAGTTGACTCCATAGAATTTGTCAACAACGCAGGATTGAGCCAGAGCAGCCTTGAGTTGCTCTGGTTTTTTGTTTAATTGGGCGCGGTGAACGTCAAACCCCTCAAACGCACGCCGGCCATTCTGGCAGTCGTCGTCCTCGCGCTCGTATGCGGTGTCCGCCTGTTGCGATTCGATTTCTTCGAACGGCTGGAGCGGATGACTTACGACCTCCGGGTTCGCGCGGCCCAAAAATTTCCCGCGGCCACCGCCACCAACCTGGCTTTCGTCTCTATGGACGAATCCAGCATTGCCGCCGTCAAAAGCGGCCAGTTCGGATACAGCTATGGCCTTTACTGGCCGCGGCAGGTTTATGGCCGGCTCGTCGAGGAACTTTCCGAGCAAGGCGCCAAAGCCGTCGCCTTCGACGTGCTGTTCGGCGAGTTGCGTCGCGACCATCCGCCGGTGCAGATGGCCAACGGCGGTTTGATGGAATCCGACGACTTTTTCGCGCTGCAAATGCGCCGTGCAAACAACGTCTTCATCGCCGTCATGCCCGAAGCAACGCTTCCGGATTTGTTCGCCACCAACGCGCTGGCCATCGGTGACATTTCGACGGAAAAGGATTCGGACGGCGTTTTGCGCCGCGTCAAAGCCTTCTGCACCATTCGTCGGTGGCATCCGATGATTCGGCATTTTGCGGACAAACCCGATCCGGGCAGACCGGAAATCCGCCTGGATATTTCCAACGCGCGTTTTGCTCCCGGCAAAATCATTTTGCCGCAAACCGGTGCCACCAACGCCATCGAAATTCCCGTGGACGCGGAAAATAATTTTGAACTCGCCGACTTTCTCGGCGACAAGCTGCCACCCGGCCTGCCGCCCAAGGCCAAAGCCTTTACCGACGAGCGCGTCTGGGACCTGGGGATCGAACTCGCCGCACGTGATTTGAAACTGGATTTGGATCACGCTGAGGTGGATTTGCCGCACGGTCGCATCACGTTGCGCGGTGCAAATGGCATCGAGCGCATCCTTCCCGTGGACGCCAACGGTTATTTTTACATTGATTGGCGGCTCACGCCAAACGACCCCCGCCTGTTGCATGCGCCGATTGAAAGTTTGCTCCAGCAGGACAAGCTGCGATTGAGCGGCGAAACCAATGAATTGCCCAACGACTTTCGCGACCGGCTCGTTGTCTTCGGCTCGGCGGCGCAAGGCAACGACCTGACCGACCGCGGCGCAACACCGCTCGAACGCGACACGCTGCTCGTCAGCAAGTATTGGAACGTCGCCAATTCCGTCATCATCGGTCAGTTTATCCGCCGCGCTTCGCTGCCCAAGGAAATCGCGCTCATCATTTTGCTCGGCGCGCTGACGGCCTTTCTGACCTGGCAACTGCGCGCCGTTTCCGCCAGCGCGGCGGTTTTGGTGCTGATGCTCGCCTATGTCGGCGCCGGATTTTTTGCCTTCATCCAATACCGCTACTGGTTGCCGCTGGTGTTTCCACTGGCCGGTGCGATGCTGGTCGAGCATGTGAGCCTCGTCACCTACCGGGTCGTGTTTGAACAAAGGGAACAGCGCCGCGTAAAATCCGTCTTTTCCAAAATTGTTTCACCCGACGTGATGAACGAGTTGTTGAGCGCGGAAAAACTCTCCCTCGGCGGCGCGCGCCGTGAATTGACGGTGTTTTTCGCCGACGTGCGCGGGTTCACCACGTTGACGGATGAAATGCAGGAGCGCGTCGCGGAATTTGTGCGTGAACGGCAACTGGACCTCGACACGGCGGAGGCGTGCTTTGACGAATTCGCGCGTGAAACGCTGAACACGGTGAACCTTTACCTCTCCGTCGTCGCCGACGCAGTGAAAAAACACGGTGGCACGCTCGATAAATACATCGGAGACTGCGTGATGGCGTTTTGGGGCGCGCCGACGCCCAACGAAAAACACGCGCTGGCCTGCGTGCGCGCTGCGGTTGACGCCCAACGCGCCATCCATGAATTGAATCAAAAGCGCCTGGCCGAAAATGCCTCGCGCGAGGTCGAAAATCGCGCGCGGCTTTCCGCCGGCCTGCCGCCCAGGCCGCCGTTGCGCGCCCTGCAGTTCGGCACGGGCATCAATACCGGGCTGGTCACCGTCGGTCTCATGGGATCGGAAGCGCACCAATACAATTACACGGTGTTTGGCCGCGAGGTAAACCTTGCCGCCCGGCTGGAAAACGTTTCCGGCAGCGGCCGCATCATCATCAGCGACACGACCTACAACCATTTATTACGCGATGACCCGGCGCTGGCCGGCACGTGCGTCGAAATGTTTCCGGTCACGGTCAGGGGGATTCGCAACGCCGTGCGCATTTACGAAGTGCCGTGGCAAACGCCAATGTGAGCGAACTCCGTCCGGCCAGTCCATTGGGCGGACCCGATTTATTATCTTCCAAACTCGAGCCGTTCGGCGAGGCGTTCGGGCAGGCCGGCGGCGAGGATTTTTTTCTGGGCGGCGGGAATGTCGTAATCCAGCCGGCGCAGTTCGATGGTGCCGGCGTTCATGTCGTAAATGACGTAGGCAGACTTGGGATTGTTGTCGCGGGGCTGGCCGACGGCGCCGACGTTGATGAAATATTTTTTGGCCGGGTCAATTTTGAATTTGGAATACGTGCCGCCGCGCACCACGGTGTCGCGCATGAAGGCGACGGGCACGTGCGTATGGCCGAAGAAACAGACCTGGGTGTTTTGATACGGAAAACTGGCGGCGGCGGCGAGTTTGTCAAAAACGTAACCCCAGCGTTGCGGCGCGTCGAGCGTGGCATGCACGATCGTGAAGTTGGCGGCCATGCGGGTATATTTCAGATCCCGCAGCCATTGCTTTTCTTCCGCGTTCAGTTGCGCGCGGGTCCAGTGGACGGCGTCGGCGGCATGCGGATTAAAACCTTCGAGCCTGTCATCCGTGGAGCAGTATTCGTCGTGGTTTCCTTTTACGCAGGGGACATTCAGTTCGCGGACAATTTTGAGGCATTCCTTGGGATTGGCGTTGTAGCCGACGACGTCGCCAAGGCAAACGATGTGCGTGACGTTCTGGCTTTTGATGTCGGCCAAAACGGTCTGGAACGCTTCCAGATTGCCGTGAATGTCAGCGATGATGGCGTATTTCATTCTTTAATGAACAATCTCAAATCCATGAAATTCATCTTGCGCCTCGCTCCACGTCACGTTTTCGTCGCGGATGAAACCGGCCAGTCCCGCGCCACGAATGGCCTGGCGGAACGCCTCGAGTTCCGCGCGCGCGCCTTCGGCGGTCAGTTCGACTCGCCCGTCCGCCAAGTTACGCACGATGCCGGCAATTTCAAAACCGGTGGCGGCGGTTTTCGCACTATAACGAAAACCGACACCCTGCACGTGGCCGGAATAAAGAATTTTCATGCGGCAATGGTTCATGCCTGCCACAGGGATAAAGCCAGAGCCAGGCGCCGGATGCAATATTTTATTGAGAGGCCGGGTGGAACATTTTTCAGCGATTTGGTTTGACCGTTTGAACAATTTCGCGTAATCAGCACGGGCTGCCAGATCAAAACTGTGAAAGTGCGCACGTTTTGTGACGGCCAACGAAGCAAGCGACCATGCTGAACATCAAATCATTCCTGGCGATTGATTTTGGCGCGGGCAACCTTAAGCTCGGCGAGTTTGAAGTCAACGAAGCCGGTGGGTTGCGTCTCAAGGGTTTTGCCATCAAGCCGCTCGGCGCCGAAGGCGCGCAGGAATCCACACGCGAAGCGACCATGCTCAAGGCGCTTCAAGATGTGCTGGTCGAGAAAAACATCCAGTCCAAAAACGTCAACGTCTGCGCGCCCGGTTTCCACGTGTTTTCCAAATTTGTCAAACTGCCGCCGGTGGACGCGGGCAAGGTGACGCAGATCATCCAGTATGAAGCGCAGCAAAACGTGCCGTTCCCGCTGGCGGAGGTGGTGTGGGATTACCAGATTCTCGGTTCGGCGCCCAGCGGCGAACTCGAAGTGCTGCTGGTGGCCATCAAATCCGACGTGGTCGAGGGCCTGTTCCGGGTGGCCGAGCAGGCCAAGCTGCGGCTGAACCTGTGCGACGCTTCGCCCGCCGCGCTCTGCAATGCCTTCCGTTACAATTATGGCGACCTGGAAGATTGCACCATGCTGCTGGACATTGGCGCCAAGACGAGCAACCTGCTGTTCTTCGAAAAGGGAAAGGTGTTTTCCCGCAGCATCAATCTGGGGGCGAATGCCATCACGCAGGATTTTGCGAACGAGGCCAAATTGAAATTTGGCGTGGCGGAGCAAATCAAGATCGCCGAGGGCTTCGTGAGTCTGGGCGGCGCATATGAGGAACCGGAAAATCCGAATCAGGCGGCCATTTCCAAGATCGCGCGGCAGTTCATGACCAAGCTGCATATCCAGGTCAACCAGACGATTCAGTTCTATCGCGGGCAACAAAGCGGCTCGGCGCCGCAGCGCCTGTTTTTGTCCGGCGGCGCGTCCATCATGCCTTACACGGCGCAGTTTTTCGCAGAGAAACTGAACGTGCCGGTTGAATACTTCAATCCCTTCCGCAACGTGCAGATTGATCCAGCCGTGAGTCTGGAGGAACTCGCGCGCGTGGCGCATTCCCTCGGTGAAGTCGTGGGTCTGGGTTTGCGGAATCTGGCGCACTGTCCGGTGGAAATGAATTTGATGCCGGAGAGCACGTTGCGCTGGCGGGCGTTCAACGAGAAGAAACCCTATTTCTTTTGCACGGTGCTGAGTCTGGCGGGGGTGGCGTTCGCCGTGGGATTTTTGTTCCAACA
>CAWJHF010000008.1:0-67232 GCA_963842445.1 uncultured Verrucomicrobiae bacterium | reverse complement strand
GCTTGCTTCGAAAAAACGGACGCTGAAGTTGGAGTCATTTGGTTAGTTGTTTTGGTTTTCGAAGTCAAGGGGTGAAAGATAACCCAAGGCGCTGTGAGCGCGGTGGCGATTGTAGAAGGATTCGATGTAATCGAAGATTTCGGTGCGAGCTTGGCTGCGGGTAGCGAAGTCGCGGCGATAGATCAGTTCGAGTTTAAGGGTGCTCCAGAAGCTTTCCATGGTGGCGTTGTCGTAGCAATTGGCTTTGCGGCTCATGGAGGCGACCAGACCGGCCTGGTGGAGCGCTTGGCGGTAATTGGCGCTGGCATATTGGACGCCGCGATCGGAGTGGATCAGCAGATTGAGGGGCGGCTGCCGATGCAGTACGGCCATGGCCAGAGCTTTTAATACCAGGGAGGTGTCGAGGTGATCGCTCATGGCCCAGCCAACGAGCTTGCGGCTGTAGAGGTCGAGAATGCCGGCCAGAAAGAGCCAGCCTTCGTGGGTTTGAATGTAGGTGATATCGGCTACCCAGAGTTGGTTGGGTGCCGTGGCCTTGGGAGCTTGGGCCAGGCGGTTGGGGGCGATGGGTTGGTCATGGTTGCTGTCGGTGGTCTGAACCCGATAGCGGCGCCGCTGGCGTCCATACAGCCCCGCTGCCTGCATGAGACGGGCGACGCGATTGCGGCCGTGATGGCAACCCCGTTTGTGCAGCGCATTGACAATGCGTGGGCTACCGTAAGTTTGCCGGCTTTGGGAATGAATCACTTTGATCTGTTGGGCCAGGGTTTGGTTGGCCAGTGCACGTGGGCCAGGAGCCGTGCGCCGATGGAGCCAGTCGTAATAGCCGCTGGGCGAGACTTCCATATGCTCGCACAAGGCCCGGATCGAGTAATCGTTTTTCATGGCGTCGATCTGTTCATAGCGTTGGGCGACGGTTCGGAGAGAATGCCCAGTGTTTTTTTTAAAATGTCTCGTTGTTCGCGAAGGTGCCGGATCTCACGCTGAGCAGCTTCCAGCTGGCCCTGCAGATCGGCCATCGAGCCGGGCTTTGCCCCGGCTGACCCTCTCCCCCCAGGGTCAGCCGGGGCAAAGCGCTTGCGCCAGGCATAAAGCCGGTTGGGCAGCAGCCCCAACTCCTGGGCGATGACTTGAGCGGACTTCCCACTGGCAAGCCAGTTCTGGACCGCTTCGCGCTTGAAGGTTTGGTCGAACTTCCGACGGATTTTGACAGAGGTTTCTTTGATAGCTTTCAGCATACACGTTTATCCAATTCTCTGTCCGTCAATTCGAGGCAGCCTCAAGTAGGAGTAGAAATCGGAACGTAGGAGTCGAGGTCACGAGACTCTGACTGATTTCGCAAGTTCGGAGTTCGGAGTCCGGAAGGCAGAAGCCGAGATGGAGACTCCGGACGTTGGCTCCTGCGGTTTCCGGCTTCTTCCGGTTTAATATGGAGACTCGTTACCTCGTCTCCTACGGTTTTTTAGTAGGAGTCGAGGTAACGAGACTCTGATCAAGCCGGTCATCAGGGACCATGAATGGCAGATCGGGAAACAGATGGAGCCTCCTTACGTCGTCTCCTACGGTTTTTTGTAGGAGTCGAGGTGACGAGACTCTGATCAAGCCGTTCATCAGGGGCCATGAATGGTGGAGAAACAGATGGAGTCTCCTTACGTCGTCTCCTACGGTTTTTCAGATGGAGACTCGTTACCTCGTCTCCTACGAAATTAACGGGGGAAAACAAAAACCCCCGCCCTGAAACCAGAGCGGGGGTTGAAACCTAAAAATTGGAGTCGGCTTACTTTACTTGCGACGGCGCATCAGCAAGAGCGACAGACCGCCCAAACCCGCCAACGCCAGCGTGCTCGGCTCCGGAACCGGTTGCACTGTGAAGCCAGGAATGCCAGTCGTGTCTTGAGAGGCCTGGTCCGTTCCAGCCACCAGCTTGATCGTCTCCAGCGTTGACCAGCCAACGTTCTGCGTACCACTAGCATACGCTGCCGCGAAGGTGCCAGTCCCGGTCGGGTTATACCACGCTACGATTTGAACGGTAATCAGCGTCAAGTCAGGCAGGCCGGTTGCAGCCACCTCAACTGCGCCCGCACTATATAAGCCGGCACCATCGCCAACGTCACCGGTCGGCGCGTCCCCGTAAAACCCAGTCATGCCCGGATTCCCCGCCGGAAAATTTACATTATTGCTCAACACCTGTGCGCCATATGAAGCGCCATCCCCCAAAAATGCAGTGGGGGTGAGTGAATCGCCGGAATATGTGGTGCCAAGAAGCCAGATATAGCCCACACTGTACTGGGGCGCTGAACCCGAGCCGACAGCTGCACCGACAGAGCCTTCGCCAGCCGCGCCGAGTGTGCCAATGGTAATGATGCCAAACGCAGACGTGTCTCCTGTATAATTGGCCGAATTATCGAAATCAAAGAAGCCTTGCGCGTAGGATGAGGCAAGCAACCCCAATGACATCGCCGTTGCTATTACAAGTTTTTTCATACTATTTTTAGGTTTTGGTTGTTGTTGTTGTTGTTGTTTATATTTTTTCTTTAGGGTCAATTTATTTATTGTTTATTGAGCTGTGAAATTTATGTTCCACGCGTTATTGGTGCTCCCATTATCGAGAATGAAAAATCCCGTCGCCGGCGTTATGTTCGGAACGCTAGGTCCCCAGCCTGAACCTATTCCATTTCTTGTGAATATCTCGGTAAAGCCACTCTGGCCAACCTCATCAAACTCCATAAGCTTGCTTCCTGTCGGTAAAGCTGGCAAAGAAGCGTTCAAAGCTATGATTGAATTTGTCACAGGACCGGCTACGGGTACTGGAAAGGATAGCAGCGAGTAGCCAGGGATCATAGTGTTGGTGCCGGCTAAATTACCCTGTAACACCGTCCCAACAAAGGTGTTTGTAAAAGGGGTGGTATTGGTTGTCGCCAACAGTACAAACGCGGCATCACCGGGATTCAACTTGACCGTTTGAGAACCGGCTGGAACCCAACCGGACCCGATGGCGTTCCTGGTGTAAACGAGGTCGAATGATTTACTGACGTAGTCCCATTTGATGACTTTGCTTCCCACAGGAAGGGTTTGCAATAAATTGGACAAAACGTTGTTGCCGGTGTCGAATGGATTGGCGATCAGCGCGTAGCCCGGGTAAGCCGGTATTACGCGATTCACGTAGCCAACGACATTTTGTGAATAGACTTGAGCTTGCGAGGACATAGCGAGGCTGAACACGAGCGCGGCACCCGCCATAAGTAGTGTTTTAGTTCTCATTTTTGTGCTTCGGTTGAGTTTTGGTGTTACCGTGTGTGTCACCAATATCTCAAACTCGCAAGGCAGTGTCAATAGTTTTTTAAAATATTTTTGAACGATTTTCCGGGTACTTTAGCAGTCCTCGTGCCGCTTCGACGCGGCAAAGGGGTCAAAAGTTGAAAGTTGTTTATTCAAAGGTTGTTAAGACGATGGCACCGGGCGAAGCCGGGCGGAGGGGTGGCCAGAAACAGGCCAAAAAGACACGAAATGGTCGAAATTGAGGGCGTAAAGCCGCCTAAAACTGCGCCATGCGGCCACGCCACAGAGGCGCGGAGCCGTAAGGACAGGCATCCTGCCTGTTTCTGACTTATTTGGGCGGCCTGAAGAGATGGAGACAGGCGCGACGCCTGTCCGGCGGGTTTGAACACGAAAACGTTCAACTCTCAACCCTCAGCTTTCAACCGAGCAAGACGAGAGGGAAAGTCAGAGCCTCCTTACGTCGGCTCCTACGATGATTTTCAACGAATCTTCCGTCGGGCGGGCAGCCAAAGCGACGGCAGCAGCGGTTTGTTCCAACGGAAAACGATGGGTGATCAAACGGCGCACATCCAACTGGCGCGAGAACACCAGACGCGCCACTTCGCGCTGAAGCGTGAAATCGGACGAGTAGCTGCCGATGAGGTCTTTTTCGTCGAGACAGATGGAAGCCAAATCCAGTTGGGAGATGGGGGCTGGGAGCTGGGAGCTGGGAGCTGGGAGTGCGGCGTGCGGAGTGCGTTTGGTATGGGCGAACAACAGGACTTGTCCGCCGCCGCGCACGAGTTGCAGGGCCTGTTGGACGACGGCGTCGGAAGGAACGGCGATGACGGCGGCGTCGAATCCAAATCGTAGGACAGGCATCCTGCCTGTCGCTGACTTTTTCGGGCTGCCTGAAGCTGGAGACAGGCGGGACGCCTGTCCTACGTTAAACGTCCATTGCGCGCCGAATTTTCTGGCGAGGCGCAGGCGCGCTGCCGACAAATCGGTGGCGAGGACGCGGACGCCCTGGAGTTGCAGCAGGCGCGTGAACATGAGGCCGATCGGTCCCTGTCCGGCCACGAGCACGGCGTCGCCGCGCAGCAGGTTCAGGCGGCGCACGGCCTTGAGGACGGTGTTGACGGGTTCGAGCAGGGCGCCTTCGTCAAAGGAATTGGTCGCCGGGATTTTTACGACCCCGGGCAGGACGAACGGCAGCACGCGGACGTATTCGGCGTAGCCGCCGCCGGCGGGTTCGAAGCCGGCGGTGATGCCGGTGCGTTTGTAGGTTTCGCACTGGGCGAAGGCGCGGTGCCGGCAGAAATGGCAATCGCCGCACGGGACATGATGGTGGAGCGCCACGCGGTCGCCAGGCTTGAACCCAAACCCGAGACGCGAAACCCCAGACCCCATTTTCACAATCGTGCCGGCAGTTTCATGGCCGAAGATGCGCGGGGGCGGCACGGTGCCGTGCTGGATTTTTTTGATGTCGGTGGGGCAGACGCCGCAGACGGCGACCCGGACGAGCAATTCGTGGGCGCCGATGCGCGGGACGGGTACGGTTTCGAGGCGCAAGTCGTTCACGCCGCGATAAACGACGGCGCGCATGGTCTTGGGGATGGCAGACATGGGGAACATTTAGCCACAGATGAACTACAGATGAAACGGATTTTTTACCGCGGATGGCGCGGATTACGCGGATGAACGCGGATTTTAACGCAGAGACACAGAGATGCAGAGGTTCGCAGAGAATCGCAGGACAGGCATCCTGCCTGTCTCTGATTTTTTGGGCTGCCTGAAGATGGAGACAGGCGCGACGCCTGTCCTGCGGGTTTGAACACGAAACGACCTTCGCGGTCACATTCGCGGCGGATGGTTCAAAGTTCCCGCTTGTTGTTCGTTTGCACCGGCGTAGCATGTCGCAACTTTCGACGCGGGCGCTTCCACAACGAGAAGAGTCATGACAGGAAATCACGAACCGGGCGCAACTCCGGCGAAGGCATGGCCGCAGCCGGCCAACGGGGGCGGGAAGGAACGGGGGGAATTCGCCGCCGGCGCGGCGGTCATTGTTCTGCTGGTGTTCGCGGCTTACTGGCCGGCGCTGCGCGGACAATTCGTCTGGGACGACACGCTGCTGGTGAACCGGAATCCGCTCGTAAGCGGGCAAATGAACCTGCGCACGGTCTGGTTCCAGACGGATTTTTCGCTGACGCTCGCGGCTTTGTGGCTGCAATGGCAGGTGTGGGGAAACCATCCCGCAGGTTATCACGCGGTGAACGTGCTGCTGCACGCGAGCGGTTGCCTGCTGCTGTGGCGGGTGCTGGCGCGGCTCAAAATTCCGGGGGCGTGGCTGGCGGCAGCGATCTTGGCCGTGCATCCGGTCTGCGCGACTTCCGTGGCCTGGATTTCCGAGATGAAGAACACGCTGTCACTGCCCTTTTACCTGTTGAGCGTCCTGTGGTTTCTGAATTTTGAGGGCGCACAAGTTCCAGGCCGGAAAGCCGGCGCCACCCGCTGGCACTGGCTGTCGCTGGCGGCCTTTCTCCTGGCCATGCTCGCCAAGACGACGACGGTGATGCTGCCGGCGGTGCTGCTCGTCTGCGCGTGGTGGCAGCGCGGGCGAATGACGCGGCAGGATGTGTGGCGGGTCAGCCCTTTTTTCGTGCTGGCGCTGCTGTTGGGCTGTCTGACGGTCTGGTTTCAGGCCCAGGCGATGGCGGGCGGTGATCCGGTTCAGACCGGGGATTTTGGCGGGCGGCTCGCGGGAGCCGGCCGGGCGCTTTGGTTTTATCTCGGCAAGGCGCTGTGGCCGCTGAAGTTGAGCCTGATCTATCCGCGGTGGGAAATTGATTCAACCGGCCCGGCGGCATACGCCCCGGCGATTTTGTGGGCGGGCGTTTTGGGATTGTGCGGCTGGTTCCGGCGAAGCTGGGGGCGCGCCGCGCTTTTCGGGCTGGGCTGCTACACCGTCAATTTGCTTCCGGTGCTGGGATTCATCAGCATGGATTACCTGGCGATTTCGCGGGTTTCCGACCACTTCCAATATCTGCCCCTCGCGGCGCTGGCGGCGCTGGCGGCGGCCGGGCTGCGGAAACTGCTGCCCACCCGCGCATTGATTTTTGCCGCCGCGGCGCTGGTGCTGTCGCTCTCGGCGTTGACCTGGCAACGCGCGCGGGTCATTGCCAGCGGCGAAATGCTCTGGCGCGACACGCTGGCAAAAAATCCCGCGTCCTGGACCGCGCACAACAACCTCGGCTGCGTTCTGGCCGATCAAAACAAACTTGACGACGCGATGGAACAATTCGAAGTGGCGTTGAAGCTTTGCCCGAAAGATGCCAGCGCGCACAGCAATCTTGGCCGGGCCTTGTCGCTGCGGGGCAGATTTGCCGAGGCGGAAAATCAATTTCAGGCCGCGTTGAAAATCAAATACGCCGATGCGGACACCCAGCAGTCCTACGCCTCGGCCCTGCTGGAGCAGGGGAAAAAGGCCGAGGCCATAAAACCTTTGCGCGAAGCCGTCCGGCTGCAGCCGGAACCCGGGCTGCGTCTGCGCCTCGCCAGCCTGCTCTACGAAACCGGAAACTTTCGCGAAGCCGCCGCCGAATACCGCCGGGTGCTGGTCCGCCTGCCGGACTCGTTGGAAGCGCTCAACAACGCCGCCTGGCTGCTGGCGACGTGCCCGGACGCCGCGGTGCGCAACGGAGCCGACGCGGTCCGGTTCGCCGGGCGCGCCTGCCGGCTGACCCAATACCAAAACGCCGGCATGGTCGGAACCCTGGCGGCGGCTGACGCCGAGGCGGGGCGCTTCACCGAAGCCGTGGCCACCGCAGAAAAGGCGGTGGCCCTGAGCGCCGCCGCGGGGGACACGCGGTTCGCGGCGATCAACCAGCAGCTCCTGGCGCTTTACCGCGCCGGCAAACCCTTTCACGAACCGCCCCCCGGCACCACGAACAATTCCCCGCCCTGACAAGGCAGTCCCGAATAATTCCGGGTTTGAAACCGGCCCGGCCCGGCGTATGATGTCCGGCAGTGAAGGCAAAGTGGAATCGCTGGCTGCCGGTGATATTTCTGGCGCTGTTCGCGTTGAGCCGCTGGCCGGGGCTGTTCCCGCCGAATTTCAGCGCGGCGACGGCGCTGGCGTTTTGCGCGGGCGTGTACTTCCGCGGCGCGTCGGCGTGGTGGCTGCCGCTGGGCACGATGCTGGCCACCGACGTGGCGCTCAACGTTTTTTATTATCACGTCGCGCCGCTCAGCTCCTGCCTGCTGCTGAACTACGCGATTTACGCGGGGTTGATCGGGCTGGGCAGGTGGTTCGGACGGCGCGCGGCGTTTTTGAAATTGCTCATGGGCGGTTTGCTGGGCGCGGTGATTTTTTATCTCGTCACCAACACGCTGTCATGGCTGCAGGACGCGGCCTACGCCAAGACGATTGCCGGCTGGATCCAGGCGCTGACGACCGGGCGGCTGGACGTGCATCCGACGACGTGGGAGCTGTTCCGCAACACGCTGGGGAGCGGCGGGCTGTTCACCGCGCTGTTTGCCGGCTCGGCCAAACTGACGGAAAGCGCCGAATCGCCCGCCGACAAAATGGCCGGCGCGCGCGACGACGAGGAACCCGAAGCCGAGGAAACGCCGGAGGAAACCAAGGCGTGAGTTACACATTTTCGGAGGGACGAGTTATACGAGTCCCTGATTATTTTGGGAATTGGGGACTCGCAAAGCTCGTCCCTCCGGGAGTATGAAAATTGGCGTCATCTCGGACACGCACGGCTGGCTCGACCCGAAGATTCCCGGGCTGTTCGCCGGTGTGGGGCACATTTTGCACGGGGGCGACATCGGGTCGGATGGCATCGTCGCCGGACTGGAAGCGGTGGCGCCGGTCACGGCGGTGCTGGGCAACACGGACAATTCGCCAACCTTCCGGCTCACGGAGGTTGTTACGCTGGCCGGGCGCAAATTTCTGGTTCAGCACATCGTGAACCCACGCGCGACGACCGAGGAACTCCGGTTGCGCATCGCGCGGGAACGGCCGGACGCGGTGGTGTTCGGCCACACGCACAAGGCGTTCAGCGAGACGATTGACGGGGTGCTGTATTTGAATCCGGGCTACGCAGGCAAACCGAAGTTTGGCTTGGAGCGCAGCGTGGCCATTTTGCATTGTGACGGGAAGGGGATGCGGCCGGAGTTTTTGCCGCTCTGATTTCCACCGCGGATTACGCGGATGGGCGCGGATTTTTTTGGCAGGAATCGAGGCCACCGCTCCAATAACCAAGGAGCCAGAACCCGGATCCAAGACCCCAAAAGTCAGAGACGCCTTACGTCATCTCTTGCATTCTTCCGTAGGAGTCGAGGTCACGAGACTCTGATCAGGTCGGCCATCAGGGATTATAAATGGCAGATCGGGGAGCGGATGGAGTCTCCTTACGTCGTCTTCTACATTCTTCTGTAGGAGTCGAGGTCACGAGACTCTGATCAGGTCGGCCATCAGGGATTATGAATGGCAGATCGGGGAGCGGATGGAGACTCCTTACGTCGTCTTCTACATTCTTCTGTAGGAGTCGAGGTCACGAGACTCTGATCAGGTCGGCCATCAGGGATTATGAATGGCAGATCGGGGAGCGGATGGAGACTCCTTACGTCGTCCCCTACATTCTTCCGTAGGAGTCGAGGTCACGAGACTCTGATCAAGCCGGCCATCAGGGATTATAAATGGCAGATCGGGGGGCGGATGGAGTCTCCTTACGTCGTCTCCTACATTCTTCCGTAGGAGTCGAGGTCACGAGACTCTGATCAGGTTGGCCATCAGGGATTATGAACGGCAGATCGGGGGGCGGATGGAGTCTCCTTACGTCGTCTCCTACAGATGCAATGCGTTTCGCCTTATCCGCGTTCATCCGTGTCATTCGCGGTCAAGAGTTTTTCCACGGCGGCGCGTACTTCGCCCGCTGTGGCGGTGGGCGGCAGGGGTTGGCCAAAATTCACCGTCACGGAACGGCGGAGCTGCCGCGGCCGTTTCCAGAAAAATTTTCCGCCGGCAAAACTGAAGATGCTGCCCCACACGCCGTCGAGCGCCACCGGCACAATGGGCGCGTCCACGCCGCGCATGATTTTCTCGAAGCCGCGCTGGAACGGCTGCAATGCGCCCGTGCGCGTGATGCCGCCCTCGGCAAAAACGCACACGCCGTCGCCGTTCCGGATGGCGTCACCGCAGCGCCGCAGCGCGAGCACAACTTCACGCGGACGGAATCCGGACGGGATGGGGATGACGCGCGCGACGCGCACGAAGGGGTTGAGCCAGGGCGATTCGTAAAATTCCTTGCCGATAAGAAAGCGCACCGGCCGGCCCGCCGCCGCCGTCAACAGCAGCCAGTCCACGAAGGAAACGTGATTGCTGATAAGCAGGACGCCACCCCGGCGCGGAAGATTTTCCAGCCCGCGCACGCGCAGGGGATAAAACAGGCGCGTGACCAGCCCGACAAAGGCGCGCACCAACGATTCAGCCAGGAACACGGACGCACTGGACGAAGCACGCGGGCCGGACATGGGGCGATGTCTAACAGAATTCCCCATCCGAACAAGGATGAAGAGCCAGGAATCAGACTGAGGTTCCTGTCAACCTGAAAAACATTTCAACGCAGAGGCGCCGAGGACGCGGAGAAGCGCAGAGTTTTTTTTATTGGTCTTCTCTGCGAACCTCTGCGTCTCTGCGTCTCTGCGTTAAACCGCCGCCGCAAGCTGGGTTGCCGTTTCGCGCACCTTCCGCAAATCCAGCTTGCCGGTGCCGAGCAATGGGAAATGGTCCACGCGGAAAAACCGGTCGGCGCGCGGTTTCCAGAGATTCGGCAGGTCGCACTGCGCCAGTTTCTCCAGACACGCTGCCAGCCCGGCGTCGGGCAGCTTGTGCAGCACGACGAGCCGTTCGCCTTTCTTTTCGTCCGACAGGCCGGTGACGACGAACGTCAGTTCGGTCGCATTGGCGAGTTCGTGCAATTTTTCCTCGACCTTGATGTGCGGCACCATTTCGCCGCCGATTTTGCTGAAGCGGTTCAGGCGGTCGGTAATTTGCAGGAAACCGTCCTCGTCGAGGGCCGCGACGTCACCGGTGCAGTACCAGCCGTCGCGCAATACCTCGGCGGTTTTTTCCGGTTTGCCGAGGTAGCCCCGCATCACGTTCGGCCCGCGCACGAGCATCAGGCCCGGCTGGCCGAGCGGCAGATTTTCCACGCTCCACGGATTTTCCGGGCTGACGATGCGCACGCTCACGCCCGGCAGGGGATGGCCGATTTTCCCGCGTTTGACGGCGACCTGATGAAAACCGGCGGAACGGAAATCCGGCGCGTTTACCGCCACCACCGGCGCGCATTCGGTGCAGCCGTAACCTTCCATTGGCCGGATGCCAAAACGTTCCTCGAACGCGGTCGCCAGCCGGTCGGGCAATTTTTCCGCGCCGGTCATCACCAGGCGCAGGCTGCCGAAATCCGCCGGCGCGCAGCCGCGCAGGTAAAGCTGCAGGAACGTCGGCGTCGCGAGCAGAAACGTGACGGCGTAATCGCGGACGAGCGGGCCGATGGCCTTGGCGTCGAGCGGATTCGGGTGGTAAACCACGCCGACGCCCAGGACCGCCGGCAGCCACAGTGTGCCGGTGAAACCGAACGAATGGAAAAAGGGCAGGATGCCGAGGATGCGGTCGCGCCGGTCCAGGCCGAACACCTGCTCGAGCTGGGCGATGTTCGAGCCAATGTTGTAGTGCGACAGCATGACGCCTTTCGGCTCGCCGGTGCTGCCGCTGGAAAAAATCACGGTGGCCAGAGAGTCCAGGGATTTATGATTTATGATTTCCGATTTATGATTTGAAAACAGCGCGCGTTCCAGCAAACCGGTGGGCAGGAATTTCGCCATCAGCCAGGCCGTGATTTTCTCCCACGCCGATGGAGCGCCGAATTCCGCGCGGCCTAGCTTCACAACGTTTGGAGTTCCGCCTTCAGGCGGACTGGACCGGCTAAAGCCGGAACTCCGAACCGGAGCGCCAACCAGGTCTTCAAGGAAAACGGTTTCGCACGGCAACGCCAGCTTCACTTTTTCGAGAAATAATCGCGAGGTGATGACGGTTTTGATGTCGCATTGTTTGACGCACGAGGCCAGCGTTGATTCGGACACGGTATAATTCAAATTCACCGGCACTTTGCCCAGGAGCAGCGCGGCGTAATTCACCAGCGCGCCGGGCACGGAGGGCGGCAGGAAAACGCCGGCCATGGTTTGCCCGGCCCAGATTTTTTTCAAACGGCGCGCCAGAAAAACCGATTTCACCAGCGCCGCGCCGAACGTGACTTTCGCGTTGTTCGCGTCGGCCATGGCGAACCGCCGCGGATGCCGCCGCGCCGTCCGCACGAAGGCGCGCGGCAACGGTTGCATCCGGCCGCGCCGATACCGCCAGGCGTCGGCCAGCAATTCCTGGACGGACTGCCGCACGGCAAACGCGGTCGCGTTCGCGGGCAGCGGCCGGCCAAAGCTGACTGTGACCGGATGCGGCAGGCGCGCGGGCAATTTCCAGACGAAGCGCCCGTGTTTGAAGCTGGACGGACTGCCGAGCACGCCGTCGAGCGCCACCGGCACGATGGGTGCGTCCACGTCCTTCATAATACGTTCCATGCCGCGCCGGAACGGCAGCAACTGGCCGATGCGCGTGATTTGGCCCTCGGCAAAAATGCAGACGACCTCGCCATTCCGGATCGCGTCGCTGGCGGTTTGCAGCGAATGGATCAATTCGCGCGGACGCTGCTCGGAAGAAATGGGAATCACGCCGAGGATGCGCGCGAACGGCTTCATCCAGGCCTGTTCGTAAATGTCCTTGAACATCAGAAACCGCACGGGCCGGTCGGTGGAGGCGATGAGCAGCAGCGCGTCCATCCAGGAAACATGGTTGCAGACGAACAGGGCGCCGCCCTTGGCCGGAATGTGGTCGCGTCCGAGGATGCGGATGCGGTAAAACGAATGGGTCGCGCACCAGAGCAAAAACCGGAGCAGGGCGTCCGGCAGCAAAAACAAAACGTAGATGGCGCCGGCCAGCGTCAGCAGGCCGCCGAACAAAAAAATCCTGACTGGTGACAGACCCGCGACGTCCGCCAGCAAATAATACGCGCCGGACGCGAGAAAAATACCGACGAACGACAGCAGGTTCGCGGCGGCCAGCACCTCGCCCTTCTTTGCCGGGTCCGGCCGGTGTTGCAACAGCGCCGCGATCGGCACGATGAAAAAACCGCCGGCGAACCCGAGCAATGCCAGCCGGACGAGCGCAGCGTTCACGGGCAAACCCGGCGCGGACAGCCACACGGAAACCAGCGACATGCCAAAAGCGCCGAGCGGCACGAGGCCGTATTCGATTTTCCCGCCGGAAAGATAACCGGCGGCCACGCTGCCGAGGCCGATGCCGAGTGCGAGGGCAATGCTCAACTGGCCGATGCCGATTTCGTCCAGGTGCAGGATTTGCGCGCCATAAAAAAACACATTCAACTGCAGCAACTGGCCCAGGAAGAAGAAATACGTATTGCCGAGAAAGGCGAGGGTGAGTGGCCGGTCGCGGCGGACCAGCCGGAGTTGCGCGAACAAGTCGTTGAGAAAATTGGCGCGGAATTTCCGGCCGGGATCGGCGGCGGGCACGCGGGTGATGCCGAGGCTCGTGCTGAAGCCGATGACCGCGAGCGCAATCAAAATGATTCCCGACCAGGCTTGTTGGCCGTGAAAATGTTTTGACATCTGCGCGGCGGCGACGGTGCCCAGGATGATGGCCAGGAACGTGCCGAGTTCGATCAGGCCGTTGCCCCACGATAATTTCCGCTCCGGCAGCAATTCCGGCAGAAGGCCGTATTTGGACGGGCCGAAGAACGAACTGTGGACACCCATCAAAAACACGCAGCCCAGCAGCACCGGAATCTGGTTCAACCAGAAGCCCGTGAGCGCGAGGAGCATCACGCCGATTTCAAAAATTTTGACGCTCACGCTGATGGTCCGCTTGCTGAAACGGTCGGCGAAAAAGCCGCCCGCCATCGAAAACAAAATGAACGGCAGTGAAAACAGGGCGGTGACGAGTTCGCCGACGCGATGCAACTCGGCGGTGGACACGTTCATGCCGAGGATCATGAACACGACGAGCCACTTCAGGACGTTGTCGCTGAGCGCGCCCTGGAACTGCGTGACAAAGAGCGCCCAGAAGCCCGAGGTGGCGTCTGGCGTCTGGCGTCTGGGGTCCGGGTCCGGGTCCGGGTCCGGGATCTGGGATTCGGTCACGGCGTCCAAGCTAACCCTACACGCGGCAAACTGTGAATTGAAAAACTTTTGCCCGGCATCGTCCGACACGATGGCGGACGGTTGGAAAAGTCCCGCCGTTTTCCATAATTTGTGGCATAAGCAGTGCTGCTAAAAAGCCCGCAAGGGCTGATGAGAGGGCGCAGAAATGGGCGTTTTGCCGATGAAGACGTCAATGTGTTGACAACGACAAACATGACATGATTAAAGCCAAAACCATTCTTTACGTCGAAGACGACCCGGTCGTGCAGACGGCATATGGTCGTCGTTTGGAGCGCGAGGGGTTTTCCATCGAGTCGGCAAGAGACGGCTTGGAGGCGATGAAGGTTCTGCTCCGGCTGGTGCCGGATCTGGTGGTGCTGGATTTGATGCTGCCCAAGTTCGACGGCGGGGAGGTGCTCAAATTCATGCAGGCCAATCCCCGGCTCAAAACCGTTCCGGTCATCATTCTGTCAACCAATTCGATTGTGGACGCGGACGAGGAATATGTTTTGGAGGGCGCCAACCGACGCTTCATCAAAGACCAGTGCACCTTCCCGATGGTGCTGCAAGCCATTCAGAATTTGCTGACGGAAACGCCGGCCAAAGACAATGCCCTCGCGGACGGTCAGACGGACAACATGCTCCCAAAGAAGCTGGAGAAAACGGTGGTCTGACCGGCAGATCCGTTCTTCACTCCGGTGACATTCAGTCGCGTTCGCGTCAGCCAACGGCCAAGTGTGTGATTCACGGCGCTTCGCTTTTCATCGCCTCGGCGTACGGTTTGCCGTCCACAAACACTTCCTTGATTTTCGGATGGCCGGACGCGGGCACGACGGCCTGCACGGTGAGTTTGCCGGCCGGATTGCCCGTGTCTTCGGCGACGTAATAATTCTCAATGCCGTATTCGATGTGGATGGAGTTGGTGCTCCACCAGCGCCGGTCGCTCTTGCCGCACAGCAGAATTTCATTCGCCGACACCACAAACTCGTTGGTGCCGGCGCGCGTGACTTCGTAAAACTGGTTCGCGCGGGGCGCGAGCGCGACGAACACTTTCGTTCCGTAGGGCAAATCCTTGCCCGCCGGCGGCGAAAACAAATTCACCGGCACGTCGCTGATTTTGTAATTCAAGACCAAATAATCGCCGCGGAGCAAATCGCGCGGGTCCACGCGGCGGGTTTCCAGCAGGATGACTTTGCCGGTGGCGAGCGCGTGTTCCTGCACGGCGACGGTGCCGAGCAGCCAGGCGCTTTGGAGCGCGAGGACGAGGATGAGGAGTTTGAGTTTCACGGCGCGATCCGTTTCTTTGTCAGAGATGTCATTTCAGGTATCCCTCCAGACGCTTGACGAGCAGTTGGTCGCAACGGTCGCTGGAAATGACCCCGACGCTCTGGTAATCGGGATGATGTGAGTTCTGCATGTCCACAATCACCCACTCGCCCTTGCGGTCGCACACCACGAAATGCACGAATCCCTGCTCCGCGTTTTGCGGATTGAAAACGTAGTCGGCACAAAGCGCGTAGTCGGCCGCGGGCGGATTGGCCCGGACAAAATTCCGGAACTCGCGCGCCAGATTCCACAGCGCCTTCAACTCGTTCGGATCTGCCAGCGAAGTTTTGAGAAGAATCGTCCGGTCGGACTGAACTGCCTTGCACAAGCCCGCTTCATTGAGCAGCCGCACGACGTTGGTCGCGCTGGGGACGCTGACCTTGTTCCCGCCAATCCGCGCCGGATAAACCAGCAGCGTCGCGCCGGGCAGCGCTTGTTTCATCGCCTTCTGGCGTTCGGGAAGGGCAGCCCTTTCATTCTCGGGAGGCAGGCCGCTCCGCTGATCCATAATGGCCGCCATCTTGCCCGGTTTGGCCGCCTTGGCCGTTTCTTCGTTGAGGCCCAGTTGCGGACTCAGCCGTTCGACGAGCAGAACGGACATTGTCATCGGGTCCCGCTCTTCCAGTTTCTTGAACGCTTCGTCCTGCGGCGTCTGACGGTCCGTCCAGACTACCGCGCCAGTTTGATCCACGACGACCGCCCGCAGTTCATTCAACCCGGTTTGACGACCGCCATTGTATTCAGCATAAAGCGCATAACCGGTGGTGATCGGATTCGTCTTCACAAACGCACCGACGGCAGCGGCCAAACTTTCCAAATTTGTTTCAGCCGGTTCGAACGGGGTTTGTCCAAGCTCAATATTTCTCAATCCCTGCTGTTCGAGAAGAACGCCCACCACCTCGGTCACGCGATCCCAGGGTTTGCCCGCCAGGCGCACGGGGACGATGGTCAGCGAGGCGTCCGACCCTTTGGCTTTCATCAACTCCAGCCGCTTCTGCTGCTCCGGCGCGATGCCGGCTTGCGGTTCTGCGGCAACCGAGAAACAACCGGCGCACACCGCGATCAGAATCAGTGACACCGGAATGGTCGCAGGGCGGAACGAACTCATGTTTATGATTGGATTTTTCATAGTTTTGCTCCTGTAGTTTGCGATTCAATTTGTTTCATCAGCGCGCGGCGCTTCCTTTCGAGATAAACACCGAACAAAATCAGGAACACGCCGGACACAACGAACATCAGGCCGGTGCGCGCCATGGAGCCGAGCAAATCGCAGTAAGCGGCGATGATGTCGAGCGCAATGAAGACCACGCCGAGATTCACCAGAAACGGCGAACCTTCCCGGAGGCCGACCTGGATTTGCAGCAGGCAAAAGACAAAGAGCGCCAGCGTGCCGGCGAGGTAACTCCACGATTCGCCCCAGTAAAGGTAGCGCGCGCCAGTGGCGTGGTTGAGCTGCCAGCAGCCGAACCATACCGTCGTCATGAAAAGCGTCATGCCCAACAACGCGGCGAACCAGGTCCAGCGCCATTGCCGGGTAAGCGCGGTGAGATTTTTCAGACCAATCGCCGGCAGCAGCAATGCGAGCACGCCGAGAGTGGGGAAAACCCATTGGCGGATTTCGGGATTTTCCCAGCCACCGAAAAAGTCCTTCCACGTCAGCGGATAAACGAAGACAAGGAAGGCGAATAAGCCGAGTTTTTCCGTCAGCGGTGCGAATTCGGCAAATGAGCCACGCCGCAGCCAGTAACCCGCGCCGAGATAAATCAATCCGAGCAATGCGTAAACCATCAACTGGTGCTCGTCAGAACCGCAAAAAATCATGCTGTCCCGCTGGTTTATTTCCAAACCGAACCAGATGCCGAAGGCGAGCAGCAACAGGATGTGCTGGGCCTTGGAGCGCAACAGCCACGGCAGCGCCGCGATGCCGAGCCACCAAAGCAGAAAGGCGTCCGGCGGACGCGAGACGATGTTATAAATCTGGCCGATGAGCGCGATGTTGGCAAGGAACAGGCAGGAGCCAATGAGCTGCAGCGCCTCGCCGGTCTTGCGATATATTCCCTGGACTTCGCGCAGCCACCAACCGCTCGCGTGAAAGCCGAGCATGAGCGCGAGGCCGCCGGCGATTTTCACGCCGCGTGGAATCTCGTTCCAGTGCGCGGAGATGAGCAGCGCGATGCCCGCCGCGATGAGCACCGCGCCGATGATGGAAATGATGGCAAGGAATTTATTGCCGCCGTCCTCCTTCAGGTTGAAGTGTTCGATGATTTTCCGCCGCTGCTCATCGGTGATGAAACCGGTGTCGTGGAGTTTCTGAATGTCGCCGTATTTCATGTTTATCTCCGGGTTGTGTTGTTGTTTTGAACCGAATGGCTTCACCGTTCAATCGAATTGTCACGCCGCGAGTGCGTGCGCCTCCCGCGCCGCCTGCCGGCCGAAATGCGGCGACGTTTTCAACCTGCGTTTGAATTGGCTCCGGCGTTCATGGGTTTCTTCGGCGGAGTAAAGTTGTTTCACCAGTTTGAGAAAACCGTTTTGCAATTCGGCGACGCTCATGTTTTTCGGACGGAAGTTGATGTCGAACAGTGTGCAAAGTTCCCAAGCACGGTCACGGAGGATGCGGCCTTCCGCTTTGAGCCGCGCGTAAAGCGGCGTGCCGGGAAACGCGGTCATGAACGTCACCTGCACCTCGTAAAGTCCGGAGTCGCGCACGAAATGCAGCACGTCGTCGAACACGTCGCGCGTGTCGCCGTCGAGGCCGAGGATGAAACAGCCGTTGACGGTGATGCCGTAGGATTGAATCTTTACGATGGCTTCCTTGTAAAAATCCTGCTGGCGCAGTTTCCAGTTCGATTTCAACTCCACACCGTAAAGACTTGTGCGGCAGGGGCTTTCCAAGCCGATGAGGACCTGCTGGCAACCGGAGTCGCGCATGAGGCCGAGCAGTTCGTCGTCGTCGGCCACGCGCACGTCGGCCTCGGTGAACCAGCGCAGTTTTTCCTTTGCGAGTTCACGCAAAAGTTTTTTGTAATGCCCGCGGTGGACAAAGCTGTTGTCGTCGGCGAACTCGATGAACGGGCGCGGCCAGATTTTTTTGATTTCCCGGATTTCGGCGATAACTTTTTCCGCCGGCTTTACCTTGTAACGCGGCGTCAGCAAAATGGAACTGGCGCAAAATTCGCAGCGGTGCGGGCAGCCGCGGCTGGTCTGCACGGTCAGGCGGTTGTATTTGTCCGGGTCAAGCAGATCGAAACGCGGCACCGGCGCGTCGGCCAGGTCAAATTCCTTCGACGACGCGTAGATTGGCTTGAGCGCGCCGCGGTCGAAATCGGCGAGGATTTCCGGCCAGAGCGGTTCGCCTTCGCCGATGACGACACTGGTGCAATGTTTCTTTGCTTCCTCCGGCAGCGAACTGATGGTGATGCCGCCCATCACGACCGGAATTTTCCCGGCGCGATAAAAATCGGCGACTGCGTATGCCTCGTTGAGCTGCGCCGTGAACGTGCTGATGGCGACCAGATCGAAATCCGTCGGCAGTTCGGGCAGTTTTTTGAGGTCGGCGATTTCGTGATACTCCACGTCAAATTTCTTCGGCGTCAGCCCGGCGAGGGTGAGCAGGCCGAGGCTGGGCAGCGATGCGATGATTTTGTTGCGGTCCACGAAGCCGGGCAGGGTGAGGCCGAGTTGGGTGAGTTCGGCGTTGTGCGCGCGCACACCGCTCATGGCGATGAAGCCGATGCGTTTCATGGGAAGTTGAAAGTTGAGAGTTGATGGTTGAGAGCAATGTATTTTCCGTCTGCGAGAATCGCGGCGAGCGTCAACACACCGCCTGTAATCAGGGACAAGACCGGAACGGCAAAAATCAGGCGAGTTTTGGGGAAATACGCCATGACCCCGCAGCAAACCGGCATGGCGATGGCGCCGATGATGAAAGCCCACGAGGCGATGCCGACGGCCGGGCCGGCCAGAGATAAATTTTGTGTTGTCAGATAAAACAGCAGGTTCACTGCGCCCAGGCCAAAAAAGGAGATGTGGCCAAGGCGATACATCCGGCGCCTGAAACTGGCGTAACCGCCGAGCCAGTTCTCGCCGTGAAAGAACATTCCAAGCACCATGCCGGTGACGAAGCCGAGGAGGATCCAGAGCCAGGCAAGAAATAAATTTGGGTTAAATTTCATTTGATTATTTTAAGTTTGTTGCGGCAAACTTATGTCATGAAACCAGCCAAAGAAAAGTACTATCGGGGTCTGTTCGCCATCGCCGCTGTTTACGACGTTCTGCTCGGCATCACCTTCACCTTTTTCCCCACGCGGGCTTTTGACGCGCTGGGCATCCGCGAAAAGCTGCCGGCCTTCGGCGGTTATCTGACTTTGCTTGGCGCATTTGTGTTCGTGATTGGCATTGCCTACCTCCTGATTGCGAGGGGCGACCTGCGGCGGAACCAGGATTTGATCCTGGTCGGCACGCTCTACAAGCTGGCTTACTCGGCAACGGCGTTCTATTACTGGCTGACGGGCAATATTCCGCACGTCATCTTCGTCGCCCTGTTCGGCGTGGCGGACGCGGTGTTTTTTGTTTTGATGGCGGAGTGCTACTGGTTCGTGAAGAAGGAAACTAAAAGCTGAGCCCGCCCGTCGCTGTGCTTCGATAATCCGGCCGGCTTGGGGAGGTTTTTGAGCGACGAGATGTTTCATGGCTGGTGTCCTGAAGTGGCGCGCACCCAAGTCGAGGCGGCGCAGGTTTTTTGCCATTGATTGTGCGGACTGTCAGGCCGTTGGCATTCCATAAAAATTTCAGTATTCAGGTGCGTGTTTGGAGTTCCCTTCGGTAGAACCAACTCAGGAAAAACAGAATGCTCACGAGGAACAGGGGGCCGGATATGCACAGGTATGCCGACCAATGGAACCGTCCCCAGAACTCGATCAGGTATAACGCCCCAAGGGCGATGAACAGAATCCCTCCCACCCATTCCCACCGCCAGGAGATGGCAAGCACAATCAGCACGAGCCACGTTGGAATGAGATGGATCAGCAGAGCCAGAATCGTCTTCCAGAACCCGTAGCCTTCACCGAACACGTCGGCGGCAAAGATACTCAGGAAGCCGGCAAACAGAATGCACAGGATTCTGGGTGCCCAAAACAACAGTCGTTTTAATGATGTTTTCATATATTTATTTAAGTCATGTTTTATGGTTGTTTGCATCGGGTAAAAAATATCAAATCTTGCCCTTGAAGTGTTAATTGATAAAACTGTGGCGGACATCGGCTGGCTCAATGAACATTCATCACCTTGAGCTGTTTTATTACGTCGCCAAGCACGGTGGCATCATGCCGGCGGTGCGCAACATTCCCTACGGCATCCAGCAGCCGGCGGTGAGCGCGCAGGTGGCGCAACTGGAGGAATTTCTCGGCGTGACATTGTTTCAACGGCGGCCCTTTGTTCTGACGCCGGCGGGTGAAAAGCTTTACGGATTCATCCAGCCGTTTTTTTCGAAACTCGACAAGGTCGCCGGTGAATTTCAAGGCGGGCAGGCGCGGCACGTCCGCATCGGGGCCTCGACAATTATTTTGCGCGATCACGTGCCGGACCTGCTCCAGGGAGTGCAAAAAAAATTCCCCGGCTTGAAGGTGACGGTGCGCGAAGGCTATCCGGCGCACCTGGAGGAGTTGCTGCAAAAAGAGGAGATTGATCTGGCCGTCACGCTCATCGAGAAAAAGCCGGCGCCGGGCGTCCGCTCGCTGGCGTTGCTGGAACTGCCGCTGGTGTTGCTGGTGGAAGCGGGCAGCGCGGTCGCCTCCGCGGAGCAGTTGTGGAAACGCGACAAGATTGACGAGCGGCTGATCTGCCTGCCGCCGGGCGCGCCCCTCTGCAAAAACTTCCAGCAAAAACTCGGCGAACTCGGCGTGGACTGGTTCCCAAGCATTGAGGCGAGTTCGGTGGATCTGGTGGAAGCGTATGTCGCGAGCGGGCTGGGAATCGGCGTGTCGGTGGCGATTCCGAAAAAAAACCGGCCAGCCAACGTGCGCGCCCTGCCTTTGCGGGGATTTCCGCCGGTGGTGATTGGCGCGATGTGGCGGGGGCGCACGACGCCGGTGCTGCAGGCTTTTCTGGAGGAAATGAAGTTGCGCGCGAAACAACTGGCGTGAGCCGCCAGCGGTTGTTTTCAAGACACGCGCGACTTGAGTTGGGACAAAAAAGGTTGGCGATGGGGAATTTTTACGATAAATGGCTTGGCGTGAGGGTTGCTAAATTGTGCCGGGCAGCTTGAATTGCTGCTTGAAATTAGAAATCATCCGTATAAGAAAGAAATTTGCATGGCGTGGTCATTCCTAAACGGTTTTCCGGGGAAAAAACGGAGCCATATGATGGCCGTTGATTTGGGGAACCGCACGACCAAGGCCGTTCTGCTGGAACGGCGCGGCGAAGTTTTGGCCCTGACCTGCTACACGCTGCTGGACGCGCCCATCTACGAAAAAAAAATGTCCCCGGAATTGCTGGCCGACCATTTGCGGCAGGTGTCCGAAGCGCTGGGCAATACGACCAAGTCCCTGACACTGACCTTGGGGCTGGACGACGTAATCGTGCGCCAGGTGGAATTGCCGCAGATTCCGATGGATGAAATGCGGCTGGTGTTGAAAAACAACGCGAAGGGTTATCTGCAACAGGATTTGCCGAATCACGTTTTCGATTGCTACGTTTTTCCACCCAAGGCACCAGCCGGCAACAAGCCCGCCGAGGCGCCCAAGCCCGCCGGTATTCCCAAATTGAAAGTCCTGGTGGCAGCGGCGAAGCAGCAACTCGTTGAAGATTTTCAGGCCGCGGCGAAAAGCGCCGGGCTGACACTGGACTGTCTGGCACCTGGATTGATCAGCCCGGTGAATGCATTTGAACTGGCCATGGGGAAGGAGTTTGCCGACGAAGTTGTGGCGTTGGTGGATGTCGGCTTCAAGCACAGTTCGATTTGTGTTTTGGATCACGGCGAACTGGCCTTGACCCGCACCGTGAATCTCGGGGGCGACAAGCTGACGGCGGGGCTGGCTGAGGCGATGAACATCAGTTATGCCGAGGCCGATGGCATCAAAGTGGGCATGGCGCCGGAGGTTCATTCCACGCTCGAAACACAGGTGTCGCCGCTCGGGCGTGAGTTGCGCGCGTCGCTCGATTTTTTTGAGCATCAGCAGGACCGCCCGGTGGCGCAGATTTTTGTCAGCGGCGGTTCGGCGCAGTCGGAAATGATTTTGCAAATGTTGCACACGGAAATGCTGGCGGATTGCAAGACATGGAATCCGACCGGCTTTCTGCAACTGGCGTTGCCGGGGCAGCAGGCGGTGGAAATTGAACATGTGGGATCGCAATTGGCGGTGGCGATAGGCGCCGCGCTGGCGGCCCTGTGATTGAAACGGGATTGGGATTATGCCGATACGCATCAATTTGCTGGCGGAAGCACTGGTTGCCGAGGAGTTGCGCCGACGCGACCCGGCCAAGCGCGTCATTTTTGCCGGCGCGTTTCTGGTGGCGCTGGCTTTGGTGTGGAGCAGTTCGCTCCTGCTCAAAGAAATGCTGGCCAAAAAGAACCTGACCCAGGTGCAAAGTGAAATTCAGACCCATACCAACGAATACGACCGGATTCTGTTGAGCACGAAGAAAATTGCGGACGCGCAAAATAAACTGGACGATTTGAAAAAATTAAGCGCCGCGCGTTTTCTCCAAGGCAGCCTGTTGAACGCGTTGCAGCAAGCCACAGCGCCGGGTGTGCAGTTGACCCGGTTGCGGGTGACCCAGGAGTATTTCACCAAGGAAGGCACGCAGTCGCAAACCAATAGTTTCGGTGTCGTCGCCGGACGCCCGCCAATTGTCACGGAAAAGGTCGTGGTGACGCTGGACGCCAAGGATTCCAGTGCCAACCCCGGAGATCAGGTGAACAAATTCAACGATGTCCTCGCCCGACAATCTTATTTTCAAACCATGCTGGACAAAACAAACGGCGTGCGACTGGCCAGTCTTTCGGCGCCGCAGACGGGCCCTGACGGCAAGCCGTACGTGTTGTTCACCCTGGAATGTCGTTATCTCCCTCAAATCCGATGAATATCTTTCCCAAAGACCGAGAAAAGCGCACCCAGTTCATCCTCGTGATTTTTGGCACGTTGGTGGTGCTGGGATTGATCGGCTTTGCCTTGATTCGGCCCCAGTATCAAACCCTTTCGAAATTTGCCAAAACCGAAGGCGACGGGCGGATCAAACTGGAAAAAATCAAGGACACCATCAAAAAGGCGGGGGACACAACCACCCAGTTGTCGAATGTCACCTCCAATCTTTCACAGGCGGAGGAGGACATGGCCGCCGGTGACATTTACGCATGGACTTATGACACGATCCGCAAATTCAAGGCGTCGTACCGGGTGGACATTCCCACGGTCGGCCAGCCGTCCCTGGGTGATGTGGACGTGTTGCCGCAGTTTCCTTACAAACAAATCAGGCTGACCATCAACGGCACGGCTTATTACCACGAACTGGGGAGGTTTATTGCTGACTTTGAAAATACTTTTCCCCACATCCGCATAGTCAACCTCACAATTGAGCCCGTCAGCATCGGAGAGCCGGGGAATGAAAAACTTGCTTTCAGGATGGACATCGTCGCCCTGGTGAAGCCAAATTCATGATCGCTGCAACCCATGAAAACAATTAAACCATTTGAATCCAGGCTCAGGTTCCGAAAACTGACGGCTGTGTTGCTGCCAGCGGCAATTTTGTGGGTTTCGCCGCTGGTTGCGGCGCCGGCCAATCCATCTGCAAAGACCAATTCACTCCGCTCGGTTTTCATTCTTCCGGCAAACCCCGGGGAAGGCCGCGACCCATTTTTTCCCAAATCCAATCGTCCCTATGAGGCGGCCATGACTGCCACAAACAACACCGTGGAGGTAACCGCGCTGGTGGTGAAAGGCGGTTCCGGCTCGTCCGACCACCCGCTTGTCATCATCAACAACCATACTTTTGCCGCCGGTGACATAGCGGATGTCATTACCGACGAGGGCCGGATTCGTGTTCATTGCGTTGAAATCAAACCCCGCTCCGTGGTCATCGAGGTCGGCGGCCAGTACCACGAACTGCCTCGTCCCGACAACCTATGAAATTCTGTACTCCGACTGCTCAAAAAAAAGACATGCCAAAGACATTAAAAAATGGCTTGGTATTTGCTAATGGCTTTACTCATGCTCAAACGGAAATAAAAAATTAGGGCCAACAGAGCCAAAACAAACAAACATTATGAAAAAACTAATAATCGCCGTTCTATTGGGTGGACTCGTTCTGCGGCAAACGGCCTTGTCCCAGACCAATGCTGATGGGACCAGCCAGGCGCCCACGACTGAATCCGCCACCAACACGCCTGCGGCTGCGAATGCCAGCATGGCCAACCCATCGCCGGCTGTGGCGGAAAGCAATGCGCCCGCCCTGAACGCCGCCGACAACCAAACCGCGGCAGCAACGGCGACCAATGCGCCGGCCGCGATGACCAGCGAGCAACCAGCCAGTCCTGAAACCAATGCGCCGGCGGTCCCGCGGCAAGCATACCACTTGTTCAATTTCAGGACGTTCCCCTGACCACCGCCATCGAAAATCTGGCGCGGCAGGCCGGAATTAATTATCTGCTCGATCCCAAAATCGGTTATGGCCAGCCCGACCAAAACGGACAGATCAAAGCCGAACCCACCCTCTCCATTCGCTGGGAAAACGTCACTGCCGAACAGGCCCTCCGGGCATTGCTGGACAATTACGGTCTCCAGTTGATCCAGGACAAGAGCACCCACATTGCCCGCATCACCACCAAGGACCCCTCGGCGCCGCCGCCGCTCGTCACTCGCGTCGTCCAGCTCAAATACTCGAGCGTCTCCAACATGACCGTGGCGGTGCAATCAGTATTTACCGACAGGCGCAGCAAGGTGTTGCCGGACACGCGCACCAGCCAACTGGTGGTGGTCGCCACCGACCCGGAACAATCGGCCGTGGACACCCTGGTCGCCCAACTCGACACACCAACCCGCCAGGTCTTGATCGAAGCCAAACTGGTTGAAATCACGAGCAATCCCAACACCACGAAGGGTATTAACTGGTCGGGCACGCTCGCGCAGCAGCAAGTCGAAGTGGGCAATGACGCCTTGCAAGGTATACCGCCACAACCGGCTATTCCAGCTTCGGCTGGCCCACCGCCAACACTTGCCGTTCCAGCAAACCAGGGCATCATCGGGGGCATCCTCAACAACCCGCAAGTGATCGGCAGCCTCAGCAAAGGCAGCTTCTTCAATCCGTCAACTGCGTTCTTGAATGCCGACGGTGTGAGCGCCGTGATGTCTTTCCTGAACTCGTCTGCCGAGGCGCAGGTCGTTTCCACGCCGCGGGTGGTGACGCTGGACAATGAACCAGCATTGATTTCTGTCACGCGCGCCTTTCCGGTGATCAATGTCACCGCCAGCACTGCGAACACAACGGCCGGTTCCTCCGTCAACTACTCCAACGTCGGCACCATTCTGACAGTTACTCCCCGCATTTCGGCCAACGACTATATCTGGCTCAAAGTCATCCCGGACGTGTCCAGCTATTTCGGAAAGGACACCGAAACTATTGCCGGCGTAACCTATCAGGCCGACATATTTGATTTTCGCCACATCGAAACCGAGGTTCTCATTCCCAATGCCAATACCCTGGTCATGGGCGGCATGGTCAAGGACAACCCCAATTCGGCATTTACCAAAGTGCCGGTTTTGGGCGACATCCCGGTTTTGGGTTACGCCTTCCGGAGCGAAAACAAGTCGCTGGACAAGGACAATCTTTTGATCTTCATCACTCCGACAATTGTCAAGGACACCGACTTTATGCCGGCGGCGACCGACTTTCTCAAGTCGCGTCCGGTCACCATGAAACAACCTCTGAACCCGAACAAGATGTGGGATGGGGCTGAACCTTATGATTGGAGCAATCCCCAAAACACGTCCTCCACTGAGAAAATTCTTAACCAAAATAATGCCATGCAATAGCATGGGTCGCGACAGTTGACTCAACGGCGCGTTCTTGGAACGCGCCGTTTTTTTATTCAGCCGCCGGAACTTCCCGGGTGATTCGCTTCAAATAATCAAAGGAATAAATCCCCGTCGTGTGCCCGTCCGCCCAGACCGGCTGGATCGCATAACCGCCCACCCCGGCGAGGCGAACCAGCTCGAACGCCGCCGCCGACAGCGGTCGTCCCGGATTTTTATAAACATTCCCCAAAACATCCGTCTCACCCTTGCAGCCGGCGCAGGGACAACATCGCCGCAGCTTTTCCAACGGAATAAAACTTTCACTGCCATCGTCCCATTTGACGGCGAGTTCGTTTCCAATTTGTTGGATATCCCGCGGACGCATCAGCTTTTTTTCAGCAACCGTTCAAAAGCGGCGAGCGTCTCCGGGCTGACGTGATGTTCGATGCCCTCGGCGTCCATCTCGGCCGCCTGCTTCGAAATGCCCAGCGAACGCAGAAAAGCCACCACGGTTTCATGCCGCCGTTTGCACTCGGCCGCCAGTTGGCGCCCGGCGTCGGTGAGAAAAATGGCCCGGTAGGGTCTGGTGTTCACGTAACCGGCCTGTCGCAACCGCGCCAGCGTGCGGTTGACCGTCACGTGCGTCACGCCCAGCCGGCGCGCCAAATCCACCACCCGCGCTTCGCCCAGGGAGACCGACAGGTCGGCGATGGCCTCGACGTAATCCTGCGCGACTTCCGTGGCGCGGTCGCGCCGGGAGCGGCGCAGCGTCTCGGCCTGTTGCACCAGCGGTCGCGGTCGCGAGGCGCGGGTCGCGCTGGATGATTTGCGGACGCGATGCGGCATAACCGGGGAAAGTAAACCCCAAGCCGCTCCATTAGTCGAGGTTTTAATTTGTAACCGAAGCTACATTTTTGTTGACGGTTTGGATTTGTAATGTAACCTCTGCTACATACTTTTGTTTATGGTAAAAAGGGTTGTCAGTGCATCAATGATTTGCACGGCGGCGTTCGGCGCTGGCGCACAGGAAACAAACGCTGTTTCGCCGGATAAAGGCGGGTACAACCTGTTCAATCCGACGCCGGATAAATATATGCGGGAAATAAGTCCGGACCGGCCCGACAAGACGGACAGTCCGTACAGCGTGGACGCGGGGCATTTCCAACTGGAAATGGATTTTGCGAACTTGACCTATGACGTGCCCAATTCGGAACGCCGCAACGTCAAGTTCGAGGATTACCAGATTGCTCCGATCAATCTTAAAGTCGGCGTGCTTGACAACATGGATTTCCAACTGGTGCTGGCTCCTTGTCAATGGGAGCGTACCGAGGACAAAAGCACAGGCGCGGTTGAACACCAGTCCGGCTTCGGTGACATCACCCCGCGCGTCAAGGTGAACCTGATTGGCAATGACGGCGGTTTCTTCGCACTAGCGCTTATTCCGTTCGTGAAATTTCCCACGGCGCAAGACCAGTTGGGCAACAGCGCGGTTGAAGGCGGTCTTGGAATACCCTATGCATTTAATGTTCCGAACTGGGACGCGGGTCTTCAAAACACAATTAATTGCGACCACGACGACATTGGCGACGGCTATCACGCCGAGATTGATAATTCCATCAGCATCGGCCACGCGGTTATCGGCAAGCTGGAATATCACGTGGAATTTTTCAGCAGCGTCAGCACGGAACGAAATTCCGATTGGATCGGCACGTTCGACACTTGGTTCACCTATCAGGTCAACGAAAATCTCATTTTCGACAGCGGTGTTTATATCGGCGTTACGGCCGCGGCGGATGATTGGCATCCGTGGGTGGGAATGACCTGGCGCTATTGATTTCCGTTTTATGAAGGATCTGGATCGAAATGAAACCATGAAAACGCCCCCGGAGGAAACGAATCCGCCTGCGGCCTCCGCCGCGGTTTCGCCGCCCGGTGCCATGTCGCTGGAAGGAATGCATGGCAGCGTAAAAGTGCCCCATCATAAAGCTGGCTTCTGGAAACAAATGGCCGCCTACTTCGGCCCGGGGATTTTGGTCAGCGTGGCTTACATGGATCCGGGCAACTGGGGAACCGATCTCCAGGGCGGCGCCCAGTTCAAATACGGACTGCTTTGGGTGGTTGGCCTGGCCAGCCTGATGGCGATCTTTCTGCAGATTATCGCCGCGCGGCTCGGCATAGCAACCGGGCGCGACCTGGCCCAATGCTGCTATGATTGGTATCCCAAGTGGACGCGCGTGCCGAACTGGCTCATGGCGGAACTTGCGATCATCGCGTGCGATTTGGCCGAAGTTCTGGGCGGCGCGGTGGCGCTGAATATGTTGTTCCATATCCCCATTTTTTGGGGAGTCATCATCACGGGCGTTGACGTGCTGCTGCTGCTGGCGATGCAGCGGTTCGGAATGCGGACCATCGAAGCCATCGTGCTGCTGCTGGTGGCGACCATCGGCGTTTGCTACTACATCGAGATTTTCGTCCTGCCGCAGACGCACCCCAGTTTTCTGGAAATGGGCCGGGCGATGATCATGCCCCATTTGGGTTCAGCCACCATGGTTTATGTGGCCATCGGGATCATCGGTGCAACGGTCATGCCGCATGTGTTGTATTTGCACCCCGCCTTGGTGCAGAGCCGCAAATTCCAGAAGGACGACGAATCCATCCGAAAGGCAATCCGCTTCAACACCTTTGACGTCATCGGCAACCTGTCGGTCGCCTTTCTGATCAACGCCGCCATCCTGGTGCTCGCCGCGATTGTTTTTTACGGCAAGACCAGCGTCACCGTCGCCGGCGGACAAGTGGTCCAGTTCAATGATTCAACGGACTGGATCCAAGCGGCCTACCTGACTTTGGCGCCGCTGATGGGCACGGCTGCCGCAGGCACGCTTTTCGCCATCGCCCTGCTGGCCAGCGGACAAAGCGCCACCATTGTCGGCACGCTGGCTGGCCAGGTGGTGATGGAAGGCTTCATGCACTGGCGCATCAAGCCGTGGTTGCGGCGGCTGATTACCCGCTCGCTGGCCATCATCCCCACGGCTGTCTTTATCGGCATCCGTGGGGCCAATAACATCACCGACCTGATTGTCCTCAGCCAGGTGGTGCTGGCGCTACAACTTCCGTTTGCGATGTTCCCCCTGCTGCACCTCGCCAGTTCCCGCCAGCGAATGGGACAATGGCGGCTGGGCTGGTTTCTGCTCATCGCCGGTTGGGGTTCGGCGTTGCTCATTACGGCCTTTGACTTCTACGGTCTGCCTGACGCCGTGAAACAGGCTTGGCAGGTTATCAGCGGCGGGTAAACTACGAAAGGCTGACGCATGTATAAGACCATTCTCGTGACGTTGGACGGCACACCGACCGACCGCGCCATTATCGAACATATCAAACAGCTTGCGAAACTCACGCAAGGCCGCGTGGTGTTGCTCCACGTGGCTGACGGTTGGGCGGCACGCACCTTTGGACCGGACGCAGTCAGCCCCGAGATCACCGAAGATACTGCGTATTTGAACAGGGTTCGGTCGGAGTTTCAATCCGTCGGCATTCCCGCCGAGGCGGAACTGGCTTATGGTGATCCGCCGAAGGAAATCGTCAAGTGGGTGGAGCAAAAGGGCTGCGACCTGGTGGCGATGAGTACGCACGGGCACCGGTTTTTGGCTGACCTGTTTCTTGGGACCACCTCCAGGCACGTCCGCCACCGTGTTAGCGTCCCGGTGCTCCTGCTCCGGGCAAAGTGAATCATTTGCGCCATCGCACGAATATTTCGATTTGGGTCGTGCGCATGCCGAAAAAATAACTGCAGCGGCGTTCTGTGAGCGCCGCATCTCTTCTTGTTCCGGCGGTCACAGACCGCCGCTGCAAAAATCCTTCGGACGTTCGACCAGGTGCAGCAAATTTCCCTCGCCGTCCTCGAAGAATAAAATGTTTCCGCCGCCCGCCGCCGGGCGGATTTCCTCCGTGAATTTCACGCCGCGCTTTTCGAGTTCGGCTTTCGCCGCGTCCAGCGACGGCACGCGCAGCGCGATGTGGCGAAAGCCGGCGAGTTTGTTGTTGCCGCGCTCCGGCAATGGTTTTTCAGCCGTGTAAATCTCAAACCAGCCGCCGCCCGGCAGGGCGATGAGCAGCGTCGGCGGAAACTGCCCGTTGTCATGGACCACCCGCGCGCCGAGCACGCGAACATACCAGTTTTTCAACGCAACGGCATCGGTGGCGGGAATGGCGATGTGTTCGACGGAAATGTTCATTTTGTGACCGCAGATTACGCAGACGTCCCGGTTTTTTCAAAATGAATTCCTCCTCGTCCTCGCGCTCGTCCTCGTAATCGAAAAACCGAGGACGAGAAGGAGGACGCCGACGAGAACAATTTATCGGATTGGCCGTGGTTCAATTTCCAGTTCACTCGCCATCGGGTTTGGGTGTATCATCCGCCCGCAACTTTATGAATACCGGATCTTTTCTCCAACAACGCCTGATTTGCGTCGCGGTCATTGACAAGGCGGATGACGCGGTGCCGCTGGCTGAGGCATTGCTCGCGGGCGGATTGAACGTCATGGAAGTCACGTTCCGCACCGCGGGCGCGGCGGATTCGATTGTGCGAATCCGCAGAGGCGTTCCCCAAATCTCCATCGGCGCAGGAACCTTGCTCTCCGCCGAACAAGTGAAGCAAGCCGTGGACGCCGGCGCGCAATTTGGCGTGTCTCCCGGCTTGAATGAATCGGTTTTGAAAGCGGCACAAGACCGTAATCTGCCTTTTTTCCCCGGCGTCATGACACCGACGGAGGTGGGCCGCGCGCTCGATCTGGGCTGCAAACAGTTGAAATTTTTCCCGGCGGAAACCGCCGGCGGCGTGAAAATGCTCAAGGCGCTGGCTGGTCCGTTCGCGCATACCGGCGTGAAATTCGTTCCGACCGGGGGCATCAACGCGGCTTCATTGGCGGATTATCTCGCCGTGCCACAAGTCGCCGCCGTGGGCGGCTCGTGGATGGCCGAACGCAAACTCGTCGCCGAAAAGGCGTGGTCGAAAATCACCGCGCTGACTGTTGAGGCCCTGAAGGTCATTTCTGTGTCGCCAGTGAAAAACTGAACTGCTGTCCGGTCAGGCAACGATGCGCTGGCCGAATTGGCAAGTGTTGATTTACGAAATTTTCTGCGGTTCATCGTGCATGGCGTAAACCGCAGGTCGTAATTCGAGCATCAATCCTCCATCATCACCCGCAACGTCGCAACCATTCTCACATCTGGGGCGGGGCGGACGGCTGAAACGCCGCCACCACGTTCAGGCGCGTCATGAAGATGAGCGGCGGGACGCGATAAATCATGCCCAAATAAACACAGGTTTTTCTGGCCGCTACTTGTCGCGCCGTAGGCGGACGAAGGCAGAAAAAGCGCAAAAGCCGCAAAAACGAATTCCTTTGTGCATTTTTTGCCTCTTTGTGACCAGTGTGACAGGTGAAGAATTGTTTTAGCTCGCTATCGGCCCCGGTTTGCGGCAACATGGCGTCATGGCCAAGCCTAAAAAATTATCCCGCGCCGACGTTCACAAGCAAATTGACGCCTTTCGCGGCATCTTCAAACGCAACCCCGACGGCAAACTGTCGGCGGAACAATGGGTGGAAACCAAACGCGCGGAAAATGGAAACCGTTGGGCAATGAAACCAAAACCCGCCGGCTGAAACGAACACGGCTGATCCCGCAAGAGGCCGCAAAGCAACATCCGCTAATTGCGCTCATTGACGCGAACAATTCCTTCTCCGCGCCGGGGAGACTCGAGCCGTTTGGGAAACGGTGAAAGGAGTCCGTTCAAGCGAAAGCCCCGAGGGCCGAATGAGTGGGCACGAGTGAGTCCACTGGCCAGAGGCCGGATGAGGTGTTGCCGCAAAAGGGCGCAAAAGGTGGGGACGCACCGCTTGCCGCAGCGAAGCCTATGGCGTAGCCGGGCCCCGGGGCGTCCGCTTCGGTGGGGCGAGACTCCGTTGAGCCTTGACTTCAATTCAGCCTTCCGCTTTGGGAGTGCGAACTTACGCGAAAGAATGAAGCACGGCTCTTGGCGCGGCTTCAACGGGCGCCGGGCTGTTTTCGGCAATCGGCATCGTGAAATGACAGCGTGGATAGCCTGAGCATCCCCAGAATTTGCCGCCGGGATTGGGTCCCTGCCCGGCGATCCGTATCACCATTTCACGTTCGCATTTGGGACAAAACTTTCGCGTGTCATGCAATAGACCGAGCATTTCCAGGTCAAATCGGGCGTCAGTGGATTCAAGCATTTGGGTCAGTTCAGCTTCGGTTACAATCTCGATGTCATGTCTTTTGGCGAACTGCATTGCCTGATTGGTGTAACCGCACAGGGTGATGAACTTGCCTTGCTGGATGCCCGCGTCCGTCAACGCGCCCAGGAATTCGCGGACCGGTTTCACGCCAACGCGCCACGCCTTCCATTGCTTGCATTGAACCGCCGCGCATTGCCCGTCCTTCCGAATGATCAAATCAATCCCACCGTCCGGATTCGCGCCACCGCGCCTGGTCACGTCGTAGCCCAGCTTCCGATAAACGAGCGCGATTAATTTTTCGAATTGGAACCAGTCAATCGAACGAACTTGTTGGATCATTTCGGTGGTCGTGAATATTGGTTTGGGAGTCGGTTCCGGTTCCGGTTCATCTTCATCTGAGTTTTGGTCCGGCGTACGAAGCGGCGGTGCAAACACATTCCTTGTCATTCCCCTCATGTTGCGTTCCGGGGTGGCCAGCCGGAAGATGCCGAGGATGGCCAAACCGACAACCGCCAACCCCACGATGATGAGGGAAATCCAGCCGATGACAAAAGCCACCTGGCTAAAGTCCGGAACGAGTATAAAGGCAAGCCCTCCAATTCCCGTCATTGCGGCAATGGGTCCTGTCAAATTGTTATCTCGTCTTCGCCGTGCCATATTGGCACCCGATACTGCAATTCTAATGCCTAAATTGAGGTTATTTTGAGCCTCATCCTCCTGTCGTTCCGCATTACGGGATTCGCCGCTCCAAGGGGTTGAAAGAAGAAAGGCCGGGCAGAAATTTTCCACCCGGCCCTTTGAATTTGTCCTCCCTCACCGCTGGCTGCTCTCCCGTCTGACGGGCGGGAAGAACCGGATGCGGTCACGGCTTCCAGATCATGTCCGCCACGGTGCGGTTCGCCGGAATGAACGGCAGCACGTGTTCGCTGTAAGGCACAATCACGTCGAGCACATACGGTTCCTTCGCGTCGAGCATCCGCTGGATGGCGGCGCGCAAATCCTTTTTATACATCACGCGCTCGCATTTCACGTTGAAGGAATTGCAGACGCGGACGAAGTCGGGATAAATCTGTGCCCGCTCGTCGGGATTGCCGAGATAGGTGTGGCCGCGGTTGCCCTGGTAGAAATTGTCCTCCCATTGCACCACCATGCCGAGGTGTTGATTGTTCAGGATGATGGCCTTGGCGGCGATTTTTTCGACGTGCGCGGTCGCCAGTTCCTGGATGTTCATCAGGAACGAGCCGTCGCCGTCAATGTCAATCACTTCCTTGTCCGGATGCGCAACCTTGATGCCGAGGGCCGCCGGGTAGCCGAAGCCCATCGAGCCGAGGCCGCCGCTGGTGATGAACTGGCGCGGGTATTCGTATTTGAACCATTGCCCCGCCCACATCTGGTGCTGGCCCACGCCGGTGGTGATGATGGCATTGCCCTTGGTCAATTCGTAAAGCGCCTCGACCACCATCTGTTGCAGGACGATCTGGTCTTCCTTGCCCTTGAGATGGTCTTTCATGTGGTCGCTGTTGGCGATCTCGCCCGTGATGGTGTAGGCGAACGGCCCCTTCTTTTTCCATTCCTCGATTTGCGCCAGCCACGCGGTGTGTTTCTTTGCGAGCGGACGCTGGGCGAGCATCGCGTTGAGCCGCGTGAGGGCGTCCTTGATGTCGCCGACCACCGGCAGATGCGCCTTCCGGTTTTTGTTTAACTCAGAAGCGTCAATGTCCACGTGCACAATCGTGCCGTGTTTGCAAAACTCGTCGAACTTGCCGGTCACGCGGTCATCGAACCGCACGCCGAAGGCAAGCAGCAAATCTGCGCCGTCCTTGAGCTTCACCATCGGGTCGTTGAACGTCTTGCGCAATTGGTATTCGCCGTTGACGGCCCAGTTCGCGAAGGCCGCGCCGTGCATGCCCAGCCAGCGCAACGAAAGCGGATGCGTCTCCGGAAAACCGCCGATACCCATGAGCGTCGTTGCCACGGGAATCTGCGCGGCCTCGGCAAATTTTTTCAATTCCGCCGCCGCGCCGCTGGTGATGATGCCGCCGCCACAATAAATGACGGGGCGTTCGGCCTTTTCGATCAGCCCCATGATTTCGTGCAACGCCACCTCATCGGCGCGCAGGTCGGGCTGCGTGTAACCGCGCAGACCTTTCTTGATCTCTGCGAGGGTTGGCCACACCGGCTGGGTCCGGGACTGCTGTACATTCTTCGGCACGTCAATGACCACCGGACCGGGCCGGCCACTCTGCGCAATGTAAAACGCCTCCTTCACAATGCGCGGAATGTCGTTGACGCTCGTGACGAGATAGGAATGCTTCACAATGGGCAGTGTCACGCCGATGATGTCGGTTTCCTGAAATGCGCCGCGGCCGATCATGGTCTGGTTGACCTGGCCGGTGATGGCAACGAGCGGGCAGGAATCCAGGTAGGCATCGGCGATGGCGGTGACGAGGTTGGTGGCGCCGGGACCGCTCGTGCTCATGCACACGCCCGCCTTGCCGGTGGCGCGGGCGTAACCTTCCGCCGCGAAACTGCCGCCCTGTTCGTGGCGCGGCAGGATGGTGCGGATTTTGGATTTCGTGAGCGACTGGTGGATTTCCATGCTCGCGCCGCCGGGATAGGCGAAAATGACCTCGACCCCTTCGCGTTCGAGGGCTTGGACGAGGATGTCGCATCCGGCCATGGCCGGGCCGACCTCGGCGCGCGGGGTGGAGGCGGTTTTTTTCTTTCCAGCGGTTTCAGTTGTCTTGCTCATGTGTTCTTTTGGTTGTGGCCGGTGGCGCGGATTAAACAAAAAACCCACGACCGTTGCCAGCCGTGGGTTCTTGTCGAAATTCAACTTAACAACGACAAGCGCCAACGGCGTCGCTGACGACAACGACGACGACTGCCAGAGTGACTGCTTGTCCGATGTTCTTTAACATTGCGCGGATAATTTAACATCTGGCCGGTGGCGGTCAAGCCCTGTTTTTGGCCAATTTCAGGCTATTTTTTGCTCTACCTCGGCAATGTACTTGCGGGTGGCGGCGGGCAGTTCGTTCCAAATCCACAGGGCGATGCCCCCGCCCGCCAGCGCGAAGGGTATCAAAAAAGCCGGCCAGTAATGCCAGTTCCACGTCGTTATGTAACCGAGGCAGAAGGATTGCAGCCCGCTGCCCAAATAAGCGAACCCGTCCACGACGCCCGAACAGGTTGCCGTCGCCTTGCGCCCGCCGAAATCGGTCGCCGCCGTGCCGGACATCAGGGACGTGATGCCGATGGAGGCCATGACGATGAAAACCGCGGCCCAACCGACAAGCCGGGGTGCCGAGAACAGGAACGCGGCCATGATGGTGGCCATGATCAAAACAAAACCGCATAGGAACGCCGCCGGCGGGCCGCGCCGCGATTGAAAGGATTTGTCGGAAATCAGACCGCCTGCAAAACCGCCGATGATGCCAAAGATGCAAAGTAGCCAGCCCCAGTGCTGAGAAAAGAACTCCGCGCCTGGCTGTTTGATTTCGTTTGTGAAAATAGGATACCACTGCGTCATGCTGTAGCGAAAGACGCCGGAGGTCAGTTCGACGCACGCAATGAACAGCATCAACGGGCTGGCAAAAATCTTTTTCAGCAGATCGAGGACGGAAAATTCCACATGCATCTGCCCGGAGGAAGCGTCGTGGGTATCAAAGGCCGGGAAACCGGCCTCTTCGGGCGTGTCCTTGATGAGCCACCAATCGAACAACACCCAGACCATCAGAATCGCGGCCGGGATGAAAAACACGGTCCACGTCGCGTCCACGGCCCGGTTCGCGGGCGCAAAGATTTTTTGCAGCAAATCGTGGATCCGACCGCCGGACGCGCCGGCTTTCGTCATGTCCACAATGGCTTGCCCCCAGTCGAACGCGAAGTAAACGCCGAACGAGATGAGCGTCCCGAAAATCGCGCCGAACACGCCGCGTTCGCGCACATGAAACCAATACGCCTTGACCTTGATAATGGAGACCGCGCCGTAGCTTTGAAAATACATGTTCACGGAGTAGAGGATGGAAAAGACAACGATGAGGTTGACCTGCCAATGCCGGACGAGGATGAGCCAGGTCAGAATGCCGAGCGCAATATTCGCCAGCGACGCGCCTACCGCGGCGATGATGATGCCGCGTTTGCCGCCGAGCTTTTTGTCAATGAGCGGGCCGTTGATCAGAAACGACAGCGCGTAAGTCCACGTGCCGGCGGCGAAGATGATCCCGAAATCCTCATTGGACATGAGTGTGCCCAGGGCGTTTTTGGAGACGATGAGGTTGTAGCGTCCCATGCACAAAAACGCGTAAGTCATGCCGAGCGGCAGCCAGTTGATGAGGCGGCGCACCATGAACCGGCGGTTGTGATGCATCGGATTGTTGTAAAAATACAGGGCAACAATCGCCGCCAGACAAAAAACTACCACGCCGAGATACATGGAAATGCCCTGGGGAAAGTTCAGGTTCGCGTTATTTCCGGATTCACTTTCAACCCAATCAGGTTGGAGCAAAACAAAGCCGCGCGCCGGGGTCAAAGGATTTTATCGGGCATGAAAACAAAAAAAGCCGCGGAACATTTCCGCGGCTTTGTTGTAGTGTCGGCGACCTGTTCCGACATCGGATGTCGGGGTGAATGCGCCGAACGAATCGAACCGGCTGCGTGCGCCACGCTTCGGCACGGCAGGCAGGCGCGACGCTACGCCGGCGATTGGCCGGCTCTATTTTGACAACCGGAAGAACAGGTTCCCTGCCGGCGGGCTGATGGTGATGCTGTTCGACCAACTACGGGCCGATTTTCACCCGATAAAACCGTTGCGGGTCAGGACCGGGGGAATCCAAGACCGTCACCACAGAATTGGTGGCGGCGATGACACTGCCCAAATTGTTCCAGCTCATTTGATTCAAATTTGTCTTGAACTGCAATTGGTATGTTTGCCCCGCGACCGCGCTCCAAGTGAGCGTGATTGTGCCGGCGGATTGGGTCACGGATTGGAACACCGGCCGTGGCGGGGACACCAGGCTGAGGCGGAAAATGGCACCGATGCCATACACGCCGCCAGAGGATGTCGTGCCATAGAAATTGCCATCCGTGCCCTGCACCAGGGCGGAATTGGGATAGGCGCCATCATTGCCGCCGGTAAAGGAATACACCGTAGTCAGCGCACCACCGGGAGTGATCTTGAACACCGTGCCCTGGCTTTCGCCGTATTGATTCGTGTACGCACCGCCATATTCTGTCGTGCCATAGAAATTGCCGTCGCTGCCCTGCACCAGTCCGGCCGCAGGATTGGCGCCATCGCTACCGCTGAACGAGTGCAGAGAACTGAACGTGCCATTGGTCATGATCTTGAACACCGTGCCGTCGCCGTTGGTGCCGCCGTATTGTGCCGTGCCATAGAAATTGCCATCGGCGTCCTGCACCAGTCCGGCAGCGGGATTAGCGCCATCGCTACCGCCCGTAAATGAGTAGAGGGTGCTCAGCGTGCTGTTGGTCGTCATCTTAAATACGGTCCCATAACCCTCGTACAACAAGCCGTGCGTGCCGCCTTTGAATGTCGTGCCATAGAAACTGCCATCCGTGCCTTGCACCAGCCCGCCCTCGGGCTCAATGCCATCGCTACCGCCAAACCAGAACAGAGAAGTGAACGTGCCATTGGTAGTTATTTTGAAGACCGTGCCATCATCCAGGTAGTAGTCCACACCACCAAAGGATGTCGTGCCATACAAACTGCCATCGGCGCCTTGCGCCAGTCCGGCGACAGGATTAGCGCCATCGCTACCACTGAACGAGTATAGAGAAGTGAACGCGCCATTGGTCATGATCTTGAACAACGTGCCAAAGGTATCACCCGATTCGTCCTCGTACGCGCCGCCATATTCTGTCGTGCCATAGAAACTGCCGTCGGCGCCCTGCACCAGTGCGGCAGCGGGAATAGCGCCATCGATATCGCTGAACGAGTAGAGGAGGTTGAGTGTGCCCGAAGGCGTTATCTTGAACACCGTGCCCAGGCCTTCGCTGTATTGATTCGTGTACGCGCCGCCGTATTCTGTCGTGCCATAGAAATTGCCGTCACTGCCCTGCACCAGCCCGTTTGGGCTGCTGCCATCACCACCGCTGAACGAGTACAGTGAGGTGAGTGGCGGGTTCGTTGTGGCAACGACCGTGAGCGTCAAACCTTGGTCTATCGTGTCTGACGCAAAGTCGGTCACGCGCACGCTGAAAAAGAAGGTTGCACTGTTTGTCGGCGTGCCAGAGAGGACGCCGTTGGTCGCCAAAGACAAACCTGGCGGCAGACTGGCGGAACCCGGAGATAGAGACCAGTTGTATGGCGGTTGCCCGCCTGAAGCGCTGAGTTGCTGGTTGTAAAAAAGGCCGTTTGTGCCATCGGGCAGCGAGGTGGTCGTTACCTGCAAAGATCCAGCTGGGACGGTGAAATTGTTCGTGGCATTGTTGTTGTTAATGACTGCCGGCTGGTTGTCGGGGCACTGATAAGTGCCGCTGCCAAGAATGTTGTCCAGGCTGTCGCTGCCGCCATTGCAATTGAGGCTGATGTTCCAGGTGCCGTTGCCCACGTTCATCGAATAATTGCCGTTGGCGTCGGTGTCCGCATATTGCGAGAAATTCACGCTATTGATGGTGGCATTGGCGTTCACGCCGACGCCCACGATGTTCGTGCCGTTGGCCTTTACGTTGCCGGTGATGTAATTGCTGGCGAGCATAGCGGTGAAGTTCTGAAGCACGGCCTGCCCGGCATTGATATTGCCAGTTATCGTTTCTTGTGAAAAAACATAATTGGCAAACTGGTTTTTGCTGTTAGCCTGCACATACCAGGGATCATCGGTGCCCAAGCCCAGCACGCCAATGACATAGTTTCCGTCTGCATCCGTGTAGCCGTCCATGTCATACAGGTTATTGTTGTCGTCGGCTTCAACGTCAACTCCCGCCAACGGATTTCCCAGGTTGTCCGTGACGCTGCCGTAAAACAGCGCCGTGGCCTCGGGCACAGCCAGGGTCACCCCCGTCGCGCCGGCGCTGACATTGGTGCTGTTGTTCAATCCAACATAGCCATGAACAATCAGTTCCAAGTCGTTCGCTTCGATCTTCCACATGCCGGCGGTGACCGGCACGTTGAAATTGCCATTGGTATCGGTAAAAGTGATCGCCAGCAGGCCGTCGGCGGACTGTGCCGGAACCATCACTCCCGGCAATCCGATGCTGGAATTGTTGGCATCAACCACACTGCCGGAGATGCTGGTCGTGGCGTTGACGAGCGTCAGATTGGTGGTGATGGTCTGGCTGGCGGCCAACGTGAGCACCGGTGCCGAGCTCAGATTGGCGGCATAATTGCCCGCGAAAGCCACCGGCGTATAAGTTCCCGGCGGCACCTGGACAGTGTAGCTGCCCGCATTGTTCGCCACCACGCCGGCCGAGGGATTCCCTCCCGGCCCGTTGTGTCCCGGACGCGGGGGAGGAAACAGCAGGACAATGGCATCAGACACCGTGGCGCTGGTGCTGTTGCTAACCACGTTGCCGGCGAACATTTGCGGGAAGGGAAAATTCGTGACCGCAAACTGGTTGGTGAGCGGCGCAAAATGGCCCCCGGGGCTGGACAGCTCATACAAATAGTTGCCGACGATGTTCTGCATGAAGTCGCCGCCTTGAAAATTCAACGTCGCGGTGATGGCGCCCGTCGTGGCATTCAAATCGCCGGGCACATTGAAATTGGTCACCCCGCCAATCACAAAGTTGGTCCCATCCTGCAAAGTGAACTGCTGCACCAGCAAATCTCCGCCGTCAATGACGCCGTTGGTGTTGAGATCGAGAAATTTCTGCACCACCACGGTGTCGCCCGTGGGTATGCCGCCGATTTGCAGGGTGATGGTTCCGGCGTAGGTATTGCTGACGGCAGCGGGCGCGTTGGTAAAGGTGACGGCCGCCGGCAGGGTTTGACACAGGAGCAATCCTATCGGCAGGCCGAGCCGCCTCACTACTGCTGTGCACACACCAAACATTTTCATTTTCATGATTTTTCTTTCTGTTTTTGAGGTTTCAAGCGGTCAAAATGGATTAAGTTGAAAAGTCAGGCCGGCTGATGCAGGAATGGGAAAAACGCCATCGGAAAACGAAAGGCCATTCCTGAAAATGGGCCGAATGGTGACCCGATTGAAGTGACAATTCCCCCTCGCCATGACCGAAACATCGTGACCACCGTTGGTTCTCATAAATGGGCCCAACTGGTTTTCCTTCGTCCTTGCATTAACCTCCTGCTGAAAATGCGGTCAACGAAATTCCGTCGAAATCCGTCGAAAGGCAAAATCCGCCCCCCAATTGCCAAAATATGTCAAGTCAGAGCGGGCTGCCGGACACAAAAAAGCCGCGGAAGATATCTGCGGCTTCGTAAGATGATAAAATGTATGGTTATTCAGCTTTCGCCGGCTTTTCGGCCTTCTCGGTTTTTTCAGCCTTGGGTGTTCTGGCGGCTTTGGCCGGCCTTTCCCCTTTGGGCGCGCGTGGTTTCTTTTCTCCGGTGACTTCTTCTTTTTCGACCTTCTCTGCCTTTACAGCCTTTTCGCCTTTGGCATCGCGTCTTCCAAAACCGCGCTTTTCGGTTCGGGGCCTTCTGCCCTCCTCGGTTTTCGCCTCGGCGGGCACCGCAGCTCCCGCCGCGGGCGCGGCCACCGGCGTGAGGCTTTCGACGCGAACCTTGAGCGCACCCTTAACTTCGGCGTGCAGGTGCAATTCGATTTCGTGTTCACCCAGCGCGCGAATCGGGTGTTCGAGATGGATTTTCCGCTTGTCGAGCGAAATGTCGAACTGGTGTTTCAATTCGTCGGCAATCATGCCGGCGGTAACCGAGCCGAACATCTTGCCGTCCTCGCCCGCCTTCACCTTGACGAGGCAGATGAGTTTGGAGACGGCCTTGGCCAGTTCGCTCATGGTGTTGAACTCGTGCGCTTCGCGTTCGGCGCGGCGCTGCTTGAGCACCTCGATCTGGCGTTTGTTGGCCCGCGTGAGTGGAATCGCCAGCCGCTGCGGGAACAAATAGTTGCGCGCATAGCCGGCGGCGACCTTTACCTGGTCGGATTCGGCGCCCAAGCCGACGATGTTGTTGGTGAGAATGACTTCAGTTTTCATGGAAATCGTTAAATCGTTAAATGGTTAAATCGTGATGCGTGATGCATGATGCGTGAACAGAATTGCCGCTTGCGGGAAAATCAATTGTGTCGTTAAAAGGGAACGTCGTCGCCTTCGGGCGGAGGCGCATCGGCGTCGGCGGGCGCGGGCGCGGAACCCGCTGCCGGGCGTGAAGACGGAGCCTCGGATGCGCCCCCGCCATCGCCACGGCCGCCGCCGGAATCCAGGAATTGGAAGTTTTCCAGCACGACGCCGAGTTTGCTTCTCTTCTGCTTGGTTTGCTTGTCTTCCCAAGTTTCGTAACGGAGGCGGCCTTCGATCAAAATGGGGCGGCCCTTCTTCAGGTATTGGCCGATGGTTTCAGCGGTTTTGCCAAAAGCGTCCACGTCCACAAAAGTGACTTCTTCCTTCATCTCGCCGGTTTCGCTTTTCCACTTGCGGTTGCACGCCAGACCGATGCGCGCAATCGCCGTGCCCTTGGGCGTGTAACGCAATTCCGGGTCGCGGGTCAGGTTGCCGGCAAGGATGACTTTGTTGAAACTGGCCATAGGGTCTCCAAGGTTGAGGGTTTACTTTGCGGGTTTGGGTTCGGGCGCCTGCGTGAAAAGAACGCGAAAAACCTCCTCGTTCAGCGCAAATTTCGTCCGCAATTGCGCGACGAGGGACGGCGTGCCGGTGAAAATGATGTTCGCGTAAAAGCCGGCGCTGTGTTTTTTGTCCGCCACGCGCGCGAAATTTTTTCTGTCCATTTTCTGCACGGTTTCGACCTTGCCGCCCGCCGCCGCGATGTCGGCGGAAATCTTGTCGAGAGCGTCCTTGACGCCTTCTTCCCTGCTTGCCGGGTTCAGGATGAACAGACCTTCGTATCGTTTCACTGTTTTTTCTCTTCGTTTGCGGAGTCCACGACTCCATTAAACCGGTTCATTGCCATTTCGATTCCTTCGTCGAGCCAGCATTCCGCCTGGTCTGCCGCTCGGCCCAAAACTTTTTCCATCAGCGCCGCTTCCGCCGCGTCAAAACGGTCCAACACGTAATCCGTGATTTCCCGCGCGCCATCTTTGCGGCCGATGCCGAGCCGCAACCGCGCGAATGCCGGCGTGGCCAGATGCTGCTCGACGGACTCCAAACCGTGATGTCCGCCGCTGCTGCCGCCCGCCCGCAGGCGAACCTCGCCCAGCGGCAAATCCGCATCGTCCACCACCACCAGCAAATGTTCCAGCGGCAACTGATAAAAACTCATCACCGCTCCCACCGCTTCGCCGCTCGCATTCATGAACGTCCGCGGTTGGCACAGCAGAACGCGGATGCCGTTGCGTTCGGCGCGTGCAACGCGGGCATTGAACTTTCGTTCGTTCGTCCAGTCCGCCTTCCAGCGCGCGGCCAGTTTCCCGACCAGCGAAAATCCGGCGTTGTGGCGCGTCTTCGCGTATTCCTCGCCGGGATTGCCCAATCCCGCGATCACAAACACATTTTCCATGTGAGCGCAAATTTTTCCCGGGGAGCGCACCCGCCCCGGGTGCGGTCTGGCGCGCCTCGCGCCAGACGCCAAGCGAGCGAGGCGCTCGCCTGAACACGCGGGGGCGCGTGTGCTCCCATAAAATCATTTCTTTTTCCCCGCCGGTTTTTTTTCGGCGGCCTTCTCGGCGCCCTTTTCCGGGGCGGCGGCGGCGCCCTTTTCGGCGGCCTTCGCCACGCCCTTCTCGGCGCCTTTTTCGGCACCCTTGGCCGGCGCCTTTTCGCCAGGCTTGGCAACGCCTTTTTCTCCCTTGGCCGGCGGCGCGGCGCCCTCTTCGCCTTCTTCCTTCTTTTCCTTGATCATCTCGACGTCGCCCGCAGCCACAGCCTCGGCGGTGGCGGTCGCCGCCACCTCTTCCTCTTCCGAGCGTGGCAAGGCCACCGCGACGACCGGGATTTTTTTGTCACCCAGAATTTCAACGCCGGCCGGCGCCTTGATTTCGCCAAGGTGAACGGCCTTGCCCAGTTCGAGATGGCTGACGTCCACGGTGATTTGCTCCGGCAAATCCTTGGGCAGACTGCGGACCTTGAGTTTGAACAAAATGTGTTCGAGCACGCCGCCGCCGGTTTTCACACCGGCCGCTTCCCCGGTGGTTTCCAACGGGACGTGGACGACGACCTTTTCGTTTTCGGCAACTTCATGGAAATCCACGTGCAACATGTCGCCTTCGAGCGGGTGGTGCTGGATTTCCTGCACGAGGGCGAGGCGTTTGGGGCGCGCGTCGCTTTCGACCGACAAATCCACCAGCACATTTTCCGAGGCGGAATGGTGGATGAGTTCCTCAAGTTCCTTCGCGTTGACCTCAAGGTTCTGCGGTTTGGCCTGGCGGCCATAAATGATCGCGGGCACGCGCCCGGCGGCGCGCAATCGTTTGGCTCCGCCCCGGCGTTGCAACATGCGGGGATACGCTTTCAACGGCACTGATTTCATCGTCAAATAAACATGTCCGGCGGCGCATCAACTCGTGCGCCCGCCTTTGAATTCAAACAGCGAGTTCACCGACGAATTGGTATGAATTCGTTTGATGGCTTCGCCCAAAAGCCCGGCTACCGACAGGGTGACAATCGTCACCCCGTCAATGGCGGGGCGTTGGACTGTATCAGTTGTAATCAACTCGTCAATCACCGATTTTCGCAATCTTTCAATGCCTACGTCGTTCAAAATGGCATGGGAAACACAAGCCAGAATCTGTCTGGCGCCCTTTTTCTTCAGCAACGCCGCCGCCGACGTCAACGTGCCCGCCGTCTCCGTCAAATCGTCCACCAGCAGGATGTTTTTGCCTTTGATATCGCCGATGACGGCCATGGACTCAACCTCCGTCGCGCTTTTGCGCCGCTTGGCCACGATGGCCAGGCCCGCCTCCAGCGTTTGCGAATACGCGTGCGCCATTTTCAACCCGCCCACGTCCGGGCTGACCACGACGAGGTCGGTCAGATGTTTTTTTCTCAAATACTCATACATCACCGGCGCGGCGTAGAGATGGTCCACCGGAATGTCGAAGAACCCTTGGATCTGCTGCGCGTGCAAATCCACGGTGAGGATGCGGTTCACGCCGGAGGCGACGAGAAGATTGGCTACGAGCTTGGCGGTGATGGGCACGCGGGGCTGGTCTTTGCGGTCCTGCCGCGCATAACCGTAAAACGGCATTACCGCTGTGATGCGCGCCGCGCTCGCCCGTCGCACCGCGTCAATCATGATGAACATCTCCATCAGGTTGTGGTTCGTGGGCGGGCAGGTGGATTGGACGATGAACACGTCCTCGCCGCGCACGTTCTCCTCGACTTTCACAAACGTCTCGCCGTCGGGGAACAGCGAGATGTTGCATTTGCCGAGTTCGATGCCGATGTATTTGCAAATGGCCTGGGCCAGAGGCTCATTGGCGGTGCCGCTGAAAACTTTCACAAGTCAAAAATTTTTCTGGTTAAAACGGGAAAACCGCCGCTGCGGCGGATGAAATCGTGGAGTGACTTTAACAAGCAACGACGACGACGCAAGCGGAAACTGGAAGCTTGCAATCAATAATCAACGACCGCTCCGGGTTTGTGGACTGAAACAGGATCGCTCCGGCAACTCAAGGATTGAAAATCGTACGATAGAATCTTTGGCTGAATTGGCCCAGGTTGGTGTCCACGAACGTGAAGGGCGCGATGTTCGTCTGGATTGAAACCCAGTTCACCAGGTCGGTGGAAGCCTGCACCATATATTTATATCCAGAGGCACCTGAAACCACAAAGGCATACCGGCCATTGCCATAAGCGGCCAACCCCAACGCCGCGGAAGCTGCCGGAGGCACCGCCAGATTAACTGTACCGCTGCTGATTGGCGAAATATTCCCGCTGGTGTCCACCGCATAAGCCCGGACTGTGTTCGTCCCGGGTTTCAGCAACACAAGAGCCGTCCAGTTCGCCCAGTGGTTGCCCGTTGTTGCTGTCGTCCAGACCGAGCCGTTCAACGAATAACAGACTGTCCCCACCGCCACGTTGTCGCCGGCCTTTCCCGTCACCGTGAACATTGTGTTGCTCACGCGCTGATACGACGCCGGGGTCACTAGGTTCAACGTTGGCCTAGTCACATCCGCAAAATTCGCCGTCAAAGTCAGGTTCGTCACCATCATGAATTGCAGCGTGGCGCGATTGGTCAACAGGTTGCCGGACCCGTCCGTCCAGTTCGTCAGCGCGAAGCCCGATGCCGCCGACGCGGTCATGGCATAATTTCTTCCGATCGCGAGCCGGGTGCCGTTGTAATTCGGATTGACCGTGCCGCGCCCGGCGATCTGGACCGTCAACGGCTTGAGCACCACATATTCAAATTTGACGGTGTTGGTAGGCGAGATGTTCCCGCTGGTGTCCACGGCACGGGCTTGGACGGTGTTGGTCCCCGGTGTCAATGTCACGTTGGCCGTCCAGTTGGTCCAGTTGTTGCCCGTCGTTGCCGCGGTCCAGCCCGAGCCGTTCAACGAGTAATACACCGCCCCGACCGCCACGTTGTCGCCAGCCTTGCCTGTCACCGTAAATGTTCCGTTGGTCCATTGCTGGTTGGACGTCGGGGTTACGATGCTCACCGTTGGTTTGGCCACATCCACAAAATTCGCCGTCAACGTCAGGTTCGTCACCATCGTGAATTGCAGTGTTGCACGATTGGTCACCACCTTGCCGGACCCATCTGTCCAGTTGGTGAACCCAAATCCCGACGACGCGCTGGCGGTCATCGTGTAATTCTCATTGATCGCCAGCAGTGCCCCGGTGTAATTGGGATTCACCGTGCCTTTCCCGTTGACGGAGATCTTCAAGGGCATGCGCACCACATATTCAAATTTGACGGTGTTGGTAGGCGAGATGTTCCCGCTGGTGTCCACGGCACGGGCTTGGACGGTGTTGGTCCCGGGTGTCAGCGTCACGTTGGCCGTCCAGTTGGTCCAGTTGTTGGCCGTCGTTGCCGCAGTCCAGCCCGATCCGTTCAACGAATAATACACCGCCCAAACTGCCAGGTTGTCGCCGGCCTTGCCCGTTATCGCAAACGTTCCGTTGGTCCATTGCTGATTGGAGGTCGGGGTCACAAGGTTCAGCGTCGGGGGTTGATTCACCGCTTCAGCGGAAAACGGACTTTCCAGACCGGAAGCGTCATATGTTGTGGCTGTAAAATAGTAAGTGGCTCCCGCAACCAGATTGGAAATGGTCACATTCGTGGCGTTGCCAACGGAAACCTTGTTGGTGGAAACGCCTCCCTTAATCCAGAAATAGATGTTGTAGCCCGCGACAATTGGGTTCGTGTTCGCGTTCCACGCCAACGTCACATTTCCAGCAAACGCCGGCAGCTCCATGATCGCAACCAGAATGCCGAAGCGCAAAAAATGTCGGATATTGCACATCTCAACCGGGCAGGCGCACCCACAACTTGTTTGATGCCGGTTCCTTCTTGAAAGACGAACCGTCTTCTGTCAGACACGCCGCAGTAATAGCTACAGGTGTATTCCGGAGAGTAAATGGTTTTCTTATGGAAGTTATTCACAGGGGTTGGGGTGAAATTTGGATGGCGTTGGGTTGGTCTCTCCAACAACGCGGCGCTCCCCCGGAAAGGAGGCGGTTCCTCCATATTGCGCCAAACCCGCAGGTCAAGAGCGCATAATTGGGGCTGGCGTGATTTCTGACTATGCAGGCGGCGGCGATTTGGGCAGCAACCGGGAGATGATGATCAGCAGCACCACGACGACCAGCGCGAGGATTCCCCAAAACACCACGCCGCCCGTGCCGGGGATTTCATGCTCGCGCCACGACGATTTCCTAAGCTGCTGCTCGGCGGCGAGCGAAGCAACTGCCTTGTCCGCCGCCAGCAGTTGTCCGGCGACGAGGCTCAGGTCGTAACGCGGCGAGGCCACGCGCGGGTTGCCGTAATACAGGAAAAGTTCATTGTCCGGTCTGGCTTTGAACAAAACGCGGGCCGCAGGATAAAAGAGCCGGAATTCATCCAATTCAATCGGCGGGTTGTCGCCGTTGTGCGTTTCCAAAAACACCATGTCGCTTTGCAGCGGGCTGTCGAGGACCAAGAAAAATTCCCTGCTCTTGCTGTCGGGGGTCTGGATCCAAGACGCGCCGCCCAGATTATGCCGGTATTTTTCTCCGCGCTCGTCGGTAAGCTCTTCGTAAAGCGTCAGGTCGCGCTGGAACAATGCCGTGCGCGTGGCGCAACTCAGGCGCGTGATCGGCAGGCGGGATTGCGGAAGTTTGATGAGCCAGCGGCTGAGTTTGGGGTCTTTTGCGTCATTGGTGGCGGTGACCGCCGGTGCCAGCGAACGGCTGATGGACGTGTGTTCGACGGTGTAAGGCACCTGGTTGCCAGCGCGCACGAGCCGCAGGTCTTCGAAGCCCGGTTGCGCGTGGGCGAGCACGTCGAGGTCGAGTTCAATTTGTTGCGCGCCATCGCGGGCGATTTTCACCGGCTTGCGATATTTCCACGCCGACACGTCAAGGGCCGCACCGGTGCCTTCGATGCCCGGCAACACCTCGGGCGGGCGATAGTTCGGATTGTCCACTGCTCGCGAAAGTTTGATCGGCGCGACCGCCACGGATTTGAGATTCATGCCCAGCGCGGCGAGGTCGTAGCTCGGCGCGGCACAACGGCTGTTGCCGGTCAAGAGATGATAAACACCGGCCTGGCGCGCGAGAAACACGAGATAAACCGGGCGCCGTTCGACGCGCACGGCGGTGACGGGCAGCGGCGGACTGTCCTGATTGCGGATGAACAAAAGCAGTTCGCGCGAGCGCACCAAGCTGTCGAGGGGTAACAAAAGGTTTTCCGACACGGGCTGGCCTTCAACGGCAATCCGATAAATCACGCCTTGCCCGACAATCTGTTCGCGAACGGCGTCTTCCGAAACCTGCGGCACGGCGAGCGCCACATGCCGCGTGAAAAGCGGTTCAGCGGATTCAATTTGAACAGCTACGATGTTCAAGTTGGCCGCGCCCAAATTCAACGCCAATCGCGTCTCGCCCGGATTTTCGTGGCGTTCAGCAATCGTCACCGGTAACCGCTCGCTTGGCGCCGGTTCGGTCACGGCCACATGGATGCGCGCGCCGGTGAATGGAATTGGCGGTGAACGCTGGTCGTCCACGGTCAAACGCAACCACGGCCACGTGCCGGCGGGAAAGGAGACATGGAGCCGGCTCGCCCCGTCCGGTTGGCGGAAAATCGGCTGTCCCTGGTCGAGCGGCTGCCAGCGCTTGAGATCAGTGGAACCCTCCACACGCACTGGCTTGATGAAATTCCCCGCCGGGGTTTCCAACGTGACACTGTCGAGCGGCTGGGTCAGTCCGGTTTCCAGGACGATGACCGTATTGCTCGGATTCAACGAAACGTGGAATGATTTTACGTTTTGAACGACCTTCACCACCGGGACCGGGAGTTCGATCAAATAAGGCACTTCGTTGCCCGCATCGTCATAGAGACGCAGGTCTTCAAGCGCCGGGCGGGCCGCGTCGAGCGTTTCGACCGGCAGACTCAGTTTCACCAGACCGGGCTGAGTCACGCTGAACGGTTGTTCGTGCTGCCAGTCGGCGGGCAGGCCGGCGGCATGGACGGAAAAGCTGAAAGCCAATGCGTAGGTGTAGAGCTGGTTAACCCCAAATTTATTGAGTCGTTTCATCTTTGGTTTCGTGGTCCTTGGCGACGGCGGCGTAGAAGCGTTGATAGGCAAACGATGCCAGCATGGCAATCACCGCCACGCCGATGAACGCGCCGATGCGGTAAAGCTGCTGAAGGTGCGCCAAGTCGCGGAAAAAGAGTTTAACCAGGGTGACGCACAACAGACCAATTGCGGCGTAACGTGATGCAGGAATCTTCCTGACAATCCCGACCACCAGCACCACCAGTGCGAACAGCGCCCAAGCAATCGAAAACGTCATGTCGCGCTTGAAAATTAAATCAGAGGGGAGGTTTGTGTTGAAGATGGAAGTCAGCGTTGAACCCGGTTCGCTGAAGTAATCGGCGATTTCGATGTTCAACAGCAGGAACGCCAGCACCGTGCCCAGCCCGGCGAGGATGGGCGGTGCGTTGATTGTGTAAATTTGATTTCGCGGCGGTGCGAGCAACCGCGCACCGGCGAACAGGCAGACGGTCACAATGCCGTAGGCGTAGAGATACCAGTTCAAAATCGGCGTGGCGCTGCGCGTGTGATATTCGAGCACGGCGGGATTCAACGCGAGCCGCACGAACGCGGCAATCAACAAACCGGCGCCGGTAAGCCGCAGGCCCGGATGCGGCACGCGATGGAACAGCCACAGCAACGCCGCGCCTTCGAGTGCCCAGCCGATGGTGATCCATTGGCGGTCGAACTGAATCGGGAAAATGAGCGTGATGAAAAACAGCGCCACGCCGCCGAACCAGGCCAGTTGCGTCATCCGCGCCGGGCTTGCCGCCGGAATTGATTTCAAAACAACGATCAAACTCAACAGCGGCGGGATGGCGAACGCCGCTGGCAGCAGGCCCATGACCTGGTTCGGATATGCCGCAGTCACAAGCCGGTGGATGAGAAAAAACTGCGGCAGACCGGCCATCGCGGCGGTGGCCCACGGAACCACCCGGTCGCCGAACTTCTTCAGGAACAGGAACGGGAACAGCGCGAACAAGGCGAAGAAAATCAAATACCACATCAGCGGAAGCGTGGGGTTGGCCGGGTCGAACCGGTTGAAGTGCCAGGCGCATTCCAGCGCCGCAACGCAGACGAGCCCGATGGCAGGCAGCCAATCATGCGAGAATATTCTCGTCACGCCCAGCAACAGCACGACCAGGAGCAGGGCGAGCCCGAAGACGGGCGAGGGATTTGCCAGCGGCAACCGCAACGTGGCCAGGATGAGCAGCAGAAACGGCAACGTGGCCGAACACGCCGGCAGGAGCGCCGCCACATTTTCCGGTTGCAAGGCATCCTCGTTGAGGCGGATGGCCTTGGTGACCGCGTCGGGTTTCAACTTGCGCACCGCCCAGGCGCTGATGGCGACGAAGAAGACCGCGAACAGGCCGAGCAAGGCAAATGACATTGGCATTCCGGTGAGATCGGCGGGAATTTTGAAGATCAGAGCGCCGGTGGCGGCGAGGGTCAGCACCATGACCACCAGCACCGGCAGCAGCGTGGCCATCAATACGGCCAGAATAATGGCCAGCACGTCCACGAGCAGGACGAACGGCCAGACGATGAACGAAACCTGCGCGAGTTGAAAAATGGGGATGAGCACCAGCACGAGCGCCAGCGGCGGAAAGAGCTGGCTGCCCCACATGGCGGTGTTGACGCCGCGCCGGCGTTGCAACCACACGGGGAAAACCGAGTGAACGATGGCGAAGATGAAATAGAACGCCAGCGCCGCGTTCAACAGGTCGTTGTTCAGGGACCTGGCCGTCCACGCGGCGAGCAACCCGAAGACCGCGAGCCCGGCGATGGGTTGCACGGGGGCAATCTCGTCATCCAGCAGGACGAGTGCGGCAACAACGAGGTCAATCAGGAAAAGGAAGCCGAACATCAGCCACGGCCGTTGCGCGAGCGGTGCGAACGTCAGGAACCATGCGGTGAAGGCCAGCGCGACGGCGGCCAGTCCAATGGTGGAACCCGAAAGCCATTGGTTCGTCAGTCCGCGAAACTTGGACCACCAGGCCGCCGCGAGATACAGCACGTTGAAGCCGAGCAGGACGGCCAGCGCGACCAGGATTTTGTCACCTTCAAAATATTTTTCCGGCACGAAAAACTTTCCCGCCCAGCCGATTTGCATGATGACGGTTCCGATGGCGCCCAGCGCGGTCAGGAAAAACCAGCGGCGATGCAGCGCAACCAGAATCAGCCCGGCATCAAGAATGGCGATGTAACCGAACAGGCCGAGCGGGTTGTCCTCTTGGGTGCCGAGTAAATACGGCGTCAGAAAACCGCCCAACATTCCCAGAATGGCAACGACCATGGCATTCAGACGCACAGCGAGCAGGAAGGCGGTCGTGGTGATGAGCGCCATCAGCAGAAAGGTGGGAATCACGTCGAAGAACGGAAACTTGTAAATCGAACGGCAGGCGAAGGTGACGGCGTAAAGAATGACGACACCGGTCGCGCACAAAGTTTGCGCACCGACGTTGTATTGCTTTCGCCGATGCAACCAAGCGCCCCCGACAAGCAAGGCGATGCCGGTGAGGAACCCGCATGCCATCCGGAGTTCCGGCGAAATCAGGTTGTGGTCAAAGGAATACTTGATGGCGAATGCGATGCCGAGAAAGAACGCCAGCCCGGCCGCATAGGCAAAGCCCTTTACGCCCAGAAACTGTTCCCAATTGATGGCAGGAGTAGTTGGGCGTGGCGGTTGTGGCGCGCGTTCCGGTTCGATGGGTGGAAGTGGAGGCGGCACTGGCAGTGCGGTTGCAGGAATTCCCGGCGGTGGTGCAGCGGCTTGGGATTGCCCGGATGCAAGAGCGGGGGTTGCCGCCGGTTCGGCGGCCGGTGGCTCCGCCGGTTTTGCGGGCAAGCCTGCGCGCTGTTTTTGGAGAATCTGCTCCCGGGTTGGCAATGTGAAAGCCGGCTTCGGTTCCGGCGCCGGCTGGAATGACGGGATGGGAGACGGAGCCGCCGCCTTCACTTGCGGCATTGGCACCGGCTTTGGCGCCGGTTCGGCCGGCTTTGCGGATTCCCGATCGCGTTTCAGCCGGATAATTTCCGTTTCCAGTTCGCTGAGACGAAAGGAAAGTTCTTCAATACGCCCTCTGGCCTGAACGGCACGCACAATCAACCAGATAGCCAGAGCGGCAGGAACTCCAAGGACGACCAGGATGATGACCGGTATCATTTCCATAAAGTTTCCTTTCTGTGGACGGAGGCTTGGTCAAGCCCAGTCTGCGCTTCAGGGCCGGATTTTGGCAAGCAAGAATCAGCCAGCCGGTCGGCGACCGCATTAACTCAGGCTTAAATGTTACGGAGGCCGGACGAGTGATTTGGCGATACGTTGACCAAATCCGTGGTCATCGTGAACCAATCCGATGACTCCTCGGAGGTAAAGAATTGGGCGCACGTCAAGTTGGGTTGCACTGACTTCGGCGGAATGGATGTCCTCCCTCCTTCGCAACCGGTTGGGAACCCACTTGAAAATGGAATATTCCGGGAATTTCGTGGCTGAAGCGGAGTGAAAAACGGGAAGCATCGGGGTGTGATTTATGTTGAACGGCATGGTTTCAAGTTGTCGGCGGGTTGGTTGGAGTTGGCGTCAGCGCTTTACGCCGGACATCGCTCCGCTCCGCTGCCGCTCTGCCGGGTGAGCGTTTGGGGTTGGCCTGGGCTGCGGTGGTTGGCAGGCTGGCGGGCATGAGCATCAACTTCCAAAATTACCGGATTCGAACCTGGTCTTTTGTGGAAAACCCAATTTCTACCCATTATGAGGATCGAAGAAGGGGAGAATGGATATGCGGGTCAGGTGCTTTTTCATAATTTGTGGTTGGTGAAGGGTGTGTGTTATTTGTGGCTTAACGAACCAAGCCACGCCGGGCCGGTGATGTCAACCGCGAAGGCGGAAGTGGAACGGCCAACCGGCGGTGGCTCCGGTGATCTGGTCAGGCGGCGCGTGCGACCAAACTTTCTGACAACCAATGAATGTGACCACGAGCCTCAAACGACGCCTGCTCGGCGGTGTCGCAATGGCTGTTCGGACGCGGCGGCTTGCCAACCGGAATCCAACGCATTTCCAGCGGCTCGTGAGAAAATCGCTGCTCCTCAAATCCAAACGAACCATCGCCGCACTCAAAGAATACCACTCTGCGCTCCATGGTAACGTCGTAAATGGTCTGGACTGTTTTCATGGCTCAAAACCTGAACGATGCCTTATAATAAGAATTTAGCCACACCGGAACTGCGATGTCAACCGTAATGGATTGACGGCGAGCTTGGGTCAAATCAACCTATCCTGTCAGATCACCCCGCAAATTTTATGACAATCCAACAGGCAATGCCTTAAAACAGGCTGTTCAGCAGGCTGATACGTGACGGTGGAGCGCCTGCGGATTATTCATGACTTGGGATGTCAACCGCGAAGCGGAACTGAATGCGCCAACCGGCGGTGGCTCCGGTGACTTACTAGCATTCGCATAATATAGTGACAATACGCTCAAAACAATTCCGCCTGTTTCCAGAAGGATTCCACCAGAGTTGGACGGCGACGCATCCGCCCCAGCGCCTTGCGTGCCGCCCAGCCGAGCTGGGCAAAATCCTTCGGGCAGAGATTGGGTAGTTCATGTTGCTTGCAATATCCCCAGATGTATTCGACTGGATTCAGTTCCGGTGCATAGGCTGGCAGACGCTCCAGCTGGATGCCGCCGTGCTGTTGAGCGACGTATTCCCGGACCAGCCGGCTGCGGTGCGCGGGCAATCCATCCCAGATGACGGTGAGCCGGCCGCCAATGTGCTGCTGGAGGTGTTTCAGAAACTCGATCACCTGTGGAGCCTTGATGCTGCCGGCGAATAGTCGGAAATAGAAATTCCAAATGGTGATGCCGGCCATGGCCGAAAGACACTTCCAGTTGAAGGAATACTGCAACACCGGAGTCTGGCCCCGCGGAGACCAGGTTCGGACCCGATGGGGCCGCTCGCTCAAGCCGCTTTCGTCCACAAAAACTATGGTTCGGCGTTGCTGAAGCGCTTTTTTTTAATTTCCGGCCAGCGCACCCGCTTCCACTGCAAGATCGCGGGTTCATCCCGTTGGGTGGCCCGGCCCACCGGGCGCTGGCAACTCCAGCCCAGGGAACGCAAAATCCGCCAGACATGTCCGGGATGAAACTTCTGCCCAGTTTGTCGCTCGATCAAATCGGCCACACGCCACGTGGTCCAAAGGGCGGTGCCATAACCCAGAGCTTCGGGACCTGCCTTCAATCCCTGGCCCAACTGCTTCAATTGAACTGGTTGCAAGCGAGGCTTACGGCCCGCCCGCGCCGCCTTAACCAGTGCTTTGGTTCCTTGTTTCTTCCAGGCTTGATGCCAACGGCAAACCGACTGGCGGTGAACGCCCAATCGCCGGGCCACCTCCCCTTGATGGTAGCCTCGGTCAAAAAGTTTGGCGGCTTTGAGCCGTCGCCGTTCGAGTTGTTCAAAATCACGTTCAACGCCTTTAGGATTACCCATGCCCAAATCCTAGCACCAAGAACGGATTATGTCACTATATTATGCGAACGTCAGTAGGTGCAGATGCCAGCGGATGCAGGCAAGACGAACGCGAGAAATTCGCTTGGAACGGATGTTCGTAATCTTCCCGTCCACACTCAGTCAAAGCATTGGCGTGGCATGGTGTGCGCGAATCCGAGTCTCCAGTGTATCTCGCCGGGCAGCATATCAAGATATTCCTCGCCCTGTTTCCCTCTGCGGTCCATCTTGACACACCGCCCGGCTCCGGGAGTTTTGCTTTTAGGATTTCGCGCACGAGAGGATTTTCACGCCAGTCCAATTATTTGGAATTGAATGCGTATTTCTTAAGACTTTTGGAGCGATTCCTCCAGCCGCGGGCTTTGCACATTGCCAGACGGCATCAGCATTGTCAGGACCTGGACAGCCGACCAGTCCATCAATTTTTCCAAAGGCGCAATCATACGTTGTTTTTTCGACCGGCTTCCAACCTCGGCGATAGCCAGCAAAGAACGCGCCGTGTCACGCCCGGCGTGAACATCCAACTGATGTGGCCGTGCGGCAACCGCCAGATTTCCGGCTGCTTCCATTTTTGCCAGAGTTCCTCGGTTTGTTCTGCCTCCACGAATAAATCGTAGCGTCCCTGAATCAACAAAATATGTTCTTTGGGAATAACCGGCTGGCTCAACGTCAAATTCATCGGCGTCTTGTCCAGCGCATCGCGCGCTGCTTTTTGTTTTTCCAAGGCTTTGCGCATCGGCGTCCAAAGAACGCATTCACCGCGTGTCGCGCGATAATCCCGGCGCACACTTGGCACCGCGAGAACAATCGCTTTCAGTCGTGAATCGCGCGTTGCCGTCAACCCGGCGAGCCATCCGCCAAGTGAAATGCCAAATAATGCAATGGAAGGACAACCCTGGTTCAGCAGCCAGCCAGTCAGGGCGCGAATTTCAGCGACCCCTTGCCCAAATGCTTCAGCTACCCGCAGATGGTCGAATGCTTCAATACGGCGGACGCGGCGTTGAAAATGGTAAGGTGCGACCAATGTCGCGGCGTTAAATCCCGCGCGATGAATCGCAGGAACCATTAGCGGAAAACGATACCGATGATTCAAAAAATCGCCGCCGCCATGCAGCAAAATGATGGTCGGGAATATCTGCCAGTCTTTTGCGCGAGGATAAAGGCGTCCGTGAACGATGTTGTTTTCTGCAAATTCGCACGGTCGGGGCGATTGGAATTTGAAATGGATGTTCGATTTGAATTCCAGTTCGGCGGGGTTGCTTTCGGCGGGAATGAAATTCGGTCCATTTAGAAACTCAATGGCTTCCGTCAATTTTGAATTGCCCCTGGCACATTTTCGGATAGACGGGAGCATCGCGGCGACTTGAAGGGAATACCAGTCAATGAATTTTGCCAATGGCGCGATCATTTGTGATTAAGTTTCTTCCCTACGCCATCCGGCAACCACGCATCGTCCTGAAGGCTGAAAGCCACTTCTCCTTTGTCATTCTTGTTGAAGGTCAATTGGCCACCACTGATTTTGAGGAAGAAATTCGTTGGCGATTCAGGATAAACATTGAAAGGGCCTGGGACGACGTTCCTGCCCCACGCTTGCCAGAGCAACTGATCTCCTTCCCGCCAAATCGTCACGTTGATTCCAGGGGCAGACGCGCCGGGCGGTGCTAATTCATAGTGGCCAACACAGACATCGAGAAGTTTCGTGTCCAGCTTAATGGCGACACGCGGTTTCGGTGGTGCGTAGGCTTTGGGCGGCTGATCGGAGATTTTCGCATAAGAGAAAGTCGCGCCGAGGAAATATGTGGTTAAACGGATCACCTTGCCGCGGTCATCCCGGGAAAAGGTCACGGGCATGCCGGTCGTCCTTCCAAAAAATCGGGTTTCCGATTCCGGCAATAATTCGCCAGTGATATGCGGCAGTGCTTTAGCTGCGGCAGGCGTTATAAATTTGCCGGTGACCGGCGCTAAACGCAGGTCGTATTGGACAAAGAGCCGGTCCCCTTCACGGCGAATACCCAGCGTGGGATGGCACAGGGCGCAAACTACCCAACTTAACGCCAGCACACTGAGAGCCGACAAAAGACCGCCCAAAAGGGCCGCGCAACTCAGGACGATCCAGTTGGCAACGCACCAGAGGAGAATAAATATCGCCGCAAGGCAGATGCCGGCTGGAATCCAAATGATCGCCTTGGGCACTTTCATGAGAAGCGCCTGCATGACGAATGTTCCCAGCGCGAAATCGGGTGAAAGCTGGTATTGCCCCACACACGAATCAAACACCTGGCTGCTGATCTTCGTCTCCCTTGGCCGCTTTTCCGGCTGCCATTCGCTCTCGAGCAAAAGCATACCTATGGCCTGAACGTCCAAATCCCACTCAGAAGACAAGACCACCACGCCGCGCCGTCGAGTCTTGTCCATACCGGCGAACGTGACGTAACCGGGCACTCCTCCCGCATGCCAGATGATCTTTGTCCCCTGCGGGGTGGCCATGATCATCCAGGCCAGCCCAATGTCCACGCCCAGCGTCTGATCAAGATGAACCACATGCGTTTTTTCCATGAGCGGTGTCAGGCTGGACGGCGTCAGGCTGAGGTTGGCCGACAAGAATTTCAGCATGTCATTGGCCGTCGAGCGCAGCGCGCTGCCGCCAAGCTGAGTTTGACGATCCCAGCTCAGGACGGCCTCCCCGAATTTATTGTGTCCGGTGGCGAACCGGGATTTCAATTCGGGCGTCAGCGTAATCCGAGTGCTGTCCATTCCTAACGGACGGCAAATTCGATCCACGACAAGAGATTCGTAATTCGTCCCGGCTTTCAGCGCGATGACGTGCCCCAGCAATCCCATGCCCAGGCTGGAATATTCAAACTTCGCCCCCGGATCACGCGTCAGTTGGTAACCGGACAGAAAGGTATTCAACTCCTCGACGGTATAGTCGGCAAAAGGGTTATCCACCCGTTTGGGGTTCAGGTTGGGCGCGATGTGTGGCAGCCCGGAGGTGTGCGTCACCAGATGGAGCAGGGTAATTTCCTTTCCATTGCGGGTCGGCATTCTGACCGACTGGGGCAAACACTTTGCCACGGGATCATCTAATTTCATCTCACCGCGTTCGATCATGTCTTGCAGTAACAGCCCGGTGAATGGCTTCGTGATGGAAGCGATGTCGAACAGGGTGTCGCCATTGACTTCCTGATCAGTGCCGTTATCCATTTTTCCACAACTGACAACTCTGCTTCCTTGCTCGTCCACAATACCGATCACAATTCCCACGTCCCGCTTTTCAACCTCGACGCGCTGTTGCAGGAACGCGTGGATGGCATTGGTCAAATCCTCCGTCGCAGTTTTCATTTTATTTTCTTTCCTTCGCTATCCGGCAGCCCTGCCTTATGGTGGATTATCGCGATCACTTCGCCTTTATCATGTTTAATGAATGTCACTTGCGCGCCGTAGTTTTTGAGGAAGAAATTTGTTTCCGATTCGGGATAAAGATCCGAAGTAAATTGTAATGCGCCTTTTCCAAAAGCTTGCCAGACTAAATGATCTCCATTTCGCAAAATAGTCACCTTCGTTCCAGGAAACACGTTGTCTGGCGTAATTTCATATTCGCCGATACAGGCATCGAGAAGTTTTGCGTCCAGTTTGATGACGGCATGCGGTTTCGGCACTTCAGGAGGCGTTCGTGGCGGTTCCAAGCATTGGAAGGCGGCGCAACCCACGATGATGGCCATGGTGATGTCGCCTTGCAGCCGGAACCCGCGGCGGGCCGCAACCCAGCCGATGGCAGTTCCCGCGATCAGGGCAGGCGCGAGGATCACAGCACAAATTAATAATACAAACGCGGCCCAACTGTGGCTCGCCTTCAGCCAGCATACCGCAATCAGCAGCACAAGGACATCAAGCGCGGCAAAACTCCATCGCGGGATGCGGAACCTGCCGGCAATTATTGCCAAGAGGAAGATAACAGGCATGGCGATGCCCTGTAACCGTAAGTGCGGTGTCGCTTCGAGCCACCGGCCGCCGACGGTGAGCATGAAGGCGACAGCAATGAAGACACCGATAAACAGTCCGCGGAATCGAGCCAATTGCGGCAACAAATCCGTCAAACAACTTGCCAGCTTGCCCGCTGCCAGCATTGCCAGCACCGCGCCTATGAGTCGCCAGTGCCAGGCAGTGGGATGCGGCGGCAGTGTCTTGTGAACCACAGCGCACGCGGCCTGAACGGCTGCATTCACCAGCACAGGATCAAACGCCTCAAGCAAATGATCGGACCAGGGAGAAATCACCAGACGCGCATCCGTTCGGGTCTTGAGCAGGGCCGGTGGAAGGGCTTCCTCGAACTGGCCTGCCAGGAAAAGCAACGGCGGGGCATGATCACCCAGAACCGGCATGGAACCAATGGCAATGAAAAGCCCCGGTTTCATCCCTCCTTCCCGCACTGCCTCGCCTCCCCTGAAGCCACCCATCGAGTGGCCTACGAAAACATCTACCGGCCCGACCTCGCGTGCGACCGCCTCCAGCGTATGCACGGCTTCCATAAACGTATATGTCTGCGGCGACGCTCCGTGCCCCGGTTGGTCAACGCTGTAACACACAAACCCCGCCGCAGCGAGCGCCTCCCCATAGCGAAAGAGCGTCTCTTTCGAGCCAGCATATCCGTGGGCAAGCAGGGCCACCGGATGCGGTTCCGGGCCGGCGGGAAGAAACTCAAGCGCAGGTGTCTCTTCGGCGAGCGTCACTTTTTGGACGCGGATGCCAGGCTCAATCAGATGTGAGAGCGCCAGACCGACGGCAAAGCAGATGATGGATGCCGTGGCGATAAATCGGTTGTTCCTTTCCAAAAAAACTCGAATTCGAGTCACCGCGATGGCGCAGGGTGTCAAAATTTTCTTCATATCCCGTTAGACTGATTGAGCCGCTTAATGTCAAACATTGCCACTGGATGTAACTTGTGGGACATTTTGAACACCATTTCCTCGACTCGGAAAATCCATTGCCGCAAAACTTCGTCCCACCGTCGTCCCGACGACGATGCCAAAGATGATTCCCGACGCAAATTCCGAAAACCAATGGATGGTCATGGAAACGCTGAGACCGACGTAAAAGGCGTAGAGCAGGGACGCAGCGCCAAGCCATTTTTTTTGCGGGAACAGCCAAAACAGTGCGACAGACATGGCGAACGCAATGATTGTATGGCCTGAGGGCCAGCCAGATACAATTTCGCTGCGCAGCAAACCGAAATGAAATACATGGCTGGTGTCCGGTCCGACAAACCACGGGGGCCCAGGTCGCCCGGTGATAGCCTTGTATAATTCGCACAGGACAAAGCCAATCAGAGCCACCTGCGCCAGCGCCCATCCCGTTCGAATTATCTTCGCTCTTTTGAAGGCCATGCCAGCTAAAAGAAGCGATGGCGGCAAAGTCAATGGAACCCATACCCCAAGATTGATCCCGGGAATAAACCATGCCAGAAGTTGCGGACTGCGCGTGGCGCACAAATAGAACCAATCGAATCCCGAGGTCACCAGGACAACGCCCAGACCGATGGCAGCGAAATGCCAGGCGATATTCCAGCCCTTGAAGCAACCCGCGAAGTTCCGTGGCAACGAATGAAAGGATTCGCGCATGATTTGAAATGGAACACGGTCGCGAATGGAAACGCCGATACCGATGCAAAAGGCGTAGAGCAGGGCCACAGCAACAAACCATCTTCCATACCGGGACAGCCAAAACAGTTCTAAAGAAACGATTTTGGTCCCGACAATGGTTTGGCCACCGTGATGGTAAATAGCTTTTGTCACCTTGCCTTTGTCGTCCTTCACAAAGGTGATCTGCGCATTCATGTCCTTCCAAAAATACTCGGTTTCCGACTTGGGAAAAATCTCGCTGTTCCGGCCGGCAAATTGCGCGAAAAGATGGCTTCCAACGCGCGTCACCGGCCGCAAGGCGTCGTTTTTGCCATCGTAGTATCTGCCGACCAGGCTATCGTAAACCGCCGGGTCCACCTTCGCCTCTGCGATGTCTTTGACAGCATTGGCGCTGCTGCTGTCCTTCACGACCGCATCGTTCGTTCCAGCCGCAAGGCCGGACACGGCTATGAGAACGAAAACACAAATGAAGAATTGAACGCGATTTGCCATTACGCTTCTCGCTTGAATTGCGGGGTGATTCATATGTTCCTTTCCAAAAGACCTCGAATTCCAGTCGTCGAAATGGCGCGGCTTGTCAAAATTTTCTTCATACCGGCAGATCAGTCAATGAATTTGGCCAAAGGCGCGATCATAAGTTGAGCCGCCCAACGATCCAAAGCTGAGCCGGCCACCGGCGGCCAAGCTCCGAATGCAATCTGGACTCTCAAATTTTATAGCTCAACCGAAAACTGAAGGGGCAGTGGCCGTTGGCTCCAGTGAGAGGCTGTGTGAAAAGTCATTTTTCGGCCATCCCATCATCTGCTCATTTCGTCAAAATGCCGCGCAGCGAAAATTTGATCGTTACCGAATTTCATGTCAGCACTTTTCACACAGCCTCGCGCGGTGTTAGGCCACATGGTTATAGCTTAATACTGTCTATCAATAAGTCGCCGCGATGGTCTATGGCATCGGGATATTTGGATTTGAGTTCATCGAACAATGCCTTCGCCTTTTCCGTATCGCCTTGGCTCTTGTAATCCTGGGCCTGTAAAAACCGCGCGTAAGCGCCAACTTGGGAGCCGTCCCCATAAAAGCAATCGTTGTATTTGTCAATGCACTCTTGAAGATACTGGGCGCGCTCATCGCCTTGGGACATCTGGGCGAGATAGAGCACTGCGCAACCGGTGCGGTTAATGTCGGGGTATTTCTGGATCATTGTCTGAAGACTCTCTTTCGCTTCAGGAGTGCCCCATTTCTGGTTGGCAACCGCATACAGTTGTTCTGCGTCGCGTAATTGTTGCGGAGTGTATTTTCCCTCGTCTTGCGCCGTCCTCTTCACAAATCTTTCGCGAAGCGATTGCTGTCGGCTGTTCATGGCCGGCTGCTGTGTTTTGAGGGACTTCAGGGATTGTAAGATTTTATGGTTTTGAACAACCTCATACGCCAAGGAAACGCCGAGAATGGCAATAACAGTGAGTAGGACGATAGGTAACAGGATTTTTGTTTTCATATCAATCAATAGACACCGACGATTGCAGTTTTGTATATCTTTTTTGCGCGCTCAATGTAGCCTAAGATCCAAAGAGCCACGCCGACCGGCGAGTGGCTTCGCAAACTCGATAATCGTTGTATAACTCAAACCGTCCATAAACTCAAGGGGCAGTCGGCGTTGGCTCCAGCGCGAGGCTGTGTGAAAACTCATATTTCGACCATCCCCTCCATCGGCTCGTTTCATCAAAATGCTTCGCAGCAAAAATTTGATCGTTACCGAATTTCATGTCAGCACTTTTCACACAGCCTCGCGCGGTGTTAGGCGTCACTTGCATAATGCCACAGTAATGACCGTGCTCTTGTCAAAGCCAAATGTGTATGCTCGCCCATCAACTGGCGCTTCAAAAGTCAGTGTCCTTCTCGAACCATTGGTCTCGTCAATCCTTGTGGTGAGACTGACGTTGCCATCTGGCAAAACAGTCGGTGTAATGGTGCAAGCTCGGCCATCGGCCAAAGTGTGGCTGCTCGGCTTGCCGCTCGAAACATCAATAATCCCCAAATCATTGTTTTTCGGAAGGCTTGCTGTCTGTGAGTGCTTGGAACAGCCAGTGAACGCCAATGTGAGTGATGCAAGAATAATCAGTGGAGTGTGAATTTTCATATATCTGACTTAAACAATCATCTCACGAAAAAGTTGCGCGCGTCGTGACGCCTAACATAGGATTAGGCTGCAATTTTTGATAGTCATAATTTATCTTCCGCCTCCGCCACCAGTTTACTGAATGGAATTCCGAACGCACGGCTGATGCGCGCCACGGTGTCAACCGTCGGGATGCGCCGGTTCGTTTCGATGAAGCTGATTATCTGGCGAGAGAGACGCGTCAATTCCGCCAGTCGGTTTAGTGACAATCCACTGGCCGCGCGCCGTTGCCGGATGACACCTGCCAACGCCTCGCACACAGGTTCGAGCGCGGTTCGTGGCAGGGGTTTGTTTGCGGGAGATGCCACAGGGTTTTATTTCAAGTAAATGCAACTGCGCGGGCGGCGTGTAAAATGGTTTGCGATGCTTTGAAAAACTATTTTACTTTTTCGACCATGAGCATTTCAATCGGCATAGTTGTCGGCACGAGTTCAAGGCCGAGTTGGTCGGTTAAAGCCTGCTTCAAATTTTCAAGGTTGAGAGATTGATCATCCGATTGATTCCATTTCAGGTGAAAATCAAAAGACCCAACAAGTCCTGTTTGATCAATAACCGGAATCTGAAGCCTATATTCGAGATTGCCAGCAAAGCTGGAAAGCGGTTGATCGGTGCAAGTGTATTCGCCCGGTCCGGACCGCATTGACATTTTTCGGCTAACATTTCGTTTCAAATCTTGAGCATTCGGGTATTTCACCTTGAGAAGCAAAACATCCGTTTCTCGCGTCTCAATTCTTTCAATGAGACCAAACTTCTTTTTTATTTGCTGTTGCAAGGCTTCAGCATTTCCGGCGGGTAAATTGGCAATGAAGTCAAATTTTGTTTCTGGCAGTTCGGCTGAAATAATTGTTCGCGCCGGAGACCAGAAACCGCAGGCAACGCCCAAGATTTCTGGGAGCGATTCTCCGACTCCCATCACTTTCATTCGGTTATTTCTTGCCCAGCCTGATTGCGAATAAATCTTTGTTGGAACAATCCTGACCTGTGGTGAGACCTGATCCAGCTTTTTGGAGTCGAGATTTGGAGTTCGCCATGAATCATCAAAGCTGTGTTCTTGAATTTCTTTGACGGTTACGGTTGTTGTTCCCGCCGCGAGCAATACAACCACGCTCGCGACGATTGCAGTTTTCGCTTTTGTCCATGCCATAATTTTCAATGCTCCTTTGATGAGGGTTAAGGTTGAAGTCGAAGCCGTCGCGCCCTTGGCCAGCGCAACGGCCGTCACGGCTTTTGCCAGCGCCAACGGCGCGGCTTGAACCGAGTTGGCAGAAAACGCTCCGGCAATCGTTTCTGTTGTCGAGGTCACACCACATTGGGAGAAATAGGTTCTCAATTTTTCCAAAGCATAATTGGTTCGTTTTCTGGCTGCATTTTCGCTCAAACCAAACGCGGCCCCAATTTCTTGAAAACTCTTGCCTTCAAAAAAGCGAAGCGCAAGTGCGTTGCGGTCTTTCTCGCCAAGGCGTCCCATCGCGTCTTCGAGCAAGGGCATGATTTGCGGCCAGATTTCCGGTTCGGTTTGGTTGGAAAGCGATTGCATGTAAGCCTCCTGTTCGCGCCGGGCGCGGCGGATTTCGGTTCGCAGGAAATTGGCCGCCGTCAAGCGCGCGGCCTGATAGAGCCAGCCGGACAGCGCCGTGTGCCGCAACAATCCATTCGCCTTTTTCGCCAGAATGACAAAAACCGCCTGTGTGATTTCCTCGGCGGCGGCGGGATTGCCGCTTTTGCGCAACGCGGCGGAATAGACCATGTTCACGTGCCGCGACACCAGCGCTGCAAATGCTTCGTCGGAATTTTCGCGGGCGTATTGCCGCAACAATTCGATGTCTTGAAATTCCTGCATCTATAAACCAATGTCTGCCGCACAAAAAAGCGGCCAAGAAATTTTCGACTTTGCAAAACCATGATACCCGAAAACAAACAACCCGCACGTCTGTTCGGCGCGCGGGTGGTGACGATTTAACCGCTATTTGCTGCCTGTGACCTTCTGCATTGCCAGTGCGGGCGTCGGCTGGTTCGGGCTGGCGTGGCTGGCCGATGCGTCAACGATGATTCGCGCGTTTTGATAGTCGCTCACGAATTTGGCGTTGGTTGCCTAGCAGTTTGCTGAAAAACTCCCCAAAAAGTTTGAATGATGGCGAGGTAAAAAGGTCAGAGAACCATGCGTGGCAAACCTCAAGCTCAACCGGAATTTCTGACGACCATCAACCTGAATCAGCGGGTGCCTGGCGACCATCCCTTGCGCGGGATCAAGCGGCACGTGGATCAAGTATTGGCCAAGCTTTCGCCGCTGTTCGAGGAGCTGTATGCCGACGAGGGCCGGCCCTCGATTCCGCCGGAGCAACTGTTCAAGGGCCGGATTCTGATGGCGCTTTACTCGGTGCGCAGTGAGCGGCTCTTCTGCGAGCAACTGGCCTACAATCTCCTGTGGCTTTGGTTTCTGGACCGGGAATTGGATGAGGGGAGCTTCGACCCGACGGTGTTCACCCATAATTATGACCGGGTGCTGTCGGCGGACGCGGCCAAGCTGTTTTTCGCAGAGGTGTATGATTTGTCGCGAGCCGAAGGCTGGACCAGCGATGCGCACTTTACGGCGGACGGGACATTGATTGAAGCCTGGGCCAGCCTCAAGAGTTTTGTCCGCAAGGATGGGAAGGATCGGGCCAAAGTGGCCGCGGCCAAAGACGATGACCCCGGCAATCCGACGATCAATTTTCACGGGGAGCGGCGGCGCAACGACACGCACCAGAGCACAACCGATCCGCAGAGCGTGTTGTATCGGAAAGCCAACGGACAGGCCAGCAAGCTGTGCTTTGGAACGCAGGTGTTGATGGAAAACCGGCACGGGCTGTGCGCCGCCATCGCGGTGCATGATCCTATTGTTCAGGACGAACCGACAGTGGCCTTGGCCCAAGTGGATGAACATCGCCAACTGCACAGGGCCAGAATGACCACGCTGGGTGCGGACAAAGCGTATCACCAGAAGAAATTTGTGGCCGGGTGCCGCCAGCGAAACATCTCGCCGCACACAGCGTGCAAAGAGGGATTTGAAATCCCGGGATTGGATGGGCGCACGACGGGTGGGATTGGTTACCGAACCAGTCAACGCTTGCGCAAACGGGTGGAAGAAATCTTCGGCTGGATCAAAACGGTCGGCGGATTGAGGCGCACCCGCTATCGCGGCGTGGAGCGGACGCAGGCGTGGGCCTATTTCGTAGCCGGAACTTATAATTTGCTGCGGATTACGAATCTGGGATTGAGTTTGCAGGCTGGATGAAGAAAGCGCTGATCCAGCAGGCTGCTCCGATCGGACAAAAAGCTCGGTCAAAGCAACCGAGCACGGCAGCGGGTGAGGCAAAATCCGCGCTCCGCAGCGACCAGTAATAGATTTAACCATGACAAAAAAACAGTTCAGGCAAAAATCACCCCGTTTTGCAGTATCCTGCTAGCATTGCACAATCAGGCCGTCGAGAATCTCTCACAGCGTCACGTCCGCCGCGTCAAACTCATCGCTCATTCTCCCTTATATGTGCGCCTATTGAAAAAGCGAACAAGATTTTTATTGCGCCTTTTTCGTCTGCGTCGTCAGCGGCAGCTAATGAAAGGCGCGTCGGGATTTCCAGCCGGAGATTTCTGCAAGCACATTCAATCGCAAGCCATGCGCAAGACGGCATCCAAGCCGATGGCGGGAAATTCAGAAATACAATTTCAAGATTTATGGTTGACAACTGTATCTATAATGCTACGATAGGGAATATGCCGTTTATTCAGTTTCCTTTCATCGAAGTGCCGAAAGAACTGCACAAGCTGGTCGGCGAGCCGACGCCCGGCACTCGTGCCTACCGGCGGGAGGGAAGCTTCAAGGAATGCGGCGAGTGGCTTGAAAAACTCGGTGAGTATTACAAAGGGGACGTGGGGCTTTCAACCAGCAGCGTCGTTCTGTTCGTTCCCGTCTCCCGTGCCAGCGTCTATAAACGCATCAAGGAAGGCAAATTGACGGCCTTTTTCTTTTACGTCACCCACGAGGAAACCAGATTGTTCGGCGCAAAGCGCAGAGCCAAGGAACGTCCTTTCATCGTCGTATCCGTCAGTGAGTGCAAGGCTTGGGCAGAGGAAATCAAGCGCCGAGTCGGTTTTGTGGATGACCCGGACGAGAGTCTGTTTAAGGAAAGTGAACGTCTGTTGCAAGCGGGCGGTGGGGATGAGCCGACGGAGCAAGAAGCCAGGGAAGCCTTGGAATTTGCGGAACGCGACCCGAAGGACAAGGGCAAGCGGAAAGTGAAATATCAAAAGGAAAGAAGCACCATTTATGAGGACTACAAGCAGCAGGATATGCTTTATCTGCTGACAGAATTGAAGGCGGCAATGGCTTCCCCTGAAAAAGCCGCTGCTTTGCGGAGACGACTGCGAAAGGGAGTGGAATGGGATAAGGAAAACAAGACTTGGAAATTGAAGGAGGAAAAATGATGTTTTATGTCAGTCGAGCATCAATTTAATGACCGTCTGATACGGTTCCCGGAATTGGAGAAGATTTTCGGTGTCTGCAAGCGGACGGTAAGACGAAGAGCGGAGAGCGGCGAGTTGCCCCCGTTGCGGCGGATTGGCCGTGCGGTGGGAATGTTGGAAAGTCAGGTCAAAGCGTATTTTCAAAAGTTGAGTCAACCGAGTTAATCGAAAGGAGAAATATGATTGCTTACATTTACCGCCCCAAACGGCAACGCAACGGCAAACTGGTTTCCAGCCGGATTTGGCGGGCGCGGCTGAAATTGGACGGCGACGTTAAGGCGCGGGACATTTCCCTTGGCGTTTCCGACCGGCAGGTTGCCGAGCAAAAAATGCGGGAAAACATCCGCGACCAAGAACGGGTATCGGTTGGTTTAATGGCTCCGGCAGCACAACGCGAGACGTATGAAAACCCGATGGAAAAGCTGGTGGACGGCTACGTGGCCGATTTGAAGGCGTTAGGACGTTGCGCCGATCACGTCCGGCATGTGGACAAGCGGTTG
>CAWJHF010000007.1:0-189377 GCA_963842445.1 uncultured Verrucomicrobiae bacterium | reverse complement strand
GAGCAAAAAAGGTCACTGCCGACCGGGCTTTGATGTCTCCGTCCCTAGGCCAGATGACTGGCAGGAAACAATGAAATGAAAAAGTCATACAGGAAAGATATAGCCAAGCATCCTGAACCGAGTCATGCGGGACGGATTGCAAGGACCACCACAAAGCGTTGACAGTGACAGATACGGGTGAGGTATCGAGCCCGCGAAATCCGACAAACCAGGTTGGCGACGCTGTTATGCGAAACGGAAGGCAACATGACGGTGAGCACCAAGGCGAGTTCGCCGGTAAACCCGAGCCGTCGCAGACCCTCGGCACGCATTGAAGCTTCCAGGGCAGGAACTGGGAGACCCATACCTCTCCATGCGATGAAATGCAATTGGACCGCCCCGCGAAGGCAGCCGGCCAAACGGTGGGGAAAGAGTGGGCGTCGGGAATCGGATGAGTCCGTCGTATCGAAGAGGCCAGCGAAAAAAATCCAGAAGGTCTAGCTGGTCTTCCCGGAGGTGGAACTGGTGGAGAAAAGGGACCCAATCAAGAGGAACACGGGCCAGCCAGGCACCCCCGGACCCAGAGCCGGCAACAGGAGGTGTCACCCGGGCTGGAAACGTGCGCGTCAAAGCCTCGCCGCCAGAACTCAAGATAAGAGCCGAGTGCGGTAATCCTGCCCGCTCGGATCTGTGCGGGGACCGGAGGCAACTCCTGCCCCCACCGCAACTACATAATCGGCCATGCGGCCGTTGTCCAATTTCAGCCGTGGCTTGCCTTGAAATGTAACGCTCTCGCCGAGCTCAACAGTAATTTGATGGGCGCTCGCTTGGATATGCCGGATAGTCGGACCGGGAGCGTCTTCGGGGTTCCATTTTCCGGCAAATGTCCAGGCGGCGGTAATCCGGTCGGGCCGAGGCGAACCGGGCACCGTGGCCAGATTGTTTGTGAACCAGTCGAAATCACCGCCGGTGCAGTGACAGTTGTGAAAATACTCGCGTTCGCCCCAGATGTTTGATTTGTCCAGGTTCGCATTGCACTGCGGGTCGTCGGGATAGATCACCCAGCCAATCGGCTTGTCAGCCGTCGTTTTGGGAAACGTGCAGTCGAGGAAATAAAACTGCGCGTCCAAGTGGTGCCGCCCCGGCAACCATCCATCCACGCCGTCAAACTGGCAGTCACGCAGGACGAATTTCATGTCCCGGTTCCTGGAGCCATCGTGTCAGACAGAGGCCGAACCATTTTTCATTTCGTAAAAGGAGCAGTTGGCGAGGTAGCACCAGCTACGCGGGCAGACGAAACCACCGACCCCTTGAAGCGGCAGCCAGCGTGATAATACCGCCCGCTCTCGCCAAGCCAGAGCGACACCACGTCCGCACCGTCGCTCAACACGTCGCAATTCATGATGACCGTGCGGTCGCCGGTGCCCAAAATGGCAAACGTATGCGGCCCGACGACGACGGCGGTGTTCTCCGCGGTGAGATTTTCCAGCACGAAATCACTGGCCCTGTTCAATTGATCACCGCCCGGCCGGGGTTGTCCGGTTGCTTGTTGAAATCCTCGTCCAACTGCGGAAATTCGATGCGGGTGCCGGTGCAGCACTGGCCGCGCAGCGTTACAAACGACGCGTCCACGCGCACCTCCTCCTTGTATATGCCGTTCTTGATAAATACCACGACGCGCCCGGCGTTGGTTTTGGGAATGGACTGAACGGCGGCTTGAATCGTTTTGAAATCGCCGCTGCCATCGGCGGCGACAATAATATCAGGTTTAGGCAAGGCGCCGGCAAAAACCATTGAACCAGAAGAGGCCAACAGCGTAACCAGCAGGAATATGCGACTCATTTGGCCAGCATATCCGTCCGCAGATTTACGATTCAGGGAAAAGAACGGGACCGCCACCCCGGTATCCCTCCTCACCGCACCAGTGTCACCGCCATCAAACCAATCACGACTTCGTTGGCCAGTGCATGCACAGTCAGCGACCCTAGTTCCTTTTGTGGGTTCAATGACAAATCCAGCACCGTGGCCGCGCCGCCAGGTACTGTGCCGCCCCGGCCCTTGAGGTCGTTCACGTCCAGGATGCGCACTATTCCGGTTTTCAAATCCACGCGGGGCGGAATTGATCCCGGCCGGCGGAACGCGTAATCGTCAATGAAATAATCCTGATCAATCGGCCACCAGTTCACCGGATTGTTTAACACGAGCCGCTCCGTCGTGCCGTCGGCATAGGTCACAATCACCTCGCCATTGTCGAACTGGCTTTGCATCGGGTTCGACGAACCGGCCATGAGTAGATAAGCGTGCGAGGATTTTCCGGATAGCGGCACGGAAATTTCGCGCGGGTAATTGTCCCATTGCGACGTGAACACGATGTTCTTGGCACCGGTATTAGTCGGCGTCTGAAACGGCACGCCGTCCGGCAGAATCAATTTCCTGCCGTGCTGCGCCGCCATCGCGCACAAGCCGGAATCGTCCACATGGAATTCCAGCTTGTTGTCCGCCCAGCCGCCGATGCCCTGCTTCGGCAGCGCCAGTGAACAAAACGGTGAACGCGGCGAACGGTATTCGTTTCGGAAAATTTGTGTGACCTTGTCGTTGAAAAAGGAAGAGAGATTCACCGTTTCCAACTTTGTCGCTTCAGGAATTTTTTTCTTCCAATCCATCGCCACTGCAGAAGGCTTCGTGATCCTTTTCGTATTGGCCTGCAAATCTGGCGAAGTGGTGAGTTTCGGAGCGCCACCTTTCCACGTCACGACAATTTCACTTCGCACCGCAGGGCCATTCCCGATTTCAATCCTCTGCAAACCGACGCCTTGAACCCAAGCCGATTTTGGTGTTTGCCCATTGACCGTCACGCTGGCGACGCTGTCACGCAACGCGGCGATTCGCAAGTCCAACGCCATTGGTTTGGAGAATTTTTGTTCGATGATGAATGTTTCTTTCAAGCCGTCGCGTTGAAATGAAAAATCAAAATCGGGATGCCGGATGCTTGCGTGATCCCATTTCGGTGGAAAGCCGGGGCAGATTTTCAGTTCGCCAGCCAGCGCGTCCGGACGCACGCCAAAAAGTCCCTCGACCAGGGCGCGCGAGGTGATGCCGATGGCATCGCCAAAGTCGCGTTGTGCCTCGCCACGGGCCACATCGAAGTGCGTCATTGCCCCGAGATTACCCGGGCAGAGACCCAGATACATGCTGTCAAGCAGGCAACCCTTGAAAAGCGGAAACGCGGCATCGGGCCGGTTGGCCTGCCAGCAGGCGAGTGAGGTATGCGCGGCTTCGGCCATTACCACGTTGTTGAGCGACCACATGTAAGGCATCCAACTCGTCTCCGGCAGCGTGTAAAGATTTTCGTCCGGCACGCCCGGGCCGTGAATTGGGATGTGGGCGATGTGCGTGTCCACCCAGCGTGACATCTGCCACGCCTCGGTCGGCGTCGGCACCTCGCAATCCACGGTGTTATAAAACGTCCACAAGCCGGCATTCGGATGCACGAGTTGCAGCCCGAGGTAATCCTTAGATTCGGCAAAACTGCCTTCTTCCGGAAGCCAGAGATATTTTTGCATCGCTCTTTGAATCAAATCCGCCTCGCGTTCGTAGGGCGCCGGGTCTTTGCCGATCAACTTCGCGACGCGGGCGGCCATTTTGTTTTCAAAATAATTGTAGGCCGATGCGTGTGCCACGCCGCCCCCGTTGTAATTCAGGTTATCGCTCGCCCAAATCGCGGCGTAAGCCTCGTACAACGGCAGTTTGTCCGGGCCAAATTCGCGACGAAACAAACGCCGTTCCCATGCCAGGTGCCGTTCAATCACCGGCCACATCCGGCGCGCATAATCCAAATCCCCCGTCCAGAGCAGATGACGAAAGAATGTGTCCACCCCTACAAGGTTCATGTCGTAATGCGATTTCGTCAGGTCGCCGTTGGAGTGCAACGCGGTTTCGTTGCGCGCCAGGTTTGCGTCTTCATCCGCAGGCGGGATGGTTTCCGGGACCGGGTTCGTGTTCTGCTGTCGGGCAAAGCCGGCGAAGTGCTCTGCTGTCCGATTGTGCCAGCCGAGTTCGTCACCGGCGTAAGGGCCGCGCCAGCCGAGCAACCGCACCCGCCATGCCACTGCGCCGTGCATGAACGATTGTTGGCCATCGTCCCAGATGGCGTCAGCGGCAACGTTCAAGGCGGCCGCCGCGGCGTTGACGAACGGGTCGGGTGTTTCCACCGCCACGCGCCCGGCTATCACCCGGCGATGTTGCTCGGCGGCATCGAAAACTCTTGCCAGATCCTTGAGCGCCTCGGGATCTTGTTCAACGCCGGCCTGCTGCAACGCCAGGTAAACCGGCCGGCCAGAATGTAATTCAGCCCGGCCGACGACCACCGGCAACTCGTTTGTTTTGCCTGCAGAGGCGAGCAGGCCGGCCGGGTCCGCCCATTGGCTGGCATCAGCAACGGCGAACTCCATCCCAACCGGACCGGTGCCGCAAAGCGTCGCGACCTTGCTGTGCAGAACGAACGTGTTCGAAACGATGGTGAACTCGTTGCCTCGGCATTGCTCCGGTTTGAGTTGGAAAAATGTTCCGAACCGGTTCGCTTTCGCAACCGATGTCGCCGCCGCGCCGGCCTTTCAGGCCGTTGGCGCCGCCAAAGGCCCAAACCAGCTCGACCGGCGCGGTCGAACCGCGCAATTCGCCGCGCACGATCAGTCCCCTGGCATCGCTCATGGGCAACACGGCCAGGTCCAATTCACCGTCGGCCAGCAACGGATCACGAATATTGTAAAGCATCGAGCCGGGACGATAGCACGCGATGATGGTTTGCACCTCGTTTAACCATTTGACTCCGGTGGGAGTTTTGATGCCAAAGCGCAGATTGCCGCCGCGTCCCGGCAGATAGAGTGAAAATTCCGGTTTGTCGCCGCCATCTGCGCGAAAGGCGGAATTCAGGCAATAAAGCGGTCGGTTAAAAAATTCCAGGCCGTTGGTGATGACGAAATCCGTCCCCTCCGGCCAATACCGCAACGGCCGGTCGGTGTTACCTTCATAATTGCCTTTGGAATGATAAATCCATTCCGGCGGGTTGGGGTCAGCGGCGGACGCCGGTCGTATTGCCAGCAGCAGCAGCAGCGTTATCAGGATTGAAGCGCGTTTCATCTTCGCCCGGATAGATTCACCGCAGTTTGCGGCAGGGAAAATCTCCAGTCAACAAACGCGCGGCGGGAAATCCACGTCCAGCCATAGCCAAAAATAGGGATTGCCTTCGCCGGCGGATTTTAGGATATTTCCCCGCAAAATAAAAATTCCATTTTAACCCCCATCAACCATGAGCTCGCAGAATTCAATCGAAAAATCCTTCACCTTGGCCAAAGAACGCTACGCCGAACTGGGCGTGGACGTGGATCGCGTGTTGAAAAACCTCGAGAAAGTCCCCGTTTCCCTCCATTGCTGGCAGGGCGACGACGTGGGCGGCTTTGAAAATTTCGGCGGGACGCTCGGCGGCGGACTCGTCGCCACCGGCAATTATCCCGGCAAGGCCCGTACCCCGCAGGAACTCCGGGCCGACGCCGAGAAGGCGTTTTCGCTCATCCCCGGCAAACACCGCTTCAACCTGCACGCCTTTTACGGCGATTTCGGCGGCAAGAAGGTGGATCGCAACGAAATCCGGCCCGAACATTTCCAGAGCTGGATTGACTGGGCCAAATCCATCGGCATCGGCATGGATTTCAACCCCACCTGCTTCTCGCATCCGAAGGCAGCCGACGGCTTTACGCTATCTCACGCGGACAAAAACATCCGCAAGTTCTGGATCGAGCACTGCATTCTCTGCCGCGAAATCGGCGCCGCCATGGGCAAGGCGCTCGGTTCCCCCACCGTCACCAACATCTGGATTCCCGACGGCATGAAGGACACGCCCGCCGACCGGCGCGGTCCGCGCGTGCGGCTCGCTGCGGCGCTGGATGAAGTGTTCAAGAAGCCGCTGGATCCCAAACACAATCTCGACGCCATTGAAGGCAAGCTGTTTGGTATTGGCGCAGAAAGCTACACCGTGGGCATGCACGAGTTTTATCTCGGCTACGCGGTCAAGAATCAGAAACTGATCTGCCTCGACGCCGGCCATTTTCACCCGACGGAAAACATGTCGGACAAGATTTCATCCGTGCTCTGTTTTGTGCCGGAAATCCTGCTGCACGTCAGCCGCGGCGTCCGCTGGGACAGCGACCATGTGGTGATTCTCGACGACCCGTTGATGGCCATCGCGCAGGAACTGGTTCGCGGCGATTATCTCGGCCGCACGCACATCGGGCTGGATTATTTTGACGCCAGCATCAACCGCGTTGCGGCATGGACCATCGGCGCGCGCAACATGCTCCGCGCCCTGTGCATCGCCATGCTGGATCCCATTGACAGGCTTAAGAAGCTCGAACTCGCCGGCGACTACACCTCGCGCCTGGCGCTGATGGAGGAGGCCAAATCGCTGCCGTTCGCGGCGGTGTGGGATTATCACTGCCTCAAGATGGGCGCGCCGGTTGGCGAGGAATGGCTCGCGGCGGTCAAGAAATACGAGCGCGACGTGCTCTCGAAACGCAAATAGCGCAGCGATAAAAAACCCGGCCACGGATGAAAACGGACTTTGGCGGTAAACACCGTTTGTTCGGGCTGTTCGTGGCCGTTGAAATGAAAAACCTATGAATGATCTGGTCCAATCCACGACCAACCCGGCCTTCGGCATAATTATTTTTGTCATGGGCGGCCTCGCGGGCGCGGTGTTTTATCTGCCGCTCAAAAAAGTAAAAAACTGGGCTTGGGAAAGCTATTGGCTCTTTTGGGCGCTGTTCGCGCTGCTCATCGTGCCGTGGGCGCTGGCCTTCATCACATCGCCGAACACGTTCAGCGTCCTCAAAGCTGCGCCAAGCAAGGAGCTTTGGTATTGCTACCTGTGCGGCGCCGCGTGGGGTTTCGGCGGCCTGACCTGGGGGTTGATGATCCGTTACCTCGGCGTCGGTCTCGGTCTGGCCATGGGCTGCGGTCTCTGTTCGGCGGCGGGAACCATCGTGCCGCCCATCATCAGACAAGTCTTTCATCAGGAAGGCACCAAGTTCACGGGACTGTTTCAAACCAGCGCCGGCGTTCCAAACATAGCCGGCATAGTCTCGGTTGTTGGCGTAGTCGTTTCCCTTTTGGGCATCGTGCTGGTCGGCATGGCCGGTATGTCCAAGGAAAAGGAACTGCCGGAAGCGGAGAAGAAAAAAGCGGTGGCCGAATACAACTTCGGAAAGGGAATGATAGTCGCCCTGTTCTCGGGCTTGATGAGCGCCGCGCTCGGTTTCGGACTGGTTGGCGGCCCCACGATTGAAAAGCTGGCATTGACAACCCCGCCGGTCACGCCGCTCGCTTGGGCAGGCATGCCCGTGCTGGTCATTGCGCTGCTCGGCGGATTCACGGTGAATTTTATCTGGTGCATTATCTTAAACATCAAAAACAAATCATTAGGTGACTATATTACTCCAGAAGGGCCATGGATAGTGTCAAACGGAGTATTCGCTGCTATCGCCGGTGCAATCTGGGTTTGCCAGTTCGTTGCCTTCAAGACCGGCGAGCCGCAGATGGGCAGCGAAAGCTACGTCGGCTGGGCGGTGCTGATGGCCAGTACAATCATGTTCAGCGGCGCACTCGGCCTGATCCTCGGCGAATGGAAGGGCACCAGTGGCAAGACCCGCGGCTTGCTCGGATTTGGACTCGCTGTGTTGCTTGGCTCCGCCGTTCTCTCCGGCTACAGCGGCAAGCTTGGCCAGGAAGCCGCCAAGCAGGTGGTCCCGACTTCAGAAGCTGCGCCGGCCCAGACCCAATAAACGGCTTCAGGCCCGGTTGAATTTGGCCGTTTCCTCGCGGAGACGGCCTTGTTTTTTAACACTAATTTATTGGCAGGGATGTCGCGGTGCGATGTCCCCGCCCGCGTATCAGCGGGCGGAACGAACGTTGAGTTGCATTCGCTTTTTCAATTCGTTGCGCCGCTGAACGCGTCGCAGGACGGCGCAGCGCGCCGTCCCTACCTGAATCCCGTCTCAACCTTTACTCACCAGTTGCATCCACTTCGCGCGGTAGGCCTGAAGGGCCGGGGCCAGATCACCCGGAAAGGGTTCAATCTGACGATATTTTACGCCCAAGGAAGCGGTGTCCACCTTGTACGGATGGACGCCCAGGCACGCTGCCTTGCCGGCAATGGCGGCCCCGAGCGTGGTCGTCTCGGTGACTGCCTGGCCGTTCCGGTCGAACATGGCGTACACCGGATGGCTGGTCAACGTTGCCAGCAATGCTCCAAACAACGGGTCTTTTGAACCGCCGGCGGTCAACACAATGGGCACACTGGCATCGGATGAAATGGCCGCGACCTGATGGGCCGTGGTCATTGCCGTCAGCAGGTTGCTCACAAAACAGGCGGTGACGCCGTCACCAATGAACGCCGGTTCATTGATGATCCGGCCTTTGACCTGTGGGAATGGACCGGTGCCGTGATTGGATGGATTGATGTTGGGCAGCACAAAACAGTCGGCGGCCTTCAACACCTTGCCCAGTCGCCCGGCGTCTCCCGAACTGTCGAAACCACGGCCTTTGGACTGGGCGAGTTTCTTCAGATGCGAGAAATCAGCGCCGCCGCCATAACGCGCGGTGACAACCGGTTCGCCGTCCACGGTTCCCTGAATGATGATGTCGCGAGTGTAGCCGTCGCCCGGCACTTTGGCCGCGCCGCCCATCTGGGCAATCATCGTCCAAGTGCCCGCTTCCACTTGCAGCACCGGTTTGCCGACGGCGGCGGGGTAGGCTTGGTAAAACGTCGAAAGAATGGGAAGATGCGAAAGGCAGGTGTCATGTCCGCCCGGAACCACCAGCGGCTGGGTGGAAAGCTTCAGTTGTTTGGCCTGCGCAGCGGGCATGGTGCCGATGGATTTGTAGCAAACCGACGGTTGCCGCGGCACGAGCCGCTGGAAACTTTTGACCTGTTGGCTGGCCTTGCTGGGCGTGCCCGGCTTGCTGCGGACGTCCCGTGTGCCGGTGTGACACATCCAATAGCTGTGTTCGTTGCCAGCCTGCTTGATCGCGGTAAGGTAATCGTCGCCGATGAAATGTCCCCCCATGAGCGCCCCGTACTGGCCGAAGCCCGCCGCCTTTGCCAGCAACTGCGGGCGGACCATCTCCTCATACAACAACCGTTTCAACAACGTCAACGAACCCGGAAAATCCCGGATGGAACCGGTCTCCTGAAAAAATTCCTCGCGCGAGCCAGCCAGTTTGGCGAAGGCTTCGTTGACTGCTTCCGGATACCCCTGCGTGTAGGCCAGCGTCAGTCGCTCACTTGGCACTTCCATCAGCGTGTTGTCGGCGCCCACCAGGCCGCCCGAAGCGCCACGCGCGACCGGCGCGACCACGGCCGCGGCACGGTGTTTTTTCGGCAATGACTGGATGATCGAATCGAACCAGTCGAATTCCCTGCCGGTGGCGTTGCAGGCCAGACCGTCGGCTTGGGCGACAGGGGTTTCGGTGGTTGCGGAATGCACGGTGGCCAGGGTCTCGAAATCCAGCGTTTCCAGCTTGATGTTCGAAGCTCCATCCACGGGGACCAGAATTGTTTTGGCGCTCATATGGTTTTACGTTGATGTCTGCAACCGCCGTCTCACTTTGACACGGTTGCGGGTCAGGGTCGTTTTAATCTTAATGCCGGCTTCTTCCACACTCGAACCAGAGCGTGAAGCGGGATTGTTTTGGCAAGGTTAGCCAAGGGAGTGGCGAGGAACAAGCGGCAAGTCTCGTCGCCCGTGACCGGCTGGACAATATGGGAGAATCAGCCAAGATAAGCGCGTCAGCCGTTTGGATGAAATGTCTCCTGCAACTGTCGGCGGTTGCCAAATCCTTCGGCGCCGTGCGGGCGCTCAAGGATGTCTCGTTCGATTTGCAGGCCGGTGAAATCCATGCGCTCCTCGGCGAAAACGGCGCCGGCAAATCCACGCTCATCAAAATCATCACCGGTGCGCACGCGCCGGACGCCGGAACCATCGAAATCGGCGGCGAAAAGATCCGCCATCTCACCCCGGCCTCCGCGCGCAAGCTCGGCATCGCCTGCATTTACCAGCAGCCGGCACTGTTCCCGGATCTGACCGTCGCCGAAAACATCGCGCTCCGTCTGGAGACGCCCAAACCCTCAGGCCGGGTGCGTTGGGACCTTCGCCGTGGGCAGGCACAAACACTTTTACAGCGCATCGGCGCGGGCATCCCGGTGGACGCCGAAGTCCGGTCGCTTTCGATGCCCGAACAGCAACTGGTGGAAATCGCCTGCGCCTTGGGCGCCGGCGCGCGCCTCGTAATCATGGATGAGCCGACCGCCTCGCTCACCGGGAAGGAACAGCAGCTTTTGTTCGCCATTGTGCGCGATTTGCGAACCCATGGAATCGGCATCATCTACATCTCGCACCGGCTCGAGGAGATTTTTCAACTGGCCGACCGCGTCACCGTCCTGCGGGATGGCGAAAGCGTCGGCACCTGCCTGGTCAAGGACACAAATGAAGCCGCGCTCATCAAACGGATGGTTGGCCGGGAGGTTGACCAGATTTATCCGCTCGCCGGGGGCCCAGCCGGTGAACCGGTGTTGTTGGTGAAACATCTTGGCTGCGTTGCTGGCGGCGTGCACGACATCTCGCTCGAAATCCGCGCCGGTGAAATCCTCGGTCTGGCCGGACTGGTCGGCGCGGGGCGGACGGAACTGGCGCGGGTCCTTTTCGGCATCACCCCAGCCGATGCCGGCGAAATTCTTTTGCATGGCGAAAGGATTGAAATCTGCTCGCCGCGGGAGGCCGTCGCCCGCGGCATTGCCTACGTTCCCGAGGACCGCCGCCGTCATGGCGTCATCTTGGAAATGTCCGTCGCACAAAACATGACCATGTCCATCCATCGCCGGATTTTTCCGGGCGCCTGGCTGCGATTCGGCGCTGAGCGGCGGCTCGCCTTGGACTTCATCCGCGATCTCGACGTGAAAACTCCGGGGCCGGATGCGCCCGCCCTCTTGCTCTCTGGCGGGAACCAACAAAAAGTATCGCTCGCGCGCTGGCTGGCGGCCAGGCCGAAGCTGCTCATTCTGGACGAGCCTACGCAGGGCGTGGACGTTGGCGCCAAAAGCGAAATTCATCGAATCATCCGCCGCCTCGCCTCCGGCGGAATGGCGGTGCTGATGATCTCAAGCGATCTGCCGGAAATCCTGGGCATGAGTGACCGCATCGCCGTCATGCGCGGCGGAGCGATCGCCGCCCTTCTGCCCGGCAAAAGCAGCGGGCACGAGGTGATGACCGCGGCGCTCGGACAAAGGGGAACCAGCGGATGAAAAAGCACTTTCGAGAACTCTCGGTGGCAGCCGTTCTGGGGTTGTTGCTGCTGGCGCTGGCCTTTTTCGCGCCGGCGTTCTTTCAACCGCAACCGCTGCTCTCGCTCGCCACGCGCCAGGCGCCGGTCTTGGTCGTTGCCTGCGGCATGGCGGTCATCATCATCGGTCGCCAGATTGACATCTCCGTTGGCTCGCAATTTGCCGTCTGTAGTGTCTGTGCCGGGCTGCTGGCGGCGATGCACTGGCCGCTGGTGCTGGTCTTGGCTGCTTCCGTTCTGTGCGGCACGCTGCTTGGCGCATTCAACGGCTTTTTCGTTGCCGTGCTCGGATTGCCATCCATCGTTGTGACGCTCGCCACCATGGTGACCTGGCGGGAGGGCTTGCTCTGGCTCCGCCAGGGCGTCTGGGTGGATCTGCCCGACGGCGTCCAGTGGTTCGGGCTCAATCAGGCCACTGGCCAGTGGCTGCTGTTGCTGACGGCACTCCTGCTGCTGTTGGGCATCGCCGTGGCGATGAAACATCTTTCCGCCGGCCGCTTTGTTTACGCCGTCGGATCGGACGCCGAAGCTGCGCGGCTGGCCGGCATCCGGCCGCGGCTGGTGACCTTCGCCACGTTCGCTTTCGCCGGCGCCCTGGTCGGGCTGGCGGCGATGATGAATGTTGCCCAGTCGCCACAGGTGGATCCGAACTGTGGCACCGGCCTGGAGTTGAAAACCATCGCCGCCGTGGTCGTCGGCGGGGTGGCGATCTCGGGCGGTCGCGGCAATTTGTGGGGCGCGTTCGCGGGCCTGCTGCTCCTGGCCTGCATCAGCCCCGCCCTGACCTTCATGCACATCGCGGCCTACTGGGAGAAGGCAATCCAAGGTGCAATCATCCTGCTGGCCGTCGCCGCCGACGGATGGCGCACCAGAAGAAGGGGGATTTGACCTCCATGAACAACGACAAACACGAATTCAAAGCCATCCTGCTCCGGCATGAAACGATCCTGTTGATCGTGCTCGTGCTCGAGTGGATCTGTCTCGATTCCATCGGGCGCAACTTCGGCACCTATGACAACACGTGCGACATTCTACGTCACTCGGCCGAGATCGGCCTGCTCGCCCTGGCCCTGACGCCGGTCATTTTGACCGGCGGGATTGATCTGTCGGTCGGCTCGTTGCTCGGTCTGTGCGCCATCCTGTTCGGCAAGCTGTGGCGTGACGCGCACCTGCCCATCCCCCTGGCGATGGCCTGCACCATCAGCATCGGGGCGCTCGCCGGCGGATTGAACGCCGCCCTCATCACCTGGCTGCGGCTGCCGCCGCTCATCGTGACGCTGGGAACGTATTCCCTGTACCGCGGACTTGCCGAGGCCATCACACGCGGCGTGGACACCTTCACCAATTTTCCCGCCTCGTTTCTTTTCCTCGGCCAGGAACGCTGGCTGGGTGCTCCCGCCCAAGCGCCCATCCTTCTTGCCGCAGCCCTGTTTTACGGTTGGCTGGTCCATCGAACCACTTTTGGCCGTTCCTTCCGCGCCATCGGTTTTTCGCCGGAAGGCGCGCAATTTGCCGGCATCCCGGTGAACCGGCGCGTCGCCCTGGTTTATGTGCTGGCCGGTGTCGTCTCGGCCTTGGCGGCGATCCTTTACACCGCGCGCCTCGGCCAGGCCAAGGCCGATGCCGGCACCGGTTACGAACTCCTTGCCATCACCGCCGTGGTGCTCGGCGGCGCCAGCATCTTCGGCGGCACCGGTTCGGTTTATGGCACACTGCTCGGGGTGACGGCGATCGCCGTTCTCGACAACGGCCTGGCCCACGCGCTTCTACCGGACGAGATGGCGGGGATGCTCACCGGGGTATTGTTGATTCTGGTGCTCACCGGCGCCGTCGCGCCAAAACTGATTTCGGCCTTGCGCGCGCGAATGACGGCGACCAGAATCGCCGGACACAGCCCATGATTTTATGCGAAAATGGCTCGCGTGCATTCTTGTCGCCGGTCTTGCCGTCGTAACCGGCTGCAACCGGTCTTCCCCATCTTCTGCGGGCGGCGACAATTCCGCCGGCGGCGGAAAAAAACTCACGATTGCACTCCTGCCCAAATCCAAGGGCAACGCCTATTTTGTTTCCTGTGAAAAAGGCGCTCAAAAAGCGGCAACGGAACTGGACGTGGAACTGATTTTTGACGGACCAACCGACCCCGATCCCGCTCGGCAGAATGAGATTGTGGACAACTGGATCACGCTGGGCGTGGATGTCATTGCCGCCGCCTGCGAAAACAAGGAAGGCATCTCTACCGCCCTGCGCCAGGCCCAGGCCAAAGGCATCAAGGTCATCACCTACGACGCTGACGCCCTGCCGGATGCGCGCTCCTTTTTTGTGAACCAGGCCACGCCCCAAGGCATCGGTTACGCGCTGATGGATGAAGCCGCGCGGCTTTGCAACAGCAACGGCGAATACGCCGTCATCACCGGTTCCCTCACTGCGGAAAACCAGATTGAATGGCGGAAATACGTCGAGGAACGCCGCGCCGCCCAATACCCGGGCATGAAAATGGTGGCGTTGCAGGCGTGCGACGATCTCAAGGACAAGGCGCAAAGTGAAACCACCGCGTTGCTCGGCGCCTATCCCGGTCTCAAACTCATCCTGAGCACCACGTCGCTCGGCGTTCCCGGAGCCGCCGAGGCCATCAAACAGGCCGGCCAGACCGGAAAGGTCCTGAACATCGGACTGGGCCTGCCCAATGAAAACAAACGCTATGTCCACGAAGGCGTCACCCAAAGCGTCATTCTCTGGAAGACCGAGGATTTGGGTTATCTCACGGTCTATGCCGCCGCCGCCCTGGCCAAGGGCACGCTGAAACCCGGCGACAAGACCATCACGGCCGGTTCGCTCGGCACTTTTGAAATCCAAGGTGACAACGTCATGCTCGGCAAACCCTTCATTTTTAATAAGGACAACATTGACCAGTTCGATTTCTGAATGCAACGGAATGCCTTCAAAATGAAACTCAGGCCGGGCGTTGTTGCCGAATACAAACGGCGGCACGATGAAATCTGGCCCGAACTGGCGGCGGAACTGCGGGCGGCGGGCATTTCGGATTACTCGATTTTCCTGGACGAGGAAACGCTGACGCTGTTCGCCGTGCAGAAATTGTCGGACAATAACACCGCCGCCGCGCTGCCCCGCATTGCCATCGTGCGCAAATGGTGGGATTACATGGCCCCGCTCATGGAAGTGCAGCCGGGAAACGCGCCCGTCGCCAAACCACTCAAGGAAGTTTTTCACCTGGACTGAATATGCACCGCTTGGCCTGCAGTTTGATTGTCCTGCTTGCGCTCCCGGTCCTCGCGCTCGCGGGGCTCGACGAGCCTTGGCAGAAAATCTCCGATCCCACTGCCGCCGGCGTGGCGGCGGTTTTTCCCGCGCCACCTCCCGAATACAGCGCTCAATTCACGTGGGGCTGGCGCGGCCCGGTGGACCGCACGGTCGTCACCCGCGATCTCGACGGCATGAAGGCGCTTGGCGTCCAGGCCGCCATCATCGATCCAAATTCCGGCATGGCTGAACGTTACCTTTCACCCGGATACTTCAACTTGGTGCGCATCGCCGTCGAGGAGGCGAAGAAACGCAACATGCGTCTCTGGATCATGGACGACGGCGATTATCCGTCCGGCATGGCTGGCGGTTGGTTCACTGTCGAGCGCCCCGATCTTTGCATGCAGGCGCTCGGCGCTCCTGAACGTTTCCCGGTCGCCGGCGGCACGCACTTCTCGCACCCGGTCACCCCCGATGTCATCTGCGGTGTCGTCGTGAACCAGACAACCCATGCCGTGCAGGTGCTCGACACCAGCTCCGGTCGGGTCGAGTGGACTGCCCCAGCGGCCGGCGATTGGCAGATTGTGTTCGCACGCTGGATCTACCGCTCCGGCCCGACCCGCGCCGCCTACAATCCCACCGGTGCCAAGGACAACACCTATTCACTGATGGATTATCTCAATCCCGCCGCCACGGAGGTGTTCAAGCAATGGACATTCGAAGGGTACAAAAAAGTCATCGGCCACGAGTTCGGCAGGACTGTGCTCGGGTTCCGCGGCGACGAACCCGCCTACAACTTCAATCCGTGGACGCCGAAACTCCTTGATGAATTTCAACGCCGCAAAGGCTATGACCTGCGGCCCTATCTTATCGCTTTCACCGCCGTTCCGGCTTCGCCTAATGCCGTGTTGACCGGCGAACAGCGGCGCGCCTATGCCGATTACTGCGACGTTCTGGTCCGATCTTTACCGCGACAGTTATTTCAACATGGAAGGCCAATGGTGCGCCGACAATGATCTCGAAATGCAGCTTCACATCGAGCACGAGGAAATCCTCCCACAACTCGCCGGCGCCGATGGCGACTATTTCAAATGTTTCCGCAACATCGAGGTGCCCGGCATTGACATCATCTGGCACCAGATATGGATGGACAACCCAGCCGACTTCCCGAAACTTGCCTCCTCGGCCGCGCATCTTTACGGCCATCCCCGCGCCATGTGCGAGGCGTTCGCCGCCTATCGGCCGCCTCCCAACCTCAAGCAGGCCCGCTGGCTGCTGGACTTCCTGATGGCGCACGGCATCAGCCGCATCGAATACATGTTCTGGCCGGCTTCAACCCGGCGCACCAACTCAATTCCGCCCGTTTCGACCGCTTCCACCACCAACTCGACCGGCACCGGCGGCGGCGGCAACCGGTATTATCACGACCCTGGTTTTCCGGCGGTTGCGGCCTACGTCAACCGTACCTGCTACCTTCTCGGAGAAGGCCGGCCTGCCGCGCAGATTGGCCTTTATATTCCGTCCAGCAGCTTTTGGATTGCCGACGCCGCCACCGCCCAGGCGATCAACACGAATCTGCTCACGCTTGCTCATCAACTCATTCAGGACCAGCGTGACTTCGATTTCGTGGATGAACAGGCATTGTCCTCGGTCCTCAAACCGGAAGGCGACCAATTGGTGAACCTCAGCGGCCAGGGCTATCGCGCCATCATCGTGCCTCCGGCTGCCGTCATTTCGCAGGCCGCGCTGGACCGGTTGCATGCCTTTGCCGCCGCGGGTGGCCGGGTCATCTTTATCGGCCATCCGCCCCCGCTCGTCACCGATAGGAATTTTCTCACCGCCACCGGCCCGGCGGACATCTCCTGGGCCACGCTCAACGAAACCAACGTGGCCGTGACCCCCGTGGTCTTGGATCATCTACCAAGGCCCGATGTCGTCTTGGACCAGGCCAGTCCGCTTGTCAGCTACAACCACCGCCGCCTCCGTGACGCGGACCTTTATTTCATTTTCAATTCCGGCGACGACAAAGCCTCTCTGCATGTCACTCTCGCCGGCACCGGCTCTGCTCAAATCTGGGACGCCAACACCGGCAAAATCCATCCGCTCGCCGTGGAATCCCGGACCGATGACACCGTCACCGTTCCGCTCGAACTCGCCTCCTGGAGCACCGCCATCGTGGTGGTGGGTTCCAGCCCGGCCCCGGCATCACCTTGAAATTCATCTGTTCACATCCTATGACCATCATCCGAAAAACAATTCCCTTGTGGCTGCTCGCAGCCTGTCTGGTTGCCATCCCGCAACTTCGCGCCGCAGCGTCGGAAGCCGCCTCCATCAGCCTTGCTGGCGAATGGCGTTTCGCCCTCGATCGCAGCACGGAACAGCTCCAGCCGCAAAAAGCTGGCCGCGAAGCGCCCGTGTTGTCGCCGGGAGATGGCATCACCCAGGAATGGTTCAAGCGGGATCTCCCGGATAAAATCCAGTTGCCGGGCATTCTCCAGGCCCAAGGCTACGGCGACGACATCAGCACCAACACTCCTTGGGTGCTCAGTCTGGGCGATGCGTGGTGGAACCTTCAACCGGCAGCACTGCGCGAACACTTCTCTCAGCCGGGCCGCGTCGAAGTCCCGTTCCTGTCCCAGCCGCCCAAGCATTACCTCGGCGCTGCCTGGTATCAGCGCGACATAAAAATTCCGTCGAATTGGAAGGGCCGTCACGTCACCCTTTTCCTGGAACATCCGCACTGGCAAAGCACCGTGTGGCTTGACGACAAACCGTTTCCTGCGAATGACAGCCTCGTCGCCCCGCACATTACCGACCTCGGCGTGCTGGCTCCGGGCAAACACCGCCTGACCATCCGCGTTGACAATCGCACCCAGTTGCCGTCGGTGGGACACCTCGTGGACGCCCACAGCATCTCCGATGCGCTCGGCGCGACCTGGAACGGCATCGTTGGCCGCATCGAACTGCAGGCCACTTCGCCCGTCTGGATTGATGATGCGCAGGCCTTTCCAAACGTTGCCGGAAAATTCGCCGTCATCAAGGTGAAGATCGGCAACGCCACCGGCCAATCCGGTTCCGGCACCGTCGCCGTCGGCGTCCAGTCCGTCGCCGCCACCTGGACCGCCGATGGCGGCCAGGCCGAACTCGAAGTGCCGCTCGGCAACGATGCGCAGACTTGGGATGAGTTTCATCCGAACCTCCAGCATCTCACCGTGACGCTCAAGGGGGCCAAGGCCGATGATTCGCGGGGCCTTACCTTCGGCCTTCGTGAAATCAGCTTCAATGACAAGAATCTCCTCCTGAACGGCCGCCTCATCAACCTGCGCCTCACCCATTTTGGCGGTGATTTCCCGCTCACGGGTTATCCCGCCATGGACGTTGAGGCGTGGGAAAAAATCATCCAGGTCTGCAAGGATTACGGCCTGAACGGCATCCGCTTTCATTCCTGGTGCCCACCCGATGCCGCCTTCACCGCCGCCGACGAAATGGGTTTCTACCTCCAACCCGAGTGCGGCATGTGGAATGATTTCGGCGATCCCGCGATGCAACAGCGGTTGAATGATGAAACTGTCCGGCTCCTCAAAGCCTACGGCAATCATCCCTCGTTCATCCTGCTTGCACCGAGCAACGAACCACGAAACTATGCGCACGTAACCCCGCGCTGGGCCGCCGATTGGTATCAAAAGGACAGCCGCCGCCTCTATTCCGCCGGCACCGGCTGGTCCGACCCGTCGCAGGTGAACGGCGGCGCGCAATATGCCACCCTCGTGGCCATGAACCGAAGCCCGTTGCGCAACACCTCCGGCTGGTTCGGCCGCGACTACCGCGCCGCGCTCGAAACCGTCCATATCCCCGTCCTCGGACATGAAGTGGGCCAATGGTGCGCCTATCCGGACTTCGACGTGATTCAGGAATTCACCGGCTATCTGCGCCCGGGCAACTACGACATTTTCAAATACATCGCCGAACAGGAAGGCGTGTTGGATCAGGACCACGTTTTTGCGTGGGCCTCGGGCCGGTTCCAGGTCGAGTGTTACAAGGAGGAGATCGAAGCAAATCTGCGCACGCCCGGCCTTTGCGGCTTTCAATTGCTCGACCTGCACGATTATCTCGGCCAGGGCACTGCCCTCATCGGCGTGGTGGATGCCTTCTGGCATCCCAAGAGCTACGTGACGGCGACGGAGTTCAAACATTTTTCCGGCCCGGTCGTCCCGCTGGCGCGATTGACGAAACGGGTTTTCACCACGGCGGACGAATTTGAAGCGCCGGTCGAAGTCGCAAATTTCGGAGAAAATCCACTGACCAACGCGACGACGAAATGGGTTGTGCTCGACACGAGCGGCCGCAGTGTTGCCAGCGGTGAATTTTCCCCGCAAACCATTCCCATCGGAAAGAATTTTGCGCTCGGAACCATTTCACTGGATTTGACGAATCTCCCGGCGCCGCGCCAATACATCCTCGACGTTTGGGCAAGTCCAAAACCTAAAAATGAATCTCCTGAAGCTTATCTCGTGGCCAGCCAGTCGGTCCCGCTTTTCCAGAATAATTGGAATTTCTGGCTGTATCCCGCGCAAGTCGCTGATTCAAAAACTGATGACGTGCTCGTCACGAATGTCTGGGGTGAGGCGGAGAAAAGACTCGCCGCCGGTGGCAAGGTCCTGTTCTTGCCGGACAACGCCAGTCTTGATCCGGCGAAATGCCCGCCGATGAAGAACGTCCCCGTCTTTTGGAATATCCAGATGACCGTGCGCCCGCCGCAGAATCCCCGGCCGCGCTTTGACGCCATGCTGGGCCTCGTTTGCCAGACCAATCATCCGGCGCTCGCGGAATTTCCGACCGACATCAACTGCGACTGGCAGTGGACCCGGCTCGTGAACAACGTACGCTCGGTCAATCTCAACAGCGCCCCGCGCGATCTCCGCCCCATCGTCGAGGCGATTGACGACTGGAATCGCGACTGGCGGCTCGGCGTGATTTTCGAGTGCAACGTCGGCCCGGGCCGGCTCTTGGTCTCGGCCATCAACCTCAACAGTGACCGCGGCGATTCCGAATTGCAGCAATTGCGCCTGTCACTGCTCAATTATATGGCCGGCAGCCGGTTTCAACCCGCGGCCGCGCTCACCCCGGAACAGGCCGGCAGCCTTTGGGCCGTTGGCAACATCGCACCAGCCACCGCACCCACCCGCCGATTCGACCCGGATTTGAACGATGGGTCCGTCCCGGCCCCCGCCCCAAAGTCTCCTTGAAAATTCACCGGTCCGTTTCCGATGAAAACGATGTTCTTCCTGGCAATGCCGCCCGTCGTATTGTGGGGAACTGCTTCGGCTTCCCCACCGAAACCCGTGCCACAACATTGCTCAGCCACAGGCGACGGCGTGATCGCGGACATCATTTACCGCAACCCCGAGCTTCGCGCCTGCCCGGGTCAAGACCGACCAGCAAGGTTCCCGGCGCATCCGGGGGCAGGACTTGAATTTGCGGCGAGGCTCGTGCCCGTCCAGGATGAAGTTTTCCAAGCCGGTCGAACGGAGCTTGGCGACTGAGAGAACGTCCGTTTTAAGGCTCTTACGAATGAGCTTGCCAGCAATGCGCAGCCGTGCGAAATATTTACTCGATGGAACGTAAGGGACAAGATTTGAGAAGAGTGTTTTCCGCCGCTCTTTTTCAAAGTCGGCAGGTTTGGATGCTGCCTTTTTGCCTTTCATGCTGGCAGTGTCTAAAATCAGTATCAAATTGTTAATCCGATACGATTGAACACATTCCAAGTGCTTCATAATAAATGACGGAGAGATGGCCGAGTGGCTAAAGGCGGCGGTTTGCTAATCCATTTCCGGCACTTCACGACGATGCACGAATGAGGACTTAACCCGCACGAACATTGATTCAAACCAGTATTCATGCGGGTATGCAGCTTTACCGATAATAGTGCGCCGTCGTGCAATTTGAGTGTTGCAACTTGTTGCAACCTTCACACGCGGCATTTTTGAAAAATGAGGACTCCCTATTTTTCGCGCGGCAACCACCCCCGCCGTGTGCCGGAGGCAGGGGGGAAATTCGCGCCGATCATTCGATCATGGAGTCCCGCCTTTGAATGAAACACCATTCTTGACAGTTTTGGCTTGGTGATACATACTTGTCTCACGATGAAAACAGCCACCATTAGAGATTTGCGAAACCGCTTTCCGCGCGTCGCCGCGTGGATTGCCGAAGGCGAGCCGGTGGAGATCACCAAGGCGGGGAAATTGTTCGCCCGCCTCATGCCGCCCGCGTCCGTCAAAACGCCCAAGCTCGTCAAGCCCGACATCATGGCACGGTTGAAAGAAACGTGGGGCGACCGCGTTTTTTCCACCAAGGAAGTTGCCGCCATGCGCGCGGCGGAATTGGAAGGCGAAGAAGGATGATTGCCTTCCCTGACACGTCGTTTCTCTGCGCGTTTTACCGGCGGCAGGACAATTCCCCGCAGGCGGCGGCGTATTTCAAGGCCATGCCGGAAGCGTTGCACGTCTCCGGCCTGCTGCTTTACGAATTTCGCCAGAGCGTCCGCTTTCAAGTCTGGCTTCATGCGCGGGACAAGAGCAAGGGCTACCCGCAAGCCGATTGCGACCGCGCGCTGGCCGACCTGCAAACCGATTTGGACACCGGCGCGGTGGTGGTGGTGACTGCCGACTGGCCGGACGTTCACCGGCTGGCCGAAACCCTTTCCAAACGCCACACCAGCGCGGGCGGGCATCGCAGTCTGGACATTCTTCATGTGGCGACGGCGTTGCACTTGGGCGCGCGGGAATTTCTGACGTTCGACACCAACCAGCGCAAACTCGCCGCCGCCGAAAAATTGAAGGTGAAGCCGTGAAACGACCGGCGAACAAACTGACGCCAATCCATCCGGGCGAAATTCTCCGCGAGGAGTTTATGACGCCGCACGGCCTATCGCAAAACGCGCTGGCGCGGGCGTTGGGCGTGCCGCCGCGCCGGATCAATGAGATTGTTTTGGAAAAGCGCGGCATCACGGCGGACACGGCGTTGCGGCTGGCGCGGTTCTTTAACACGACGGCGGAACTGTGGACGGGTTTGCAGGCCGACCATGATTTGCGGCTGGTGCGTCACGAAAAGGCGCGAGTCATTGAACGCGAAGTCGAGCCGCTGTCGGTGTTGCAACCGGCAATGGCGTGACAGCGAGCAACCTTCACGGCGAGCGAAGAAGGTAGAAACGGCTGGAATAATTTGTCCACTGCGAATCGCTGAAATAGGATGAGCCGCCGGTGAGGGTGTTTGTTGACACAGGTTGCCAAACGGGATTGGAGAAATTAGTGCAGGCTTCTACCACAATGACAAGGTTGCTGCTGCCGGTGATGTTGAAACCAAATTGATTTGTCTGCACGCCGAAGCTGGCATCGTCGGTCTGCGCCTGCGGATTCCATAACACCCCTAGCACGCCCGAAAGATTAAAAAACTGCGCCCAGCCCGTAGTTCCCGGCAAGTAATAGATCGTCGCATTCTTGTCACCAGAGAGCGGCAGACTCCAGCTCGTCGGGGCATTGCCAGTGAAATAAATGCTGGCCAAGTTGGGACAGCCAGAGAACCCAAAAATACTATTGACGCTGGCAGGGATTGTGATGGTGGTAAGACTGGTGCAGCCATCGAACGCACCACCCCCGATTCCGGGAACACCGTTGAGAATCGTTACGCTAGTTAGGCTGGTGCAGTCCTCAAATGCCTCTGCCCCGATGCTATTGGTGACACTGCTGGGAATTGTGACGCTGGTGAGACTGGTGCAATCTTGGAACATATAGTCCCCAATGATGGGAACGCCATTGGCAATCACTGCATTTGTCAGACCGGTGCAGTCCCAGAAAAGATAGCTACCGACGCTGGTAACGCTTCCGGGAATTGTGATGCTGGTCAGTTTGGTGCATTCGTAAAATGCTCCGTTTCCAATGCTGGTAACACTGCTTGGAATAACAATACTTGTTAAGTTGGTGCAGGAAACGAATGCACCGTTTCCGATGCTGATGACACTGTTAGGGATTGTTACATTGGTTAATCCGAAACACTGAATGAAAGCATCAAGTTCGATGTTGGTTACAGTGGCAGGAATTGTATAGCTCCCGCCGATGCCGCCCGGAAATTGAATGAGCGTGGTTTGGCCTTTGTCAAACAACACTCCATTTGTGCTGCTATAAAACGAATTTTGTGCATCCACCGTTATCGCCATCGCACCGTGGCAGTCGTCGAAAGCGTAAATTCCGATGCTGGTTACGCTGGCGGGAATTGTGATGTTGGTCAGACTGGTGCAAGTATTGAATGCTCCGTTTCCTATACTGGCAACGCCGTCAGGAATGGTAATACCAATCAGATTAAAACAGTTTTCAAACGCAGCGATTCCGATGTTGGTGACGCCATTGGTAATCACGGCGTTTGTCAGATTGTAGCAATCGTAAAACGCATCTTCACCGATGCTGGTAACACTGCTTGGTATCGTGACGCTGGGCAGGTTGGTGCAATAAGCAAACGCATTTTCTCCGATACTGGTGACGCCGCTGGGGATTGTGACGTTCATTAGGTTGTAGCAGTGATTGAATATACTAATTCCAATGCTAGTGACGTTGCTTGGAATTGTAACGCTGGTCAGTTTATAGCAGTAAATGAACGCATAGTCCTTGATGGTGGTGACGCTATCGGGGATCGTGATACTGGCCAGCTTGGTGCAGGCATCGAACGCACTGTTCCCGATGGTGGTAACGCTGCTTGGAATTATGATGTTCGTGATACTGGTGCAGCCAGAAAACGCATAGTCCCCGATGTTTGTAACGCCATAGAGGAACGTGACGTTGGTTAGACTGGTGCAGTTATTAAACGCATCTACACCGATGCTGGTTGCGCTACCCGGAATGATGATGCTTGTCAGTTTGGCACATTCACCGAACGCATAACTTCCGATGTTGGTGACGCCATTGGTAATCACGGCGTTTGTCAGGCTAGTGCAGTTATAGAACGCATCATTTCCAATGTTTGTGACGCTGCTAGGAATGGTCACGCTGGCCACACTGGTTTTGTTGGAAAACGCCGCGTTCCCAATGCTTGTGACTGGAAAGCCGTTGGTCGCGCTAGGGATGACTACCGTGCCGCCAGAGCCGGTGTAGCCCGTGATGGTGATTGCGCCGTTGTTGGTCGTGAAAGTGAATTGCGCCTGCGCCGCCGTTGCGGTCAGCAGCAGCAAAACTAAATAGATAGGTAATTTTCTTTTCAGGCGGTTAATTTATGGTTCAAGCCGCTGGGAGAATCAAGCTATTTGCGTCATTGGCGGACGTGGGCGATAATGGCGGACATTGAAAAAAACAGTAAAATTCGCGGCAGAAAATTACTTCGCTTCACTTGTTGAATTGGCGAATGACAACGGTTTAATCGGTCAAGTTTTGCGGCGATACCAAGAGTTTTTACCGGCAGCAGATAAGTGGGCAGATCAAAATGCAGATTACCAAAAGAAGCATCAAGACCCGAATCGTCTGCCAACGCCCGATCCGTGGCAATTTCTTCTCGATGCGCCGGTAGTTTCCGAAATAAACAAGACGGTGTTTCGTGCTGCCCAAAGCCAACTTCGAGCATTGCGCCACCTCATCCACATTGCGGAAGGTATCGCAACGCGAAATACGGACTGGTATCAAGAATGTGTTGAAGCGCGTGTGAGTGGTGAAAAACGGCGATACGAACACGCTGTCCGAAAAATCTCCGGCACGCATATTCTAAACGAATTTGTGCGAGCGGACGTGCGAAAACAAAATGACTCTAAATTATTAAAGCAAATGGAATGGTTGTTGAAAAGCCGACGGGCACAACTAATTCATCACGGCAAAAGAGACGAAATGGAACAGCTTAAAAAGTGGCCGTCATGGAACGAGTTCAGAAAACACAATCGGCTACCCGTTGTGCTTGTCGAATGGTGGGTTCGTTGCGGAGTGAATAGCGTGCCCGGACTTATGTTTTGGAGAAATGAAGCGTTGACGAAATTTCTTAAAATTCACTTGGATCAATCAATCCTCGACCCGCGAGGGGTAAAAAAGATTCGTCAGCAACTTGGACTCATTCCTGTCGGCGACAAAAAACATTTCGTCTGGGATTTTTCAATTCAATGCAATAACGGCGACCGCAAAATTGAAGGCTATGACCGAAGCGGTAATCGTTCTTTTTGGGGTGAAATTCTTCCCACCAAACAGATTTCGCAAGCGGTTTTGATTTCAGTGTAGCCACCCGCCCCGCCCATAAGTTTTCCCCATTCCGAATTATTTTCTCTGCCATAAATGACGCAGTTGGCGGGCAATAACGCCCGTCGTAGAGCGAAAAATTTATGGCACACAAAACTAAAAATGCAGAACGCGGCGGCGAACTTACAACCGCGCCCGTTACAGCACCGGCGGCAACTGGTGCAACTTCACTGCGCGACTCTGAATTTTTCAGACTGCCGAAACCCGGCACGCGCAACCCGCTTTCAAATTTGAGCCGGACTTCAATTTTGGAATATGGCGAGCAAGGAAATTTCAAAATGATTCGACTGCGAAAGCGCGGCGCGGCGCGTGGCGTGGTTCTGGTGGACACAAAATCTTTTCTTGCGTGGCTTCATGGGCAACCGGCGGTAGTCGCAAAGGAGTTCAAATGAAAACCGAAAGCGCGCCTCAAATTGAGCGGACGGCGGAAAACAAAGTTGAATTTGCCGCGCGGTTTTCTGTCAGCAAGCGAACCGTTGACGCATGGCTCGCTCGCGGCTGCCCAAATCTTAAACTGTCGGCGCGCTGCGTGCGCCTGCCCGTGGCCGAGGCTTCGCAGTGGGTGCGGGAACATTATCTCACGCAACGCCGGGCGCAGCCGGAAAAGGTATGACGCACCAACTTCCGCAATTCATTCACGATTTGCTGGCCGCTCCGCCGCGTGCTGGTGAAGGCGTTCACGGTTGGCTCTATCGTGTAGCCCGGCAGTTGCACGCCCATTTGCCTGCCGTTGAAATCATCGGCCTGCTTGAAAGCCGGGTGCAAGGTTGCGGGCGTGTAGTCAGCCGGAAGGAAATCGCGGACGCAGTGCAAAACTCTATGGCGACGGCATGGCAGCCGAATGGCAACGCTACGCCGGTTCAATCCGTCTCGAAATGGCCAAAGGTGAATCAAGAGCAACGCGCGGCAATCATCCGTGACGGCGGCGGTCTGTGTGACCTTTGGGAAGCCAGCCGCGTGAGGCTTGAAAGTAACGAGTCGAAAACGGAAAACATTATTGACGCCTTATTCCCGCCCGACGCACTGCTTTGTTGCGGGAAAACCAATTCGGATTTTGACACCAAGCCGCGCGAAGATTGGCGCGGTGAATTGTCCAAGTTGCAATTGATCGTGCCGTCGCCGATGACTGCGCGGTTAGGAAAAAAGAAAAATCCGAAGCCAGACGAAAATCCATACAGCGCACACACATTGGACAACACCGGCTTGCGACGTTTTTTGATTTGCGAATTTGACAGCGGCACGCCGGACGAACACTCGGCCTTGCTTTTGCATCTCGGCAAATCTGCGCCACTGGTTTGCGCGGTTCATTCTGGCGGCAAATCCCTTCACGGTTGGTTCTACGCAGAAAAATCCGCGCCGGATAAAGTCGAAAAGTTTTTCCGCTACGCCGTGAGCTTGGGCGCAGACAAGGTGACATGGACAAAAAGCCAGTTTGTCAGGATGCCAGACGGCACGCGCGACAATGGCAATCGGCAAACAGCATTTTTCCTCAACTTCAAACCTTTGGGGACACCATGAGCGAGCTACTCGAATCCGCCGAAATTGACACCGTGCCTGAATTGCCCGGCGCTGACCCCGGCGAAACCAAGCTACGGGTTTTGACGTTGCGCTCGCCCGCTGAATTGATCGCCATGCAGTTTGATGACTCTGACGTGATACTTGGCGACCGGCTGTTAGCCAAAGGCCAGCCGCTTGTTATCGCCGCACAAGGCGGAACCGGCAAATCCCGGCTGGCGTTGCAAATCGTCGCGGCCATTGTCGCTGGGCGGAAGTGCCTTGCCTTTGAAACCGGCGGCAGTGAAATGCGCTGGCTCATACTGCAAACCGAAAACAGCAATCGCCGTTTGCAACAAGACCTTGCCCGAATCAAAACTTGGCTTGGCGACGATTGGCCGCGCTTCGCGGAGCAGGTTGTTTTTCACACAGTCGAAAATGATGATGATGGTTTTGTGTCGCTCGACTCGCTCGAAAATCAAGCGGCGATTCAAAGAGCGATTGAATCCGCAAATCCCGACGGCATTGTGGTTGACCCGTTGAATGATTTTGCGGCGGGCGATTTGAACAAGGACGCCGACATGAGGACGACGCTGCAAACACTCGCCCGCTTGTGCCGCCGTGGAAATCCGCAACGCGCCATAGTCGTTTTGCATCACAGTCTCACTGGCAAGGCCGGGGCAGTCCGCGCCACTGGTTACGACCGCGCCAGCTTCGCCCGCAATTCAAAAACGCTCCATGCCTGGACTCGCGGACAAATCAATCTTGCGGCGGTTGACGCGGACAACAACGACCGTTTGATCGTCGCGTGCGGGAAGTGTTCCAACGGAAAAGAGTTTCCGACGTTTGGCGTGCGTCTGAATTCCGAAATGATTTATGAGTGTGACCCGACGATTGACGTTTCGGCGTGGCAATCGGAAATGAGCGGCAAATCAGAGACGCCGGATTTGTCGCCGGACATGGTTGCGGGAATCGTCGCCGAACTGGGCAAGGCCAGCGGCGCACCTAGCAAGCCGCAAATCGTCAAAGCACTCCGCGCCGATACCGGCTGCGCGTCGTCTGGTGCATACAAGGCCATTGATCGCGCCGAACGCGCCAAGAAAATCCACTACACCAAAGCGACCAAAACGTATGTCACGAATAAATTTCCCAATGAGCTTTGACCAAAAATTATTGTTGTCCTGCTTGGTGGTTTTGGGTGGATTGCTGATATATGCTGCCTTTAACGCTCTCGTTTGCTTTGGTGGAATACTCAAGAAATGCGATGACGATGAGAACAAGCGTAAAAACGGAGAGAACGACGGTAAGCCAAAAAACACCCCTCGTGAACCGACGAAGTATGATTGTCTCACTTACGAGCCGCGCCGTCTGGCTCGACAGATTTTCAGCCTGCTTTCCCGCCTCTTGAGCAAGTTGTTTCTGTTCTTCCGCAATCTCACGAAGTTTTCCGATCTGTTCCGCAAGCCTGTCCGTTTGTCCGGCAAGTTTTTCTGCGGACTTTTCCGCATCTTCCGCAAGAAGAACGAGCAGTCGGGACATTTGAACGGACAAAAAACTGTGGGTAGCACCGGGATTGTTGATGTTGACATGCTCCATGCTCGGCGGCATGGCTTTTTCCATTTCCTTCACGATTTTGTGCGCTTCAGGATTCACAAATGAAATTAACCCGCAAATCCCGCATCAGGTCAATAAATGAAATCACCAGCACACGAAACTGAAACTTCCACACTTTTTCCACGGAGAATTCCACGCGGAAGGGGAGTGGAATTTCCACTTTCCACACACCCTATAAGGGGTGTGGAAGTGGAAAATTCCCGGCATGGAAACAATATGCAGATTTATGAATGAGCAACGACAAGCGCAACCGTTCCGCTTCACCAAAGAAAATGCCCGTGAAAACGCCGCGAAAAGCTGGGAAGCGAGACGGGCGCGAAAAGCCAAGCTGGAAGCCGAAGCGCAAGCAGGCCGCAATTCAACCCCGCAATCCGAGCGTCTTGCTTTAGAAATCGAGCGTGTGCTTGCGATGATGGAAAAGGAAAAAGACCCTGACAGGTTGCAAAAGCTCTCCGCGACTCATGCGCGGCTGTTCAACGCTTGGCAAGTTCTCACTGCCACGCCGAACCCCGGCTCGCGTCGCGTCCGTTCCAAAGATCGGCCAATTCCATCGCAGGTTGAGCCGTTGACGCCACAATAGACAGCCGAAAAAAAACGCTGTCTGTGTTACGGCATGGCTGCTGTTTCAATGGCCGGTGACGGGGCAACAATCCTTGCTGACAGACGAAGCACGCTAAACCGCGTTTTCGGCGAATCGTCGTCCAAACCGGCTAAAATTTCGCGCTAGGTTGGCCGCTGGCGGGCGTTTCCGACGTGCGCCTTGTCCTGACAAGGGGATAAAAATGCCCGCGCCGATGAAAGCGCGGGCGTGTCGTGAGCGCGGATTTTAGGCCGCTGCCGCCAGTTGCGGCGCGGGCAGGGCGTTGACGGCTTGCGCGGGTTTGATGTTAAAAAATTTCTGCGCGTCGGCGGGCGTGGCAAGCTGGCGATAGTGCCGGTGAATCACGGCTGCGGAGTTGCCGCAATAGCCCGCCACACGGCCAGCATCGGCGCACAAGGCGAACGAATACGACGCGAACGAGTGGCGACAACCATTCGCTTTCCACGTCACGCCAGCGGCTTTTGCCGTGGCTTCCTGCCGCTTGTAAAACAGGATTGAGCTTTGCGTCCAAAGTTTGCCGTTACGCTCCGTTTCGGGCGTCAAAGCAAGCCACGCGGCCAAGTTTTCCGAAACCGGCACGATGCGACGGCTCGCGGTTTTGGCGTTGCTGGCACTGACAATGATATGACCTTGCTTCAAATCCACGTCGCGCCATTCCAGCCGTTCAATTTCAGCGGAGCGCAATCCGGCGAACATTCCAACGGCAAGACATGGCAGGAAATCAGCCCGTGCCGCCGACAGCAGCTTGCGCGTTTCTTCCGGCGTGAAGATTTCAACTTCGCCGTTGCGGATTTTGGGACGCTCGACACCGGCGGCGGGATTGTCCAAGCAATAGCCGCGTGCGACGGCAAACCCAAAAAGCAAATGCGCCACGCGCCGAAAATTGGCGTAGCTCTGCGAAGATAGTTTCAGCCCGTCCAGCCATGCCTGTAAATCGGGCGTGGTGATGCTGCCAATGTTGCACTTGAACACTTCCGAAAACTTTTCCAGCCGGTTGGTGAGATCAGCTTGGTAACGCTCCGCCGCGCCACGGGATTTTTTCAACGCGAGCAATTCGGCGACAACATCGGCGACTTTCATCGGCGAAATGGTTTTGTGCTTGGCCTTGTAAAACCGCGCTGCCGCTGCCACGCCCGGCAAGTCGCCCGTGAGCTTGACAGCCTCGACAATCGCGGCGACGGCAGCCGTAAGCGTGATGTTGAACGGTTCTAAAGACTGGACGGCGGCGGCGTATTCCAGAGATTGTGCTTTCGTCATGGTTGCGCCGATTGTGTCACGGGCGGACAGTTGCCGCGCCAGCCGGTTCGCGGCGTCCAGTGCTTCCGCTTCGCTGGCGTAGCTGTCAAAGCGGCGTTTGCCGTCCGCATAGTTGGCAACCATGAAAGAGAAGTTGCCCAGCGGAGTTTTGCGGCGATAGACGGTGACGGTTTGTGCGGATGCTCCCCGCCCGACAGTGACCGCACGCGGCCACTTGATTTCATCTTGCTTGGTGTTGTGTGACGCGGTAGTATTCATGCACGAATTGTTGCACAAGTGTTGCAACTTGTCAAATCAATTCGCGGGCTTGCGGTAGGAAAAGGCGATTTAAGCCTTTATTTACAGGCAAACGGAGAGATGGCCGAGTGGCTGAAGGCGATGGTTTGCTAAACCGTTATACGGTCAAAAGCCGTATCGGGGGTTCGAATCCCCCTCTCTCCGCCATTTTCATTTTCGTGACCGAAAGTGACAATGGATGACGCGCGGTGATTTCCGTCAATGTTTCCAACGGTTTTACCTACCTTGATGGACTTCAAACCGATGACGGCAGGTGACACCGCAGGACGCTCGGCGACTAAAGTTTGTGAGTCTATTTGTGAGTCTCCAATCGAAGGCAATCCGCGAACGGTTGCCGCCAAAGGCAGTTGCGCCACGTCCGTATAGGTTTTCATCGTCAGACGCATATCGCTGTGCCGCGCCAGTTCCATCGCTTCACGCGGCGAAACGCCAGCGCGTTGCAGGCGGGTAATGTAGGTCGTTCGCAGCGCATGGAAGTCCACCACATGGCCGCGCTCGTCCTTCAACGGAATTTCCGCCTTCTTGAAATCCTTCCGAATTTCTTTCATCGTCGGGACGCCATCGGGAAACACCAAATCTTCCGGCTTGAGTTTTCCGGCGGCTTTCAGCTTTTGCAATTCCGCCACCAGTTCAGGATGCAACGGGCGGGGCTGTTCTTTGCGATTCTTGACGAAGGCAGCGGGCAGCATCCAATACGGATTAGCCGTATCCAAATGAAAATCGCCGCCATGCAGGGCGTTGATTTCACCACGCCGCAAACCGTATCAGACGGTCATTAAATTGATGCTCGACTGGCATAAAACATCATTTTTCCTCCTTCAATTTCCAAGTCTTTCCTGCCTTGTCCCATTCCACTCCCTTTCGCAGCCGTCTCCGCAAAGCTGCGGCCTTTTCAGGGGATGCCATTGCCGCCTTCAATTCTGTCAGCAGATAAAGCATATCCTGCTGCTTGTAGTCCTCGTAAATGGTGCTTCGTTCCTTTCGATACCTCACCTTCCGGTTGCCTTTGTCCTTCGGGTCACGTTCGGTGAATTCCACTACTTCTTTTGTTTCTTGCTCCGTTGGCTCATCCCCACCGCCCGCTTGCAACAGACGTTCACTTTCCTTAAACAGACTCTCATTCGGGTCGTCCACAAAACCGACTCTGCGCTTGATTTCCTCTGCCCAGGCTTTGCATTCACTGACCGACACGACAATAAAGGGGCGCTCTTTGGCTCTACGCTTTGCGCCGAACAATCTGGTTTCCTCGTGAGTGACGTAAAAGAAAAAGGCGGTCAGTTTGCCTTCCTTGATGCGTTTATAGACGCTGGCGCGAGAGACGGGAACGAATAGAACAACGCTGCTGGTTGAAAGCCCCACATCCCCTTTGTAATACTCACCGAGTTTTTCCAGCCACTCGCCGCATTCCTTGAAAGTTCCCTCCCGCCGATAGGCACGAGTGCCGGGCGTCGGCTCGCCGACCAGCTTGCGCAGTTCTTTCGGCACTTCGATGAATGGAAACTGAATAAACGGCATATTCCCTATCGTAGCATGATAGATACAGTTGTCAACCATAAATCTTGAAATTGTATTTCTGAGTTTCCCGCCATCGGCTTGGATGCCGTCTTGCGGATAGCTTGCGGTTGAATGTGCTTGTAGAAATCTCCGGCTGGAAATCCCGACGCGCCTTCCTAACCAGCCACGTCCCCGGCTCGACGAGCACTGTCCAGGTGGAGCCACAAAAAGAAAACCCGGCGCGAAGCGCCTCGTTCTATTTGGACAACCTTGACAAGCGCAGGCGAGGCATATAATGGACGAAACGAGGCGCGCCGGAGTCAGCATTTCGCCTTGGTTTTTTGGCAAACACAATGCGTAGTTCTTTGTGAATAGTTCTGATATTTTTAATTTGACATACTTTTTAACGATGGTATAACTTTTTGTATGATTACAACTCAAAAGACGGAGACCGTCAATTTCGGAACGAAGGGACAGGTGGTCATCCCCCGCCACCTGCGCCGGGAATTTGAGATTGAGGAAGGGACCAAGGCCACGGTTGTCGCCACGCCGGACGGCATCCTGCTCAAACCCATCACCCGCACCTACATCAGAAGTTTGCGCGGCTCCCTGAAAGGCACCAAGGCGATGGAAGTCTTCCAGACGGAACGAAAGCGGGAAAGGGAACTGTAATGGCCACCAAAATCCTGGACAGTTGGGCGCTCATGGCGCTCTTCCATGAGGAATCCGCCGCTGACGAGGTGGAAAAGCTGCTGGCACAGGCCGCCGCTGACCGGCACAATCTGTTGATGAGCGTGGTAAACTGGGGCGAAATTTATTATTCCGTGATGCGCGGCGCATCCCCAGAAATGGCCGAGCAAAAAGCCAGGGAGATTGCCGCCATGCCCATTGAAATTGTTCCTGCCGATCTTCAACAGACCCACCAAGCCGCCATTTTCAAAGCCACGAAGAAAATGTCCTATGCCGACTGCTTTGGCGCGGCACTGGCCAAGATCAAAAACGCTGAATTCGTGACCGGCGACCCCGAATTCAAGGAAATCGAGAAGGAAATCAAAATCAACTGGCTGAAATGAAAGTGGCCTTCAGTCCTGAAACCGAAAAACGAATCCGCAGCACCGTGAAACCCGGCGACCCGTGGGCGTTGGATGAATTGATGGAGGAAATCTGCGGCGACGACGGTGAGCTGCGCCGCGAGATCGGCGAAGTTGTGGCTGACGAATACCGCCGCCGCCTGTCCGTCATGCCGCGCGCAGAAATGCGGGAACTTTATCGCCGTTGTTACAAGGAGCAAACCGACGCCAACAAGGATTGGCTGTTGGGTGAAATCGTGGAAGGCATTGAGGCGGGAGGGAACTAAAAGGCATCTGGAAAACCAGAATCAGATTTATGAACCCCCAATGGCATTTCAATCCGCGCCGGGCTTGTGACCGCATGAGGGATTCGGCAAACGATGCGTTCTTTACGGCTGAAAGCCTTGAAAATTTAAGCGAGGCGCTTGTCCGGGAGGCAATTCAAAACTCGCTCGACGCGGCTCAACGTGATGCGGCAAATGTCCGGCAGGTTCGCGTTCGTATTCATTTTGAGCCGAAAGCCAGACCCGATGTGCGCCAGTATCTCGCCGGGTTATTTGGTTCTGCGACGAAAAACTTCGAGCGTGGATTGAACCATCAAAATCTTGCCAACCTTTTTGGGGATGATTGTGGTTTCATTGTCATTGAGGATTTCGGCACCAGGGGGCTTACAGGCGATGTTGAGGAATATCGTCTGGAACAAGCAGAGCAAAATGCCTTCTTCAGCTTTTTCCGCGCGGAGGGCCGTTCGCCTAAAAGTGGCGAAAATCTTGGTCGCTGGGGTATAGGCAAACAAGTCTTCCCCACGGCAAGCAGGCTCCACGCAATGCTGGGTGTTACCGTCCGCCATGAATCTCCCGCCCGTGTTCTCATGGGATCTGCCGTCGTGCGAACCCATTCGGTTGACAGTCAGGATTTTCAGCCTGATGCATGGTTTGGACACCGTGAAGTCTTGGAAAATCCTGTTTTGCCTGTAAGTGATGCGCAATTTATTGATGAATTCGTCGGAAAGCTTGGATTAAGACGCGGCAACGAAGCCGGGCTTTCTGTTGTGGTTCCTTCAGTTGACGAACGTGTGAACGTGGATGACCTGCGGCGCGGCATCGTGCGTAGTTTTTTCTGGTCAATTTTACAGGGGGAACTCGTTGTTGATTTGGAATGGCCAGATGAAAACTGGCGTATTGATGCGGAGACATTGGCGGCTCACCGCACACTTTTACCGCCGGCTGAAGCCGCAGTCATTGAATTCGCAAACTGGGCGTCAACGGCAAAACCTGCGGAGGCGGTCATCCTGCTTGGCGAAGCGGCGACGCGACCGAGTTGGAAGGATTTTGGTGAACAACTGCTTCCCGAAGCCAAATTGAACGAAATCCGCTCGCACCTGGAAGCACAGCAGCGCGTGCAAATAAGAGTGCCGGTCCGAGTGCGTCCGAAGGAGGAAGGCAAGGGGGAGAGCATGTCATTCTTCCGCGTGTATGTCGCCAATTGCCGTGATGCCGGCCACAGGCCGATTTTTCTGCGGGATGGAATCGTGATTACGGATGTCCGGTGTCCACAGATGTCTGGCAATCGTTCGCTCGTGGTTATTGACGACCCACCTTTGGCTGGTCTGCTTGGCGACTCCGAAGGCGTCAATCACACGCAGTGGCAGAAGGACTCACCCAAATTCCACAACCGTTTCTTTTACGGCCCGGACACCATCAAATTTGTAACCCGCAGCGTCTATGAAATCATGCAACGGCTCCACGCCGCCGAAACCAAGGGCGATCCGACGCTGCTGCTCCATATTTTCTACCTGCCGACAGAGGAGGGGCCAACAGAACCAAAGAAAAAGCCGGAGGCAGAAAAGAACAAGCCCGACGTTCCGCCACCGCCACCCCCACCGCTTCCGCCATCACAACTAAAGCGATTTGAACTCCAACAGGTGAGGGGTGGTTTCAGTTTAAGGCCCGGCAATTCGCCTCTGGAGTCCTTTCCAGTGCGGGTGAGGATTGAAGCGGGCTATGCCGTGCGCCGTGGAAACGCCATCAAGCGCTGGATGCCCGACGATTTTGTTTTCATTCGCGCGCCTCTTCAACAGGACCAGGCCGGAGGGGTAATCGTTTCGCGGGCGGATGGCAATTCCCTGGAGCTGGAAATCCGAAAACCGGACTTTCAATTTGGAGTTTCCGGCTTCGATACCAGGCGCGACCTGGTCGTGCGGGCCATCGAATTGAAAGGTGATTATGAAGCGAACGTTTAATTTCACCGGACGCCGGAAAATAGGGCGCAAGGATGTTGCCATTACAATCCGTCAGGAGAGGGCTGTTTGGGTATTCGATGCAGACTTGCGACTCGCAGATTATCATTTTCCGCACAACGCCGAGGTCTGGCTGGAGGCGCATCGGCAAAACCTGTGGATGCAGTGGACATGGGGCACCGTGTCTGCGTTGCGCGTCCCTGCCGACCGTCGGTTGACGGAGTTCGATGTGCCGGACGGCGTGCTCTTCCGTGTGCGTGTGGTGCAACCGCCGGGGCAGGAACACCACAAACTGGTTGGTGAAGCGGACGGAATTCCATTCGTGAAGGCAGGCGAAGCAACTGACCGGCGGCGGCATTTGCTGGAGCCAGTGCCGGATGCGCTTGACCAACAACTTTGGAAACTGGATTTTGCGAGTGACCCGCCACGCCTCCTGGTAAACAAGGATGCAACACCAACCTGGAAGGAAATGGCGTGTTCGCCACAATTTGTCGCGCTGGTTTATCCAGAAGTTCTGCGGCAAGTGTTGTCGCGAGCGTTATTTCACGAGGAATGGACCGAGGATGATGAAGAAGGCGGATGGCCAGCAGACTGGGTGCGGTTCGCAAAAAATCTTGGGGGATTGAGTAATGTGCCGCCGCTCAACATGCGGATGGATCGTGAAAACTGGATTGAAGAGGCGGTGGATGCGTTCTGCCGGCGGCTCGAAATTCGATCCACCTGGGATCGGACCTGTGACGAGGAGGCTGCCCGATGAAATTGCGCCGTTTCAATCATGACGGAGTGGCGGCATTTTCCAACTATCGCGCCCGCCTGACTCTTGAACCCACGTTGGAACCGCCGGTGGAACTTTTGGAAGACCCGGCATTTACCGAACTGTTGCCGGGAGACGTTGATGTGCAGCCACGCAAGTTCGCGAATCGTTTGGAAGCTGGTCGTTTTCTAAATGAACTGATGGACATGGCCAAAATTCAACTGCCCGAACGTGACCAAGGATTGTGGACATGGCTCACACTGTTTTATTTTGACGAGGTTTGTCCAGCAGACGGCCACGGCAGTCGTAATCCACAAGACGAAGCCCGCTTGATGCCCGTTTTGGACAACTATCAGCGGTTCTACCGGCATTTGTTGCTCGGTCCTTATCTCATTGTCCGGGCGCATCGAGACCAGCCTGAACGTGCGATTGCGATGTTGTGCAACCCCCTGTGGCAACCAGGCGAAATTGTCGAGCAACTTGCCTCGCGCAAGGAATTGGTGACAAACCGGGCGGTCGTGGAGTTGGCGACACGGCTCTACTACGACCCTGCGACAGGTTCATTCAAACGCGGTGCGGGGTCGTCAGTAAAGGGGGCGCCGCGGCGCTTGGCCGCATTGTTCAATCAACTCGATTTAACCTGGTATCTTTATGGAATGGGCGTGGACGAGGTGGTCAATCTTCTGCCAAAGGAATTCGACCGTTTCCGGCAAGCCGCCGCCTGAATGTTGTGTTGTGCTCGCAACACCGAGCCGGCATGGTTAGTTTTATGCGCCGATGCCAATTCCAGTCATAGATTTATTTGCCGGCCCCGGCGGTTTGGGCGAAGGATTTTCTTCGCTGCTTACCGACGAGGGCGAGCGCGCTTTCAAAATCAAACTTTCCATCGAAAAGGAGGAGCACGCACATCGGACTTTGGAATTGCGCGCATTCTTCCGCGAGTTCCCACCCCAGAAAACGCCCGATGAATATTACGAATATCTTCGTGGCAAAGTTGCGCGTGCAGAGCTATTCAAGCAGTTTCCAGTTGAAGCCAAACTAGCAGCCGACGAAGCGTGGCTTGCAACACTTGGAGAAAAACCGAACAACGAAGTGGACAGACGAATTGAATCCGCGCTCGGCGGCGCAAAAGAAAAATGGGTTTTGATTGGCGGACCACCGTGCCAAGCCTATTCGCTCGTTGGCCGTTCGCGGCGGATGAATGACCCCAAATTTGCCACGGACGAAAAGCATTTCCTCTATGAGGAATATCTTCGGATTCTCGCTGTTCACAAGCCGCCCGTATTTGTTATGGAAAACGTCAAGGGGCTGCTGTCTGCAAAAGTGAAAAAGGAAGGAATCTTTGAAAAAATCCGCGCTGACTTGGAACACCCACGATTTGCCACAAGTTTGGGGAAAAAAGAAGATTTGAAATACAAATTTTACCCGCTTATTCCCACCACGGGTGAAGTTGCCGGACACTTCGAGCCTGAAGATTTTGTGATTCGCTCGGAAGAGTTTCAAATTCCGCAAGCGCGCCACCGAATCATCATTGTTGGCGTCCGGTCAGACTGGGAAGCAACGCAGGAGTTTTTGAAACCGGGCAAAACAAAAGTCAACATTGAGCAAGTCATCAGCGATCTTCCAAAGCTGCGTAGTGGTTTGTCGAAAGAACCGGATTCCGCTGAAAAATGGCGCGACGCGGTGCATGAGCTGATAAGCGCCAAAGTGTTCACAAACGGCGAAGTGTCGGCTGAGTTTTGCGAAGCTTTGGTCAGCGCCTCAAAACGTATTGGGGCAAGTTTGAGTCGCGGCGGCTGTTTTTTGGAAGAGAAAGTTAGGCCGGAATGTCACGCCGATTGGTTTTTAGACACGAAACTTAAAGGAATTTGCAATCACGAGACCCGCAGCCACATTCGCGCAGACCTTCACCGTTATTTTTTTGCTGCCGTCTTTGCGCGCAAGAACGGGCGTTCACCGCTGTTGGAGGACTTTCCGAAGGCTTTGTTGCCGGAACACAAAAACGTCAAGGACGCATTGAGGGAAAACAAGTTCAACGACCGCTTTCGTGTTCAAATCGCAGGGCGGCCCTCGACCACCGTCGTTTCACACATCGCAAAGGACGGACATTACTACATCCACTACGACCCGTCGCAATGCCGAAGCCTGACTGTGCGGGAGGCGGCAAGATTGCAAACCTTCCCTGACAACTATTTCTTTGAAGGCCCCCGGACGGAGCAATACCACCAAGTGGGGAATGCCGTGCCGCCGTTGCTGGCGCGGCAGATTGCGAAAGTGGTCGCGGATTTGATCGGTTGAAAATTTATCCTGGCAAACATTGGGAAACCTGGTAAAGCAGATGGCAGTATGAATGATTCAATTTTTATTCCAAATCGTCTGCGTTCCGCTGGCCGTGAACTGCGGCTGGCATTGAAACGACCTCTCAATGAACTTTCGCACGAAGCATTTCTTCGCGCATGGTGCAGTGTGGCATATCTTTTTCCCGGCCTGCACCCTGACGGCTATGAAGACACCGACAGCGGCTGGCCGCGAGCATTGAAGCCTTTTGCTGCCGAGGCGTGGCGTCGCGCGGAGGCAGGCGAATTAACCGACGAAGAATTGTATTGCTGCGACGCGCAGTGGAGCGGGCTTTATGACCGGATGTTTCCGCACAAGCAGGATGAAATTGAACGGCGGCTCGCGTTGGCTGCTGATTATGGCGAGGCTTTGAATGCCTGATGTTTTCACCAAAGCAAAGCGGTCGGAGGTGATGTCGCGGATTCGCGGGCACGACAACAAGGAATCCAAGTGACGGCCATGTTCATCCACCCCTTTGATGCCGCACGCTGCCAAGTCTTTCAAAAGCGTTACTGCTGTCGGCACACTGCGCTTGAACACCGTGCCCGTAAGCGTGTGTTGCTGCTCACGCCAGTCTTTGAGCCTTTGCACAAGTTGCGGCACAAGTGGCAAAACAGCGGTTTTCTTATTTTTCGTCGTGGACGCCCGCGCCAGAATGAAAGGGCGTTCTTCATCCAAATGCACGTCCGCCCAGGTCAGTTGCTTGATCTCGCCCCGCCGCAAGCCGGTGTAGGCTGCCAGCATATGATTGGCACGCGCCTGAAGATGGCGGCGAATATCCTTGGGGTGATGAAGCAAAAGCAAAGGACGCAATTGAATGGGCTAAAACGGCGTTCTGCCAAAAAGAACATGCTGACAAACTTCTCTATGTTCTGACGGATTACCTGCCGCTTGTTTTAATTTCCCACCGTTCCCCGGCGAAGTAAATTTTTCAGCGTCAATTTCGCTGTCATTTTTTCCTATATTTTCCCGCATGGCTGCTGCTGGCTTGTCGCTACGGGCGGGCTTTGGGGCACGGAATTTCACGGAACTCTGTAAAAAAATAAATCCGCTCGAAAAATTATCGCGCCATTTTCGGCGGTATTTTCGATTTTGGGGAAAAATAAAGGTGGGTTTTCCGTTTTCCGCTGGCGAATTTACCGGAAAATAACCACAAATCGCCGCAGTTTGACGGAAAAATAACTTTCGCAATTATTAAAGCGCCGGAATTTTGAGGAAACCGCCGCATTCCGCCAAATTTCGGCGGAAAACCGCGCCTGCGTCCATGCCGGAAAAAACCGGAATTCCCCGGTTTTCCGCTTTCCGTTTAATGATGCTTCAATCCAAAGATTCCAGAGTCTTGGACAATTCATTTTCGCCAATCGTCCCGGCGATGTAATGTCCAACCACGCTCCGAAAACTGTGCGCCTTCACTGGCGGCATTTTCCGCAGCAAGTCTTGGATCAGTGTTCGCCCAATCGCCGCAAAGGTGTTACCATTGTAGAAGCAAAACGGCGCGAGCTTGTGGCACTGGCGGCAGAGGTCAAGAGTTTCCCGCAAGGTGAGTTCACAGCCGCGCGATTTTTCCCAAAGTTTTTTGGCTGGTTCGTAACCGTCGGAAGTGGGTTTGTGCAAAGCTTTCTTTTCTTGACACAATCCAGCGTTGATTGTCACCACGGTTTTCCACGGCCAATCCTTCAGCCATTGCCGTTTCATTTAGACTTGGCCGGACGGCGGCGCAGGTTTGATTTGATGCTTTGCAGCGTGGACACGCCTTCGCTTTTGAGATAACCGTGCCCGGTCTTGGCAAACAGCGGCTCGGCCATAAAGCGGTCTTGAATGCGCAACGCTTCACGCATCGCCGCCTGCAAATTCTTTTGAACTTGTGTTGCCACTGCCATGCAAAAACTTTAATACCGAACTCGCCGCTTGTCCAGCTTCCTGCTTAAACGGGGGTTTTCAGTTGGCCTGCAAATCGGCGGAAACCGCTGTATTCCGCCAAATTCCGCCGGAAATAAACGGAATTTCCCAGTGTTTTCCGCTCTTTCCGTCCAAGTGATTATTCCGTCCGGCGCGAATTGCAGCCAATCGGCAAAGCGTCCGCCCACTGCAAGTGCGTCATAAGCCGCCGTCTTGCCGAAACCAAGACTTTTCAAAGCCGCAACTGCCGCTGTCCGGGTTCCTCCATTCGCTCAAGCGTCGTTTGGCTTCATGTGCTTGGTGTTGGGCTGGTGGTCAAGGTCGTCTTTGGCGTCAAGGTTGTGCTGGTCTTGCCATTGCTCTTGGGGTTCCCGTTTATTTTTGAAGCGTCGTCTCGCATGCCTGAGTTCGGGGTGCAGAAAGGTGATGATACACAACTAGGCACACATGCCACAGTCCCGGTGAGTCCGGGCGTGGTACCGGCTGTCACAATCAGCGGGGGGGGATAAAGATTCAAAATTGATTGCAAGCAAAGAGGATTGTCATGCTTTGGCAAGTCCGGTCACGGTCTGTCACATGGAACAGGCAGAGACGGTTTCGGGGTTCGAATCCCTCTCTCTTCACCACTCAATAAAATCAATGGTTTTGTGAGCGTCAGCGGGTTAGTGGCAACGGATAGTAGCAACGTGTTTGCCCGTGTTAGTGGCGTTTCGCCTTGTTTTTTCCAACTTGCAAACTAGCGTGAGCGGCGCATATTCGCGCTGAATAAAGACGGCTTGCATTGCCATTATGTGCCTCGACTCAGCCATCAACACAGTAATTAACCTTGGTGTCGCAATCGGCACTATCGCCGTGGCGATTGCGGCCATTTGGGGAGACCGATTGACCGCTCGGTTTAACCCACCAAAGGCACGTATCAGTGTGCGCCTCGATATATGTCTGGAGGTCGTCGTGCCAACCAACACCTGTGGGTTGTGACCCACCTTGAAATGATTCGCTGACTACTTTGAGCATAGGTAACAACATTGAAATTGTCCGGTTGTCGCGCAACCCGAAACAGGTGCTCCGTTTCCTGAAGGTGAGCTATCCCATTTACGGCGATGACCCATATTGGGTGGCGCCGCTGTTGGCGGACTTGAGGAAGGTTTTCACGGACAAGAATCCGCTTTTCGAGCACGCGGACATGGTGCTGTGGGTGGCGACGCGCCAGGGGCGGGACATTGGACGCATGGCGGGCATTCTCGACCAGCATCACAATCGAACGCAGCAGGATAACGCAGCCTTTTTCGGCTTCTTCGAGTGCATGAATGACGCGGAAGTCAGTCGGCAGTTATTCAATGCCGTATTCACGTGGGCGCGGCAGCGGGGTGCCCGGCGCGTGTTGGGGCCAATGAACCCGACGACAAACGACGAATGTGGTTTGCTGGTGGATGGATTCGACTCGTCGCCGGTCTTCATGATGACCTACAATCCGCGTTACTATGTGGACCTCGTGGCTGCGGAGGGTTTTTGCAAGGCGAAAGACCTGCTAGCGTTCCACTTGGACGTCGCGCAGTGCCCGCTCGAGCGGTTGGGCCGCATCGCGGAGAAAACACGGCAGCGGCATCCAGAAGTGACGTTTACGCCTGTCCGCCGCGCCACACTCACGCGTGATCTGGCCAAACTCAAAGAGGTCTATAACACCGCATGGCAGGAAAACTGGGGGTTTGTCCCAATGACGGACGCCGGAATTGATTTCATGGCGAGCCGGTTGAAACCGCTGCTGGTGGAAGGATTGATATGGGTGGCTGAGACGCCGACGGGGCCGGTCGGGTTCATGCTGGCGTTGCCCGATTACAACCTGGCGCTCAAGCCGCTGCGCGGACGCCTGCTCACGCCGAAGGTGCTTGGCTTCCTGCCCTATCTCCTCGGCCGGAAATACCCGTCGCGGTGCCGCGTCATCACGCTGGGAGTGAAGGCGGAGTATCGCAACCGCGGCCTCGAAGCTGTAATGCTCATGGAAGGTTTCAAGACCGGCTTCAAGGTCGGCTTCAAGGACGCGGAAGCTTCGTGGATTCTTGAAGACAACGTGAGGATGCGCCGGCTGCTCGAAGCCTTCGGCGCAAAGGTGTACAAGACTTACCGGCTGTATGAACGGGAGGTCTGATAAGCCCGCCGGACGAACCGGTACTGGCGACGCCAGCGGCTACGAAGGAATTGATTGTCTCAGCGAACGTTCTGGCCCTACCGCCTTCCTGAATTTGAAGTAGAGCCGGTTCCCGATGGGAATCAGCACCGCTGCCGTCGCGCCCCCAGCCAGGAACGTCCACCACGTAGTGGTACCGGCAGTAAATCGTCCCCAGGCAGAGCAGGATCACTGCGGCCAAATGCAGCCAGCGAATCGAACGCAGATACCGGAAGGAGAAACAAACCGTGCCGATGGCGACCGCGATGTGACTGCTGGGAAACGCGGCACCCGGCGCCTCAAACGTTTGATAAATCCACGCCATGATCTGGTAGAACGGCCCGGCCTGAATCGCAGCCGGAAAGGTCGGTGACACCGCGGGTTGCACTTCGGTCGGCAGGCGATAGTCTGTGATCTCCCGGAAGAAAATGCGCGGCCCCATGACGGGCAGGAAAATGTAGATCAGGTAACAGACGTAAAACAGGAACGAGATGACCGAGAGGTAGTGGAAAAAATGCTCTCGATTCCGGCGGAACAGGGCGAGCCCGACGCCTATGATCATGAGGTAATAAGAGAAATAGGCGGCGTAAAGGAGTTCACTCACCGCCAGGTAGGGCAGCCCATCCATGAAGTCCAGGCTCGGCTGCAAACCAAAAACGCGCGCCTCCAGCCGGATGAAGAACGGGTCCAGATACCCGGCAAAGAGCATATGGTTCAATTCCCCGGTTTCGCGATAGAGGCCCGTATAGAGAAGCATGGGGTAGAAGTGGCGGAGGAAGTCGAGCACGCGGTTGTTTGGGTGGGCCGCGTGGGATTGGATCAGCGTGTGAACCAGCCCCATGCCGACCGCGTGCGCCACCAACAAGAGCGGCCACAACGGGACGGCGTGGTCATGCAAGCACACTATGATCAAACCTACCAACGCCAGGTAACCCTGTGTGGCGTAATCTACGAAGGTGTAATGCTGGAATGGCGAACGAACGTTCCGTCGCCAATACGAGGCCCTGCCACTCACCTGTGGGCCTTTGGATTTGGTGTTGCATTTTCCCTTTGTCATGCGTCGCGCGCAATCTGTCATTGGCCATCGGTTTTAGAGCCATCCCTGCTGTTGATACCAGGCCAAGGTTTCGGTGATTCCGTTCCGGAGCGTGACGGCGCAGACGAAATCCAGCTCCCGCCGTAGCCGCGACGGGTCGCATACCCAACCCGGGGCGCGCAGCTCGGCGTACTTCTGCCGGCTTAAGACGCTCGACTTGCGGGTCAGCCGCGAAATGGCTTCCTGCAAAACACACAGCGACCACAGCGCCTCTGTTGGCAACGGGAGCGGCAGCGTCCACGTTCCCATTTGGTGCGCGATTTCGTCCGCCAGTGCGAGTGTGGTCATCACTTCTGGCGAAGCGGTGTAGAACGTTTTCCCGGCGGCTGCCGGATGCGTCAGGCAGGTCACGGCAGCTTCAGCCAGGTCTTTTGCGAAAACCAGACTCAATTGCTGCCGGCCACCGCCAAAACGCGGCAGAACATGCTTCTTGACCGCTTTGAAAAGCGGCAGGAAGCCGGTGTCGCGCGGGCCGTACGCAGCCGGGGGTCGCAGAATCACGTGATCCGGCTTGCAGGCGCTTCGCACTTCCTCTTCGCCGGCGAGCTTGCTCCGACCGTACTCCGAGACGGGGTGGGGTGGGTCGTCTTCGCATGCGGGCCTGGCTTGTGACGCCGGCCCGCCAGCCGCGAGGCTGGAGATGTGAACCAGCCGCTGAATCCGCTCGCTTTGTCGGTTGACCGCCTCTACGACATGCCGCGTGCCTGTCTGGTTGACCTCGTAGAATTCCGATACGCGCAGCGCCTTGGTGCAGCCCGCGCAATGAATGACGTGGGTGACATCCTGCAAGGCGGCACCCAGGCTTTCCGGGTCGCTCAGGGAGCCGGTTCGCACGGTCACATGCGACAGGTGGGATTCGATAAGGCGCCGATTGCTGTCGGGGCGAAGGATTATTGCCGTCGCGACGCCCCGCACCCGAAGACTGTCCAGGATGTGGCTGCCGACAAATCCGTTTGCCCCTGTGAGCAGGACCTTCATTGGCTCGCTGGAAAAATCCTTCGCGATGGGCCGGAATCAGATTGGGCGAACCGGCTCGGCATGGTTCACACCAGGCCCAGCTCCTTGCCAACCTTGCCGAGTTTGTCCAACGCAAAATCAATCTGGTGGTCGGTATGGGTAGCCATGAGACTGAGACGGATCAATTCCTGTCCGGCTGGCACCGCTGGCGACACCACCGGGTTGACGAACACACCCTCCTCTTCCAGGCGCTTGCAGAACTTGAACGCCGACATCAGGCTGCGGCAATACACCGGCAGGATCGGTGTTTCGGAATTGCCCAGGTCGAAACCCAGCGAAATCAGTCCTTGCTTCATGCGCTTGGTGTTGCGCCAGAGTTGCGCGATGCGTTCGGGTTCAGAGAGCATGATTTTCAACGCGGCCATGACGGCGGCGACGTTGGCGGGGCTCATACTGGCGCTGAAAATCAGCGGCCGCGAGTTGTGCTTCAGGTAATCAATGGTTTCAGGATCGGATGCGATAAACCCACCCAGGCTCGCGAGCGATTTGCTGAACGTGCCCATGACGAGCTGCACCTGGTCGGTGAGGCCGAAATGGCTGGACGTCCCGGCGCCATTTTTTCCAAGCACGCCGATGGCGTGCGCGTCATCCACCATCACCGCGGCGCCGTAATGATTGGCCAGGCGGCACAGCTCGGGCAGTTGGATGATGTCGCCCTCCATGCTGAACACGCCGTCCACCACAATGAGTTTGCCCGCTACCGCATCAATTTTCCGAAGGCGACTTTCCAGAGCGGCCATGTCCTTGTGGGCGAACCGCACGAATTCGCCCAAGGAAAGCTGACAGCCCTCGACGATGCTCGCGTGATCGCTTTTGTCGGCCAGAACATAATCGCCTTTTCCGACCAGCGTGCTGATGACGCCAAGATTGACTTGGAAACCGGTGCTGAAAAGCAACACCGCTTCCTTGTTAACGAGCCGGGCAAGGGCTTGCTCCAATTCGAGGTGGATGTCCAGCGACCCGTTCAAGAAGCGCGAACCGGCGCAAGCGGTGCCGTATCGGTCCACTGCGGCTTTAGCCGCTTCCTTGATTTTAGGATGATTGGTCAGTCCGAGGTAGCTGTTCGAGCCGAGCATCAGGACTTTCCTGCCGTTTATGATAACTTCGCTGTCCTGAGCCGAGGAAATGGTGCGGAAGTAGGGGTACAGCCCCGACTCACGAACCTGGGCGGCACTCTTGTAATTCCTGACTTTGTCGAACAAGGATAGCGCCAGCGGTCCGGCTTTCGCACTCAGAGGCGTTTCCCGGTTATTGACAATGTCCGCGCGAGCCGAGGGTGACAATGCGCGGTCAAAACGTTCGTCTTTCCTTCCGTGTTTTAGCGTTGGCATCTGTTCTTGAAAGCCCACATTGCACAATAATCAGGTTAATTCCAAGTCAAATCGTTAGTGCCCGTTTCTGCCAAGCCGCATCTGGCACTCCTGTACTATGTAAAAGTTGACCCATTGCCCACAGGAAACTCTCGGCGCGCAGAGTCAACCCCTTACAGTCGTAGAGGCTGGGCTGGCGCAGACGCGCCGGGCTGACAAAAGGCGACAACCGCTGGCAACGAATTTGCTGCAATTTGCCGCCTTTGGACGCGAAAAATTGTCACCATTTGCCACAATTTGACAAGGCGTATTAACGCCGTTCAACACATTTCAACATCCCGACTCGCGTGAATGGCCGTCTCATTTTATGGTTCGCTGCGCGCCGTCAAGGTCGTTTCGCCCTGTTGCCCCTCGACTTCCAACTTGACGATGCTCGCTCCGCCAAAGACCGGTGGCGATTAAGGCTTCACGCGGGAAGTGTCACGGTCGTTGGCGGGAAAAGTGAATCTTAGTGAACTATGACCGGCCATTTGCCGGACAAAAGATGTGATGAACACACTTCGGTCTGGTCGTCCTGCTGTGAATGATAACTCGGCTGGACGGTCAGACGGCAGCCGGGTGGGGCCGCCGTGACGAACGCGCAGCCGCGAATGCGCAAGCGTTGGTCATGGCAGGGAAGCCAGGATGGCCTTAAACTTGTGCCCAGCTGCAAGCCAGTCGAACCACTCGTCGTGGAACGCGCCTCAAATTGATCCTGGAAAAAGCATGTCCGATTTTGCATTTGGCGGTAATAAATAGATAGATGCCCGATGCGAATGACATGACACTGGTGCGGGAATACGCCGCCCGGAATTCCGAACCGGCCTTCGAGACGCTGGTCCGCCGGCACGTCAGCCTGGTTTACTCGGTCGCGCTCCGGCAGGCCGGCAACCCGGCCCAAGCGGAAGAGATAACGCAAGCCGTCTTCCTCATCCTGGCTCGAAAAGCCGCCCGGCTGCGCCCGGACACGGTTCTGGCTGGATGGCTCCATGAGACCGCGCGCTTTGCCTCGGCCAGTTTTCTGCGGGGCGAACAGCGCCGCCGCCACCGTGAACAGGAGGCCTACATGCAATCAAAACTTCAAGAATCCTCCGCTGACCCCGCTTGGGAGCAACTCGCGCCCCTCTTGGACGAGGCAATCGGCCAGTTGGGCAAAGTTGACCGCAACGCAGTGGTGCTCCGGTTTTTTCAAGACAAAAGCGTGCGGGAAATTGCCGCCGCGTTGAATGTTCATGAATCTGCCGCGCAAAAACGCCTGAATCGCGCGGTGGAGAAGCTGCGCGCCTATTTTCTCAAACGCGGTGTGGCGATTTCCACCGGTGCGTTGACCGGCGCGATCTCGGTCAATTCCATTCAGGACACGCCGGCTCATCTGGCGGCATCCGTTATGGCGGTCTCTGCAAAAGGGGCTGTCGTCAGCAGTTCAACCTTAACCCTTATCAAAGGAGCATTGAAACTTATGGCATGGACAAAAGCAAAAACAGCAGTTGTTGTGGCTGCAGGAATCATTCTGGCGGCGGGCACAACCACGGTGGTGGTCAAGACGGTTCACTCGGCACAGGAAAAAGCCAAAGAGTCGAGGGCGGCTGAATTGTTTAAAACATTCGTCGCGGAGAAGAGAGCGCAGGTGGTTGCGGCCGCCGCGGCTGAAGGCAAACAAATGCCGCCCGAATATGACGCGTTCTTCGCTGCGGCGGAGAAGGGAGATTTGCCGAAGATGCTCGTTAAATTTAATGGTTTGGGAAGCCCCTCTCCATTGACGGAAGCCTCATGGGAAGCGGCGTATGAAACCTATCTCGCCTTTGAAATGTTTTCCTTTTGGGACGAGAAGTATGCGCTGGCTTACAGCCGTGACATTATCGAATCCATTCCATCGGGAAGCGTTTATTTCACCGGCGTTGCCATGGGTGGACAACTGATCCCAGCCATGCAGAAATCGCAAGTGAACGGAGATCCATGCTTCACACTTTCGCTGTTTCAGTTGTGTGAAGAAAGTTATCGAACCTATCTGCGGAGCATGTATGGCGATAAAATTCATGTTCCCACCGAGGCGGAGGCACAAAAGTGTTTCCAAAATTACGCGCCCGACGCGCTGCTCCGCAACCAGCAAAATCAACTGAAACGGCAGGATTTGCAAAGCATTGACATGTTGATTGCCAAAGTCATCTTCGACAACAATCCGGATCGAGAGTTTTACTACGAAGAAGGCCTGCCAATCGAGTGGATGTATCCGTATCTCGAGCCGCATGGCTTGATTCTGAAGATCAACCGACAGCCGCTGTCCCGATTGTCGGACGACGTGGTCGCCCAGGATCACGATTTTTGGGTGAAGCAACTCCAGCCGATGATTGGTGATTGGCTCACCTACGATACGCCGGTCAAGGAACTCGCCGCGTGGATGGAACGGGTGCGTCTTAAACAGGATTTCAGCGGATTCACGGGTGACCGCCATTTCATCGAAGACACAGACGGAGGCACAGGAGGAGAACAACAGATTTACTCCAAGCTGCGCACCGCCATTGGTGGCGTTTATGCCTGGCGCGCGGACCACGCCACCGACCCGGCGGAAAAGGAACGCATGACTCGCGAGGCCGACTTTGCCTTCCGCCAGGCGTTCGCGCTGTGGCCCTGTTCGCCCGAAAGTCATAGCACGGCCCGTCGCTATGTGGCACTTCTCGAGAAGGAGAACCGTTCGGCCGATGCCCGCCTGATTCGGGACGTGGGGGGCCGATGCTTCGCAAAATTCAATCAGAAGAACCGGAATTAAGAGCGAATCAAACAGTTGAAATTCATTCCCCGCGGCAAGCCCATCGAAATGCTGGTGGTCGAGCGGGTGAAGAACTGAAAAATACTTTGTCAGATATCCCGGAGCGCGCACGCCAGGAAGGCGCGATCGGCTTGATCGCCAGGCCCCACCAACTGGACTCGCTCTTTCGGAGTGTGCGGGCGACCCTTGACCGGCACTGACGATCAGATCATGAGACAGATATTTAAGCAATAAAGCCATTGCAAACACAGGACGATTTCAATTCAGAACCCCTCTCGCTGTGAAGGTAATGTTCAAACAAGCCTCCGGCTCTGCTGGAGGTCGCTGACTTCTAATCGTCATCCGGATTCGCTTTGCGGAATTGACTTCGCCCGTCCTTGTTTCTAGCCTCCCATCGCAAAGACACGCGCTTTGCCCCGAATTCACATTCGGGGATTTTTATTGCGAGCATCAGGCGCGCGTTTCGCAAAAATTATGGCAAACACGATTCTGGTCGGCGCCCAGTGGGGTGACGAAGGCAAAGGCAAAATCATTGACGTGCTCACCGAAGATGCGGACATCGTCGTCCGCTATGCCGGCGGCAACAACGCCGGGCACACCGTTTTCATCGGGAAGCAAAAATATGTCCTGCATCTCGTGCCGTCGGGCATCCTCCGCAAAAACAAACTTTGCGTCATCGGCAACGGCGTGGTTGCGGACCCCGTCAGTCTCGTCGAGGAAATCCAGGGGCTGCGCAAGCTCGGCGTCAAGGTCGGCGGCAACCTCGTCGTGAGCGAGACGGCGCACGTCGTGTTCCCGTATCACCGCGAGCTGGACGCGCAACGCGAAGTGCTCAAGGGCAAAAACAAAATCGGCACCACCAAGCGCGGCATCGGCCCGGCCTACGGCGACAAGGCCGCGCGCGTCGGTTTGCGCATGGGCGATTTGATCAATCCCGGACGGCTCGGGGAAAAACTTGCCTTCCGCATCAGGGAAAACAACGAGGTTCTGCGGGCGCTCGGCGCAAAACCGTTGTCGTTCAAAAAAGTTTTTGCCGAATATAACGCCGCCGGGAAATATCTGAAACCGTTCGTTGCCAACACGGTGGTGTTGCTCCACGAAGCCATGCGGCGCGGCAACGACCTTTTATTTGAAGGCGCGCAGGGCACATTTCTCGACATTGACCATGGGACGTATCCATTCGTCACGTCATCGAACACCACGGCGGGTGGCGCATGCACCGGCTCCGGTGTGCCGCCGCATCGCATGGACCGCGTTGTCGGCGTGATGAAGGCTTACACGACGCGCGTGGGCGAGGGGCCGTTGCCAACGGAGAATCCGGAGATTGCCGATATGCTGCACGCGATGGGCCGCGAGTTCGGCGCAACGACCGGGCGCGCGCGCCGTTGCGGCTGGTTTGATTCTGTCGCCACGCGCCATGCCACGATGGTGAACGGCATTGACGACCTCGCTGTCACAAACCTGGACGGCCTCGACACGGTTGAGACCATCAAAGTCTGCGTCGCCTATCGCCGTGGCAGGACGCGCTACGATTTTGTGCCAAACGACGCGCAGATTCTTGTTGAGTGCGAGCCGGTTTATGTCGAGTTCGGAGGCTGGCGCGCGCCGACGAACAAGGCGAAGTCGTGGAAACAATTGCCGCCGAAGGCACGCGCTTACCTGAAGGCCATCGCCGAATTGACCGGCGCAAAGCTGGCGATTGCCTCCGTCGGCCCGGCGCGCGAGCAGACGATTTTTGTTTCGAGCAAAACAACTGTCGGGCGCAATGCACTATCAAATTGAATTCCTTTCAGCGGCATTGGAGCAACTTCGCGCGATGCCCAAGGATGCACGCCGTTTGATCGGTGTGAAGCTTGACCGCGCCCAGCACGATCTTGCCGGTGACATCAAAAAACTGAAAGGCTTCAAGAACAAATATCGTCTGCGTGCCGGCAATTACCGCGTGCTGTTTGAGTTGGAAGGCGCTTGGCTTGTGGTGTATGATGTCGGTGACAGGAAAGATATTTATGAGTAACGCCACTTTGACAGCCAAACCGCCGGGCAACTGGACGCAGCTCAACAAGCAACTGGTTCAGGCCAAAACCCTGCTGCGCCAGATGAGCCGGACCGTTGAAGACATCGAGGACGCACGGATCATCGAACGCGCCAAACGCGCCAACGGCAGCAAACCGCGCATCCCCTGGGCGCAGGTTAAGAAGGAATTGCAGTTGGATTAAAAGTGTGCGGAAGGAATGCAAGCGACTTTTGAATCTGCGTTCAAAGGAATTGATTTAGCTAAAATAGCCTAGGCAATTCAGCAGTCAGAGGCCGCGTTCAAAATTCAATTAGCAAAAGCCGCAGAAGGATTTACTAAATTCCAAGCTGGTCTGTCAGATCAGTTGAAGATTTTGGCAATGCACGGATGGTTTATTTCTGGTGACCATACCCCGCTCGCAGCAATTTATCCATTGGCAGCTGCCTTTCGTGCTGGTCGAATTGAAGAAGGACATCAGGCCTTGTGCTGGCACTTTAATCATGAATTGGATGGTATCGAAAAAGGTTTGCTCAAAGATTTTCCTAATCGTGCAACGATTATTAAGAAAGCAGTTGCTGCACATCGAGCAGGTGATTTTGAATTGTCAGTTCCGGTGCTTTTAGCCCAAGCAGACGGAGTTGCTCGAGACACAATTGCTAAAACGATTCCAAGATTCTCAATTTATTCCAAACAGCCAAAATTTCAGAGTTCGATTGAATCATTTATCGATGAATTTTTCACACGAGATATTCTCAAAGTGGCAATGTTGAATATGCCGCTAAATGTATCCGAAGGAGACCCAATGTTAACCGGAGACGTTTTGAACCGTAATGAAATTCTTCACGGAACTAATACGTCGTATGCCAGTTCGCTTAATTCTTGCCGCGCCATTTCGTGGTTGGAATACATTTCCTATTTTTGGTCATTGCGAAAATCACATGAATCGTGTGCGACTAAATGAATACGAGATTTTATTTTTCATTTTTGAAATCCGCGCAATCCGCGTAATCTGCGGTCAAGCAAATGAGTTCCGCCACGCCACATCTATCGCCCGAAGCCAAAACGTCACTGCCGCGGCACGTCGCGGTAATCATGGACGGCAACGGCCGCTGGGCGAAGGCGCGCGGTTTGCCGCGCATCGAGGGGCACCGGCAGGGGGCGGAATCCGCGCGCGTCATCATCCGCACCGCCGGCGAACTCGGCATCAAGTATCTCACGCTCTATGCCTTTTCGGCGGAAAATTGGAACCGCCCCAAGGACGAAGTGGACGCGTTGATGAAATATCTCGTTCACTACCTCAAGACCGAAACTTCGGAATTGAACAAAAACAACGTCCGGCTCGAAGTCATCGGTCAGATTTACCGCCTGCCGGAAAACGTGCAGGAACACCTCAAAAAATCCATTGCGGCCCTTTCCAAAAACAACGGCCTCACGCTGGTCATGGCGTTGAGCTACGGCAGCCGCATTGAAATCGTGGACGCCGTGCGGCGAATCGGCGAGGAAGTGAAGCGCGGCAAGCTCGAACCCGCCGACATCACCGAGGACGTCATCTCCCAGCACCTTTGGACGCGGAACATTCCCGACCCGGATTTGCTCATCCGCACCAGCGGCGAGATGCGCGTGAGCAATTTCCTGCTCTGGCAGATTTCCTATGCCGAACTCGTCATCACGCCGACGCTCTGGCCGGATTTTCGCAAGCCGCAATTTTACAGCGCGCTCGAGGAATACACCCTCCGCCATCGGCGGTTTGGCGGCGTGTGAAATTAGAAGAGCGAATCCGCCAGGAAGTGCGGTGTCAACTTGGTAAATTTTACCTGCTGCGCTGTGGCTCCACCTCAATCACCTTTTCCTTTTCCAACTTTTCCAGTTTGGGCGCGATGACGATCTGGCAGTAGGGCGCGCTGGAATTGTTGTCGTAATATTCCTGGTGATAATCCTCGGCCTTGTAGAATCTCGTGAACGGGACGATTTCAGTCACGATGGGGTGCTTGAAATGTTTCTGCGCTTCGGCTTTTGATTTTTCCGCCGCCAGTTTTTGCGCTTCGCCGTGGTAAAGAATGATGGAGCGGTACTGTGTGCCTTCGTCCGCGCCCTGGCGGTTCAGCGTGGTCGGGTCATGCGCCTGCCAGAACACGTCGAGCAGCTTCTCGTAGGAGATTTTCACAGGATCAAACTCAATCTGCGTGACTTCGGCATGGCCGGTGTCGCCGGTGCAAACTTGCTGATAAGTTGGGTTGGCGGTGTGGCCGCCTGCAAAGCCGCTGGTGACGGAAATGACGCCGGGCAATCGTTCGTAAACGGCTTCCATGCACCAGAAGCAGCCGCCGCCGAGGTCGGCGATTTCAGTTTTGTTTGTATTCATAGAATTATGGGATTGCGTGAACGTGGAACAACCTGCCGCGCCTAAGATCAGCAGTGAATAAATCATCCATTTCATAATTGTATACTCGCAGGCGGGACACCCGCGCTACGCCTCCGGTTTGTCCAGTTGTTCGCCCGGCGGCGCGACGGCGAATTTTTCCAAATGCTCCGGGCGCAACGGCGCGGGAATCACGTGTTCCTCGCCGAGCCATTTGCCAAGGTCAATCAATTTGCACCGATACGAGCAGAACGGCCCGTATTTTCCCGCAAACCAGTCCCCGGATTTTTTGCAGACCGGACATTTGATCCGGTGCCTGCGTTCACTTGGTTTCCGTTGCAATCGTTTTGATGTCGCTGACGACATTGGTGGCATCGTCCGGCGATGACCCGCCGCCTTGCAATTTTTTCTGGACGTCATCGAAAATCATCTGTTGTTGCGCCGGCGAAAGATGCGAGCTGTTGAAAATGGCATGAACGTCCTGCGCCAGTTTCTGTTGCGTTGCTTCCGATTTTACCTTTCCGGCGGTTGCCGTTACCAGGTCATCGGCCAGGTTGGAAATGGAAACAGGCGACGGCTTCGCGCCCTGAGCAGCCGTTGCCAGGTCGTTCATCAACAATTGCTTTTGGGTGGCGGCGGAATTGGTGTCAGCCAGGTTGCCGAGGGCGGCAAAATCGGCGCGCAAATTGGCGATGTTCCGCAGTGTGGCTTCGAGCACCGGATCAGGTTGCGGGTTGGCTTGCGGCGGTGCCGCGGTTGCCGGCGGGTTTCCCTGATCCGCTTTGGTCACTTTGGCGGAGACGTCTTTGGCCTGCTTTATCGCGGCCGAATAAGGATCGGCAAGGACGCTCCCTGCCACACACAACACACAGGATAGAGTGATGAACGTCTTCATAAATTGGGATGGTTCGCTATCAGAATGTTGCTTTTTGACAGCAATGAAACGTAATCCTCAAGAATGTTTTCGGTTTCATCAAGCACCGGATCATTCGGCGGCGGTGTTTTTTTCGCGGTTGCCGCAGTGACGACATTGATCGCGCCAGCCGCGGCGACTTCATTTGTCTGGCCGGGGATTGGGGGCAGGCCGGGCTGGTCGCAATTTTCAACGGTCAGTTCGTAAATTATTTCGTCCGGCGCCTTGCGCGCGGCACGCTCCGCCTCACGGGCCTTGTTTTCGGCGACGGCCTTTTCACGTTCCTTCAACGCCTCGCGTTCGTTAAGTGTCGCAAAATCTTTGGTGCCCGGAGTTTGGTATGACTTGCTTAACATGAGATTGGGCGTGCCTGCGACGGATTGGGGTCCTGCGATGCCTGGCGGATGGTTTTGGGTCGCGATGAATGGTTTATCACTTTGCGGTTCGTTGAGCTCGGCGATGTCCTGCCGGATGTAGATAAAATCCTGGTTGGTGGCAACGCGCGCATCCGAACGTTCGCGCAACAGGGCGAGACAGGGTTGCACCAGGTTCAATTTGTTGTAGTTCACCGGCTGAATCGTGTCCCACGGCAGGGCGTTTTCCAGGGTGCGTTCACTTGCCGCGTCCTTCAGGTAGCTGAGCGTGTCCGGCAGGATGATGTCCGGGATCACGCCCCGCAATTGCGTCGAAGCGCCGGTGACGCGATAAAATTTACGGATGGTGATTTTGAGTGTGCCAGGATCGTTGGTCGCGGACGCGGTGGCCGGCCAGATAAACGGTCGCAACGGGTCCAAATTTTGCACCGTGCCCTTCCCGAACGTGGAAGTGTCGCCGACGATCAAAGCGCGCCCGTAGTCCTGCAACGCGGCGGCGGCGATTTCCGAGGCAGACGCACTGAAACGGTTGACCAGCACCACCAGCGGGCCGTCGTAAAGCACGCCGGGATTGCTGCCCGAATCAACCGAAACATGACCGTCTGAATTTCGGGCCAGTACGACGGGTCCGTCCTTGATGAACAAGCCGGTGAATTGGATGGCTTCTTCCAGAGAACCGCCCGGATTGTTGCGCAAATCGAGAATGATACCGGCGACTTTTCCCTGTTCGAGTTTCTTGATGAGGCAGGTGACATCGGCGGTGGTGCTTCGTTCCGAGTGTCCGGAATTGCCGGGCAAATTCACCGTGGCATAAAACGACGGCAGATCAATGACCCCGATGCGGTTGGTGCCGCCGTGATTGTCCGGCAATTCAATCAATCGGGCTTTGGCCTCCTGGTCTTCGAGCTTGATTTCGTCACGAATCAAGGTCACGACCCGGCGCGCGGCGCGGTCATCCGCCGGGCTGAGGGTCAACCGGACTTCGGTGCCTTTGGGTCCGCGAATGAGCTGCACGACCTTGGAAAGCTCCATGTCCACGACGTTGACGGGCGGCTGATTGCTCTGGGCGACGGCGATGATGCGGTCCTTTTCCTTGAGCAGCCTGCTTTTGTAGGCAGGACCGCCGCGGATGAGCGAGCTGATGGTGCAATAGCCGTCGTCCTCGCCTAATTGCGCGCCGATGCCGAAAAGCGAGAGGCTCATGCCGATGGAAAAATCCTGCGCGTGCTCGTTATTGAGGTAATCCGAGTGCGGATCGTAGGCGTGCGTAAGGGCATTGAGGTAAGCCTGCAGGACGTTGTCGCTGTCCCGGTTTGTGACCGTTTGCAAATTCCAACGGTAATGCTTCTCGAGCATGTCGATGATTTCGTCGGTGGCGGACTTCGGCAGGTTCAAAATCACGTTGTCATTGGTCGGCGAAATTTCGCGGCTGAGTTTTTCCTGCAAATATTCATAGCACAGATATTGACGCCAGAGCTGCCGGGCCTCGTCTAGGTCCTTGGGATAAGGCGCGTGGCTACGGTCGAGCAAAATGTGTTCGTCGGTGTTGAATTTGAATTTGTCCTGCTTGAGCAGCTCATCTACATAGGCGACGTGCTGTTCGAAGCGTTCGACAAATCGCTGGTAAATGGCGAAAGCGGGCGTCAAATCAGCGGTGTCGTGGCGGCCAATCGTGAGCGTGCTGAGATTGGTCCGGTAATGCGCGAATTCGGCGAGGTCCGATTGCAGAAAATTTTCACGGCGCGGGTCGAGCGTCTCCACATAGCCATCGAAAAATTTCTCTGACCTCTCCGTGTCCAGCGGCTGCTGCAAGTAATGATAGTTCTCCAAAAGCCGCGCCGTCCAATAGGCGATGTGACCGTCGTTCGGGCCGGGCTTCAGTCTGGCCGGCGCCTGCGCAGTGGGTGGCGGCGGCGGAGTTTTCCGGGTGGTAACGCAACCGGCGGCGATGAGAAAGCAGAAGATCGCCGCGAGCGCAATAAGCCCGAGGCTTTTTATTTTCAAATAACGCATGATGATTTGCACAACTTCGACCAATCATAATGGAAATCGTTCACCAGCGAAACCATTTTGAGCGGGCCAAAGCCGGCTTTTCCCGTTGAAAACCGGATTGCTTTTTGGATTTGATTGGAGCAACATCTTCCCCCGGAAAATCAAACTATGAAAAACACCGTTTGGGCTGTGATTATTTGTCTGGGCGCCGCCGCGCCATTGTTCGCCGACGGCACCAACGTTTTGAACGATGAAAAGGCGCGTGTCAGTTATGCCATCGGCATGTCAATGGGCCATAACTTGCAGCGCCAGGGGGTCGAAGTTGACGCCGACCTGGTCGCGCGCGGCGTCAAAGAAGTATTGTCCGGCCCTACGCTGCTCACGCCGGAGCAGGCGCAGGAGACGCTGATGACATTTCAAAGAGAGTTTGTCGCCAAGCAGCAAAAGATGCGCGAGGAACTTGCCGCCAGGAACAAGGCCGAGGGCGAAGCCTTTCTGGCCACAAACCAAAACAACCCCGGCGTCGTCACGCTGCCGGACGGCTTGCAATACAAAATCATCACCGACGGCCCCGGCGCCACGCCCGGGCCTACTGACACCGTGACGGTGAATTACCGCGGCACGCTGTTGGATGGCACGGAATTCGACAGTTCCTTCAAACGCGGCCAGCCCGCAAAGTTTCCCGTCAACGGCGTCATTCACGGCTGGACTGAGGCGCTCTTGAAAATGAAAGTCGGCTCCAAGTGGCAGTTGTTCATACCCGCGGAACTGGCTTACGGCGAGCGCAGCCCGTCCGGCATCCCGCCCAATTCCGTTTTGATTTTTGAAGTTGATCTGCTTTCAACACAAAGCCCGCCTCCGCCCGCGCCGGCGGTTTCCAACAGTCCATCGCTCACCAGCGACATCATCAAAGTGCCCTCCGCCGAAGAATTGAAAAAGGGCGCGAAGATCGAAGTCATCAAGGCGGAGGATGTGAAGACGCAGCAACAGTAGCCGCCGCCGTCCGCTCTTTGAACGTTTGCGCCGCCGTGGTGTCAATTTTTGGAGAGTTATGAAATTGATTTCGAGATCGCTGGTCGGTTTTTTTTCGGTGCTGGCGGCCGCGTTGGCAATCATCACTGTCTTTCATCTGACTTCCTGGGGCAAGGATGCCGGCCCGGCCATTAAAATTGACACCACGACACTTGAACGAGGCCCGCAACTCGGCACCAGTTTCGCGCCTGTCGTCAAAAAAGCCGCACCCAGCGTGGTGAATATTTATTCGACGGACATCATTCACCTGCGTCAGTTTCGAAATCCGTTTTTTGACGACCCGTTGTTCCGGCAATTTTTCGGCGGCCAGTTCGGACCAAATGAGAATCGTGAAATCACACGGAAGGAACAAAAACTCGGCTCCGGAGTCATCATTTCGCCGGATGGTTACATTTTAACCGCGAACCATGTCGTGGAGGGCGCGGACGAAATCAAAGTCGCTGTCGGCGACAGCGACAACAAAAAATTTACCGCCAAAGTTGTCGGCACCGACCCGCTGACGGACGTGGCCGTGTTGAAGATTGACGCGAAAGATCTGCCCGCCATCACGCTGGGCGACAGCGACCAATTGGAAGTCGGTGACGTTGTGCTCGCCATCGGAAATCCATTCGGTGTCGGTCAGTCGGTGACGATGGGTATTATCAGCGGGCTGGGACGTCACTACGGAATGAATGGTTATGAAAATTTTATCCAGACCGATGCCGCGATAAATAAGGGCAATTCCGGCGGGGCACTGGTGGATGCCGAAGGCCGGCTCCTCGGCATCAACACCTGGATTGCCACCAGCAGCGGCGGCAGCGAAGGCGTCGGCTTCGCCGTGCCGATCAACATGGCGCGGCGCGTCATGCAAAGTCTCATCGCCGGGGGCAAAGTCACGCGCGGTTATCTCGGCATTGTTCCCGATGACATCACACCGGGTCTGGCCGAGGGATTTAAACTGCCCGATCAAAACGGCGCGCTGGTCAGCGATGTGGAACCCGACACGCCTGCGCAAAAGGCTGGCATTAAATCCGGCGACGTCATCATCGAAATCAACGGCAAAAAAATTAATGACGCCAACAGCCTCCGCCTGATGGTTTCTGAAATGGCGCCTGGAACAAGCGTCACGGTGAAGCTCATCCGTAACGGACAGGAAAAGACCGTGGCCTTCGCCCTTGCCGAATTGCCGGATAAAGCCGCGGGCAACGGCAATAATGGAAAAAGTTCGGGTTCGGCCAATTCAAAGATGGACGCGCTTGAAGGCGTCACGGTCGCGGATTTGGACCAGCAGGTCCGCGAGCAGTTGCAGCTTCCTGACGACATCCAAGGCGTGGTGGTCACGGATGTTGATCCGGACTCAAATTCCGCCGAGGCCGGTTTGCAACCCAACGACGTCATCGTGGAAATCAACCACCAACCGGTCAGGGATGCCAATGCCGCCGTCAAACTCTGCACCCAAGCCAAAGGCAACTGGATTCTCCTCAAGATCTGGCGGCGTGAAGGCGGCCTTGCCGGTACGCGCTACCTGAGCGTGGACAACTCGGCGAATGCGAAATAGGGCGCTGGTTCTGTCATCGCCGGCAAAATTTTGACAAAACTCCCGCGCGGGCACATTCTTCCGCAATGTCGCCATGACCGGTGGTGATGATTATGCCCGTCCAATACAAAGATTATTACGAAATTCTCGGTGTGCCGCGCGGCGCGGGCGATGCGGAAATCAAGAAATCCTTCCGCAAGCTCGCGCGCGAATTCCATCCCGACGTCGCCAGGGACAAAAAGCGCGCCGAGGAAAAGTTCAAGGAAATCAACGAGGCCTACGAAGTTTTAAGCGACCCGGCCAAGCGGAAAAAATACGACGAGTTGGGCGCCAACTGGAAATCCGGCGCGGACTTCCGTCCGCCGCCCGGCTGGGAGGGTTTCTCCGACGGCCAGGCTTTTCGTGGACGCGGCGCGGGCGGCCAGGAATTTGAATTTCAATTCGGCGGCACCGGCTTCAGCGATTTCTTCGAGCAGTTCTTCGGCTCACGGATGCGTGGCGGGGGCTTCAGTCCGCGCGGCAGGTTCGCTGAAGAAGAGGAATTTGCCGGGCGCGGACGCGACATCGAAGGCGACATCATGGTCACGCTCGATGAAGCCATGCACGGTTCGGTACGGTCGGTCAATGTGCGCCGTCCCGCCGGTCGCTCGGTGAAAACTGAAACGCATCAGGTCAGAATTCCGCCCGGGGTGACCGAAGGTCAGAAATTACGCGTGGCCGGACGCGGCGAAGCTGGCAGCAGCGGCGGTGAGGCCGGCGATTTGTATTTGCGCGTGCGGCTGGCGAAACATCCTGATTTCGAGGTCCAAGACCACAATTTAATTTACGAAGCGGAACTGGCGCCTTGGGAAGCCACGCTCGGCGCGGAAATATCCGTGCCGACGCTCGACGGGCGGGTGAACATCAAAATCCCCGCGGGAACTCAAAGCGGACAAAAACTCCGCGTGCGCGGGCGCGGCCTGCCGACCCGCGGCGGCCCGCGCGGCGACTTGATGGTGGTCACGCAAATCGCCGTGCCGGCCAGGGTTTCGGATGCGGAGAGAAAATTGTGGGAGCAGCTCGCGCGTGAATCGCATTTCCATCCGCGAGATTGATTTTAATTTGCTGTGACGACGAGCCTGTGGCCGATTTTCAGCCCGAAACGTCTGGCGGCAGAACCGCCATCAACGGTGCTCGTTCGCGGCGCAAATGACTGAGAATTTCGGCGTCGGAGACCTTTCAGGCGAAGGCTACTTTTTCAAGGTGTTCAACTCCATGGTGGCGCTGCTGAATTCCATGCAGCCCTTTTCTCCCGTGCCGAGGCATTTTTTGAAAAGGGCCATCGCGCCTTCTTTGTCACCGGCGAGGAGATGCTTCATGCCCGCATAATAATTGGCCTGACAAAACTGAACGGTTTGCCCTTTCGGGTTCCGGGCGGAAGTTTTGGCAACGTTGAGGAAATCTTCTTCGATCATTGTGCCGGTGAGGAACTGTCCAATCCTGGCGGTCCAGTCAGTCGCCTGCGCGCCTTGGAGGGATTTTACGTGTTCGGCCAGTTCCCGGGTGGCGTCTGCCTGTTCACCAAGCCGGGCGCGGAGCAGCCAGATGTAGAACCGGGGATAATCCAGCAAAGGATCGAGCTGGAGTGATTTGAGAAAGCTCTCCAACGCCGGTTGGAATTGCGACAGGTCGTTCTGGACGTACCCTAAATTCTCCCAAGCCCGGGCGCTTTGAGGATCGAGTTCGGTGGCCTTGGAACAGTCGGCGAGCGCTCCATTGTAGTCCTTGAGGTTGTCCTTGGTGAGGCCGCGATACGAGTAAGCCATGTCGTTTTTGGGGTCCATTTGAATCACCTGATTAAAGTCGGCAGTAGCCGCGCCAAAATCCTTGAGCAGACGTTTGCCTTCGCCGCGGGCGTCGTAGGCATCGGCATCATTTGCATTCAATTCGATTGCCTTGTCGTAATCCTCAATCGCACCAGCGAAGTCCTTGAGGTCGAATTTCACCCGGCCCCGGTCCACAAGGTATGGAGCGGATTCAGAGTTCAGTTCGATGGCCTTGCTGAAGTCGGCGAGCGCATCGTCGTAATTTTTAAGTTGTTGGTTGGCCAGACCGCGGGAGTCATAGGCCATGGTGTCCTGTGGATTTAGCTGAATGGCTTTGGTGCAATCGGCAATGACACCGTTATAGTCGCGGAGATCATACTTGGCGATGGCACGGGTGTAGTAGGCCACAGCATAATTCGGGTTCAATGTGATGGCCTTGGTGCAGTCGGCAATGGCACCGTTGTAATCCTTCAACTTTTGCCTGGCGCTGCCGCGGGCACCGTAAGCATCCGCGTATCGAGGATTCAGTTCAATGGCTTTGGTGTCGTCAGTGATGGCCCCGGCATAATCTGCCAGTTGGAATTTGGCGTTGCCCCGGTTCCAATAGGCATAGGTGTATCCGGGATTGAGTTCGATGGCCTTGTTGTAGTTGGCGATGGCTTCAGCGTATTTTTTAGCATTGTATTTGACGCCACCGCGGGCCCCATAAGCATCCGTGTAGGCAGGGTTGAGCGCAATGGCACGGTCGAAATCGGCGAGGGCCCTGGCGTAATCAATGCGCGCGGACTCGGCATTGCCGCGGGCATAATAGGCCGGGGCGTAATTCGGATTCAGTTCGATGCTCTTGTTATAATCGAGCATGGCTTCGGAGTAATTTTTCAGCGCGGCCTTGGCCTTGCCGCGACTGATGTAGGCCTCCGTGTAATCGGGATAACGTTCAATGGCTTTGGTCTCATCCGCAACGGTGCCCGCGTAATCTCCGAGGTAAAACCTGGCATTGCCGCGAACGAAGTAAGCATGGGGATATTGAGGATTAAGTTCGATGGCTTTGTCAAAGTCGGCGACGCTTCCGGCGTAATCTCCGAGATAAAATCTGGCATTGCCGCGAATGTAATAGGCATTCGGATATTGGGGATTTAATTCGAGGGCCTTGGTGTCATCGGCGATGGCCCCGGTAAAATCGTTGAGATGGCTCCGGGCTTCACCGCGGTTGATGTAGGCATCTGCATTGGTGGGATTCAGCGCGATGGACTTGTTGAAGTCCGCGATGGCTCCGTTGTAGTCCCCAAACTGGCATTTGTTGACTCCGGAATTAAAGAATGACTCGGCGGTGGGCTGTGGAGGCTTGTGATGCCGGGAGCACGAGGAGCAACAAACGATTAAAGCCAGTGAGAAGAGGGGGTAAAATCTCCTGAAGCAGGATTTCATGGCTGGAGTTTATCAAGAACACATCCACGCGCAATAACCGTTGAAATTCAAATGCAGTTGCTCGAAACGTTTTCTGAATCACAGTGTCGGCGGGGCTTTGAAGAATTGCGGGCGGGCCGTCGGGCGCGCGAGGCTGAATGTCCCAACCATTTTATGAATTGACCACGCGCAGTGGAAGGTGCTCCTGCCAGTAATGCGCGGGTTCGGCGAAGGAGGCGAAGCTGTGACGCCGGGCTTGCGGGACGCCGCCAAAATCCCGGTAGAGCGTGATGGCGATGTGCTCGTTGCGGCGGATGCAATCCTTGATGGCTTCCGGGTCCTTCTCGCAGTGGATGAGCGTCTTCCACGAGTAAATGTGTTTGGGTTTGTGGAAATCACTGTTGGCGATGAACGGCAGGCGTTTGAGCCCGATATCGTTGAAAATGTTGTCGCGATTCGCAATTTCCCAGGCATCCAGCAGCGGCGCGAAGATGTCCTGATTTTCCCAGAGATAAAGCGTGTTCTTGCCCCATTCGCTTTTCATGATGTGCGGGTGCGACGCGATGGCGAGGCCGCCCTGTTCGTGGATTTTCGCGATGATGTTCGGAATGTCGAGCGAGGGATCAATCGGCTTTTTGAGGTCAATGCCAAGCAGGTGCGCGGAGGTTTTCTTCGTATAACCGTCCTTGTTGAACTCGATGCCGGTCAACACGAGCATTTTGTACCGGCGCCAGGCGCGGCGGCGTTCGCGCTCAATCACGGCGAAATACTCTTCAATCTGGTCCTGGCCGAGCGTGCAATTGGCGAGTTCAGCAAGCTTGCCGAGCAAGCGGCTGGGATCGGCGAGATGATCGGTGATGCAGATGCAATCGAAGCCGTGCTCGCCGTAAAAATCCACAATCTGCGGCACGCTCAATTTGCCGTCGGAATAATTCGAGTGGATGTGGAAATCGCAGAGGAGCATCTGCGGCTGGTCGCCGTTGGCGCGCGGCGCGGCGCGCATGACGCGGTCAGGCACTCCGTCAAAAAGCTTGATGCGTTTGCGGCCGGAATCGCCCGGGTCGGATTCGCCGAGAGCCAGTTCCGCGATGCGCAACGCGGCGTCGGGACGGCTGATGCGGTTGAGGTTTTCGCGCCATTCGCTCCAGAGCGCAGCGCGTTTGGCGAAGGCCTTTTCCACGCACTCGGCGACTTCGCGGTTTTTCTCGACGACGGCGCCCAGCTTGAATTTTTCGATTAACGCTGCGTTGCCTTCCTCCTGGCCGGGGATGACCTGGTTGACAATCATCGGGCATTGGGCGGCGATGGCTTCCTGCACGGTCGCGCCGCCGGCTTTGCTGATGACGAGATGGTGCATCATCATCAACTCCGGCATCTGATTCGTCCAGCCGAGCACGCGGACGCGGTCGGCGTGGTCGCGCGTGCGTTCGATGAGCTTGGCGCGCAACTCCGGGTCGCGCCCGACGGTGACGGTAAGATGGGCGTTGTCCAGTTCGAGCAACCGGTCAATCGCCTTGCCAGCCTTTTTTTTGCCGGTGTTGATGATGTAAAGGATGCGGCGCGGCTCGTTGCCGACGGGCAGGGGAAGTTTTTTAAGAGGCGGCTGCGTAAAAGCGAGGTTCACGGGAAAGCCGAATGCCTTGATTTTTTCCGATGGTATGCCGCCTTTGTGCAATGCCTCGGCGGTGGCATCGTTCGCCACGCAAAAATAATCGCTGGCCGCGCGGAACCACGCGGAGTTGACAGTGATGGAATCGGTCACGACGGTGATGAAGCGGAACGGCCGTTCGTGATGACCGCGAAAAATTTTCTGAATGACGTGGGCATAGACCGGGTAGGTGGAAACGACGCAATCCGGTTGGGCCTCGCCGAGGATTCTTTCCAACGTCTTTTGCAACCGGGTGAAATTGCCGAGTTGTTTTTCGACGAGCGGCGATTTGTCGAGCAACGAATAAAAGCCGCCCCAGAGGCTCGGGGCGTATTGCACCACGCCGAGGTAGGTTTTGCAGGCCAGAGTGTTGAACGCGCCGTAGCTGTCTGCGAACAAATCGAGCACTTCCACGCGCGCGTCCTCGTCGAGTTGCTCGATGGCGTCGCGCAGGCTGCGGGCGGCGGCGTTATGTCCGTCCCCAAATCCCGCCGTCAATATGAGAATCTTTTTCATAATCATGACCGCCGCAAATAAGATACTTTCGGCAGGTTACAATCGTGTGACGGTCGTGTGACCTTTTATTCACGTTTTTGTTCACGGTCAATAGCGCAGGGCAGGCATCTTGCCTGCCTCCATCTAAAATCAAGAGAATGGGAAACCAACCGCAGATTTCGCGCATGACGCGGATTTGCTTGGAAAAGCGTCCACATATTTTTTCCTTCTCCGCTTTGGGGAACCGGGGTAGGGACGGCCCGCTGGGCCGTCCGGTCATCGCAGCGCGATGACCCTGCCACGGCAAAACTTTTTAAGACGGTTGTGCCAAAACCAAAGCGTGACTCCTTTACGAAACATGTGGCGGAGGCTTGAACCAAATTTTTTAACGCGATATGCTTTGACATTCAATGAACGGGAAATTCCATGAGTGAATTCAATTTTTCATGCCCCGCCTGCGGCCAAAATGTTTTATGCGACACAGCCCATGCGGGGACGGAGATCGCCTGTCCGGTCTGCCATGCCGCCATCGTTGTGCCAGAAGCAACTGCCGGACCCGCCGTGGGTCCTCCCCGGACAGACACCACTCCGGGGTGGACGGGCTACAACGCAACCACCGCTGCTCCACGGACTTCACGTCTGGCCATCGCTTCGCTGGTCTGCTCCCTGACATCGTTGGTCACCTGTGTTGGTTGGCTTCCGGGAATCATCTGCGGGCATCTGGCCAAATCACGAATTCGCCGGGATCCGTCGCTCAAAGGGAATGGTCTTGCCACGGCCGGTCTCACCATTGGCTATTTGTTTTTGATGCTGGAAGTGGGCACCGCCGGGTATCGTATATGGTCTTTTTCAAACGCCGTGAAACAGGGAATCGTAAATGTCCGGCAGGACCTGGCGACGAACAATATCATCGTCACCCGGACGCAATCCACAACTGCATCCAATGACAACCAACAGATGGAACCCGTCAAGCCTGTGGCCGCTGCCGCCAGCGGGCAGCCAATGGAACCCGCCACATCCGGGTGGACATCTGACATCAGCAAAGTGTCGTATCCCGACCATCCGGCCAGCGGGAAGCTGCATGGCATTGATTTTGCACTCAAGATAGCAACGCTCAGGGGTGCCAACCTTAGATTAAATTCTGAAAACGGACTGTCGCTGGACATTTTTGGTCTGGATGAATCCATTGAAGGCCAGAGCTATGAAATCCAGCCCGCTGACGGTGGCGTCAATCCGCGCGTCAGGATGACCTGGAATGAAGGGGGAGTGGTTCAGACCGCGACATATAGCAAAGGCTATGGCATGAAGCTGCAATTCGGTCAGGCCATAAACCGGAAGGTATCCGCGAAAATCTATTTGTGTTTTCCTGACGATTCAAAAAGCTGCGTCGCCGGCACATTTGAAGTGAGGATTCCCAAACCGAAGTGACGACAAATCCATTGCTCTTGCATGTTGCCGCAAAAAGGCGCAAAAAGCACAAACTGGTAGCGTCGCATAAAAACCGCGGATGACGCCGATGACGCGGATTGAACAACGAAGGAACCAAGCAACGAAGAATTGAATTTCTGATTTCAGCTTCGCATGCGATTATGCGGGACTGACCCCTTCACCATTTCACACACATCGGAATACCCGCCCGCGAGTTTTGGCTCTGACGAGGCCGATTGTATAATTTAAGATGGCATGCCTTAATGCGCCCCAGAGAGTAAAGTGCCAGCATGTCTCCATGCCGTCCATAAACGTAATCAGTCCGCGACGCGCCATGGTTTCATACCGTTCCACCCGCAACCTTTTAAACTCTTCCACCTCGCGCCCTTCGTTAAAGGGTTGCACCATCGCGCCCTTGTCCCGGAGCAAATCTCTATGATTCCGTAGAAGCGCCTGAAATGTGTTCACCACCGTCAACTGGCCCATCCAATGTCCCAATAAATCAATCTGCGCACCATTCTGGTTGGCTGTGGTGTAATAGACCTTGCCGTTTTGTGTGGGCGTGTGAATCGTCACGCTTTGCGATTTCAGTTTAAAAATGTTGCCGGAGCAAACCACGACAAAGCAGTCCCTTTCAGGCGAAACCATCAAAGCGTAATTTTGGCGGTAATTTGGCATCCTGGGATCGGGCGCCCAGCCCAACAAAATAAATCCGCATTGGAGCGCTTGATTCGTCCATTGCTCTGCGTAACCCGAGACATCCAGGTAGGGCGGTTGCGTTCCAAGGTCGCCGTACTGCCAGACTAATCGCTTCTCAAGCCGCCCTGTCACCGCTATTGAGGCAATGAAAAACACCGGCATGACGATGAAGACAATGATATGATAAGTCGTCATATTACGGTTGCAGGAGGCGAAAACCCGTCAGGGTCGCGCGAACGGGGATGAGCAAGTCCATCAATTTTTCCGGCTCATTCATTTTTGCTGCATTCATTTCGGGTTCATGGAAGTTCCTGACCCAACGGACCAAAACTGCCCGCTTCGGAACAGCCCGGCAAGAGCGAAGATTGTTCAAACTGCGGGACCTCTTCACGCACATTATGCATCACGCTCGATTTTCACTGTGAATTCGCCATACTGAGCGCACGTGCAAGAATCCGGGGATTCGCGAATGACAAGATCATGGATTTAAACGACTTTTTGGGTCCGAAACCCATCGTCATTGACCTGCAAGCAGAAAACCGCTGGGAGGCCATTGACGAGTTGATTGACCAGCTCGTGGTCCATCACAAGATCAAGGCCGAGCACCGGGACGCAATCGCGGAGAGTGTCAGGAAGCGCGAATCCTCAATGAGCACTGGAATCGGGATGGGCATCGGATTGCCGCACGCTTCCACCGATCTGGTTGGTGAAGTGGTCGGGGCGATTGGACGTTCGCGCAAGGGAGTTCAATTCGACGCGTTGGACGGCAAACCGGTCAATTTGGTGCTGTTGTTTCTTGTGCCGCAGGGCCAATTCCAAAAGCATCTGCACACGCTGGCCAATCTTGCCAAGCTGCTCCATAAACAGAATTCCCACGATGGACTGTGACGCCATATATCAATCTCAAGAACTGACCCGTTTCTAACCCATTTCGACCCGTTTCCGACGGCGGAGCTGGAGGCGTAACCGGCGTTAACTCCAGTGATGTGTCAGGCCGCATCCTCGATAAATCTGAAATGTTCGTGGAAGTATCCTGTCATCACCGAGAGCGTGTATTTCTTGTAGCGTGGTGTGTCGCGTATGTCGGGGGGAACGAGACTTTCATGCAACTCATCATAGCGAACCGGCAGAAAACTCACAACGATTGGCTGCGGGTCGGTGGTCTCGGTCACAATACAAACTCGCTCGCCAGCGGTGAGTCGGCAAGAACCGCTGAAGGTGATGGGCGCGGTAAAAAGATACTGAATCTGCGCGTCGCAGCCGTCAGTGACCTCCCAAATCTGGCCTCTACGTGGAACGGGTGCTGGTTTGCTCATGACGAAAATTGCGGCCTGACGTCCAGGCTCAGGCACAGCCAGTGGAGACTGACTCCGAAATGCAACTGTGACAATCAAATTTCTGCCACGGTCCAACTGGATGTCCCTCAACCCTCAACATTCAACTCCCTGTCCGCCGTAGCCTTCGGCGAAGGCGGATCAACCGTATGCGGCTGAGGGAGCACGTCTGGCTCATACGCCGGGCCTCATTCACGGCCCCCGTTCTGTACGCGCTTCATCAGTCGGATAGGAATGCTCTAGCGAAGGCGGAGCGACCGGATTAAAGTTTCAGAGCGGGATGGGGAATGGTTTTTGAGATGAAGAAATAAGAGTTTATTTGCGATGGGATGTTGGTGGAGCTTTAATTGAAAGCCGCAATAATTTTGAATCCAAAGGGCCTGTTCACAGCATCTCACTTGTGAACAGTTCAAAATGAAATCAATGAATATGAAAATCGCATCAACCAAATTCCTGGCCGTAATTTTTCTTTTTACGCTCGCTGCAACGCCGTTGCGAGCGCAGACTCCCATTGACATGCCTGGCATGCATCCCCCCAGTCAAAATGAAGTTGTGATGAAAATGCTGAGTGAACTAGATGATATTGTGCCGGTCCTCGGTGTTTTTGGCATGAGCGTGGCGATTGTCGCGATTTTTTTCAATTTCCTGCATCGCCGCAACAAAATGCTGCACGAAACATTGCGTGCGATGATTGAAAAAGGTGTGCCGATCCCACCGGAATTGATCACTAAATCAGGAGGTAATTCCTCCAACCAACCCCAGAAATCCCTTAATGATCTTCGGGCCGGTCTGATTTTAGCGGGGATGGGAATCGGTTTGACCATGCTCGCAGGAAAGGTGGGATTTATTCTCTTGTTTATGGGTGTGGCACTCCTGATTGTTTGGATGGTGGAAAGAAAAAATAAAAACGACTCGCAACTGCCCAAACCCTGACCCGTGTCCTTCACCGACGCCGATCTCATCGCCCGCGTCCTGTCGCACGGAAACCAGCATGCCTTCGGCGAACTGGTGCGACGCCATCAATCGCCCGTACGCGCCTTTCTGTTGCGCATGACGCGTGGTGATGCGCATCTGGCCGACGACCTGGCGCAGGAAACTTTTTTGAAGGCGTGGCAGAAACTTCAAACCTATCGTGGCGGCGCGCGTTTCTCGACATGGCTGTTCGGCATCGCCTTCAATGAATTTCGCATGGCCAGCCGCCGCCGAAAGGAACTGGCCTGGGAGGAGGCGGACGAATCGCCCTTGGAACCGGAGGAATCGGCTGCCGCCCGCGACAGTCATTTGCGCCTCGATTTGACCGAGGCGTTGAAGCTGTTAAATTCCAATGAGCGGGCGGCAGTGGTGCTTTGCTGCCAGAACGGTTTGTCGCACGAAGAAGCGGCGCAGGTTTTGGATTGCCCGCTGGGCACGGTCAAAACCAACATCCTGCGCGGGAAGGAAAAACTGAGGCGGCGGCTGTTGCCGGCCTATGAAAATTATGAATCCGCCTGAAACCAACGATCCGCTCGACGCCTGGTTGCGCGAGCAGGACAAATATATTGAAGACAACGGCTTTACGGCGCGGGTCGTGGCCGCCTTGCCGCGCCGCCGCCGCGCGTGGCTGCGTCCGGTTCTCCTGCTGGGTGCCGTCGCGATTGGTTCGGTGCTGGCGGTGTTGTGGTTGCCGTGGGGAAATCTGCCGGTTCCTGATTCGTCAGCGTTGCTGTCGCTTAACTCTCAAGTGCTGATGCCGTGGGCGCTTGTGCTCTCGGTCACGGCTTCCCTTGTTTGGGGCACCATTGCCGCGCTTGAATGGGAAGATTAAAGGTATCTGGCTGGGGAGACACGGATACCGGTCCGGCCCAGAAGTTGAAAATGGCGGGCCAAGTTTGAACGGCTGCCAATTTGCTCAAGCTGCCCGAGCGATCACTTGCTCCTTCGCTTTGGCCTTGGCCCATGCCGCTGGCGTGAAGTCTTCGATCTGGGTGATCTTCGCCGCCGGTAAGCGCGTGAACAAATCTTTCAGGTAATCAAACGGGTTGACGCCATGCCGCCGGCAACTGCCCAGAAGGGTGTAGATCACCGCGCTGCGTTCCCCGGCTTTGGGATGGCCCACGAACATCCAATTTTTCTTTCCGAGTGCGCTGGGCCGAATGGCATTTTCGATGAGATTGTTGTCAATCTCCAACGTCCCGTCGGCGATGAATTGAATCAGTGCCTCCCAGCGTTTCAGGGCGTAATCAATGGCCTGCCCAAGCAATCCTTGTGGCAAAGTCCGCCGCCGGATCAATTCCATGGCCCGATGTAACCGATCCAATACAGGTTGCGATTGCCAAAGGACTGCCGGTTGACAGGCGGAAAAATGCCGCGTTGCCGACGGGTTGTCCGATGGTTTGGTGGAAGTTTCCCGCGTTGGTGGCCAGGTTGCCGCTGAATCGCCATGCGCTAAATCCGTTCTGATTGAACCGGGCGGTTCTTCACTTCATCAGTCCGGACTTTCCGGCGGTCATGGCCAGGATGCATGGAGCGCTTTCGCTTTTGCAGGAAATCAAATCAATCGTCACCACCTCCGTGTCCGGTTGCGGGTTGTCAATCGCGGTCACGGTAAAGCGTAATGGATCGTTTTTTCCGGGCGTGAACGTCCCGCCCTGCCAGCCCACCCTGGAGCGCACGCCGGTTGGCCCCTTGGCCGTCCGGCTGCGTTTGACATTCCAGTCGAGGACATCCGCGCCATAGAGCACTTGATTCGTCGCGGACGAACCGTCGGCGTAACGGAAAACCAGGTCGTAAACCGGCGTATTGTCCGGTGACGCGAAAAAGGTGGCATGATAGACATAGAGCGTCTGAAACTTCTGGTGCACGCCAATGTCCGGGTCCGCATCAGGCAGGACCAGTCCCCCTTTCGCGCTGCGGCCTCCCCAAAGGCAAATAATCCCGTTCACGTCGAACGGCACATGGTCATACACCTGAAACCAGCGGGGCACCGACCGCCAGCCCAGCGTGTTTAGAGTGTCAAACCGGTTCGCCGACACGACGTATTTGCCCGTCAAATCAACCGGTGTGACGATGTGGTCGGCGATGGCGCGCTTTCCGCTGGCAAGGACGAAATGCCCGGCAATCCGGTGCCGGCAGACAAACAGCGTGACGACGACCAAGGCCACCAGCACCACGGTTCCCCAGCCAATCATCTTTTGGGTCTTTGTCCACGGCATAAGCTTCAGCGCTCATGTTACGTGCAGATTTCTTTCCGCCGCAAGCGAATTGCCGGCGGGGTAGTGTCCGAACTTAAAATTCCCGGAGCGCGGCTGTGCGCATAGCGTCAGCCGCAGCGCGTCGAAAATGCTGCGGCTGGTCTTTGACACAGTCGCGCTCCACCAAATCAGCACGCTACCGCCGGCTGCCGGAAGGGATTTAAAGTTCGGGTCTGGCGTCTGGGGTCTCGGAGGTGGGGAAGGGAACATCGAGCATCCAACATCGAACGCTGAACATCGAATGGAAGGGAGCCGGGCTGCGTTAACAGGCTGTTAAAGAAGTAGGAGACGACGTAAGGAGACTCTAACTTTTCCTTGCAAATCCAGGATATTTGAGACTCGTCACCTCGTCTCCTACGGGAAAAATGATTTTGAACGGGCTCTCAAGGACTGCCGGTTGACAGGCGGAAAAATGCCGCGCTGCCGACAGGTGCTCCGATGGCTTGGTGGAAGTTTCCCGCGTTGGTGGACGGGTTGCCGCTGAATCGCTGCCAGACGACTGGCGATACGAGGTTGGTGGCGTATTGTACGTGGTAGCCGCCGGCGTTGGTCGGCCATTCCAGCGCCAGACCGGGAGTTTGCACCACGGTCAACACCGGCGCCGACACCCACGTGGCTTCGAACACGTACCACACCGGACTCGACGGATTGGCCGGCGCGGTCCAGACCATGGTTCCGGCGTCATTGATGCCTCCGCCCCACTGGAACTGCTCGATATCGTTGATCACCACGCCGTGGAGGCTGGAAAAGATGTGCGGACTGGTGGAAAGGTTCGAACTTACCAGATCGGCGTCATAACAAATCTCCTCAAAATCATTCAGGCCGAGAACGAACGGGTAATTGCCAGGCAAAGGTCCGCGTGTGGACGAGATCAGGTTCGGGGCCGCGCCATACTGGTTCCAGATGATTTCTCCCAGGTCATTGATGCATGGATTATAGTGGTCCACCGCGTCGAAGGTCACTTGGCCGCGCACGGTGGAAATAACCTGCCAATTGCCATTGGTGAGCGCGCAGTAAACCACCTCGCCGTTCGAGTTGACCCCGAAATCGGAGAACCCCAGTTCAATGATGCCGCCCTGGGTCAAACGGCCGCGCGTGGTGCTGACCAAATCCATCCCCGATCCGCCAAATGTATCCGCGTAAACCACCTCGCCGCTGTTCGCAAGGTGCGGCGACACGCCGGAAGCCGACAGTTGCCCGCGCACGCTGGAAACAATGCCGGTGCTGTTTTGCACCGCCCAGACGACCTCCCCGGCGTTATTGATGGACGGATGCTGCGCATTCGCATACGGGAGTTGGGTGATGGACCAACTGCCCGTATCGGCCAAGACTTGGAATGGAGATAGCAAGCCAGACGCTGCCAACAGGAGACAAAAAATCTGCCGCCAGGAACCGCCGGGAATCTGCCGTTCGGCACCCGCCGATGCACTTGACGTTGCGCGGGTGAGCGGAAATTGGTTTTGGGCATCACGCAACACGATGAGACAGTCGTGGACTCGGCGTGTTCCGTCAAGCCGCAGTTTTGCCAGTTTCGAAAAGCGGCGAAATTCGACACCTCATCTTGGAGCAAAAGCCGGACACGCGAGCCGCGCGTCCCTACCAAATCGGGTGACATCAGCGTCAATCAGCGTTCATCAGCGGTTAAATGGATTCAACACCGTGTCGTTTGTCCGAGGCGCGGCTCAATGCGTGAGCATCGTGATTTGCGTTCCGCCCCCGGACACTTTCATTCGACACCGGCCACCGATCGGCAGTGTCAATATCGGGGTCGTATGACCGAAGTCGCAGTTGGCCATGACCGGCAGCCCGGCCAGCGCCGGGATGTCATTGAGCATGGCGGTCATCCTAGCCCGGTCAAGCCCGCCATTGTTACTGCCAAAACGGCCAATGACGAGGCCGCGCACTTTCCGGAATTCCCTCTGATACGTGAGCGCGCGCAGGCCCATGTCGAGGTTCATCAAGGTGCTTTTGCCTTCCGCGGGGTGTTCCAGGAACAGGATGGCTTCGTCCAGCGGCGGGAAGAATTCGCTCCCTTGCATCAGGTTTAACGCAAAATAGCCCCCGCCGAGGACGGTGCCTTCCACTTCGCCGTCGCGGATGCCCCACCAGCCGTTGTTCGGATGGAAATGGCGGTCCTCCTGGTCCTTGAGCCAAACATCGTCGCTCCATTCGGACGACGCGACAGCGTCGAACGGCGCCGCATCAAACAAACAGGCCTGAAAATAGCGCAGCGAGTAATCAAAGCCTTTGTGCATCATGAAGGTGGAAAAATGAGGGCCGTTGTAGGTCACGAGGCCCGTCCGGGCGTAGATGGCGTTGCACAGAAATGTGATGTCCGAGTAACCGCACAGGATTTTCGGATGCGCGGCGAACAGTTCGAAATCCAGCCGGTTGAGGAGTTGGATGGCGCCGATGCCGCCGGTGACGGCGAGGATTCCCTTGACCGAGGTATCGTTGAGGGCGTCCCGCAAATCTTCCAGCCGCGCCTCGACGGAAACGGTAAGGTGCGCGTTGGTTTCCATGACATGCCGGCCAAACGACACGCGCAGGCCGAGCGCCTCCAGCCCTTTGCGCGCGAACTCGACGTCCGCGTCCGAGATGCCGGGATACACCTTCAGACCACCGATGGAGCGCGATAATGCGAGGACGCGGACCTCATCGCCCGCGCGCAATTTGTCCGGAACGATGCGGACAGGGGGCATTGGTGTTTTGAGCGGCGCGGCTGATCTCTGAAACCCGGCTGGCATGGTGGCAGCGAGTGTGCGGCGGAGTTTTATCCGCGTCAATCAGCGTTCATCAGCGGTTAAAATAAGCTGGTGGCTGAGGCCGTAAATTCATCCTAAAAATCCTGTTCATCCGGTCAAAGATATTTCGCGTGGTTAGTATATTTCGCGGTTTCAATCCGTGTCCATCCGTGTTCATCCGTGGTTAGATAAATTCGACACCTCACCTTAAAGCAAAAGGCGGACGCGACGGCCTGAATCAAGTTGGGGACTCGCAGAGTTCGTCCCTCCAGATTTACTTCGCAAGACCCTTGCAAAATTTTTCAATCCGGTCCAGACCCTTCTCAATATTCGCCATGCTGGTGGCGTAGCTGAGGCACCAGCCAATCGCAGATTTGCACTGATTTCTTGAACCTTTCTCTGTTCGGTGGCACAAAAGCGGTATGAATGAGGAACAGCTTGTCACGGCCCTTAAAAGTCAGGACCCCGGGGCCGTGCAGGAACTGGTCAACTCTTACGGAGATCGGTTGCTTCGTTCCGCCTTCTCATTATGCGGCAATGAGACCGAAGCCCAGGACATCGTTCAGGACACATTCCTTCAGGCTATTCGCTCGGTCCATCGGTTTCAGGGCCGCTCCACTGTTTACACCTGGCTCCACGCCATCCTGCTCAACCTGACCAGCCACTACCACCGGGAACGCAAGCGGATCATTTATGACGACGAACTGGCGGGCCGGGAGATTTCGCCACCGGAAGAAAACATGGTTCAATGGGATGCCGGGACCGCCTCGTCGGCACTCCGGGAAGCGTTGCGCCAGCTTTCCGGCGCTCACCGGGAGGTCATTGTCCTGCGCTATTACGAAGACATGAAAATCCACGAAATCGCCAGACATCTGGGCATATCCAAGGGGACGGTCAAATCAAGGCTCCACTATGCCATTGGGGAAATGCAAGGGCTCCTGCCCGGTGAATTGAACCTTTTTGGTGCCTGCGGCACAGAGGAGATGCAAAAACAATGAACTGCCGCCGTTTCCAGAATCAGTTGTATGAATATGTGGAAGGTAGCCTTTCCGCCGGCGCACAGGCTGCGGCGGAACGGCATCTTGCCGGCTGCAGTGCCTGCCGTCAGGCCGTGCGCAAGGAGCAACAGTTTGCGCAGGTCCTGTCCAGCCGTCTCCGGCAAGGCACCGAAAGTCTGACACTCCGCCCGGATATCCGGCACAACATCCTGACGGCTTCCCGCTGCAAACCCGCGTCGCGCGGTGTGGTGGAATCCATCGTTGATTTGTGGAACCGTTTCGCCGTGCCGGCAGCCATTGCTGTGTCCCTGGTGTTGGCCGTCACTTTCCTGTTGATCAGGCATTTCTCCGGCGTGCGGATGCATGATATGGAAACTGCCCGGGCCGATGGCCGCAATCTGCAACCTGCCGTTTCCATCCAGATTTCCTGCCGCTTGCCAACCTGCACGTTTCGCCGGGAAGGCAATCTTGTGGTTGACACCCTGTCATACGAAACCGTCGTCGCCAGCGGAACGCTTCGACCCGGCGACCAGGAACCTGTCCCGCAGAGGCAAGATAGCAAAACGCCATTGTGAAAATACCACGTTCACGCCTGCTGCAACATCTCGCGGCGGCCTTTACCCTTAATATGAAAGCCAAACTCGCAATCTTCATCCTGTGCATATCGCCCGGCGCGACTACACTGTTCGCGGACGAGGCCAATACAAATGCCGTCACCGATGCAGGCACCGGTTTCTATATCGGCCAGTCCTCCTTTCCCAAAGGCGATTTCATTGAAATCACTTCTGTCGAGCGATCTCCAGACCGGATGGTGGTTAAAGGCCATTACAAGCTCATCAGTTCCGACCGGGCGCAGCTTGCGCTCTACACCACCACCAGTTCAGCGATTGCAGTTCCCACCGACCCAAAACAGTTGATGCAGATTTCCAAAGGGGATGGCGATTTTGAATTGACCGATCCCAACCTCGTTCCGGGATGGAATCATGTAACGATGTATTCTATTCCGGCCGGCAAGCCATTTGCCGGGGTCTATTTCGGAAACAAGGAGGAAGCCGCTGGCGAGAGCAAACTTGACCTTGGTTATTATTCTGATGAAACAGCCACAGAGTCTCCCTCACCGGACGAGATTCATCAGAACGGCAGCGGCGGTTCCTCGGAGAAGCCAGTGTCGTTGTCCGGCCCCAATCAAGTCCTGCTCGAATATCTCGGAAACCCCATTGAACCGCCCATGAACATGGATGCCCGTTACACAAAGGAAGGTTTGATCAGCGCAATCCAACTCGCCGCCCGGAACGCCGGAATCACGGTCAAAAAACTTGAGGTGGAAGACTCGGAATTTCCATTCCTCGTCGGCGTCGCCTGCGGAGGTTCAGATTTCCCCAAACTGAAGAATCAGCTCAAAAAGATGGATGGATACGAATATAACGGCTCGATCGGCAACGACATCAACTCGGACGGCAGCGACACCTGTAATGCGTTCAGCATCGTCCCTTACCGGGCGTATCCTCCGGGAGCCGCGCAACAAATTTATCACCGGCTCTGGCTGAGACAGCAAGTCTTCTACGACAAAGTCAACAGGCAGTAACTCCCCGGCTATCAGGACTCGCTGCCCGCACGGGCGCAGCCGAAACTGCCGACGATGAAAATTTATCCGGGGGCGGAAACCTTGGAGGCCGAACCTGCCCCCACGGGAAAAGCTCATCCCTCCGAACTTACCTCGCAAGGCCCTTGCAGAATTTCTCAATCCGTTCCAACCCCTTCTCGATGTTCGCCATGCTCGTGGCGTAGCTGAGGCGGATGCAATCGTCCGCGCCGAACGCGATGCCGGGCACGGCGGCGACCTTTTCCGCTTCGAGCAGTTTGGCGCAGAAATCAGACGACTTGAAGCCGGTCTTCGAGATGTTCGGGAACAAATAAAACGCGCCCTTCGGATTCACACAGGAAATGCCGGGGATGCCGTTCAATTTCTGGTGCGCGTAGCGGCGACGTTTGTCGAATTCCGCAAGCCATGCCTTCAAGTGGTCCATCGGACCGGTGATGGCGGCCAGCGCGCCTTTTTGCGCGAATGACGTTGGGTTGCTCGTGCTGTGGCTTTGCACGGCGTCAATGGCCTTGGCAATCGGTTCCGGCGCAGCCAGAAAACCCAGCCGCCAGCCGGTCATGCTCCATGCTTTGGCAAAACCGTGGACGATGACGGTGTGTTCCTGGTGCGCGGGCGAAAAGCTGGCGACGCTTTTGTGCTTCGCGCCGTCGTAAAGCAGGTGCTCGTAAATTTCGTCGCTCATGATGAGCACGTTTTTCTCAACGCAGATGTCGCCGAGCGCCCTGACTTCGTCGGGCGTATAAACGCAGCCGGTTGGGTTGCTCGGTGAATTGAGAATGAGCAGGCGCGTGCGCGGCGTGATGGCGGCGCGCAACTGCGCGGGCGTGACTTTGAATTCGGTCTGGTTGGTGGTTGGCAGAATCACCGGCTTCGCGCTGGCGAGCTTCACCATTTCCGGATAACTCAACCAATACGGCGCGGGAATGAGCACTTCATCGCCTTCCTGGCAGGTGGCGAGGATGACGTTGTAGCACGAGTGCTTGCCGCCGCAGGAGACGATGATTTGCGACGGTTTGTACGTCAGGCCGTTCTCGCGTTTGAATTTGTCGGCGACGGCCGCGCGCAATTCCGGGATGCCGCTGGACGGCGTGTATTTGGTGAACCCGGCGGCGAGCGCCTTGGCGGCGGCGTCCTTGATGTGTTGCGGCGTGTCGAAATCCGGTTCGCCGGCGCCAAAGCCGACGACGTCCTCGCCCGCGGCCTTCATGGCCTTGGCCTTGGCATCAATGGCGAGCGTGAGTGACGGTGACAGCGACGCGGCGCGTTGAGAAATTTTATAGTTCATACCAGATGGCGGAAAGATTACGAGCGGGGCAGGGGAGCGCAAGAAAGGAAATTGAAATGTGGCTGGCGGAACAGGCCGACATCTACACCTTTCCCCACAAGAATCTGACGTGGGCACCTCGCCGTGGATATTCAAACAGAGACCTCTGCAAAATGCCGCGCTCCTTTTATTTGGCGAAAATAAAGTTCGCGGGGTGATAAGGCGAGTTGGATTTGAGCGTCTGCGATCTTTGATGGCGGGTGAATTCTGTTTCTGCGAAACTTTTCTTGGAAATGATTGAAACAATTTCTGCTCCGTGGCTGTCATCAGGCGCGTATGAGCAGCGTGTGCCTGTCAACCGCATGAGCGAACCGGGTCTCGATTTGGCGGCCTGCGTGGAGCGCGTCCGCCAGCGGGACGAGGACGCCGCGCGGTGGCTGCTGGAGCATTTGTATCCGCTGGTGCTCAAAGCTGGTGCGGGCGCACCTGCCGAAACGCACGGCGGAGGAAGATTTGATACAGATGGTATTTGTGAAAGTGTTTGCGAAAATTGATCAATTTAGCGGAGCGGTGCCGTTGGAACATTGGGTGTCGCGCATCGCGATAAATACTTGCATCAACCAGATCAAGGCCGAACGCGTGCGACCGGAATTGCGGTGGGCAGACCTTGGCAATGAGGAGCGGTTCGTGGTTGAAACTTTAGCGGCGACGGAAAATGAATTGGATGCAGCGGACGCATTCGCGGCGCGGGAGATTATTGATAAGCTCATGGCGCGACTTGAGCCGGTGGAGCGGGTGTTGGTGACGCTACTGCATCTGGAGGAGCGATCTGGCAAGGAAGTGGCGCAGATGATGGGCTGGAGCCACCTGCGCGTCCGGGTGCGGGATTTTCGCGTGCGTCAGAAGCTGAAACAACAATTCCGTCATTTGATGTGTGATTAAAATATGAATCGCGATGAACATATCTTGAAGCGTTTGCTCAAGGCGGCAAAGCAGTCGCCGCGCGAAACGCCGGTCTCAATCCCATTTGCATTGGAGGCGCGGATACTGGCCGGGTGGCGTTCGTCTGCTCCTGAAGCAGAGGCGTTGCTGCTGGCGAGTTTATTCCAGCGTGCCGCCATTTGCGCGGTGCTCATCATGGTTGCGAGCATTGGTTGGAACCAGTGGAGCGATGTCCACGAAGTGCCCGGGGTCGTGGCGTTCTTGAGCCTGGCGAAGGACATTCAAATCGTCCCCTGAAAATTATGACCAGATGGAAAATCAGTCTTTATCTGCTCACGTTGTTTCTGGCAGGCGCGGTTACCGGCGGGATTCTCACCGCACAGATCGGCAGGCGGATCATGATGAAAGCCATAAATCCACAGGCAATTGCTGAACATTGGCGGCACGATCTGGAAGGCAAGTTGAATCTGACCGCCGAACAATCCCAAAAAATCCAGCCCATTCTGTTGGACGGTATCAGCAACTTCAGGTTGGCATTGTGCGGCCAGGCAGAGTTGGAGCTTTCCAATTGCAACGCGCGCATAGAGCTGGAATTGACACCGGAACAGAAAATCAAGTTCACGGAAATCGACAAAGAGCAGCAGCAATTCATCCGTTCCCGGTTCAACCATTTGACGCCGCCAAAGAAGCCGTAACAAATCAACGTCCGCATTGTCATAACCAGCGACGGACAAACAAAACAACCAACGATAACATTCTCATGAAAAATCTAAAAATGCTCATAACCATCGCCGCCGCTGCCGCAACATTGTTGCTGCAGGGAAGCGCTTTGGCGCAAACGCAAGGTGGCGCAGACGTTCAAAACATGAATCAACAGGATTTTGAAGCAGCGGCGCGGCAAGCCGGTTCGAGTCCAGAACAGCAGCAAGCCGCCCTGGAGCAATTTCAAAACATGAGTCCCGAACAACAGCAGGCGGCGATCGAGCGATTTCAAAATCTGGATCCCCAATTGCAGCAAAATGTCATGCAGCAAGTTCAAAACGTGGCTCCGCAAATGCAGCCAAATGCCATGCCGCAATTTCAAGGCATGGATCCGCAGCAGATTCAAAATGCGATGCAGCAACGCATCAACGATTCACTTCGTGAACAGATGGGGGTTACCAATGACATCGAATGGGCGCTCATTGGGGAAAAAATCAACGCAGTAAGAAAGGCTCAAATGGCCAGTTTGGCTGACAGTGGAATGGTTGAAATGATGAGCTCGTTCGGAATGGGTGGTGGCCGTCGCGGCGGGGGTGGATTTCTGGCCATGCTTGGCCGGCCAAGCCCTGAATACGATGCGTTGCGGCAGGCGATTGATTCCGATGCGCCCAAGGCGCAGATCAAAACCCTGATCATCAAAGTTCAGGCCGTCCGCAAAGAAAAGCTCGCGAGACTTGCCAAGGCGCAGGAGGAATTGCGTGCTTTACTCACGACACGTCAAGAGGCCATTGCCACCATGGCTGGCCTGTTTGACTAAATTCTGCCCACAACAAAAAAGCTGTATCTTCGGGCTGACTGCCTTTGTAGCATAGGTAAAAGCCGATGATATGGTCTTGCCCAATTAAGTCTCTATGAGCGACGTTCTCATTCAAGCCAGCAAATTGACGCGGCGTTACAACGTCGGCAAGACCATCGTCGCCGCGCTGTCGGAAGTGGAACTCACGGTTCCAGCCGGCGAATTCACGGCGCTGGTCGGGCCGTCCGGCTCCGGCAAATCCACCCTGCTCAATCTCATCGGCGGACTGGATCGTCCCAGCAGCGGCGAAGTCCGCGTGGATGGGCTGTCGCTCGGCTCGGCTACCGAGAAGGAACTCGTGCGTTATCGCCGCGAGCGGGTCGGCTTCATTTTTCAAAGCTTCAACCTGCTGCCCACGTTGACCGCGCAGGAGAACGTGGAGGCGCCCCTGATGCTGGCCGAAGTGCCTCAACCCACCCGTCGCGAACGCGCCACGGCCCTGCTCGAATCCGTCGGCCTTGCGGCGAGGATCCTTCACAAGCCCAATGAACTTTCCGGCGGCGAGAAACAACGCGTGGCCATCGCCCGCGCGCTGGCGAATCGTCCGTTGCTGCTGCTCGCGGATGAACCCACCGGCAATCTCGATTCAAAGACCGGCGGGGCCGTCCTCGACCTGTTGTGCGGCCTGCACGAGGCGCAGGGGCTGACGATGATCATGGTCACGCACGACCAGGACATTGCCGCGCGCGCCAGCCGCATCATCCATTTGCGCGACGGAAACATCCAGCACATTGAAACCACGCGTCCGGCGGAGAAAATCCCATGACCCTCCAGGACCAGATTCGCACCGCCTTCTCCAATGTTGGTCGCCGTAAATTGCGTTCCGCGCTCGCTTCACTGGGCGTGGTGGTCGGCACCTTGACGATTGTCATCATGGTTTCGCTGGCTTCGGGCGTCCGGCAGCAAATCAATCGTCAATTTGCGTCTATCGGTTTGGATCGCCTCATGGTGTATCCGTCTGGTGGCGGGCGCGGCGGATTTGGCTCCCGCGGATTCGGTCCCGGCGGCTTCGATTCAAATTCGTCCCGCAAAAAGATCATCACCGCCCAGGATGTCAGCCGCTGGAAACAATCGCCCGGTGTCACCCAGATCATTCCCGAAATCAATCTGCCCGGCTCGGTCGGCTTGGAATTGAAATGGAATGGCACCAATCAAGCCGTGCGCATGAGCGGCGGGGAACCGATGCGCCCCAATTTTTTCCAGGAACTGCCGGAACCCATCGCCGGTTCGCTGGAACTTCCTGAATCGGGCGGAATTGTTTTAAGCCAGGGAACCGTGCAAGCTTTCGGCTATTCGAGCAATGACTTCGCCGGCGTGATCGGACAGACCGTGGAAGCCGTTTTGCGCACCTCGCGCGGCGAAACCCAGAGCTACCCATTGCGTGTGCAGGGAATTTCACAGGAAAGGTCGCGCAGCATTCAAGTCTCCATCACCGACCTGATCGCCATGAAGAGCTGGTGGTTCAACTCCACGAACGTGCTCGAACGTGAAGGCTATGACTCCGTGACCATCCGCGCGACGGACGTGACCCATGCCAGCGCGTTGACGGCGCAACTCCGGCGCGAAGGATTTCAGGTTCAGTTGCTGGAAATCGTTGTGGAGGTCGCAAACCGGATTGTGACCGCCATCACCGTGATGTTCACGCTTATCGGCAGCATCGCGCTCCTCGTGGCCACCATCGGCATCGCCAACACGATGGTCATGGCCATTTACGAGCGCACCCGTGAAATCGGCATCCTCAAGGCCATGGGCGCGTCGCGCGGCGAAATCAGGCAGATGTTCATGATGGAGGCGGGCTTCATCGGCCTCATCGGTGGCGTCATCGGTTTGCTGCTCGGCTGGCTGGCCGGGCTTGGGCTGAATCAAGTCATTCCAATTTATTTGCGGTATCGGGAACTTCCCGTGCGCGGCGATTTCTTTGTCGTCACGCCGGGGCTGGCACTCGGCGTGGTTCTGTTTGCCGCCTTCATCGGCCTTGTGGCCGGACTGCTCCCCGCGCAACGCGCCGCCAAACTCGACCCGCTCCAGGCCTTGAGACACGAGTAAAAACCCAGTAAGCATTATTTCGCCTGACGCGTCAAATCCGGCGGGACGATTGGAAAAAACGATGGATTTCCGCCGTCCCGCCAGGACGGATTTAATTGGTGGCGATGAACCCGGCACGGTGTGCCGGGCTAATATCCGGTTGTCCCTGCCGGGACGAGGAAACGCGGCGCGGAAAATCGCAGGAGACGACGTGCTTGTCCCGCCGTAGCCGGGCGAAGGCGGAAGGATTCTCTGACTTCGTTAGAATGAGTCTCGTTACCTCGACTCCAACATTAAATTGGCGCGCGGCAGCGCAGCCCGGCCAACTTATTTCGCCAGATAATACTTCTCCGCGTATTCCCGCACCATGCGGTCGGTGGTAAATTACGGCACGAGCGTGAGCGACGGCGACAACGCTGCGCTGCGTTGAGATTTTTTTAATTCTTTTACTTGGCTCCCGGCTGGTCGGTGAATTCAATGACGTCCGCGGTGACCGTCAGTTTGGGAACGGAAAACAAAATCAGGTACAAAGTGGATTTGTCATGCATCTCATTGATCAACGCAACCGCCTTGCCGGTCAAAGGCTCCTTCACGGAGGCATAGAGCGCGCGTTTGGCGTCGGCGTAATGCGGACTGCCCAGAGGGATGATGCCGAGCAGACGGAAGCCGTAGCTTTCTCCCTGGGCGCCGCCCTGGATAAGCTGGTAGTTCTTTCCGGTTAAAGAAACCGCCGTCGAGGTGCTCTGACCCGTCTCGATGTGCGAAGAAGCGCATCCGATGGCAAGACACAAGAACATCAAACTTGCCGCCATGAGGGCCGATCTTGTGGAGATAAATGCAGAGTAGTTCATTTTTTGAACCTTTCACTTTTCTAAATTGAGTTGAGCGTGTGTTTAACCTGTTCACCATTTGCGCTCAACGCGGACGGAGTAAAGCTTAAAGGAACCGTCTTGGCAAGCGCTGAAGCATGGGTCGTTTTTGAAATCTCCAGCAGACTCTATTTCGCCAGATAATACTTCTCTGTGTATTCCCGCACCATGCGGTTGGTGGTGAATTGCGGCACGAGCGTGACCATCGCGCGGCGGATGCGCTGAATCCACTCGCGCGGAATGCCCTTTTCGCAACGATTGTAAAACATGGGAATGATTTGTTCGGTCAGCACTTTGTAAAGATTTGCGCTGTCCACACGGTCCTGTTCCTCGATATTGTCCGGTTGCGAATCCTCGCCGATGGCGAAGCCGTTCGTGCCGTCGTAGCCTTCGCGCCACCAGCCGTCGAGGATGCTGAAGTTGAGACAGCCGTGGCAGCCGGCTTTCATGCCGCTGGTGCCGGAAGCTTCGAGCGGACGCCGCGGATTGTTCAACCAGACATCGCAGCCGGAAACCATCTGCCGTGCGACGTGAATGTCGTAGTTTTCAATAAACACCAGTCGTTCAGCCAGTTCGCTGTGTTTGCTGAGATGAATGATTTGTTGAATGAACCGTTTGCCTTCGTCGTCGCGCGGGTGCGCCTTGCCGGCAAAAATGAACTGGATTGGCCGCTGCCGGTCGTGAGCGAGATTCACAATGTTGTAGAACTGCTGGAAAATCAGCGGTGCGCGTTTATAGATGGCGAAACGCCGCGCAAAGCCGATGGTCAATGCGTCGGGGTTCAGCAGATGATCGAAGTGGATGTAATCGCTCTGGGCGGCGCGCTGGCTTTGGAGCAACAGCCGGCGCCGCACGAACTCAATCATCTCGCGCCGCAGATGATAACGCAGCGCCCATAGTTCTTCATCCGAAACGAATTCGGGATTGGCCATTCGTTTCCAGAATTCGTGCGAATGGACCGCCGCCGTCCAGTATTCGCCGAATTTTTCGCGAAAGAACGCCGTCTCGCCGTTGCGCCCGTCCGTCAATTTTTCCCGCCAGAAATGGCGCACGGGACCTTTCATCCAGCCGAGGAGGTGAATGCCGTTGGTAATGTGGCCGATGGGGACTTTTTCGACCGGCGTATCGGGATAAAGGCCCTGCCACATGTGGCGGCTGGTTTGCCCGTGCAATTCGCTCACGCCATTCGCCGCGCGCGAAAGTTTCAGGGCAAGCACCGTCATGCAAAACGGTTCCTGCTTGTTTTCAGGATGCACGCGGCCCAAAGCCATGCTGTCCGCAAACGACACGGGCCATTGCGAGTGGTAACGCTGAAACGCATAGTCCATCAACTCCGGGCTGAACCGGTCGTGGCCGGCCTCGACCGGCGTGTGGGTGGTGAAAATGCACTCGCCCTTCGTCTCCGCCAATGCCTCCTGAAAAGTTTTCCCCGCCGCCATTTTTTCACGGGTCAATTCCAGCGTGAGAAACGCCGCGTGGCCCTCGTTCATGTGAAATACAGACGGCTGGACGCCGAGTCTGCGGAGCAGCCGCACGCCGCCGATGCCCAGCAGGATTTCCTGCATGATGCGCGTCGTGCCGTCGCCGGCATAGACGCGCGAGGTCAGTTCACGGATATGTTGCGCGTTTTCCGGCAGGTTCGTGTCGAGCAGATACACCGGGACCCGGCCGACATTGACCCGCCAGGCGCGGAAATGGACGTGATCCATGCCGATTTCCGCTTCACAAACGACCGGCTGGCCGTCGGTGTCAAGCACGGGTTCCAGCGGCACATTTTGCGGATCAACCGCCGAGGAGTATTCGGTCTGCCAATTGTTCGCATCAATCGCCTGCTGGAAATAACCCTCGCGGTAAAACAGGCTGATGCCGACAAAACCAAGACCGAGGTCGCTGGCGGATTTGGCGTGGTCGCCGGCCAGAATGCCGAGGCCGCCCGCCGAAATCGGCAGCGATTCGTGGAAACCGAATTCCGCGGAGAAATACGCGACGGGATGTTCGAGCAATTGCGGCGCGCGATGGCGCCCCCACGTGTTTTTCTCGTTGAGATAGGCGTGGAAGTCGTGAAGCACGGCGCGCGTGTGACGCTCGAAATCGGCCTCCTGCAGGTGCACGCGCAACTCGTAGTCCGACACTTCGCGCAGGATGGCGACGGGGTTATGGTAAAGATTTTGCCAGCCGCGCGGCGAAAGTTCCTGAAACAAATCCTGCGCCTGCTGGTCCCAGCACCACCATAAGTTGCGCGACAATTTGTGCAGTTCGGCGACCAGTTGGTCCAATTCCGCAACTGTTAATGGCTTCCTTGTCATACGCCTTGATTCCTGAATTTCACTGGTACCGACACTAACGGGGCGGACAACGCCGGGCAAATAGAATTTCAATTCAAAATCCCTGCGCCGCCGGTTGCCACTGCCCGGAGGGCTGAAACGAATTGAATTGCTCAAAACTGATTCCCGCATACTTTTTCTGTGCAACCGCAATGATAAAACCACATTCAACCGACGAAATTTCTTCGTTGCCCGCCGGCGTCACGCTGACGACGCTCGACAACGGCCTGATCCTCATCGTGCGCGAAGACCACAGCGCGCCCGTCGTCTCGGCGCAGGCGTGGTGTATGGCCGGCAGTATCCACGAAGGCCGCTGGCTCGGCGCCGGCCTTTCGCACGTGCTCGAACACATGCTTTTCAAGGGCACCACTACCCGCCCCGGCAGCCGCATTGACCAGGAAGTGCAGGAGGCCGGCGGTTACATGAACGCCTACACCAGCTTCGACCGCACGGTCTATCACATTGACGTGCCGAACACCGGCGCGCGCACGGCGATTGATATCCTCTGCGACATCATGCAAAACGCGACGTTGCCGCCCAATGAACTCGCCAAGGAGATGGATGTCATCCGCCGCGAAATGGACATGGGTCAGGACGACCCGGGGCGCCGCGCAAGCCGCCGTCTGTTTGAAGTCGCCTACACCAAAAGCCCTTATCGTTTCACCATCATCGGTTACCCGGATATTTTTAATGAAGTCAAACCGGATGACATCCGGGGTTACTACCACGAAAAATACGCGGCGAACAACGTGTTCTACGTCGTCGCGGGCGATGTTAAAAACGAGGACGTGGTTGCGCAAATCAAAGCCGCCTACGAAAAGACAAAAGCGAAGCCGCTGCCTCCGGTCGTTTTGCCGGAGGAGCCAAGGCAGACTGCGTCGCGTGAAATCGTCGAGGAAGCGCCGATTGAACTCGGTTATTCTCATTTCGCGTGGCACATTCCCGAACTGCGCCACCCCGACGTGCCGGTTCTTGATGTGCTCGCCGTGCTGCTTGGCAGTGGCCGCAGTTCGCGACTTTTCCAGCAAGTCCGCGAAAAGCAGGGTCTCGTGCATCATGTGGACGCTTGGACTTACAGCCCCGGCAATCCCGGCCTCTTCGGCATGAGCGCCATTGCGGACGCCGACAAATTTGCCGCCGCGCGCGATGCGATGCTGGCCGAAATCGAAAAGATCAAATCGCTCTCGGTCTCCGCCCAGGAAGTGCAGAAGGCCGTGAAGCAATTCATTTCCGCCACGCTCGCCGCGCGCAAAACGATGGAAGGCCAGGCGCAAAACCTCGGCGGTAACTGGCTCACGGCGAACGACCTGAATTTTTCCGAACGTTATCTTGCCGCCGTCAAACGTGTGTCGCACGCTGACGTTCAGCGCGTCGCCCGCGAATATCTCACGGCGGAGAACCGCACGCTTTATGCGCTGCTGCCCGATGGCACCGCCCCTCGGCGCAAGATAGAGGTTGAAACCAGTGCCAACCTGCCGATCCAAAAAATCGAATTGCCAAACGGCCTGCGCCTGCTCGTGAAGGAAGACCATCGCCTGCCGTTTGTCGAGTTCCGCGCCGTGTTTCAGGGCGGCGTGCTGGCCGAGACCGCGGAGAACAACGGCGCCACGATGTTGCTCTCCAAAATGCTGCTCAAGGGCACCAAAACCCGCAGCGCTGAAAAAATTGCCACGGAAATTGAATCCGTCGGCGGCAGCATTGACAGCTATGGCGGCAACAACAGCTTCGGCGTGAACGCGGAAGTGTTGAACAGTGATTTCGCCATCGGCATGGATTTGCTCGCCGACGTTTTGCTGAACCCCACTTTTCCCGCCAATGAACTGGAACGTGAACGCGAAGTGCAAATCGCCGACATCCACGCGCGCAAGGACGATTTGCTCAAGAGCGCCAGCTTTGCCATGCGCCAGGCATTGTTTGGCAACATCGGTTACGGCCTTGACTCGCTCGGCGCGGAGGAAACCGTTCAAAAAATATCCGCCGCCGGCCTGAAATCCGTTCACCAAAAACTCACCGCGCCGAACAATTGCGTCCTTGCTGTTTACGGTGATGTGAAGACGGACGAAGTCAGGGCTGCTGTTGAAAAGTCTTTCGCAAACTGGAGGAAAAATTCCGAAGCGGAAAAGTTAATTTGCCCTTCGCCTTTCGCCCTTCTCACTTCGCCAAAGCGCGTCGAAGAAACCCGTGACAAGAAACAAGCCGTGCTCGTCATCGGTTTCCCTGGCACGACGATGCACAGCGACGACCGCTACCCGCTGGAGTTGATCCAGGAAGCGTGCAGCGACCTTGGCTCGCGGCTTTTCCTGCGCATTCGTGAGCAACTCGGACTGGCCTATTACGTCGGCGCGCAGAATTTTGCCGGACTCGTTCCCGGCTACTTCGCGTTTTACACCGGCACCGAACCGTCGAAGGCCGGGCAGGTCGAAACGGAATTGCTCAAGGAAGCCGAACTGTTGCGCACGGAGGGTTTGACCGCCGCGGAACTCAAACGCACCAAGGCCAAAATCATCGGTCAGAAAAAAATCGCCCGGCAGGAACTGGGTCACCTGGCCTCCACGACCGCACTCGACGAACTTTACGGTCTCGGCTACCAGCGCGCGGAACTGGACGACGCGAAATACGAAGCCGTCACGCTCGAACAAATCAAAACCGCCGCGCAAAAGTATCTCAAGCCGGACGTGCTGGTCGTGGCGGTGGTGAAACCGGAAAAGGATTGAGGCAGGTTGCGGCTCAGGCGTTGGTACTCATCTTGAAAGCCAACCCTGCGGCTGCGATCAGCGAAACGATGTTGGTTTTGCTGATGAGCAGGAGGAGAAAGATGCCTTTGAATGTGTCTTCGCTGCTGACTTCTTCCCTTTGTATCCGGGCCGTATCAATGCCGTTTTTCTCGTCGTACTGTTCCTTCGTGATTCTGCCGCCGGCGAGTTCCTGGAATTCCGGCAGGTTGTTATCCCGAAATTGTTTCACTTCATCCTTGGTGACGGAACCCGGATTAGGTTTATCGCCTTCCTCAACCGCTGCCTTGGCCAGATAATTCCGGATTTCCGCATCGGAACCCGTGGGGATCGCTTTGACCACCTCTTTCGCTTCGGCAACCGCGTTCGTATAAGCCGAGTCCGCAAACTGGCTGGGAGAAAATTCGTGCCACCAACCCCACGCCACAAAATATTGCGCGGCAATGACGCTCGACACAACCATGATCGCCGTGATGCCGCCCAGTTCCTTGCTGCCCTCACCCCGGCCAAAAAGTTCCGCGCCCCAGCCCGCCAGGCCGCCGACTCCCACCGCGAGCAGTTTGAAACGCAATCCGGTGTATTTAAAAATCAAAAAATAAATCAAAGCGCCAATCAATGCACCCAAAAGCCCGCCAAGCAAACCCAGGGCAAAGCTCGGTTTGCGGCCGGTTCGCGCCTGCGCCTCGGCGGTGGCTTCTTGCGCAAAACTTGTGCCCGGCCGCATGGCCGGCGCCGGCACGGCTGACAACGGTCTGATGGGTGGGGGCGCGGACGACGCTGGCGCGCCAGCGGAATCGCTGACACGAAGTCTTGGTTGCTCCGGTGCGGGCGGTGGCGGCGGAGGAATCTGATAGACCACCGATTGTTGCAGGATGGCGTTCGCCTTTCCAGTTCCATCAGCACCGCAGACCGGGCAGGCGACTGTAAACGGCATCCGGCCATTGACCGGTTCGACATCAAACTTGTACTTCTGACCGCAATCGCACTGGACTTTGAGTTCCATCATAGCCGCAGGAGATTGCAGGGATTATCAAGAAGATGACTTGCAAATTCAAGTCTTTCATATTCACACGCGCCGTTCGATTTAAGTGCAACGCCCGACGAATCTTACAACTTTGGCCGTAAGAGCGCGGCATACGACAACGCGAAATACGAGGCCGTCACGTTCGAACAAATCAAGGCCGCCGCGCAAAAATATCTCAAGCCGGACGCGCTGGTCGTGGCGACCGTGAAACCTAAATAAACCAGCCAGCTTTAAGGCTCTAAGGCGCGCGGCGGATCGCAATGAAGCTTTTTGTCATCCCCAACCATTTCTCGCGGTGAATCTCACAGTCGGGAAACAGTTTCTTCATTTCCCGGAAATTCAACAAACGCAATTCGGCGGCCAATTTTTTGAGTTCAATATTGTCGCCGCCGCGAAACAGTCCGCGAAACGATAGAAAGCGTATCAGCCTGCCCGCGATGCGCCAGGGGAGAAAATGAACAAACGGCGTGATGAAATGCGATTCTATAAAAAAATAGCGGTTCGGCGTCTGCACAAACATCTGCCTCCCCACCCGGCGGATTTCGTTGGCGAACCGCATTTGCGCTTCAAACGTGCCCAAATGCTCGATGACGCTGTTGCTGTAAACGATGTCAAAGCTCCGGTCGGGATACGGCATGTTCCGGGCATCGCCAATGTCGCGGGTGAATCGCGCGGAACTCTCTCCTGACACCCGCGGATGATACAGGTTGAGCACTGTGATTTGGGATTCAACCGGCACATCATCCCAATCACTCGCAAAACCGCCGACATCGAGAATGCGTGTCGCTTGATTCGGCCGAAAAAATTCAACGAACAACTTGAAGCGCCGCCGCCTGAATCCCGGCTGGAAGAGACTGTAAAATTGGTAAATGCCAAAGGCCATATTCCAGAATGCGGCTGTTCAACTCGTCAAAGAAGGACAATGTTCGTCAACCCGGCCGCAAGTCAAGCCTTCGCCACCAATTGCCGCAGGACGTAAGGCAATATACCGCCGTGCTGGTAGTAATCAATCTCGATGGGCGTATCAATGCGGCAACGCACCGGAACATTCTCAAACTTGCCATCGTTGCGTGTGATCTTGAGTGTCAAATCCTGCTGCGGCTTGAGGTTCGCGCCGAGGCCGACGATGTCGTAAGTCTCCGTGCCGTCGAGCTTCAAGCTCTGCGCGTTCGTGCCGTTCCGGAATTGCAATGGCAGCACGCCCATGCCAACCAAATTGCTGCGATGGATGCGCTCGAAGCTTTGCGCGACGACGGCTTTAACGCCAAGCAGATTTGTGCCCTTGGCCGCCCAGTCGCGCGATGAACCGGTGCCGTATTCCTGTCCGGCAATCACGACCAGTGGTGTTTTGGTCCTCGCATATTCAATGGCCGCGTCGTAAATGCTCATCTGTGTTCCGGGGTAGGAACGGCCCGCCGGGCCGTCCGCCGACACCGACGGCGCGGCGTCCCTACCATAAAAAATGGTCACGCCACCCTCGACGCCGGGCACCATGAAATTCTTGATTCGCACGTTGGCAAACGTGCCGCGCGTCATCACACGGTCGTTGCCGCGGCGCGAGCCGTAACTGTTGAAATCCGCCGGTTCAACGCCGTTCGCGATGAGATATTTTCCGGCCGGGGACGTTTTCTTGATGGAACCGGCGGGTGAAATATGGTCGGTCGTCACGCTGTCCCCAAAAATCGCCAGCGCGCGAGCGCCTTTGACTTCGCCGATGCTGCCGGGCTGCATCGAAAAATCCCTGAAGAACGGCGGTTCCTGAATGTAGGTGGATTTTGCATCCCATTCATACACGTTGCCGGTGCTGGACGGGATTTCGTTCCACTTCGGATTTTGCGCGGCAAAGTCCTTGTAAAGCTTTCGGAAAATTTCCGGCTGCAACGCCGTTTGCATGAGGTCGCGGATTTCGCGCAGGCTGGGCCAGATGTCTTTCAGCAAAACCGGCCTGCCGTCCCTGCCGGTGCCGAGCGGCTCGTGGGCAAGGTCAATGTCCACCCGTCCCGCGAGCGCGAACGCGACGACAAGCGGCGGTGACATGAGGAAATTCGCCTTGATGCTCTGATGCACGCGCGCCTCGAAGTTGCGGTTACCGGACAGCACCGATGCAGCGACGAGGTTATGTTTGTGAATGGCGTCCTCGACCGGTGCAGCGAGCGGGCCGGAATTGCCGATGCACGTCGTGCAGCCATAACCAACCAAATTGAAACCCAGCTTGTCGAGATACGGCTGCAAACCGGTCTTGTTCAAATAATCACTGACGACGCGCGAACCGGGTGCGAGCGACGCTTTGACGACCGGATTAACACCAAGGCCGCGTTCAACGGCTTTCTTCGCGAGCAACCCAGCGGCGAGCATGACGCTGGGATTCGAAGTGTTGGTGCAGCTCGTGATGGCGGCGATCAAAACCGAGCCATGTCCAATCGTGGTTGTAGCGGTGCTCTGTGAGCGCCGTTTGTCGTCACCATTTCGTCGGTCATAGGCCGCCGCTACAGGCACTTCCGCCCGGGTGGTGGCAAATTCTTCCGGCTTCATGCCGAAGCCGTTTTCCGTGACCGGCTTGCTGAAGGTGCTGACAAAGCTTTCCTTCAGCTTCGGCAGCTCGATCCGGTCCTGCGGACGCTTCGGTCCTGCCACGCTCGGCACAACCGTGGCAAGGTCGAGTTCCAATTCCTGTGAATACGCGATGTCACCTTTCTTCGGAATGCCGAACAAACCCTGAGCGCGGTAATAATTTTCGTAGGTCTTGCAATGCTCCTCGCTGCGGCCGGTGGCGCGCAGATAATTCACGCACTCGGCGTCAATCGGGAAGAAGCCCATCGTCGCACCGTATTCGGGCGCCATGTTCGCAATCGTCGCTCGGTCCACGACCGGCAATGCCGCCGTGCCCGGCCCGAAAAATTCCACAAACTTCCCGACCACCTTCGCCTTGCGGAGCATTTGCGTGACAGTCAGTGCAAGGTCGGTCGCGGTGACGCCTTCGCGCAACGCGCCGGTCATGTGCAAGCCCACGACGTCCGGCGTGAGGAAATAAACCGGCTGGCCGAGCATGCCCGCTTCGGCTTCAATGCCGCCGACGCCCCAGCCGACAATGCCAAGACCGTTGATCATCGTCGTGTGCGAATCCGTGCCGACGAGCGTGTCGGGATAGAACATGGGGTCTGGGGTCTGGGGTCTGGCAGCTGGGGAAGACAGAACACCTTTGGCGAGGTATTCGAGGTTCACTTGGTGGACAATGCCGATGCCGGGCGGAACGACCTTGAACGTGTCGAACGCCTGCATGCCCCATTTCAGAAACTGGTAACGCTCGCGATTGCGCCGGAATTCCATCTCCAGATTTTTTTTCAACGCGTCGGCCGAACCCGCGAAATCCACCTGTACCGAGTGGTCCACCACCAAATCCACCGGCACCAGCGGTTCGATGATTTTGGGATTTTTGCCGAGTTTTTGCACCGCCGAACGCATCGCCGCCAAATCCACGAGCAGCGGCACGCCGGTGAAATCCTGCAACACAATGCGCGCGACGATGAAGGGGATTTCCGCCGTGCGCGTTTCAGCCGGTTTCCAGTTGGCCAGTTCCCTCACGTTCGATTCATGGACCTTTTTGCCGTCGCAATTGCGCAGCACGGATTCGAGCACGAGGCGGATGGAAACCGGCAGCCTGGAAACCGGCCCGATGCCGGACTTTTCCAATTGCGGCAATGAACAAAACAAACCTTGCCTGCCGCTGCCGAGGTCAAATTTCTGGAGCGCGTTAAAAAAATTGTGCGGGGCGTTCATTTAATACATTCAATCAGCGATGAAAATGAAGGTGAAGCGCGAGTGTGTCAAGGTGTGACAATTCTTGGTAGTCACCTAATTTGGATTTTCAAGTGCTTCAGGGCTTTACAAGGCCAGATTTGGCATGAAATTTCGGAATGCTGGTATAAAACTTACTGCTATTTGCTCGGTACAAAAACGGCCGTTGAGTTGCTTTCCAATTCGTTACTTGGAAGAGCGATAAAAGCTGGCATCAAATGCGCCTGGCCAAAAGCGCCGGCTAACGCGGACACCTGTAATGGCCATTTGTACGCTGGCAATTCGGACGGCACCAATATGCCAACGGAGGCGTTGGGTGGTAAAGACATCGGCATTGCCCAACTATTATATACGCCACCCCCACTCATTCCTGTTGCTAGCCCGTCTCGAAGCGGACAATCTGAATTTGCTCCATACCCTGCATCATCTAGCATTTTCCGTATTTGGCCAACAAATTCCGTGGTTTCACCTGATGGATTGCTACAAATAACCCAAGTGTTTGTATTGCTTGGTTTGTTGCGTCCATTAGCCATAAAATTAACGAAATCATCATGTTGGCTTTGGGTTATTGTTCTTGGTTTGAGTTTGGCTTCTAATTCATTGGCTTCTGAATGTGCTTGTGCCAATCTCGCGTTTGCCTCCGCTAGAGCATTTGTGGATAAATCGTATTGGCGCGCTAGTTGTAAGACAGCGACCTCCAGAGATGCGACATTTGTCTTTAAGACTAGATTATTTGATTCTACTAAGGCAGTGCGTTCTTTCGTGTCAGCAAGCTCACTGTCAGATTTCGCAGCTTCCCAAAATTCCATCATCAGGCCAACGACAAGCAAAATAGCGGATATTCTCTTTGCCCGCGCTAATCGTCCTTCCATCTCTTTCCAGTCGCAAATAATCTCACCAGCCACTCCGATTAGCACCAGCAACAATCCCGGATGCCTCCCGACAAATTCCAAGCAAACAAATAGTGATGAAGTGGCCAGAATCATTTTACGACATCAGAAAGAGGACAGCGTGGCATCGGTGCTTTTGTGGGCAGCCTTGGGCATATTTTTAATTTCAAACATTCTCCGCGTTTTCATTTTCAGAAAAAAAAGTTGAAACTGTTAAAATGTGTGCAATTTTCCAACCATTCTGGGTGCGTAGGTTAATTGGCAAACCGGGCGTTCCTTACAATCGCAGATTGCGAGTCCGAGGCTCGCCGCATCCACATGATTATGACACTGATTTATCATTCGCCGACGCGGAAAGCAATGCCTTCCGTAGCCACTCGGATTTGCTCTGTTTGGCCCGCCGTATTGCCCCGTTAATCTGCTTTGCTTCCAACGGGATAACGCGAACAGAAAACACTTCGCCTTTGGCATTTTGCGTGCCAATCTTTGGTCGTCCAACTCTTTTTTTCATAATTATTGTTTACAAATATATTGACGCAACTGTAATTTCCGTTTACAGTAATGTCAACATAAAAATTGATATGGCAAACATTCTTAAAACCGAAAAGAAAGTGGTGGTCGTTTCCATGCTGGCGGAAGGCAGCAGCATGGCTTCGATTGCGCGAATAACCGGCATTCACCCTGACACTATCATGCGCCTTGCGGTGCGGATTGGACAGGCTTGCGCGAAGATTCAGGATGAGAAAATGCGCGGCCTGAACTGCAAGCAAATCGAAGTGGACGAGATTTGGGGATTCATTGGAGCGAAACGCAATAACGCTGCCCGCGCTGGCGCATACGGCGATGTTTGGACGTTCATTGCGCTGGACGCGGACACAAAGCTGATTCCATCTTTCGTCGTCGGCAAGCGTGATATGTATCACACCCGCGTCTTCATCGAAGATTTGGCAGGCCGTCTTTCACGTCGCGTGCAACTTTCGAGCGATGCGTTGCATTCGTATCCAGAAGCGGTTGAAAGTGGTTTTGGTAGCGAAGTGGATTATGGGCAACTCGTAAAAACCTACGGTGTCGTCAACCTCAACAAAGACGCGGCCAGTAGGTATTCGCCAGCGGAAGTTGTGAAAACCGAACGCACGGTCATTACTGGAATGCCTGATGTTAGCCGCATTACGACAAGCCACGTTGAAAAGCAGAATCACACGCTGCGTATGCACTGCCGCCGCCTCACTCGCCTAACGAACGCATTCAGCAAGAAATTTGAAAACTTTCAGGCTGCGGTTGCGCTCAATTTCGCTTATTACAACTTTTGCAAAAACCACAAGTCTTTGCGTATGACGCCAGCGCAGGCCGCAGGAATCGAAAGCAGCGCATGGACGGTGGAAGAACTCGTTAAACGCTGTGGCGAATAAAACATACATCGAACGATTACAGCAGGTCATATTTCACTTGCACAAGGCCGACGCCAAACACGTCGGCACTGTGCCAGTGGAAGAAGTCTTTCGAGGCAAGACGCTCTGGAAAGGCGATGTTGAAGTTTTCGACCTAACCGGCCATCCGAAGGCCAAACGCTGTTACGGCTGGACGTATGGCGAGCCAGAGGAATTTATCACCATCTTGGAACTGCCGCCCGTGACCGATGCCAAGAGCGCGGTGAAGGTTGGCGTCTCGTATCAAATCAAAAAGGCGAGGGGAAAATGACACCGGGGAATTTCAAATTAGGTGACTACCCAATTCTTGATCTTAATCGCTGGAGTGGATTCAGATTACGATGGTGATCAGGATTAGGAAAAAATTATTTCCCGGCCGGTTCACAGTGCAGCAAATCCGCGATGCGGTGTTTCAGCCGCGCAAGATCCAACGGCTTGGTGAAAAAGTCATAAGCGTGCATGGACGCGGTGCGCTTGGTTACGTCGCCGGAAAGCGCGCTCATGAAAATGACGGGGATTCCTTTTGTGGCCGGCTGGCGGCGCAAAATTTCGCAAACGGACAGGCCGTCGAGATCGGGCAGCAAAATGTCGAGCAGGATCAAATCCGGTTTGAATTGCCGCGCCTGGCTCAAGGCCTGAACGCCGTCATTGGCCACGAGAAATTCACAGCCCAGGCCGGCGAGACGGAATTTCACCAACTCGATCAAATCGTTTTCGTCGTCCACAATCAGAATCCGCAGCACCATGCTCGTCAACCTAACCAGCTCTGCGCCGGGCACAATGGCAGCACGGTTAAAGTGGCGTTACGAAATGGAAACAGAACGATTTTATCGCTCCGATGGGCATTGATGAAAATTCACAGGTCTGCCTTCATCAAGCCAAGCTTACAAAGACCGAAGTGAAAACAACCGTGTATGCGGTCATGCACGCACTACAGTCTAATATCTGCTAGACCAGGAGCAATTATGAGCACAGAACCTGTCGTGTGGTTTGTTGACGACATGCAATCCAAACCCTTCGCTCCTTACGAAAACTGCGGCTGATATTTACTTCAACTTCGCGAGCGTCGCTTTGATGGCCCCGAAGTTCGGCAAATCCTTCGGCGTCGGCGTCTGTTCGCTGTATTGGACGACGCCGTTTTTATCAATCACAAACGCCGCGCGCGCCGCAGTGTCGCCCACGCCGGCCAGCATCGGGAAGACCACGTCATAGGCCTTGATCGTGGATTTGTTTAAATCGCTGGCGAGGGGAATGCCGATTTTTTCCTGTTTTGCCCACGCTTCCTGCGCGAAGGGCGTGTCCACGCTGATGCCGATAACGTCGGCGTTCAGGCCGGAATAGGCATTGAGGCCGGAGGTGAGGTCGCACATTTCCTTGGTGCAAACGCTGGTGAACGCCGCCGGGAAAAACAACAGCACGGTGTTTTTCTTGCCGAAGTTGTTGCTGAGCTTCACGTCCACGAGACCGGACGCCTGTTTGGATTTCAAGGTGAAATCGGGGGCTTTGGAACCAGTGGGAATGGGCATAATCGTATTGGTTGTCGGTTTAATTCCTTTTTCGAGGCATTGATTTACCGTTTTTACGCCGGGTCTGTCAATCGGGAATTCACCCTTTGCCCCGGCGCGGGACCAGGCGGAAGCGGCTTTTCATCCGGTGGCAATGACCGGGTGCTTCCGCAACGAGGCTTCGCCCAGGCAGCCGAGGGTTTCGCCAGGCAGAACGCGTTCAAGCAACGGAAAGACCACCCGTTCCTCATACCGGAAATGTTCGCGGGATGCCGCCAGCGCCCTTTTGAGCAAAAGTTGCGCTTCAGCCAGACCGCTCACGCTGTGCAGCCGCTTGAAGTTGTGGTCAATTTCCTTGTGGTCGTGGTGCAGGCGGTCCAACTCGCCCTTCTCTGCCAGAACATGGTCCAGCGCCGCATAAGCAAGGTCGGCCTCCGTTTCGGCGTGGCCGGCCAGCAGTCCTTCCACCACCGTGGCCAACACCTTGACTTCCTGGACCGACTTCAGACCGGGAAGGACACGTTCGATTTGATCAAACACGGCGCAGAAAATGGCGTGTTCCATAATCAGAGTTGCAGTAATCGTGGCCATAGCAGATACTTATCGCACAAACCAAGGGCTTGTCCACTGTCTGGCGCCGGCCCGGTCATGCATTACAGCGTCGCCAGCACTTCTTGGGCGTGCGCCTCCGGTTTCACGCGGGGCCAGATCTTTTTGATGCGGCCATCCGGTCCGATGAGAAAAGTCACGCGATGTGTGCCCAGATATTTCCGGCCCATGAAACTTTTCTCGCCCCAAACGCCATAGGCCGCGACAATCTTTTTGTCCTCGTCCGCCAGCAAGGTGAACAGCAGCTTGAATTTCTCCACGAACCTGTCATGCGACTTCGCCGAATCGGTGCTGATGCCGAGCACGACCGCGCCGCGCTTTTTGAATTCGGCAAAGTGATCGCGAAACGCGCACGCTTCCCTGGTGCAGCCGGGTGTGTCGTCCTTGGGATAAAAATAAAGCACGACGTTTTTGCCCTTGAAATCGGCGAGTGAAATCTTGCCGCCGCCGTTGGTCGGCGCCGAAAACTCGGGCGCGACGTTGCCGGCCTTCAACTTGAGTTGCAGTTCCTTGGCCATAAATCAGAAAATGGAGTGTTGGAGTGATGGAGTATTGGGATTCGATGCGCGCGGTCTTTTCCTTCCATCACGCGTTACTCCATTGCACCAGTTTTTCCGTTCTTAACCGTTGCTGAGCTCGCCGGATGCGCGCCGAGCTGTTTCACGCCGTCCCAGATATAGAGCAACCCTGATAAACCCGTGAACAGCGCCGCGCCAATCGTCCAGACCCGGAGCCAGCTCGCGTTCAAATCGCGGTCCCAGGCCAGCAAAATCCAAATGACCACGATCATTTGGAGCACCGTGGCAATTTTGCCAAAGGCGCGCGGGCGGACCTTGACCTTGCCGACGGTGAACCGGATGACGGCAATGCCGGTGAGCAGCAACAGGTCGCGTCCGATAACGGTGCCAGTGAGCCACAGGGGAATTTGTCCGAGATACGGAGTGTGATTAAAGCTCAAGAGGACAATCCCCGACACGAGCAGCAGCTTGTCCGCGAGCGGATCCAGAATCGCGCCCAGTTCGCTTTTCTGGTTGTAACAACGGGCGATGTAACCGTCCACGCCGTCGAGGATTGCCGTAATGGCAAACGAAAGAATCGCCAGCAGGCGGTGAACTTCGTTGCCGGTTTCGACGTAGTAGAGGACCTCAACAACGAAAAACGGAATCAGCAGCATTCGCAGGATTGTGATTTTGTTCGCTGTCGTCATGACGGTCGGACTTTGACACGAATTGCACGAATTTGCACGAATTTCAGAAACGAAAATTAATCCGTGAGAATCCGTGTCTCAATGTTTCTTCCGGTAAATGAACCACCAAACCCAGACTGTGCCGAGCCCGCCACAAATGGCTGCGCCGATGAAATTTGCCTGCGGACCGATGCTCCACAGCCACGCGCCGAGAAACGAGCCGGTCGTGACCGTGCAATCGCGAACCAGGTAATACGCGCCGTAGGTCCGCGCGCGCAATTCCGGCGTTGCCTCGCCGATGATGAGCGCCTTGCGCGCCGGCTCGCCGAACTCCTTCAAGCCACGCACGACAAACGCGAGCGCCAGCCATGCGAAATTGTGCGCCCACAGCAGCGACACGGGGAACAGCGTGAAGAAAACAAACGTCGCCAGCACAAACGGCCGGCGGCCGTATTTGTCCGCAAGATGCGCAACGGGAATGTAACACAGCATGGCCGTGACATTTTCAAACGCGACGAGATAACCGAATTGCTGCGCCGTCAAGCTGTTGTGATCAATCGCCCACAAAATCACGAACGCATACGGAAGCCGTTCGCAAAAGCGGATGAGAATGTCGCTCACCAGCAATTCGCGCAGCGCGGGCGTGAATGATTTGAAAACTTCAATGAAATTCATTCTCGTCCTCGTGATTGGGTTTTTTTCCGGCTCGACCATGAACCATTGGAATGCCGCCGTGAGCAGGCTCATGATGATGCAGAGCGCGAGCGCGTATTTCACGCCGGCCGTCCAGCCGAAGCGCGTGAGGAGCCAGCCGCCGATGAGCGGGCCGAGCATCATCGGCACGCGGCGCACCAGGGATTGCACGCCAATGCCCATCGTGTGCCGGTGCTGTTCGAGCGACGTGGCGACGACGGTGAAGGTTGCCGGCAAAGACAGCGCGCTCCATGCCAGAAACAAAAAGGAGCCGAGCAACAGCGCCAGCCAATGCGGCCACACGAGAACCAGAATGTAACCGGCCACGGACACCACACTAAACGCCAGCAACGCGCGGCGTTGTCCCCAACGATCCGTCAGCCAGCCACCGGGCCAGGCATACACCGCGCCGAGCAACGTTTGCAGCGCGTCGAACAAACCGATGATGAACACGCCGCCGCCGATGGTTTCGATGTATTTAGGCGCGAAGCCGAGCCAGAGTTTTTCACCCGTGCCCGCGAGCACGAGCGCGACGAGCAGCAGCGACGTGTTCCGCCGGAGCGCCAGAAACTCGGAAATGTTTCGCAACCGATTCATGACTCAAGTGGAGAAAAACGTGACACGGATTGTACGGATTTGCACGAATTTCCAATCCGTGTTAATCGGTGAAATCCGTGTCTCAAATTGCATATTACTTCTTGCCAAACGCGCGATTTCTTCGCTCAATTTCCTCTGACGATGAAAAATTCATCTGACAAGCCACTCGTCGGAATTTTAATGGGCAGCGACTCGGACTGGCACACGATGAAAGCCGCCGCCGACGTGCTGGCCGAATTCGGCATCGCCAGCGAGGCCAAGGTCATCTCCGCGCATCGCACGCCGACGGATTTGGAGCAATACGTGAGCAACGCAACCGGGCGCGGCCTCCGCGTCATCATCGCCGGGGCGGGTGGCGCAGCGCATCTGCCGGGCGTGACCGCAGCTTTCACGACATTGCCGGTCATTGGCGTTCCGATTGAAAGCAAGTCGTTGAAAGGCCTCGACTCGCTGCTGTCCATCGTGCAAATGCCGCCGGGCGTGCCGGTGGCTACCGTCGGCATCGGCGCGGCGAAAAACGCCGGCATTCTGGCGGCGCAAATTCTGGCTGTGGGCGACGAGCGTCTGCAAAAGGCGTTGTCGAAGTTCAAAGAACAGCTCGCCGAAGAATCCCGCGCCAAAAACAAAACAATCACTTCCTGACCTGCCCGCGGATTGGTTTCAAGGCAGCGTGTCCTCCGGGTGGACATCTTGTAACCTCTTTTTTTCGCTATTTTCTCCGGAAGATTGCTCAGGGAAGGCACTTATCGTTCATGGTCATGTTTGGTATAAGGTCTGCTAGAGGAAGCATGATGCTCAACCAACCATTTAGGGATGGCTTGGAGAATTTAACAACCTAAAACCTATGACTGAATTTATTGCAAAACGCACGGGGAAGTTGCTCTTCCCGCATTTGCCGCGCGATCTGCGCAGGCATCAATTGTCCAAACTCATGCTGATACTCCTGACCATCCTTTTCGGCAACGCAACGCTGGTGCTCTTTATGTTGCATGGCTGGCGCTGACGGCTTCAGGCTGGCACGGCTCAAGGTCGTTTCACGCCGTCCGTCCTCCCTTGAGGCCGGGCGGCTTTTGCTGGCTGGCTACCAGAAGAAACCCAAGCTGGATTATTTCTTGGAAGCTTTCTCCAGGATTTCCCGTTCCGTTTTCGTCAGACTCTGGATGCCATCCCGTGAAACCTTTTCAAGCACGGCGTCCACTTCGTCCGCAGTTGGGCCGGGTTGACACGAATAAGTTTAACAGGGAATCATTCGTGTCATTTTGTGTCTTTCGTGGTCCTTCAATTCCTTTCCCATCGTTGGACAAGCCAGCACACATTTGTTAGCCTGCGGCTGACAACATGAGCAAGCCCACGACTGACACCGCCGCTCCGATGCCTTCGGATTTTATCCGTGACATCGTCGCCAAACACGTTGCCAAGAAAAAATATCCGCAGATTCACACCCGCTTTCCGCCGGAGCCGAACGGCTACCTCCACATCGGCCACGCCAAGAGCATCTGCCTGAACTTTGGCATCGCGCATGAGTTTGGCGGCGTCTGTAATCTGCGCATGGACGACACCAACCCGGCCAGGGAAGACGTTGAGTACGTGGATTCCATCATCGAAGACGTGAAATGGCTCATCGCCGGCTGGGCCGATAACCGACTGGGCTTGAAGCCAAAAGGCAAAACGCCGGACACGATTACGAGCAGCGGCAAACCGGATTTTTATCTTCCCGCCGTCGTAGGACAGGCGTCTCGCCTGTCTCCATCGCAAAACGAAAAAGTCGGAGACAGGCAGGATGCCTGTCCTACGTTGGAACCGTTTTACGCGTCCGATTACTTCGACCAGATTTACGAATACGCCATAGCGCTCGTCAAAAAGAGCAGGGCGTACGTCTGTGACCTGACCCCGGATGAAACCGACGAATACCGTCGTCAGGCCAAGGAAAGCCCGTACCGCAATCGTAGCATCGAGGAAAACCTCGACCTGTTCACGCGCATGAAGAACGGCGAATTCCCCGACGGCAAGCGTTCACTCCGCGCAAAGATTGATGTGACTGCGCCGAACATCTGGATGCGCGACCCGCTCATTTACCGCATCCGCCACGCAGAACATCATCACACTGGCGGTAAATGGTGCATCTACCCGATGTACGACTTCGCGCATTGCCTGAGTGATTACATCGAAGGCATCACGCACAGCATCTGCACGCTCGAATTCGAGGTGCACCGTCCGCTTTACGATTGGATTCTGGAAGGACTCGACCTGCCGCGACCGTTGCCGCATCAATACGAATTCGCCCGGCTCAGCCTCGGTTACACTGTGATGAGCAAACGCAAGCTCATGCAACTCGTGAATGAAAAACTCGTGAGCGGCTGGGACGACCCGCGCATGCCGACCATTTGCGGCATCCGGCGACGCGGTGTCACGGCGGAAGCGTTGCGCGCATTCGCTTACAACATCGGCATTACGAAATACAACGGTATCACCGACGTGGCCGTGCTCGAACACGCCATCCGCGAGGATTTGAACAAACGCGCCCTGCGCAAACTCGCCGTGCTGCGGCCAATCAAGGTCGTCATCACGAATTATCCCGAAAACAAAATCGAGGAACTGGACGCCGTCAATAATCCCGAAGACGAGAATGCTGGCAAACGGAAGATTCCGTTCAGCCGCGAATTGTTCATCGAGCAGGACGATTTCAAGGAAGTGCCGCCGCCGAAATTCTTCCGGCTCAAACCCGGCGGTGAAGTCCGGTTGAAATACGCCTACATCATCAAATGCGACGAAGTGATGAAGGACACAGGCGGAAAAATTGTGGAACTGCGCTGTACTGCCGACCTTGACAGCAAGACCGGCGGCCCGACGGCGAACCGGAAAGTGAAGGGGACGATACATTGGGTGAGCGCCGCGCACGCGATTGACGCCGAGTGCCGACTTTATGACCGGCTGTTCACCGAAGCAGAACCGGAAAAGGACGGACGCGACTTCAAATCCGTGCTCAACCCGCACTCCTTGGAAGTGGTGACGGCCAAATGCGAGCCGAGCTTGAAAGAGGCGAAGCCGGAGGTCCGTTATCAATTCGAGCGCCTCGCCTATTTTGCCTTGGACAAAGATTCCGAACTCCCATCTCCTGACTCCAATCTGCTAAAATTGATTTTTAACCGCACGATCACGTTGAAAGACACTTGGGCGAAGGAAGCGCAGAGGGGATAGATATGACAACGCGCCGAAAACCAAATCCACTCGGTGAACTTCCAGCAGAAGCAGATCATTTGATGCTCGAATCGGCTTTCTACGAAACGCCGGATTATAAAACGTTATTGGAGCACCAGGAATACAACATTGTTGTCGGGCGCCGGGGCGTAGGGAAAAGTGCTCTTTTCTATCGCTTGTCGAAGACATGGGATCGTACCGATCATTTACATTTGGTCGAACTGAGTCCCGAGCAGCACCAAGTAGTCGGGTTACGAGCACTCACAAAGCAGTTCGGAGAAAGATTTAATTTGATTTATGCGGGAAGCAGAATTGCTTGGCGTTATGCGCTACTTATGGAAGCAACCATGAAGGTTTGGGGTCATTACAAACTCACTGGTTTTGATGGAGAGCACGTTTTGAAAACTCACGTGGGAAAGTGGCAACAAAATGGACGCCAATTTGCCGAACGTTTGAGACTGACTCTGCGGCTCGTTTTAGATGGCAATTTAGATCCAGAATCATCTATTGCTGAACTTCCATCCAAATTACAAGTGGACGAGATACAGCAAGCGCTTTTCAGTGGCCTCGGAAAAACAAGGGAGCGTGTTCTGCTTCTTGTTGATCGATTGGATGAAGGATATGAAGCAGATTCAATCGGAATTGGATTGTTAGTCGGGCTAGTTCAAGCCTCGATTGATATCAATACCCGTTTCAGCAACATCAAGTCGGTGGTCTTTCTAAGAGATAACATCTTTAGGGCGATTAGTCGCAACGACCCAAATTTTTCAAGATCCGTCGAAGGCCACGTGCTTCGACTCCATTGGGATGAGTATCACTTGTTTAATATGATCTGCAATCGTCTTCGCGTTGCCTTTGGTGTCTCTCAAGAATCAACTTTGAAAGTTTGGAATTCATGCACAGCTCACGACCTCGAGGGGAAGGATGGCTTTCGAAAGTGTTTAAAACACACACTTTATCGACCTCGGGATCTTTTGGCTCTTTTAAACAACGCATATTATCATGCATTTAGTCAGAACCGTGATCAAATTGTTTACTCCGATGTTGAATCCGTCGCAAAAGAAATATCACGCCACCGGCTGGAAGATCTCATAAAAGAATATGAGGTCGTTTTTCCTGGCTTGGAAAGATTTGTTGCTTGTTTTGCAAGGCGTTCCCCAGAAATGAGATACGCCGAAGCCGAACAATCTATTTCGATTCCGCTTTATACAGAGGACAACTCACAGATTGTGCAACAACATCTGGCTATTCTTAACCATCCAAAAGAGGTAATGCGAAGTTTACACAGCGTTGGGTTCATTGGGATACAAGATCCAAATTCAAAGAATTTCGTTTTCTGCCATGATGGCAAGTCTGAACCCATTGAACCAAAAGCTGAAACTAGAATGCTTGTTCACCCTTGTTATTGGCTGGCGCTCGATTGCGTCCAACAAACCCTAGAACCAGACCAAGCAGCAGAAATTAATGACGAATACGATATTGAGGTTAGCTCACAAACGCCGGAAATTCGCAATCGTCGTCTCGGCCAAGTGATGTGTCAGTTGGATAATATTGTTCTTGGAGATTCGGGTGCACATGAATTTGAAGAATGGTGTGAACAGGCAATTAAAATTATTTTTGCAGGTGGACTGAGGAATGTAACTCTGAAACCAAATGGAGATGCCGTGCAACGAAGGGATATAGTTGCAACAAATCACGGACAGACACCGAGTTTCAAGCGTATTTTAGATGATTACGAATCCCGCCACGTCATTTTCGAGGCCAAAAATTATGCCACCCCAATAGGACGTGATGAGTATCGCCAAATGTTGTCTTACCTTTGCAACAACTATGGCCGACTTGGATTTATTATCACTCGCGCAGAAAAAATGGATTTGGACAAAAAGGGCCAAGAAATAGATTGGATGCGAGAAATGTACTTAAATCACGAAAAGCGTTTGATAATTAAGATAACGGCGAAGTTTTTACGAGATCTTTTGGGCAAATTAAGGAGCCCGCAAAAGCACGACGCTGCTGACGATGCTCTTGATGGAATTATTGATCTTTATGAATTGAGATACTTGAGTCTGCAGTCAACAAAAAAGAAGCGCGGAAAATAAAATCTTGGCAAACAATTCGTTCAAAGAATTTATCCCAAGCCGCTGATGCGGTGCCGAATCGCGTGACAAACAAGCTTGAGATTGGTCTGAATTTACCATGATTTCCTTCATCGTTCCGGCGCACAATGAACAAACGTGCCTTGGCCGGACGTTGCAGGCAATCCATGAAGCCGCCCGCGTCGTGGGTCAGCCGTATGAAATCATCGTGGTGGATGATGCCTCCACCGACGCTACGGCAGAGGTCGCCCGCCAGCACAATGCGACCGTTGTGCCGGTCAATCATCGGCAAATTGCCGCCACGCGTAATTCCGGCGCACGCGCGGCAAACGGCGACCGGTTGTTTTTTGTGGATGCGGACACGACCATCAATCCGCGCGCCGTTGCCGCCGCACTTCGACAGATAGACAAAGGCGCGGTGGGCGGCGGCGCCTCGATATGGCTGGGCAAGAACGAGGTCGTGCCGCTTTACATCCGGTTAATTGCCGTCTTGAGTGTGTTTGGAGCAAAGCTCATTGGTTTCACCGGCGGCGCTTTCATGTTCTGCACACGGGAAGCGTTTCAAGCCACCGGCGGATTCAATGAACGTCTTTACTGGTCGGAAGAAATCTCGTTCGCCCTGGCGTTGAAGCGCGAAGGCCGGTTTGCCGTGCTGTGGGAACGCGTGCTCACGTCGGGACGCCGGTTTCGCACTATGTCGGGATTGCAAATGCTGGCGGTCTGCGCCCGCGCGGCTTTGTCCCCGTCCAAAATGACCACCGGGCGTTCGTCCGTGGAAAAGATCTGGTACGACTCCAATCGCGAGGCGGACGACAAAATGCCCGATTCACTGGCGGTGCAGGTTTCCAACGGCATCGCGTTGTTAATTATTATTGTGCTGGTCACGGGGCCGGTCTGGAATTTTATTCCCTGGTCGCTGACGCCGTGGGGCAGTCCGCTGGGCAGAATCAGATTTGTTATCGGAGTATTTCTTTGTCACGTGGGATTGGTCCTGTGGCCGATTGCCATTGCGCTGTTCGTGAATCTGTTGCGACAAAAGCGGTGGACGGGGCTGGTTCAGTCAGTGGCCTTGATCGCTCTTTGTGTGTGGCAGGCCTGGGATTGCACGCGAGGGGTTATCTGGTTTTGGCCATGGCTTTATCATTGGTTGACGCATTTCTTCAATGGCTGACCACTCGTTCAAAGAATTTGGCCTGACCAGTTGAGCGCGTTGGCCGGGCCTTGGCCTGAGTTGTGCTGATGTATTGCACGATGACTAGGGAAAAAACAGGCCAGGACAGTGACAGTGCGGATTTGCGCCCCGACGCCAAAACTTTTCCGCTGCTGCGGGGCGGACCGGTTATTGCGATCGAGGTGGAAACACGAAATTTCACTTCCCCGGCCCGCATGCAAAACGAGATTGATATCGTTCGCGACATTTCCGAACGGCTCGACGCGGCGGACATCGGCTACATGCTGACCGGCTCGATGGCGCTGAACGGCTACGACCTGCCCTGCCTGCCGCGCAACCTGGACTTCGTCGTCGCCCTGCGCCCCGAAGAAGCCGGGGTCATGGTCCGTTTGTTCAGCCCGGTCTATGAAATCTCCCGCGAAGTGGTGGACAGAGCCATTGCCCACCAGTCATTTTTCAATATCTTCCACCGGGAAAACCGCATCAAGGTGAACTGCTTTATCTGCCAGCAAGCCAAGTATCGTCTGCTCGAATTTAACCGTCGGCAACGTGTCAAATTTGAAAACTTCAAGACCTGGATCGTGAGCAAGGAAGACCTCATCATATCGAAGCTCCATTGGGCCCGAAAATCACATTCCGCACGGCATCTGCGCGACGTGAAGAACCTCATCGCCACCGGGTGCGACACGACCTACATCGAACGATGGGCCCGGGCGCTCGGCGTCTCAAAACTGTGGCAGGAATGTTCGCATGCCTGACGCGCCGGGTTTTCCTCCAAAGAATTTGTCCTGACCCGTTGAGCGCATTGCCGGCGTCATTTCTTTCGCTTTGGTTCTTCACCGAAGACCTTATCAATCATTTTTCTGAATTTGCTGTCCGGAACGGGAGTTTGGCTTCGAGGGTCCTGGCCGGCAATTTCCGCCTCCAGTTTAAGCACCAGCGACTTCATCCGGTCGCAGCGGGCGTTAAGTTTTTTGATCAAAACTTCCAGTTCGCCGACTTCGTTTCTCAAGGTTTCCGCGATTTCTTGTTTATTCATGATGTGGATGCCACGTTGAAACGCCGGGCCGTTGCCAGCTTGCTTTGAACTTCTGCGACCCACTAAACCAGCTTGGCCGGCAAACTCAAGAGCAAAGGTCGCATGACGATTGTACCCAAACCGGGTTTTCGCCCTGAAAAATTGCTGGATTGCCGCCGGTTTTGCAGACATTATCCTTCAATTATGTGTGATGAATCATTCAAACAATTTGGGCTTTGCCAATGTGCCATTGCCGCTGCACTGTTCATCTCCTTCAGCCTGACCGGGGTCGCTGCGGAAAGGAACCGGATATCCATTGCCGCCGCGGGCGCGGTGGGCGACGGGGTGACGCTGAATACGCCGGTCATCCAAAAGGCGATAGACCAACTGGCCACGAACGGGGGCGGGACGCTGGTGATTCCGCAGGGTGAATTCCTGACGGGCGCCATTTTTCTGAAACCCGGTGTCAATCTGCATCTGGACAAAGGCGCGGTGCTCATGGGTTCCACAAACATTGGAGATTATCCGGCGATGGAGACGCGCATCGAGGGGCATACGCAGGTCTGGTGTCCGGCATTGGTCAACGCCAAAAAAACGGATCACCTCCGCATCACTGGCGAAGGCACCATCCAGGGTGGCGGCAAGCCGTTCTGGGATGCATTTTTGAAACATCGCGCCGCAAATCGGCTGACCCAAAATGTTGACGTTGAACGTCCGCGAAATCTATTCATTCAAGACTCGAGAGACGTGCAAATCAGCGGCATTTCGCTGCGCGATTCCGGGTTCTGGAACGTGCATCTTTACCGCTGCCGGAAAGTGGTGGTTGAGAAACTGGACATCCGGGCGCCGTTCCGTTCGCCGAGCACCGATGGCATTGATGTGGACAGTTGCCAGGGAGTGACCATCCGTGGTTGTTACATATCCGTGAATGATGACAACATTGTGCTGAAGGGTGACAAGGGGTTGCTTGCCATGGAGGACAAGGAAAACCCGCCGGTGAGGCACATTCGCATCACCGACTGCACCTTCGGCCTGGGCAACGCCGGATTGACCCTGGGCAGTGAGGCTTCCCTGGTGCGCGATGTGGTCATGGAAAATTGCCGGTTCGCGGGCGCGGAAACAAACTGGGTGTTGAAACTCAAACTCCGGCCCGATACGCCGCAGATTTACGAGGACATCACTGTCCGAAACATCACGGTGGACAATTCGGCGGTGAGACTGGTCTCGATTGAGGGTTGGAACCAATTCTCTGATCCACACAGCCAGTCTCCGCCGAGCCAGTCGGTTGATCATTTGACCTTGGCCAATATCACCGGCACGCTGAACAATTTCGGCCGGATTAATGGGCCGGCAAAGAGCACCGTGCAGAATGTCACCCTGGAGAACATTGACATCAAATTGAACCAGCCGGGAGTGGTGATCAAACGGGTGAAGAACTTGAAATTAAACAACGTGAAAATCAACGGCGTTGCCTACACGGGTGATCACGACCCAGCCGGAAAGTAGCGGAGTCCATTGGGACGGACATCTCTCCGGGATTACGCCGAAAGAAAGGGCTGAATGGTTGATCCCGGCCCAAGCCAGGCTATCGTCAAGCGGCTAAACCGGTGATATCGCGGCCGGTCGCGGCTGCGTGGAACGCCCGACCACACCCTTCACATCGCTCATGGAATTTGTCCTGACCCGTTGAACGCGTGGCCGGAATTGCGCACCGCGCACGCCATGTCCGAAGGCTCCGGCAAATTGTAATCCCGTAAAACTTGTTGTAACCCCAGGATTACTCTGCTGTCATATAGGCCAGTCATGCGAAAATCCTTCAGAGTTCTGTTGTCAATGGTCCTTCTGGCTCTGAACGTGGCGCTGGCCGGTGCGAATGTTCCCGGCGGCGGCGCGGTGGGGCCGAATGTGACGTTGAAAGATTCCGGCAACACGGTCGTGCTCGCCAACGGAATCATTGCGGCCACGATCCTCAAATCGAGCGCCGCCATCATCTCGCTCAATTTCAAAGGCTACGAAATGTTGACGGAGGGTTATTACAGCATGGATGGTCCACCGAGGTATCGGGTTCCGTCTCACTGCATTTATTCGGTGAGGACATGGTCGCCCGACATGATTGACATCGGCATGAAGAGCGTGTGGCGTTACGAGGCGCAGGCGTTTGACATCGAGGTTCATTATGTGCTGCGCCGCGGCGCTTCGGGATTGTATTCGTATGCGATCCTGAGTCACCCGAAGTATTATCCGACGACGGGGGTGGGCGAATGGCGGATGGTCTGGAAGTTGTCACCTGATTTGATGGAGAAAATCTATGTGGACGACCTCCGGCACTGGACCATGCCGAACTCGGAGGATTTCAAGCACGCGTCACCGACGCCCATCAAGGAAATCATCAAAATCAACACCGGCGTGCGCGCGGGCAGGTATGATTGCAAATATGATTACAATGCGAACTACTGGGATCTGGGCTGCTGGGGTCACGCCAGCGATGAACGCAAAGTGGGCGCCTGGATTGTGCTCGGCAGCCATGAGTTTTTTAATGACGGCCCGACGAAGCAGGATTTAACCGCGGCGTCGGGCATCAATCATCTGCACTTCGGACTGGATCATTACAACGGGCCGGGCGTCCGGGTGGCGGCGGGAGAGCCGTGGCAGAAAATTTTCGGCCCCTTCCTGCTCTACTGCAACTACGCTGCCGACGGCGGCGACGCCTGTTGGGCGGACGCGCAGGCGCAGGCAAAAGCGGAACAAGCGGCGTGGCCTTACGCATGGTTGACGGGCAATCCGACTTACCCATCGGCAAACGAGCGTGGCAGCATCAATGGTCATCTCATCGTGCAGGATGCGTTGAAACCAAACCTCAACGCGGCGAACGCCTGGGTTGGCGTGGCCCAGCCGGAACCGAACGGCAACTGGCAGTTCGAGTCGAAGCATTATCAATATTGGGTGAAAGCGGATGCGCAGGGAAATTTCAGCATCCCCAATGTCCGGCCAGGAACTTACACGCTCTATGCTTTCACGGATGGCGCGGTCGGGGAATTTTCAAAACAAGCTGTCACGGTCACAACCGGAGCGGCAACGGCGTTGGGAGATTTGACCTGGATCGTTCCGCACAAAGGTTCGCGCATCGCCTGGGAGATCGGCGTGCCGGACCGCACGGCGAAGGAGTTCCGGCATGGCGACGATTATTTTCAAGGATACCTGTGGGAGAATTTCCCGAATGAGTTTTCCAATCCGCTCGATTATTTCGTCGGCAAAAGCAATTGGAAGACTGACTGGAATTACGCGCAGACCCGTTATGCCGGATCGGGCACCAGAAATGCCGTGCCGTGGAAATGGCGGATTCATTTCAATCTCGACCGCGTTCCCGCCGGCGCGGCGATTTTGACCATCGCCATTGCCAGTGCGCACGAAGCGCGGATTGATGTCTGCGTCAATGACGACAACCGGGTGCTGGCCTCGGTCTCGCCTTCAGTCCAGGGCGGCAACGCTCTCCTGCGCGAAGGGATTCATGCGAAGTATTGCGTCGAGTATGTCAGCATCCCGGCGGCACAATTGAAAACCGGCGAGAACATCATCACGCTGAGCATTCCGGAAACCGGGTCGGACGCCACCCATGTCATGTATGATTATTTGAATCTGGAATTGCCGTAACGGTCCCCCAATCAAAAAAACATGCCCGACGACTCTTTTAAAGAATCTGTCCTCGACCCGTTGAGCGCGTTGCCGGAGTTGCGGGTGATCCATTTTCAACGCCAAGGTGCCAAGACGTGATTTCTCGTGGCACAGGCCTCCGGCCTGTGAACCCAAAACATAGACCGGAGTCTGTGCCACAGTTCCCAACAACGTCCCGCAAGGCGGGATCGTGTCAAACCAAAGCGCCGTCATGCCGGCGCACTCCCAAACGTTCCGGGCCATGTGCCTTCCCTGCGTCTTTGCGTTTTAATTTTTGCATTTGTCTGCTACGTTGGCGTCGTGATTGAGAAAACATCCAGTACGAATTCATCGTTCCCAAAGGGCGCGCGACTCAGGATGATAGGCATCATCGTGCTGGTGCTCGGAATTGCCGGCGCGGGCGTGGTTTATTGGATGGGGACGCGTTCCCCGGATGCGTCGGATGACCTCTCCATGCTGGGATTTAACAAAGCCCAGACGCGGCAAATGGAACAGCTTTACGGCAAATCGGGTCTTTTGATTGAGGAATGGTCCGACGACCTGAAACAGCCTGGCACACAGGCAATCCTCATCGCCGCCGTTTCAGCGCTTATTGCGGCCGGCTGCTTTTATTTCGCCAGATTGTCGGACGATGATGGCGAGGCACGTTGAGCCAACAGCTTCGACGCTACACCACAATCGAGCCCCAGGCTCGACACTACAATAAATTTATGGCGGATGAATCGTTCAAAGAGTTTGTGCTGGACCAGTTGGGCGTTTTGCCGGAGGTGCGGGCCAGGGCGATGTTCGGCGCACATGGACTTTATTGCGGCGATCATTTCTTTGGAATTCTCGACGAAGGCCGGCTGTTCTTCAAAACGGACGCGCAATCACAGGCGGACTACGTGGCGCGCGGCATGGAGCCGTTCACTTACGAATCGAAGGGGCGCGTGCTGACGATGAGCTATCATGAAGTGCCGCCGGACGTTCTGGAAAATGCGCCGGAACTGGTCGCTTGGGCGCAACAGGCCATCCAAGCGGCCGCCCGCGGCAAGGAGTCGTCGAAAGTGTCCCGGCCAAAAGATGTTCGCCGCAAGTCCGGCAAGCAGTGAGTGCGTGTGGCACAGGCCTTCGCCCTGTGAACCAAAAAACACAGACCAGAGGTCTGTGCCACAGTTGCCAATTCAAATCAATTCACCTTGTCGGAAGGCCGGTTCGCTTCGACGACAAAACGCAACGAAACATCGCAATCGAAAAGAAATTGTTCCTGTGCGCGGCCGCGTTATAGTTCGCGCTGATGCCTGTCCAGAACCTCATCGTCAAAGTCCAGAAACGGAACCGGGCGCTCGTGAAGTTTGATCCGGGCCGCATCTGCAAGGCGATGCTGCGCGCGGCGGAGTCCATCGGCGGCTTTGGCACTGATTTTCTGCCGGGCGTAAACGACAAGATATTCAGCGCGCACGGTTCGGATGCGGACATCGCCGCTTTTCTGGCGGATACGGCGATTGTCTGCCTCAATTCCGACCCGCATCACCTGATTTCCAATTTTCCGCCGACGATTGAGGCAATCCAGGACGAGGTGCTGCACGCGTTGCGCAGCCACGGTTTCCAAAACACCGCCGATGCCTATGAATGTTATCGCTGGGGGCGGCACTGGCTGCGCGAGGGCGCGCTGACGCCGGAAAAGTTTTCCGGAAACGGAATTCCGCGGGAACGAATGGCCCAGATTCTTGAGTGGAACCACAAGCACGGCGTGGACACCGTGGCCGGTTTCAACGACACCGTCCGCAGCGGTCGCATCAAGGAAGTGATTGCTGCGTCGCTCGCGGTTTATGAGGCGTCACTGGATGAGGCCGCGCGAAAGGTCGTATTGCGCCTGAACGCCGGCAACCGGTTGCGGATGATGTGGGTGAGCGGGCCGAGTTCGTCCGGCAAGACGACGACGACCGTCAAGTTCACGCAGCGGCTTAAAAAGCAGGGCCTGCGGTTTTTGATGCTGAACCTCGATGATTATTTCTGGTCGCTGGTGGAACATCCGACGGACTGGATCAATGACCGGAATTACGAGGCGCCTGAAGCGCTCGACATTCAATTGTTGAACCAGCACCTCCGCGCGCTGCTCGACGGACAGACGATTGAAAAACCGGTTTACAGTTTCAAGGAAGGGCGGTGCATTGGCGCCAAACCGGTCAGGCTGGAGCCGGACCAGATTTTGTTGCTGGATTGTCTGCACGGATTTTATCCGCCTATCACCGAGGGGATTGACGCTTCGGCGCAGTTCCGGCTTTACCTGGAAACGCTGAACATGCTTTACGAGGGCGACGGGAGCACGAAGCGGCTCGCGCAGTTTGCGGACGTGCGGCTTATCCGGCGGATGCTGCGCGACGCGCGCCATCGCAATCACAATCCGCTGGGCACGATTTTGCACTGGCATTACGTGCGCCACGGTGAATTGTTCAGCATCATCCCGCTGATGGGCCTGGCCGATCACGTGGTCAACGGCGGGTTCCCGTTCGATTTGCCCGCGCTCAAACCGTTTTTCATCGGCGAGGGCAGATTGCTGCCCTCGCCGGAGGCTTTTACGCCGTACGCGGGCTTTCTCGACGCGCGCATCCGCTACGACCGCATCAAGGCGCTGCTCGAATCGGTGGCAGGTTTCACGGAGCAACAGCTCGCACCCGGCGGCCTCATTCCCGGCGACGCGGTGATCCGGGAATTCATTGGCGGGAGCACAATCAAGATACCGCACAACGAATAAAAACGGCGTTGTTGTGCGGGCTTTCAAATTCGCGTAACCTGAAAGGCATATGAAAAAAAATTGCATCATAATCCTACTGGCAACATTCGCAGGGTTGGGCGCCCTGGCGGACGATTCAACAAACGTCAAGATGGTCGCGCAACCAGGCCCTGCGGCCAGTTCCCTGAACGACATGACGGGCAAGTTCGGCGCCGGCTTTACCGTTGGCGAACCCATCGGCCCGTCGCTCAAGTATTTCTTCAACGACTCGCTGGCCATTGACGGCGCGTTCGGCTGGTCCCTTCATGACCACACGGATTTTTACATGCAAAGCGACCTGTTGTGGCACAACTTCGACCTGATTCCCGTATCGCAAGGCAGGATGCCGGTCTATTTCGGCGTGGGCGGACTGTTGAGATTCCGCAACAGCGGCGAGGATGACCAGTTCGGCATTCGCGCGCCGGTGGGCGTGTCGTATCTTTTTGACAACGTGCCGGTGGACATCTTTGCGGAAATCGGGCCGGCCTTGGACCTGACACCCACCGTCCGTGGTGAAGTCACCGGTGGCATCGGCATCCGGTTTTGGTTCTAACCAGACGGGAAAGGGAAATCGAACGCGGTGTTTATCCCGCGCCCTTTATTTCATCATTTCGTCCAGCGTTGGTCCCATGGCGTCGGCCCAGATTTGATAGCCTTTGGCGTTGGGATGCAGTAAATCCAGCATGATGCTCCTGGGCAACGTGCCGTCGAATTCCAGAAATTTTGGGCCTATATCGAGGAACCTCACCATCTTGCCGTCATCGAGCTTGGCGATGAGGGTGTTGATCAAGGCAACTTGGACGCGTTGCGGATCGTCCAGAGTGCCGCGTGGAAAGATGGCGAGGAGCAGGATTTTGCTCTCCGGCAGTCTGGCACGGATGTCGTTGACCACGGCTTGGACGCCTTCAGCCACTTCCGGCACGCTGTTGCGCGGCGTTTTATGGTCGTTTTCCTTGCCGGTGTTGTTGGTGCCGATCATGAGGACGACGACCTTGGGATGGATGCCGTCCAGTTCGCCGTGGTCAATGCGCCAAAGAACGTGCTGGGTGCGGTCGCCGCTAATGCCGAAGTTGGCGGCGTGACGCGGCGCGTAAGACTGGTTCCAGACATTGGACCCGCGCCCGCGCCAGCCATCAGTGATTGAATCACCCATGAATAAAATATCAATGCCACCCTTCTGCGCTTCCTGCACAAAACCTTCGTGACGTTTGACCCATGCGGAATCCCGCGGCACGGGGTTGGTGGCGGTGTTCCCGGCCATCTGGGTGGCGGCAACGCTTTGATTGGTGTCCTGGGCAAAAGATTGCGCCGCCGTCAGTAAAGCCCATGACGCAGCCAGGCAAATCAGTGGTCGGGAGAATTTTGTCATGCGTCGAAAGTAAAAATTGGGCAGGGCGAAGACAATTAAATTCTGGAGCCGTTTGTAGGAGCCGACGTAAGGAGGCTCGTTCATTTAATTCCGGATTCCGAATTTAATTTAAGTTTCGTCACCTCGACTCCTGCGGAATGCGAAGTTTCACGTGCTGGCGCTGGTGTAACGGCGGATGGAGAAACGCCAGAACCATTCCGAAATCAACGCCCAGACGATTCCCAAACCAACCAGCACCAGCCACCCAACCGGCGAATGCAGCGTGTTCACCAGCACGCGGACGGGGACGTTGGACACGAGCAACACGGGCAGGGCGAAGGTGAACACGGCCTTGAACGCGCCGCGAAATGCCTCGTCCGGCATCCGCGCAATGTTGAACAGATTGAAATAGCCCCACACGATACCCTGCGCGCGCACCGTCCAAAAGCTCACCGAGGCGAGCATGAACATCAGCGAATAATGCACCAGCAATCCGGCGACGCACAACGCGCCGAAGCCGAGCAGTTGCACGGCCGTCGGATGCAAACCGAGCTTGTGCGCCGCAAACGTCATCACGCACAGGGCGAAGGCGGCATTGGCAAACGACGGCAGGTCCACCTGCCGCGTCGAGACGATGAACCGCGTGTTGACCGGCAGCAACAGCAGAAAATCCATTTTGCCCGTGCGGACGAGTTCCGAGAGGTTCGTGCAGTTCACGAGAAAGAACGCCTGATAAATTTCCTGGATGAAATTGCTCGTGCCGGTCAGCAGCACCACCTGCCACACCGTCCAAGTGCCGACGGTACGGGTCTGGCTGAAAATCACGCCGACGAAAGCAAGTTGCAATCCGAACCACGCCAGTTCGACGAGAATCCAGAGGAGAAAATTGCCTTTGAACGACATCTCGCGCGTGACGGAAGTTTTCCACAACGCGGCGTAAATCGTGAGATACCGTTTCAGGTTCATTCGGTGCGACAATAATCCGCCCGCCATCAAGTTTCAACCACGGATGAACACGGATGAATGCCAATCCAAGACCCGAGACCCAAGACGCCAGACCCGAGAACTCAGACCCCGACGCCAGACCCCAAAGCTCATAAAATGTCTTGGCACAAGGGTCGGATATCCGCTACAGAACCGGTGGCTTGAGAACACTGATTTATGATTCGCTTTAGGACCAGACCGACTCGGGGCATCGCCCGCATTGACCAGCGGGAGAAGCGCACGCACGGCTTTTTCGTGCGCCTGCATCGAAAGGGAATCACTCGCAACTCATTTTTTGCGGACCAATCGTGCGGCGGCAAACGGCGGGCCTTGCGGGCCGCGCGGAAGTATTTCCAGGTTTTGGAAAAGAAATACCGGCCGATGACCCAGCAACGGTGGGCGGAGCTGATCCGGCGCAAAGGCAAATTCCGGCATCATCGGCGTGCAACGGGCCGTCATCAGGCGGCACGGCAAGCGGCGGCGGGTCTATTGGCAGGCCAACTGGAGTCCGCGACCGTATGTGACGGGGCGGAAGTCTTTTTCCGCGCGCAAGTTCGCCAACGGAAGGCCAGGGCGCTGGCCATCCTGGCACGGCGAATCGGGGTCCAAACCATGCAAGGCTGAGTCCGCGCCATTTGCCTTTCAGTTTTCAACCACGAATGCACACGGATCGACTGTAACCAGCGTTGTTTCAGTCTGATATGTGATATGCGATGTGCTATTTAAACTAGCTGAATTTTGTTGAATCATCCGCGTTTAATGAATAAACTAGGGTGCCTGTGGAAAAAAGGGGAAATAATCGATCCGGGCAATCGATCCGGGCGAGCAATGCATTCTCAAGAACATCTTACTTTGCGGTTGGTGCACCTCAAGCCGTCTGAGAAGTGGTTCCATAGGGCGAACGGACTTTCGTTCGTATTCCCAAGGGGAGGTGGCGGGAAATTCGTTTCAAAAGCGGTTACACAACGCCTTGTGCCGGGAGACGTTCTGGTTCTGAACGGGACACCGGAAGACGAAAGCGGACTTGTTGCCGAAGAAGGAGGTGAATTGGTTTTCTGGTTCTTTGCCGCCCACTTCGAGTATCTTTTCCCTCTGTTTGCCAGTGATGAAATCTGCCTGCTGCAAAACGTGATCGAAGGTTTTAAAAGAACCAGGTTGTATGGGGCCTCCAGCCCTCTGGCCGGGGAGTGTCACCGGCTGCTTGCAGAAGTTCCGCCCCAGTTCAACCTCGATCACCGCAGCCGGTTGCTGCGGGTGGTCGCTGACATCTTAAGCGCGGAATTCAAGAACGTCCAACCCCATCGGGTCGGGTTCGTTCGTGCCGAGGAACATTTGGTCCAGGTCTTTGAAAAGTTGTCGGCGCATGAACTCTTGAGTTTATCGGTCGGGGAACTGGCGGCCAGGTTCGGTTGCAGCAAGCGTCATCTCAACCGCCTGTTTCACCAGCACTTTGGCTTTTGTGTTGCCGACATGAGGATGGAGATGCGCCTGTTGAAGGCCGCATCTTTATTGCGGGATCCCGATGCCAAGGTCATAAACGTGGCCGAACAGTGCGAATTCAACCATCTTGGACTCTTCAACACCTGCTTCAGGCGGCGGTTTGGCGCCAGTCCGGGGCAGTGGCGGAAGATGTCCGCCCAGGCCGAGGGCCAGTCCGTTCGTCCGGCTGATGACAGCTTGGTCTGTCCTCTGCATTCGAACATTCTGTGCCCGTGGACCAAAAACTTCGATAACCGTCAACCGGCAGAAGGCGAGGCGTCTAAAACTCAGAAGGCCGGCCCGGCAAGACTTGTAATTGGCATGCAGCTCTCGGATGAGAGCGTTGGGCGCAAACCGGTGGCAAGTCAGCGAAAGATTGCCGGAATCTCTTGCGCTGAATCCGCAGCGTGCCCGCCCCAAACGGCAGCAGTTGCAACACACCGGCGAGGGCCGTGAGCGTATCCGAGGTCGTCAGCGTTCCGGAGGCCTGTAGGCCGGTGCCGACGTAAGACCAATTGTAGATAGCTGCTCTGACCGGTGATGGTGAAAATGCGAGTAGCGCGAAAGCCGCTAGCCCTGCTAAACTTAATTGCTTTTTCATGCTTTTTTCTTTTTGTTTTGACCCTCGCGGGAAGCGACTTTTGGCTCAACGTCCAAGCCACAACTTATTCCTTCACGCGACTCGTCTGGTTGTCTGCAAACTGAATTTGCACGCTGCGCATCTTCCATGAACAATGGAATTACATCTATCCCCTATTGGGACATCTTTATTCACAATTGGGACATGGATTCTGAGCGACTAGGCAAACGAGGGCGTGCTTATTGGCAGGCCAACTGGAGTCCTTTGCCCTATGTGGTCCGGCGGCGAGTATTTTCCGTGCGCAAGTTTGGCGAGCGGAAGGCCCGGGCGCTGGCCATCATGGCCAGACGTATCGGGGTTCAAACCATGCGCGGATGAGTCCGCCTTTTTGCTTTCGTCTTTTAACCGCGGATGACGCGGATGACGCGGATTGACCGTAACCAGCCGCTGGCCTAATCTCGCCGCATGGCAAAGAAACTGCCGCCAACGTAGGACAAGCTTCCAGCCTGTCTCCAAAATCAAGAACGAATGAGACAACCACCACATCAAAGTCGTGCTCGACCAGAATAATAAATAATGCCTACTGAAGCGAAATCCAACCTCAGCAAAGTTCAGGCGTCAGAGGTCACATACGAACTCCACACGCTCGGTTGGAAGGCATTTCAAACACTCTGCGTCACAATCGTGAGCGAAGTCTGGGGACAGACTGTCCAGAGTTTCTTTGATTCACACGACGGAGGAAGGGATGGTGCTTTTCATGGGAAATGGAAATCAAAATCTGGAGAGATGTTTGAAGGCTCATTCACAGCGCAGTGCAAGTTCACTTCAAAAGCAGGCAAACAAATTCAGCTTTCTGACTTAAACGACGAGCTTGGCAAAGCAAAGCGGCTTGCTGATCGCGGCCTCGCCGACAACTACTTTCTCTTCACGAATGCGTGCCTCACCGGAGCGAATGAAGAAGTTATCCGGAAAGCATTTCTTGAAATCAGCGGCATCAAAAAGTTTGCCGGATACGGTGGCGACCGGATTTCCACCTTCATTCGTGAGTCATCCAGACTGCGAATGTTAGTCCCTCGTGTTTATGGGCTGGGCGACCTGAGCCAAATTCTCGACGCACGGGCTTATGACCAAGCACGTGAGATATTGAGCGCGCTCGGTGACGATTTATCGAAGTTTGTTATCACGGACGCCTACCAGCGTAGCGCGAAGGCGTTGGTGGAACACGGATTCGTGCTGCTTCTGGGAGAACCAGCCTGCGGCAAATCAACCATTGCTGCCGCTTTAGCGGTAGGCGCATTAGATGAATGGAGATGCTCTACGCTCTCTTGCAGATGTTCGGAACGCCCTCAACGCGCTGGACGGCAGCCTCATTCTCCAGTCGCTTCAAGCAGGTGCTTACCTGTCGCGGTTCAAGCACCCAACGATCCGGGACGCCTTCGCAACCGTGGTAGCAGAAGACCGCGAATTGCTGGACATCTATCTTGCAGGAACTCCTATCGAAAAGCTGTTTGGCGAAGTTTCATGTGGTGATGTCGGAATTGAAGGCGTGAAAGTCATAGTTCCTCAAGAGCGTTACGACGCACTAATTGCCCGGCTTGAGTCGTTCGATCCCGAGAAGCGGCAAAACGAAGGATTATTGCACCATTTCTTAGCCTTTCGCTGCGACCGCGAATTCCTTGCACGTTATGTTGCCCGCAATACGCAGTTTATTTCTTCATTGAATGTCGGCTCTTATCTATACGCGGTTTCTGATGTTGGTGTTTTGGTTAGACTTCATGAATTCGGTTTTCTTATTGCTTTAAAAAATCCGCGTTTGTCCGCGTCATCCTTCCTCTGCAGTACCTGCTACGGAGGACAGGTCCGCGGTTAAAACTTTCGTTTACCCACCAAACGCGGCGTATTTTTTGATGCCGCGGCGCCAGGCGAATCGCGCCAGCGCATATCCAATCAGCACCCAGATCAGTTGCACAGCCAGGCTGCGCACCAAATCCGCTCCGGCAATCTTGCCCATGTAAATGCCGATGGGAGTGTAGAGCATGGACGGAAACGGCGTGAACAAAAGGACATGCTCCACCGCCGGCGGCAGCAGGTCCAGCGGAAACAAATGGCCGCTCGCCACGTATTCAAACGCGAACAGGATGAAAATAAACGTGGAGATTTCCAGCAGCCAGAACGCCAGCATGGCCATCGTGTAGGAAACGAAAAATTGCAGCAGCGCCGTCAGCAGGAGGGCAACGGGAAACGCGGTGAACGCGGTTCCACTGGCCGGTGCGACGAAATATTGGCGAAAACAGAAGATGAACACGGCCAGCGGCACACACGCTATGGAGATGAATGCGATGCGCCCGGAAAAAAACAGGCATAGCCGGTACCACAAATAATCAATTGGCTTGAGCAGGAACTGGCTGATGTTGCCTTCGCGGATGTCGGCGGCAATTTGCCAGTCGTCCTCGTTCACCGCCGTCAGCACGTCCACGACAGCGACGAGCAGGTAATAAAAAATCATCTGCGCCTGGGTATAACCGCCGAGGGCGCTGCCCGCCGTCTTGCCGGCGTAAATCGTGCGCCAGAGCGACAGCATGGCGAACAGCGGGATGAAGCTGAACAACGTTCGCGTCAGGTAATTGACGCGATACGTCAGGTTGTTCTGAATCCCGATGCCGATGACGTGCCAGTATTTTCTCATTTACGGCGAAGAAGAGACTTCCAAATCGTGCAGTTTGGGTCCCACGAGGTTTCCCAGGTGATTGCCCGCCATGTAAAGCACCACTGCGAAACCCGCCAGCACCACCAGCAAAATGATGAACGCCCAGAAGTGCCGCCTTTCAAACTTCTCCAACGAACGCGCGAACGACACCAGCCCGAACAAGGCCGACACCACAATCACCGCGTCCACGCTCACCCGTTGCCAGTAACTGCCGCCCAGATGCAGCCACATCCCGAATTCATCGAACGTCAGGCCCATCGCCACGCCATACAACAACGCCGTGATTTCCGCCGCCCGGCCGATGGGCCGCCGGAACACGCTGTAACCGCACACCGCCGACATCAGGAAAATGCCGTAGTTCAAATGATGAACATGGGTGCCGTGCAGGAAGAAATAAAAGTTCGGCATCTCATCCGACATGATGAGGAACACACAAATCCGCGATAGGACGAACGTCACAATGAAACTGAACAGGGCGCGGCGCGCCAGTTTATGCGCCGTCTCCCGTCGGATGACATGTTCAGCGGTCAGCATTGGTCTCCTTAGTTGAAATCCCAAACCGCGTGCTGTCAATCGCACAAAACCGGTTTGGGAAACATATTTGCCGTCTTAACCGGGGAAAGCGCCGAACATTTCCTCCGTGATGACGCCGTCGGACACCTTCGTGACCGAACCGGTCATGCGAATCGCAAAATCGCCGTTGATTTCAATAGCGATGACGCCGCCGGGCATGTGGACGGAAATCTCGCGGTCGCACAGGCCGAGCCGGTGCGCCACGGCCGCCGCGGCGCTGCTGCTGCTGCCGCTGGCCAGCGTGTAACCCGCGCCGCGCTCCCAGATTTCAATCTGGATGTTCTTCCGGTCGAGCACCTTCATGAGCTGCACGTTGGTGCGGTTCGGAAAACGCAGGTGCGTTTCCAGCAGCGGACCCAACTGCCGGGCCAGGTTGGCGCTGATTTTCGGCAATGGCAGCACGCAATGCGGATTGCCAATCGTCGCGGCGCAAAAGTTGAATTGCTGTCCGCGCAGGTGAATCGCTTCGTTGATGACTTCGCGGCGCGGGCCGGCCACGGGAATTTCGTCGCTCCAGAAACTGATCCGGCCCATCTCGACGCGCACGGTTTTGCCGCGGTCCATGACCTTGGCCTGCACGAGGCCGCCGGGCGTTTCGAGGGCGAACTCGTCCTTGCCGACCAGTTTCCGATCCCACAAATATCGCGAGAAAATCCGCAAGCCATTCCCGCTTTTTTCGGCCTCGCTGCCGTCAGGATTGAAAATGCGGAGCGCGAACTTTGCCTTTTTCGAGGGCAGGGGACCGAGCAAAATGCCGTCCGAGCCGATGCCATAATTGCGATGGCAAATCACCCTGACCTGCGCGGGGGTCAATGGCGACGGCAGGTTCTTCGGATCAATGACAAGGTAGTCATTGCCTAGCGCGTGATATTTGGTGAACGCCCAAAGCACGGATGAAGCATAACGCGCCGCGCGCGAAGCGCAAAACAGAATAGTGGCACAGGCCTCCGGCCTGTGTGCTTTAGCTTTTCAGGATGGCCTCGATTTCCCGAACTTCATCGGCGCTGAGGGTCAGATTATTCAATGCGCCGACGGCGTTTTCGATTTGCTCGACGCGGCTGGCGCCAATCAGCGCGGAGGTCATTCCCGGATGGCGCAGCACCCAGGCCAGCGCCATTTGTGCGAGCGTCTGGCCGCGCGCCTTTGCCAGTTTGTCCAGCCGTGTGACCCGGGCAATTTTTTCCGGGGTTATGTGTTCCGGGCGCAAAAAACCGTTCGGTTTGGAAGCGCGCGAGCCTTTGGGAATGCCGCGAAGATATTTGTCCGTCAGCAAACCTTGCGCAAGCGGCGAGAACGCAATGCAGCCGATGCCCTCCTGCGCAAGCGCCTCCAGCAGGCCGTCTTCAATCCAGCGATTGAACATGCTGTAGGAGGCTTGATGAATGAGGCAGGGCGCGCCGAGCGCGCGGAGAATTTGCGCGGCCCGACGCGCCGGCTCCGGCTTGTAATTGGAAATGGCCGCGTACAGCGCCCGCCCGCTGCGCACGATGAAATCCAGCGCCCCCATCGTTTCCTCCAATGGCGTTTCCGGGTCGGGACGGTGGGAATAAAAAATGTCCACGTAATCCAGTTTCATGCGCTTCAAACTCTGGTCGAGGCTGGCGACCAGATATTTGCGCGAACCCCAGTCACCGTAAGGCCCCGGCCACATCAAATAACCCGCCTTGGTGGAGATGATCAATTCGTCGCGGTGGGGTTTCAAATCGCTGCGGAAAATGCGCCCGAAATTTTCCTCCGCCGAACCGGGCGGCTGTCCATAGTTGTTTGCCAGGTCGAAATGCGTGATGCCCAAATCGAACGCGCGGCGCACCATCTTCCGGCCGTTTTCAAAGACGTCAACGCCGCCAAAGTTATGCCACAGCCCGAGTGAAATGGCGGGAAGCTTGAGGCCGCTGCGGCCGCTGCGATTATAGCGCATGCCCTGGTAACGGGAACCTGATGGCAGATATTTCATGGCGTTTTGACGAACGGAAAATACCGGCGTGTGCGTGAAGCTCAACCCAAAACTATGGTGTCCTTGTCCTTCCCCTGATCGCGTTTTGATTCTTCCACATGAAATTTGTGGAGGAAGCGATGAAAGGCCGGGGCAAAAACGATTCCGATGCTCGTGAGGAACGCCAGGCCGCTGAACAGCGCGTAGCAGCCGGCAAAAATTTTACCCGCATCGGTTTGCAGCGACGACACCGGCCCCATGCCGGACAATATCATCGCCGCGTTGACGAAGGCGTCCACCCACGACATTGGTTCAAAGGCGCGGTAGCCAACCATGCCAATGCCGAGCGCGACCGCGACGATCAGCAGAGCCACGGCTGCACTCCGCGCCATGCGCGCGTAAAACTGCCGGCGCGGCAACAATGGTTTTGAACGATGCTCGAACATGGAAATTGAACGCAGACTAAGCCGAATCGGCCTGTCTCGCAACCTATACGTTGCTGGTGATTTTCGTGCAGGGGCAGCGGACGCCTCCGGAACCATTTTCCCACTTGCACGCTGCCAACCAGCTCGCGCACGTTCTGAAGGCCCTTCCCTGGTCCTGCAAAAAAGTCTTGACTCGTAAGATTACTGATGTAATCTACACACGTTTACAACTGTAATCGAAAGAACGCGCGATGAAAAGAGTTCCAAAAATTTCCGCAACCGAGTGGGAGGTCATGAAGGTGGTGTGGGCCCGGACGCCGTGTTCTGCGGGCGAGGTTATCATGGCACTCGTCAACACCGATCCCTCCTGGCATCCCAAGACCATCAAGACTTTTCTCAACCGGCTGGTCGGGAAGAAGGCGCTGGGCTTTCGGAAGGAGGGCCGCGCTTATCTCTATCGTCCGCTGGTGACCCGAAAGGCAGTGTGTCAATGCGGCGAGTGAAACGTTTCTGGAGCGGGTCTTTGGTGGCGCGCTCCAGCCCATGCTGGCGCATTTCGTCGAACGCAAAAAACTGTCAACCGAAGAAATCCGCGAGCTGAAAAAGCTGCTCGAAGAAAAGGAGTCGTGATCATGCAACCTCTTTGGGACACCACCGGTGCGTTTCTCGTCTGGCTTTGGCGCGCTTCGTGGCAGGCTTCGGTGTTGATCGTGCTGGTGCTGCTGGCGCAATGGCTGCTCCGCCGGCAGCTCGCGCCGCGATGGTGCCATGCGCTCTGGCTGCTGGTCGTGATCCGGCTGGCCCTGCCGTGGGCGCCGGAGAGCCGGGTCAGCCTTTTCAACTGGTTTCATTTGCTGTCGCCAGCGCCATCCGCCTCATCGCAGACCTTGATATCGCCGGCGGCGGATGCGGAGGAGCGGTCGGACGCCGGTCTTGCCGTTGCGCCCGCCACTTACGCGCTGCAATTTCCATGGCGAACCGGGCTGGCCGGACTCTGGCTGGCGGGTGTGGTGGTTCTGCCGGCCTGGCTGTTTGTCACCAACCGCCGGCTGGGAGGGAGAATCCGGCGGCAACGCCCGGTGACCAACGCGACCGTGCTGGATTTGCTGGAGGACTGCAAACAGGAGATGGGGGTATGCACGCCGTTGACACTCATCGAGACATCCGCCGTGGCCAGCCCGTCGCTGTATGGTTTCATCCGGCCGCGGCTGCTCCTGCCGGCTGGATTCACACAAAGTTTCTCCCTGCCGGAGTTGCGCTACGTGTTTCTGCACGAGCTGGGCCACGTCAAGCGCGGGGATATCCTGTTGAACTGGTTGACGACCGCGCTGCTGATTCTGCACTGGTTCAATCCGGCGGTCTGGTTCGCGTTCAGCCGGATGCAGGCAGACCGGGAACTGGCCTGTGATGCCTTGGCCCTTTCGCACACCAAAGAAGCGGAGAATCAATCTTATGGGCAGACGATTATCAAGCTGCTCGAAAATTTTTGTCGCCCGGCCCGGTCGCCGGGCATGGTTGGAATACTGGAAAACAAAAACCAAATGAAAAGGAGGATCAGCATGATTGCGAAATTCAAGAAAACCAACCGTTGGCCAGTGGCAGCAATCATGGCGTTCGCCGGTCTGGCCATGATCACATTGACCGACGCGCAGTCAGCGCCCGGCACCGGGACATCCGGCGCGGACACGGCGGACAAACAAGGTCCACCGAACATCGTCGCCACGTCTCCGCGGGTTGGAGAAACGGACGTTGATCCGGCTACCACGGAGATCACCGTTACCTTCGACCGTGACATGGGAGGCGGCTACTCCTGGACCGGGGGCGGGCCGGAATATCCCCAAAGTCCTGAGGGGAAGAAAGCAGTCTGGCGTGACAAGCGCACCTGTGTTCTACCCGTCAAGCTCGAGGCCGGGCATTATTACCGGGTTGGCATCAACTCCCAGAGCTACCAGAACTTCAAGAGTGCGAACGGCGTGCCCGCCAGACCGTCGGCCATCTATTTCACCACCCACGGAGCGAGCGAGGATCTAAAACAAAAGACCTCCAAACCTCAAATCGTTGGCCTCACTCCGCGGAACGGAGCCAAGGACGTGGATCCGAATCTCACGGAACTTCGCGTCACCTTCAATGTCGCGATGGGAGAAGGCTGCTCCTGGACCGGCGGCGGATCCGATTTCCCCAAAATCCCCGAAGGCAAGAAGGTGTACTGGACCGATGACCACAAGACGTGTGTACTGCCGGTTGAACTCCAACCGGGCAAGGTCTATTGGCTGGGCCTCAACAGTCCATCCCACAAGAATTTTCAAAGCTCCGGCGGCGTGCCGCTGGATCCGGTCCGCTACACTTTCAGGACGAAAGACAACTGACACGCAAGGGGTGGGGAATTTGTCCTTCGGGCATGCAGCGGTCTTGGCGGTGGAAATTTGGTTGAGCCGCCCGGTCGCGACTGCCCGGCGAGGCTGTCTCAGAATGTCTTCCACCTTTCAGGATTATTTCCCCGCTTGGACGCTGCCAACCAGCTCACGCACGTTCTGTATGCCCTTTCGTTGCATGAAGTCGCGGATGCCGGCAATCACCTGCAACGCCGTCTGCGGTTCGTAGAAATTCGCCGTGCCAACCGCCACCGCCGTCGCGCCCGCCACCATGAACTCAATCGCGTCCGCCGCGTTCTGGATGCCGCCCATGCCGATGATGGGAATCTTCACCGCCTGCGCCGCCTCCCAGACCAGTTTGATGGCAATCGGCTTGATGCACGGGCCGGTCAAACCGCCGGTGACGTTTGCCAGTTTCGGTTTGTGTGTTTCAATGTCAATCGCCATGGCGGGGTAACTGTTCGTGATGGCCAAGGCGTCGCTGCCCGCATCCTCCGCCGCCCTGGCGTAAGGCGCGATGCTGACGACGTTCGGACTCATCTTCGTAATCAGCGGCAGCTTTGTGACTTTCCGGCAGGCGGCTACAACTTGCGCGAGCAATTTCAGGTCTGTGCCGAACTGCGCGCCGCCTTCCTTGATGTTGGGGCAGGACACGTTGAGTTCCAAAGCGCCAACGCCGCCGAGGGCATCGAACCGCCGCGCCACTTCGGCGTATTCCTTAACCGTGGTGCCCCAGATATTGATAATGGTTGGCACCTTCAGCGTTTTGAGGAATGGCCAGTATTTTTTGATGAACCCCTCCACGCCCGGTCCTTGCAGACCGATGGCGTTGATGAGGCCGCTGGCGACCTCGACCGTGCGCGGCGTCGGGTTGCCGCGAACCGGTTCAAGCCGGATGCCTTTCACCACGACCGCGCCGAGTTGGTTCAGGTCGAGGAGCTGCGCATATTCGACGCCGTAACCGAACGTACCCGAAGCCACCATCACCGGATTTTGCAGCGTCAACTTGCCGATTTTGACGGAGAGGTTCATGAACACACCTCCAGATCATTTTCCGCGAGGGCGCGGAAAACCGCACCCGAGGCGGGCGCGCTCCCCAATCGTAAATCGTAAATCGTAAATCGTAAATTCATCCAGTCGCCTCCCACACAATCTTTCGTGAATCAAACACCGGCCCTTCAGTACAGGTGCGCTGGTATTCCCAGCCGTCGCCGGTTTTGACCGGAATCACGCACGTCAGGCAAACGCCGACGCCGCAGCACATGTGCTCGTCCATTGAAAGTTCTGCGGGCACGTTGAATTCCTCCGCAATCTTGCCGACGGCTCGCAACATGCCGGTCGGGCCACATGCAAACAGCTTGCGCTGGGCCACCGGCACCTTCCGCCGGAGTTCGGCGACAAGCGGCTGGGTCACGAGACCTTTTCCACCGCGACTGCCGTCCTCGGTGGTCACACGGACATCCCAGCCGAGCGCACGAAATTCCTTTTCGCACAAGATGTCCACGGCACGCCGGCCGCCGACGAAGACAATGCCGCGTTGCGACGAACGTTGCGCCAGCAGATACATCGCCGCCATGCCGTAACCACCGGCGACAAACAGGGGAGTTTCGCTGCCAGGTTTCGGCACCGTAAACCCGTGGCCGAGGGGGGCAATCACGCTGAGTTCTTCACCGGGGCCCATTTGTGACAAGGCCTCAGTGCCTTTGCCGACAGTTTTGTAGAGGATGGAAAACGTGTTACCTTCGACTTGAAAGACGCTGAATGGCCGCCGCAGCAAGGCGTCCTTCATGGTCGGGACGCGGATGTGTGCAAATTGTCCCGGTTTGATTAGCGGCGCGATTTGCGGCGCGCGCAGCACGAGACGAAAATAAGAATCGGTAGCGCGCTTGTTGGAAACAATCTGGACGGTTTGCTCAAGCATCGGCGGTTGCAAGCATGGTCGCCAGCGGCAAACCTGTCAACTTTACGTGTGAAGGGACACAAACAGTTTATTGCGTGCATACAGTATCCCTCGCAAAAGCCTTTGCGCAGGAGGTTTTGTATAAGTCTGGATTCGCCACTGAGGTTAAAGTCAGAAAGGGCGATTTGGCCGTTGTTCTTGGCACGGAAACCGCCAATAATTTCATCTGCGGTGTCACGGAGTTTCTTTCCAGTCAGCACCCCATCGATTTTAAATCCGTGCAGCCGCTGGAGGTGTCACCGCCCGGCTCACGGTACGAAAACTTTGCCGACGTAATTGATGTGCTCAAAACAGCGTATGAGAAAACGGTGAAGAAACGTCGCACGCGTGTGGGCGTTCATCACTATATGCCTTACGATACTCTCTTTAAGAAGTTCAAGGATCGCGTCGCGCTTTCGGAGGACCTTGACTATTATTGCGATTTTGGAGCAATTGTTCCTGAGATTATGATTCAGGGTGGCAAGGTGATGCGTGGCTGTCGCACGGGAGAGCCAGACTCGGAGTATAATGTGGCGATACTAAGATCAATTTACGCGCAATTGCTCGTGAGCCTCGACTGTTTGCCGAGGGAAGAAAAGCCACTTTTGGCCACGCGTCTCCGTAACCAAGCGAGAGAGCGGGCGTGCAATTGTGCCACAGCTTATGTTTACAAAAATAAGTTGACTCAAATCGTGTTGCTATACCTAGATTTCAGTGGCCTCCGTGATATTCCTGAGCCGAAGGAAGATCAAATCTCGGAGTATTATGCGATCGTGGATCGTAATGTGCGCGCAAGAAATGGGCAAAAACTTTACGGCGGCAAGGATGGCGATGATGCCTTCGCAATTTTGTTCACGGACGTTCGGCCGGCTTTGCAGTGCGCACAAGATATCAAAAAGGATTTTTCCGAGGACCTTCTGCTTCGCGCAGGAAAAACCGATATTAAATTTGGCCTCTGCTTCACAATTTTTCAGAATGAGCAAAAAGAAACGGAGATCATCCAGTGCTGGGGTACGGCGAAAGACTGTTGCGAGTTCAAAGGCGACGGGTTTCGCAATAGAGGCGATTTGCTGACGTTCTGAGGAATCAATTCAAAACTTAAACACAACTCAGAACTCAGCGTTGGCCAATCAATTTGTGAAGATAGAAAACGCACGGTTAAAAAGCGGTTCAAATTTGTATCGATTCACCAAAATTGCGCCCATACCGATTGGCGCTTAACTCTCAAGCATGGCCGGCGTTCTTCACGACTTGCGGTGCATTCTCCATGCTCGGGTGCGGCCGGCCGTCAACACCGGCGAGGTGTTGAGCCTTGGTGCGCTCGCGGATTTTGCGATACGTAGCGAAGGCCAGCAGCGGCCAAGCATTGCGATACATGTCGTATTTCAGATAAAAAACCTTCGGGAAACCGGTGCCGGTGGTTTCCTCTTCGGTCCATGAGCCGTCGGGATTTTGTGTGCGAATCAAATACTCAATGCCGCGTTTGAGCGCGGGAATTTCCGGGTCGTCGAACGCGCACAAGCCCATGACGGCCCAAGCGGTCTGGGAGGCGGTGCTCGGCCCTTGCCCCTTGAACACGGGGTCGTCGTAGGTGTTGCAACGTTCCCCCCAGCCGCCGTCCTCGTGCTGGACGCTTTCGAGCCAGGCGCGCGCCTTGAGCAGCCACGGCGGGTTCATGTCAATGTTCATTGCGCGCAGTCCACGCAAGACCTGCCACGTGCCGTAAATGTAATTCACGCCCCACCGACCATACCACGAACCGTCGGGTTCCTGATGTTCGCGAATGAACTGCAACGCTTCCTTCACCTGCGGATGATCGGTTTTCCAGCCTTCGTAACCGAGCAATTCCAGGATGCGCGCGGTGATGTCGGCGCATTCGGGGTCGAGCATGGCGTTGTGGTTGGCGAACGGCACCTTTTCCAGGATGTTTTTGGTGCAATCCTTGTCGAACGACGCCCAGCCGCCGTCCCGGCACTGAAAGGTCATCATCCATTTCAGGCCGCGTTGAAAGCATTCGTCGCGTCTTTTCGGATTGTCGGTTCGGGATTTTCCGCAATGCGAGCAGCACCATCGCCGTGTCGTCCACGTCGGGGTTCCATTTGTTGTTGAATTCAAAGACCCAGCCGCTCGGCTCAATGTTTGCAGGATTTTTATGAATCCAGTCACCGCGGAAACGGATCTCCTTTTCCATGAGCCATTCGGCGGCGCGTTTGAGCGCCGGATGATTTTCCCAAAGCCCGGATTCGTGCAGGCAAATAGCGACGATGGCGGTGTCCCAAACCGGCGAGAAGCAAGGTTCGATGCGCACGTCGTTGTCAGTCTCGTGTTCGAGTTTCTTGAGTTCGCGTTCGGCGCGGACGACTTCCGGATGATCGTCGGGATAGCCGAGCGCCTTGAGTGCGATGAGCGAGTTGAGCATCGCCGGGAAAATCGCGGCCAGTCCGTCCGAACCTTCGAAGCGTTCGAGCATCCAGCGTTCGGCGTTTTTGAGCGCGCGTTTGCGAAAGGGGTGGATGTTGTGCTCGGCGAACCATTCGGCGAATTTGTGGAGGCGATCCAGCCAGAGGAAAAAGTTGCGCCAGGAAAGATTGTCCGGGTTGGGCGCGAGGGCGAGGTCGCGTTCGTGGTAGCCTTCGGGATAAAGTTCGTTCAAATCCACGTTCACCGGGCGCGTGGGCTTGAAATGGTTGATGATGGCCAGTGGCACGAGCATGGCGCGCGACCAGTTGCTCATCTCCCAGAAATTTACATGAAACCATTTGCCAATGAGCATCACCTCGCACGGGATGGTCGGGACATATTCCCACGGAAAGAGGCCGATCAACGCCAGATACAGTTTGGCAAAGGTGTTCATGCGCGGCACGCCGCCGAGGGACAACGCCACTTCACGGGCACGCAACATGCGCCGGTCGGTGATGCGCACGCCGGCGAGTTTGAGGGCGAGATAGGCCTTGATGGTGGCGTTCACTTCCGACGGTCCGCCGTGGTAGATGTTCCAGCCGCCGTCAGGCAATTGCATGGAAAAGATGTGGTTGACGGCCTTACGCTGCCATTCCTTGTCCACCTTGCCGGCCCAGTGATGATAGATCACCGTGTCGGTCACGAGCGTGGGATCCACCATCAGCTCGCCCACCCAATGACCTTCCGGACGCTGCAAGCCGAGCAGATTTTCCTGCGCCCGCAGAATGGCGGTTTCCAAATCTCCAGCCAGACCAGTTTGGAGCCGGGCAGCCGAAGACGGTTGTGTGGGCTGAACCCTTGGACCACTTTCAATCACAAGCACACTTTGCGAATTTGTGCCCGGACTGTAAAGTTTTTAGTGCCGGGAAGACGCAGGCAAAGGAACAAATCTTGAGGGTATGTCGCCCCGAATTATTGAGGTTCGCGTAAATGAGTGGCGGGGCGCAGGCTTCCACTCGCTTCACGTTCCGCAGTGACGACATGCTGGGAATGCCCGGCCCGCTTTCGTTTCGCACGTCGAAGTGGCGTAAACGCCGCGCTCCGGGGAACGAATATCTATTTCGCTTCAAAGTTCAGCTTGAGCACGGACGTATTCTTCGCCTCGCTTTGCACGCGCAACAACAGGCTGTGCGCACCCTTGCTCAAGCCGGTCAGTTCGACGACGAATGTTTCATTGGTCGAATCGAAAATCAGGTCATCGGGGCGCAAGGCCACTTCATCCTTGCCATCGAGCAAATAGCCGGCGGAACTGATGACGCTGGCGGTGTCCACGGCTTCCACGGCGATGCGGGCGTGATCTTTCGAGACTTCCTGTTTCTTGACCGTGAGCACCGGCGGGGTGTTATCAATCAAGAATGCTTCGCTGGTTTCCTCCGCGGTCCGCGCGGTTTCCGGCGTGTTCGACGGCTCATCCGAGGCGGTGACTTTAACATAATAAAGCCCCTCGCGAAATCCAGTGGTGTCAAAGGAATAAAAAGAGTCCTCGGTTTTGTCCACGAGCGTGGTCCATTGCGTTTCGGATTCAGCCCGAATTGCGACGGAATAAATGAGTTTATCCTGGTTGGGGTCGCTAGCTTCCCAGACCACCGTGCAAAGGCCGGGACTTTTCGTCATTTTCAACGGTGGGTGCGCCATCATCGCCGCTATTGCCACCATGGCTGGATTGGGGCCGGACGCGTTGGGGAGATCGCCGCTGCCGCTGCCCAGCAGTTGATTCAGGTTGACCGCGGGCGCTTCGGGCTGGGGCATGGGCATTTTGGCGACGCCAAAGCCTTCGTTGTGGACTTTGACGCGCGAAATGACCGGCGCGGCGTTCTGGTTTTGGAAATAGAACTGCACCCGCCGTAATTGGGCGGTTGCGTTGGGAGATTTCGCGTCGCGTTTGAACAACACCCGGTATTGCAAATAGCGGGCGAGCGGACTGGTGACGGTGATTTCGGGGGCGAGCGGCGCCGGCGCGGACCAGTCGCTCCAGGTCTTTTCCGGTTTGTCCGTGTTGCCGGAACGGGTGGAAAATTCGAGCGAGGTATTGGTGGGAACATCCCCGGTCGGATGCAGTTTGCCCCACAGGCTTTTTTGTTTCGCGTCGAAAGCCTTGGACGTGTAGGTGCCGTTGGTCGCCAGCGTGAAATCAAGCCGGTACAGTTTTCCGGGGTGGCTGGTGAGGGCGTAATATTCCTTCGGATTTGCCGCGTCCGGCAGCAGGGCCGACACTTGTGCGCCGTCGCTGGTCTTCTGTAATAGCTGCCAGTGATTGGGGCTGGCCACGGAATAAATCCGGCCTTTATCGCCCGTGCCGACCAGCAGATTTCCGTCCGGCAACAGGGTCATCGAGTAAATTGCCTCGCCGGGCGCGCTCCAGTAACGTTCGTGAAAACCTTTGGTATCAATCAGATAAATGCCGCCTTGCGACGGGCCGCCTGTGCCCGGCATTCCGCCCTGGCCCGGAGCGCCGCCAGCCATCACTGGGCCGCCTGGAGAAGGCTGAGGACCTTCATCTGTGGGCGCATGTGAAGACGGCAGCGCATTGGTTGACGCGTCGGCTTTGCCGGAACTATTGCTGGTGCCGCCGGTGCCCATGGCCGAAAAAATCATTCTCCCCGGACCGGAGCCCGACGACGGTTCCGACCGGGAATTGCCCACAAAGGTCGAAGCGTAGATCAAGCCATCGGGGGCGACCGCAATCTGTTTGAGTTCGGTATCGCCGGAGTTGAACAGCACAAAGCCGTGTTTGGCCTTGTCAATGCAGTAGAGGTAACCGTGCGGGCTGGTGCCGGCGAGCAGGCTCCCGTTCTTGTCCCACGCCAGCACATTGATGTGGGTTTCCTCGGTTTCAAAATAAGTTTCCGCCACGGCCGGTGTGGAATTGGTTGGGGCCACCCGGAGGATCTTGCCGTGATTGCCGGTGGCAAGATAAAGCGCGCCATCCTTGTCGAAGGTCATGGCCCAGATGTAAGTCTCACCAGGATTGCAATAAACCTCGGCACGACCGTCGGCGTCGAGGCGATACACCCGTCCGTTGGGCGACGTTGCGGCGTAGAGCCGGCCTTTGCCGTCGAGGGCCAAGGCATGAACCATCACTTCGTTGGGCGCAAAGAAGACGGTCAGTTCGCCCTTGGGCGTGAGTTTGTAAATCTTGCCCTGGTTGCCAGTGCCGAAAAACAGGTTGCCGCGCGCATCCTGAACGGCGGACCAGATGATCGGGTCAGTGGCACTGGCCAGGTTGGTGATGGCCGGTGCCAAGGCCAGGTGCCCGTCGCTGGTGAGCGAGACGTTGTCGAATTCACCCTGGTTGAACTCGGCAAACGTGTCGTGGTCCACCTTGTCGGTGTTCACCGCCCGGACCGCCGGGGCGGAATTCAACACCAGCAGCGCCGAACTGATGAACAGATTCAGGAAGCGTCGTTTCATTTGATCCTCACTGTTAAGGTTATTTGTCCATTGAACGTTCCCGCCGCCGGGAAGTTCGTTTCCCAAAGTGTGATGCGGCTGAGTGTCGCCTTCTCGGTGTTGGAATTAGGCGATGCAAACTGCGCTGCGACCGACGGCGGCAGGTCGGGAAGATTCTTTCCTTCCACGGAAAGGCCGGGCGCGGTTTGGAGCAGCTTGACGCAGATGTTTTGATGGGAACGGGTCAGGCGGATGCGGTCGAGCACCTGGTCCAGGGTTTGCGGCGGCAGCCGGGGCGGTTCATCCATCCGTAACGCCGCATCAGCGTCACCGACGAACAATTGCACCTCCGACGCCCGCAGGTCCGCGGGAATGGGAACCGACACGGGGATGGTGGATGGTTCACCGCGATAATTGCGCAGGCCGATGACGGCATGAAGCGTGGCCCCGGGCTTGATTTCATTTTGATCCATTTCCAAGGAATCCAACTGGCTTGATTTCCAGCCATCCACCATGCGGACGTGAAAAGTCAGCGACTTCACGTTCGGGAACTCGCAGGGGTTTTCCAGCAGCGACTCGTAGAGTTCAAGCTGACGGATGGCCAGGAAATAGCCCGCATCTTCGCCGCTGGCGGCCTCTGAAAGTTTGACGGGATCGTGCCCGGGAATGTCCATGGTGAAGTCCATGTACATTGTCTGTTGATCCTCCGATTCCACGGTGTCGTAAATGGATTCCAGCAGCGAAATCGCAGAGATGGTGGGCGACAGCATCTGGTTCTGGAACAATTCCCCCTGAAAATGATGTTCCTTGCCGCCGGGCGCTTCGAGTTGCACCTCGAAATGCGTCGTGTTCGGTTTGCGTCCGATCTCGCCGGCAATGGCGGTCAACCGATCCTGATAAATCGTACCAATGACCGGGCCGGTGTTGGACAACTTGAATGACCGCTGGACGGATTGCACCACGGTGAGGATTTCCGCCGAAGCCATGGGCATTTCCGCCGGCCCGCTTTGCAGGAAGGGATGTCCAAAGGCCAGGATGCGGTTACCCTTGCGCCACGTGACTGTGCCGGTGCCGGTAAAATCAAAATCGCCGCTCATCAACACCCCGGCCAGCGGCTGGCCCGGTTTTGGGTCGTTGTCAATGTCGTGCGAAGCCAAGCCGGACGGCGCCTGCATCACGTCAAGGCCAAGCGCGGCCAGGCGTGAGGAGAACTTCTGGAGCGTCCGTTCCGAAACGCCGGAAACGAACAGCGGCGTCGGGAGCGGTTTCATCGCCGATTGCAGCGCGGCCAATGCGGGCAGGCTCGGCGCGTCGCCGACCGGGCCCGCCAGCCATTGCGGGTCCGCGCCGGTTTCTCCCGCATTGCGGGACGCCAAGCCGTTCGTTCCCGCCGGCTGCGCGGCGGGCGGATAATTGGTTTCCACTTCGAGCATGGATTCGACGGGCGTGACGCCAATCAACGCCTGATCCTTGGGCCAGAGGAAACCGTAGGCGTAGGCGCCAATGAGTTTGCCATCAATGAACACCGGGCTACCGCTCATACCCGCGACCGGACCGGTGAACTTGTTGGTGGCATCCAGCGCTTTGCAGATGATGACGGGCCGTTGCGGGCCGATGAAATTTTCTGCGATGCCCACCACCTGCATCGGAAAGCTGTCCACGCGGCTGCCGGAAACTGTCGTGTGCCACTCGCCCATCATGCCCGGCTTGATTTCCGACAGCGGCATGATGGGCGTGTCGTCCGCCGCACGTGCCAGGGCCGGGCACAGCAGGGCAAGAACGACGACGCAAAAGCTTGGAATGGTGGCAGTGAGCTTCATCGGTTCGGAAAATCTTTTGATTTATTCCACAATAAATCCGCAGTCGTCACGCAATCAGGCCGAATGCGGGGCATCTTGATGGGGCAGGGCCGTAATGCAAGAATAAAAATTAGTATTTCCCGCGGGCTGGTTGGTTAAAAACGCTCGTTTTTTTTGTGGACAAGACCAATGACTTAACATTATAAAATGGCAGCGTTCATTTCAGCAATGGCAATGAAACTTATGGGCTACAAAACCGCCCGCTATGGCTGGGTGCCGGATTTGCCAGATCAGCGCGACCATTTCTATGCCGCGCCCGCCGAGCTGGCCGCCGCGCCGCCCGCGAAAGCCGACCTGCGCGCGCAATGCCCGCCGGTTTACGACCAGGGCCAGCTCGGCAGTTGCACCGCCAATGCCATCGCCGCCGCCATTCAGTTCGACCGTCTGAAACAGAAACTCGCGCAGCTCTTCACCCCGTCGCGCCTGTTCATTTATTACAACGAACGCGCCATCGAACACACGATTGATTCGGACAGCGGCGCGCAAATCCGCGACGGCATCAAATGCGTCGGCAAACAGGGCGACTGCCCGGAAACCGAATGGCCCTACGACATTGTCCGGTTCAAAACCAAACCCCCGGCGAAGTGCTACGCCGACGCGCTCAAATACAAGGTGGTTTTGTATCAGCGCGTGACGCCGATTTTAAACCAGCTCAAAGGTTGCCTTGCTTCGGGTTATCCGTTTATCTTCGGCTTTACCGTTTATGAAGGGTTTGAAAGTATGCAGGTCGCCCGGACCGGCCACGCCTCGCTGCCGAAATCCGGCGAGCGGGCCGTTGGCGGCCACGCGGTCGTCGGTGTCGGCTACGACGATACAAAGCAGTGGTTCATCGTCCGCAATTCATGGGGCGACCAGTGGGGCATGAAAGGTTATTTCACCCTGCCCTACGCGTATGTGACCGACGATAATCTGGCCAATGATTTCTGGACAATCCGCGTGGTTCAGTAATAATGAATTCAACCCAATAAAACCCGATAAAAAGTTATGACTCTCACAAAACGTGACTTGGTTATCCGCATCAGCAACGAAACGGGCCTCGGCCAGCAACAGGTTTTCGACGTCGTCCAGAAGACCCTGGACTATATCTCCGAAGCCTTGGCCAAAGGCGACAAGGTGGAACTGCGCAACTTCGGCGTCTTTGAGGTGAAGATCCGCAAGGCGCGCGTCGGCCGCAATCCCAACGCGCCGGAGACCGATGTGCCCATCCCCGCCCGTGCCATGGTGAAATTCAAGGCCGGCAAGGAAATGCGGGCCGACGTGCTCAAACTCACGCCTTCAAAGGTGGCGGCGCAGAATTAATCTCCATGTATGCCAGGGCTGTGATCTTCGCGGCCCTGGTTTTCTTTCCGGGAAAAAGGCCGAGATGGCGGAAGGCCATTCCTTTGCCGGGCACCTTTGCCGCGTGAATTGATTTCGGGCGGAACAATTTTAATTCCGTAAAACATCACCGTCGAAAGTGCCGACGGTAGCGCAGCCCTGAGAGGCTGATAAATCTTCCGGTCACCAAGTCCAGTAAAACGCGAAATACCAAATCGTGTGCTGGTCGCCGGCAACGCTGTGGCCTGCGCTGAACAGCAGACTGAAATGCTCGTTGATGTTGCATGAACCACCGAAGTTGAGCGCGGCAAATCCGTTACCGTCATCGGTGTCCTTGCCCTGCGCAAACAATTCGCCGCCGAAGGTGAGGTGCGGCCCGAAATCGCGCTGCAAGAGCCAGCCGCCGTACGGATGATCGCGCTGGCCGGGCGCGGAATTCAAAACCTCGCCGCCGCCGCCGTAAGTCGTCCACGACCCCCAGCTTTTTTGCAACCAGACCGGCAATTGAAACCAGATCCGCCCGTTGCCTAAACCGCGGTCGGAATTGCCGGTCGGCAATTCGGCCAGTGGAAAAACTCCGATTTGCGGCCAGCCGTTCGTTTCATGCAGGAACCGGTATTTGATGCCAAACTCGGTGTCGCCCAGACCGGAAACGGTCGGCGCGCCGTCGCCGCCAAGCGTGGTCATCGGCACGATCAAATGCAGTTGCGTGTCGGGCAGCACGCCATAATTCAGCTCAACGGCCGGGCCTTCGATAGCGTAGCCGCCGCCGGAGTGGTCGCCGAGAGTGAACATGTACGCTTCCCAATGTTGGTAATCCACCGGTTCCGGGTCGTCGGTCAGAAACGGCGGACCCGCGACGGTGCGCACCGCCGGAACCAGATTCAGGCAAACGGCCAGCGAGATGGTTTTGACGACGTGGCGCATAAATGTTCGGTGATTATCCTTGGACGACATTGACCGTTCGATTTTTCATCAGGCTTTAAGAGAACGGGCCTGCTCGTCAAGAAAAAGAGCGCCGGTCATGCTGACCCTATTGACCGGCTGCTTGACTACGCGCTTCAACAAAGTAAATTGCATTCACTCGATGAGGCAGTCTGATACAAACTGGCTGTAGTTTTTGTGAAAGATCGGTTGTTTAACTGGTGACGGAGTGTTTTCGATTGCGTTATGAATGAACTTGTCTTGTTGGCTCATGTTTTGTTCGGGGTGGCCTGCCTCGTCACGACCTTGTGGGTTTTTGTGGATGTGCTGAACGTCTCCGAAGCCAATCAAAGCCGGATCCAAAGGATGAGCTGTGCCGCCGCGGTTTTCATGTGGATCGCTTTTTTGATCGCCGGTTACTGGTATGTCTTCTCCTACAAGGTGGACAAGACCATCATTTTGAAAGGACCCTGGCCTTTCGCCCATAGCTTCTTCATGGAGACAAAGGAGCATCTGGTCATCATGCTGCTGCTGCTGGTCACCTATCTGCCCATCGCCGCCGCCAACAATTTGTCGGCAAACAAGGATGCGCGCCGCGTGGTGCTTTGGGTGGCAGGCATGGTTGCCCTGCTGGCATTGATGGTGGAGGGTGACGGGGCCATCATAGCGATGGGAGTAAAAGTAGGATTGCTGGCGAGGTGAAATTAAAAACAGGAGAGCAACATGGAAAACACCGGCGTCTCAAAATACACAGTTTCATTCGGACTTTCATTGGCCCTTGCCAGTGTGGCCAATGCCCTGCTGGTGGTCGCGAAAGAAAAAATTCCCGCCGTCTTGGCAGGGATGGAAAAACTCACCGGCCATCAATGGATTTCTCATTGCGCCATCGTCCTTGGCCTCTTTGCCTTCTGCGGCTGGCTATTCGCGCAGACCAATGGCGGGCAAGGGATCAAGATGACCGCCAATCGCTTGATCGGCCTGCTCGTGGCGGGAGTCGCAACCGGCGGTCTCATCATTTTGGGATTCTATTTAATCGGCGATTAAAACACCCTTCGTGGTGGAGTTCTTAAGCAATGGCAAAAATGGGCAGTGCCTTAGTTTGAATTTTCACCATGTTTTGGAGAACCGCGATTGACATCAATGAACACCGCCATTTACTTTTCTCCGCCGGATGTTCGATTGACGGACCAACGGAATTCCAAATGTATATCGCCTACCAATTCACCTTCGGCCCGGAATTGTTTCATCGTGGACACGCGCCGCGCCTGTTGGAAGGCGTGAATCATTGAAACCGAAGCAATGAATTCCACGCCACTCAGGAAGATCGCGAATCTGTTTGATGTGGCCGGCCTGTTTCTACGACTCGGCTTCACCGCCTTTGGCGGTCCGGCCGCGCACATCGCCCTGATGGAACGGGAAGCGGTGGTCCGGTGCGGCTGGCTCTCGCGCGAGGAATTTCTTGATTTGCTGGGCGTCGTCAACCTCATTCCGGGGCCGAACTCGACCGAACTCGCAATCTTCCTTGGCTATCGCCGCGCGGGTTGGATGGGACTGCTGCTGGGTGGCGTTTGCTTCATCCTGCCCGCTGCACTCATCGTCAGCATCATTGCCTGGGCTTACCTGAAGTTCGGGAAAATGCCGGAGACGGAAGGGCTGCTCTACGGCATCAAGCCCGTCATCATCGCGGTGGTGGTACAGGCGTTATGGAATCTGGGACGCACCGCAGTCAAAACAAAGCTGCTGGCCATCGTCGGTCTGGGGGCCGCCGCGCTGAGTTACTTCGGCATCAATCCGCTGTTGGTCCTTTTGATCGCTGGTGTGCTCATGCTGGCCATCCGCGCCCGGTCACAACAAAAAAGTGCCGTGGCCTGCCTGACACCGTTGTTGGGAATGACTTCCGCAGCGCCGCTGGCTGCGGCGACGGGCGCGGCCGCGCCATTCAGTTTGTGGGCCATGTTTCTGTTCTTCCTGAAAGTCGGGTCCGTGCTGTTTGGCAGCGGTTACGTGCTGCTGGCGTTTTTGCGCGCCGACCTGGTCGAACACTGGCATTGGCTTACTGAAAACCAGTTGCTGGACGCGGTGTCTGTCGGCCAGTTCACGCCGGGACCGGTTTTCACCACCGCCACTTTCATCGGATATATTCTGGGCGGACCCAAGGCGGCATTCCTGGCCACGGTGGCAATTTTCCTGCCGTCGTTTGTGCTGGTAGCCGTCAGCGGACCGCTCGTGCCGCGCCTGCGCGAATCGCGGCTGGCCGGCGCCGTTTTGGACGGGGTGAACGTGGCCTCGCTGGCGCTCATGGCCGTTGTGACCTGGCAGTTGGGCCGGGTGGCGCTGGTGGACTGGCTGACCATTTCGCTCGCCATGGCCGCCGCAGTCTGGCTGCTCTGCTATCGCGTCAACTCGACCTGGCTGATTTTGGGCGGAGCGGCCCTGGGACTGGCAAGGTTTGTCTTCCAAGCCGGTTCTTGATCTTGGAACGCCGCGAAAACTTGCTGCGTTTTATCTTTTACCTTTTGCCGCTTACTTTTTAACTTCGCGGCATGGAACGATTACCCGGTTTCCGCGATTTCTATCCCGAACCATTGCCGCACTCCGATGTTTGGAGCGCCGATGCCCGCCAGTTCATTTTCGACCGATGGCGCGAAACCGCCCGGCGCTACGGCTTCCGCGAATACGACGGCCCGCCGCTCGAATCGCTCGAATTGTTCACCACCAAGAGCGGCGATGAAATTGTCGGCCAGCTTTACAATTTCGTGGACAAGGGCAACCGCGCCGTAGCGTTGCGTCCGGAAATGACGCCGACGCTTGCCCGGATGGTGGCCGCGCACGAGCGCAATTACAAAAAACCCGTCAAATGGTTTGCCATCCCGCAACTGTTCCGTTACGAACGCCAGCAGAAGGGCCGGTTGCGCGAACATTTCCAGTTCAACGCCGACCTTATCGGTGAGACGGACCTGGCGGCGGACGCGGAATTGATCGCGTTGCTCATTGACACGTTGCGCTCCTTCGGTTTGACCGGGAAGGATTTCATCATTCGCCTGAGCAGCCGGAATGCCTGGAAACAATTTTACGACTCGAGACGCCAGACCCCGGACGCCAGACCCAATCAGGAATACGAATTCTTTCAAATTATTGACAAACTGGAGCGCACACTGCCGGAGGAAAGCGGGAAAAAACTCGCTGCGCTCGGTTTTCCGCTCGAGGCGGTGAACCAATTCATCAAGTCGGGCAGGCCCACCGCGGAGCTCCAGGGCATTCTGGACAATCTGGCCGCGCGTGGGCTGCGCGAGTTCGTGAAGGTGGATTACCACGTCATCCGCGGGCTGGCGTATTACACCGGCGTCGTGTTCGAGGCGTTCGACGCCAAAGGCGAGTTCCGTGCCATCGCCGGCGGCGGACGTTACGACAACCTCGTCAAACTCATCAGCGGCGGCAAGGTGGATTTGCCCGCGCTCGGCTTCGGCATGGGCGACGTGGTGCTGCTGGAACTGCTCAAGGCGCGCGGCCTCCTGCCGAAATTCGATGCCACCACGGACGTTTTCGTTTTGATCGAAGACGAAAATTTGCGCCCGCAGTCCTTGAAACTCGTCCAGGATCTGCGCGCCGCCGGATACGCAGTGGAATATCCGCTCACTCCCGCCAAGCCGGACAAGCAATTCAAACGCGCGCAGGAATTGAAGGTGTCCCACACCGCGCGCTTGGAAAACGATGACTACGTCCGCGTCCGCGATTTGAAGACGCGCGAGGAAGTCGTCGCTGGCGTGGCCGACGCGGCGAATCATCTGGGATCGGTCGTTGCAAAATCAGGGCGATTCGCGTAATCGCCGGCGTCGTCACGCACCCTTGACGACGAACGTGATTTGAAGTCGCGGCATTTCTTTGCGGATTTAGGATGGTTAGGCGGCATCCTTTTTGCTTTCAGTCGCTCAACGGGAAAGACGTAATGATAGTGGAAGACAATTTTTTCGCCGAATCGAAGCAGTACCCTTCAACGGTCACGGTTGCGGAGATTTGCGAGCGATTCGCCGCCGCCGGTTTGCCCTGCAAGGCCGAACGCCATGAGGAAGAGGTGTGGATTGTCTTCGCGGGCCGCAAGTCCAATCTGGTTTTCACCGTGAACGCGTCCGGGCATCCCCTGACCGCCACCCTGCCGGAGGAGATGGATTATGACGCGGATTTCGCCTGCGTCATTTTCGACGTTTTCGACAGCATCGGATGGACCTTCGCGCCGAACCAGTATTGATGGATCGCGGCGCGGGTTATACCTGCAGATGCCCGAACAAAAAATCAGGTTGGCTTTCTTCCGTTTTTCGCTTATCCCATCCGCGCATGGGTTCAATCAAAAAACGCCGCAAGGCAAAAATCAACCGGCATAAACGGCGCAAGAAGCTGCGTCTGAATCGGCACAAGAAGCGCACGTGGCAGCAGTAGTCTGCCCGGCGTGTTCATTCATCCGCTTGCGCGCCTGCGTTTTTGGCAGGCGGAGGGGCAAGTTTTATCCTTGAGGCGCGGCAATTTTTCCGCTGATGGAACATCGTTTCGACAAACATTACACCCGCGACGAGGCGCGCGCGCTGTTGCCGCAAATCCGCCAGTGGCTGGAACAGCTCAACCGGTTACGGCAGGACCTGGAGCGTTTCGACAAACGCTTGAGCGGGCTGACGGGACAGGGGCATGATGCGGGCGGCGAAACGGTGAACAGTTGGATTCGCGCGCTTGCGGACATGCAGGGAATTCTCGCCGAGTTCCAGCGCCGCCGGATTTTCATCAAGGACTTGTCGCGCGGGCTGGTGGATTTTCCGGCCATCATCGGCGGCCGGGAGGCCTTTCTCTGCTGGGAGCAGGAGGAGGACGACATCGAGTTCTGGCACGACCTCGACACGGGTTTTGGCGGACGCGAGCGGTTGTGAAAATTTCCAACGCCGGGTCAATTCACGCTCTGCACGCGGCCGGTGTGGCGGGGATTGGCACGGAACATCGGCCATGAACTTTTCGCCAGCGGCGGCGGATTGTCCGGCGGAATGACGGCAAACAAGATTCTGCCGTCGCACGTGTAAACGATGCCGTCGCCGCCGATGACCGGCGAAGTGGAGAGATTCAGCGACGTGTCAAAGTGCCACAACTCGGAACCGTCCTCTCGACAGGCGAATAATCTTCGCCACGGCGCGGCGAAATAGACCTCGCCGTTCGCGGCCACCGCCGGGGAGACATCCACCGGTATTGCCGAACACCAGGACCAACGTTTCTTTCCGTCCCGGTCAATGGCCAGGTTCCAGGCGTTCGCCGACAAATAAATGTTCCCGTTTTCGTCGAGCACCGGCGATGACTCGGTTGCTCCGTCGGTGTGCAGACGCCAGCGTTCCGTCCCGTCCGGATGCAACGCATACAGGTTTCCGTCCATCGAGGTAAAATAAATCGTGCCATCGGCAGCGATGGCGGGCGAAGAAATGATTTCAGCGCCGGTTGAAAACGTCCAGCGAACCGTTCCGTCCGGCTTCAGCGCGTAAAATTTTTTGTCGTGCGAGCCGAAATAAATCGTGCCGTCCGCGCTGATCGCCGGCGAGGAAACGACAATGTTGCTCGTCGCAAAAACCCATTTTTGCGAGCCATCGGGCTTCAGCGCATAAAAGTTTCTATCCCACGAACCGAAGTAAATTGTGCCGTCGGCGCCAATGGCCGGTGAGGAATCCACCCAGCCGCCGGTTACGAAAGTCCATTTGGGCTTGCCGGCTGGCGAAACGGCGTAAAATTTCCAGTCGCGCGAGCCGAAATAAATTGTGCCATCATCGGCAATGGCCGGTGATGATTTGATTTCGCGGCCTGCCTTGAATTTCCATTTCACGGTGCCTTGCGGCGTGAGGGCGAACAATGCGCCCTGAAACGTCGCCTGATAAATGGTGCCGTCGGGAGCGACGGCCGCGGACGAAGTGGCTTCCCGATAAAATTCCCGGAAGGGCAGGGGGAATTTCCACAGAATGGTCGCCGTTTGCGCGCGGCAAGGAGTTTGTGCGCACAGACTCAAAAGACACGCGAGCAGGATTGCCGGACGGAGGGAGTTTGGTATGCGCAATTGCATGGCTCGCACGCAAGTAAATCTTCAAAACGGGAAAAAGCAAATTCAAAAGCTGGGCGGCCCCGCTGCTCAACGACCGGTGCCCTGACCGCGGATGTGGGGTAGTGGCTCAAAACAGTCATGCTGCGCAGCTGTTTCAGCGGTCTGGCGCCAAATTATCCCAGCCCGCGCAACTGGGCAAAAACCGCCGAGTCATTCCTGTTGATTCTTTTTGCCGACGACGGCAAGCCATTGACCGTGCCGATTTGCGGGGTGAACGATCAAAGATACGCTGCGTTGGTTCCACGACAGTGTCGGACGGCATTTAATAAATCAAAGGGATGAGACGCTTGGTTCGTTGGATATACCCGCCATCGCGTGCCTTGAAGCTCTGAATTTCAATCTGGCGCAGAACAAATTCCACATTATTCGCCAGCGGCTTGACCGGGTTGGACGCTGGCTTTAGGCTGAATTGATGTCGAACGCGTCCAAAAAGAAAAAACGCAAGATGGTGATGCTCGGTGTCGGACTGGATTCCGACGGTCACAAGCGGCTCACCACCGGCCCGAATTTCGCGCTTGTTGGCGGCACCGAGGAAACACACGCGGTGATGACCGAAAAAGCCGTCAAGATCAACGAGAAGCTCAAGGCGCGCGGCAAACAACTTGAAAATGTTAGCCGCGATGAGTTCGACGACATCGCCCACGAAGTCGGCCTCAAGCCGGTCAAACCGGTCAAGCCGCGTTCAAATCAAGACTTGTAGGAAACGAGGTGACGAGGCTCATTTCAAAAGTCTGAAACCCGGAATATTTCAGAGCCTCCTCACGTCGGCTCCTGCATTTTCGCAAGCAGACCGACGTTCTCCACCGCCGCGCGGGATTTCTCCGGTGATTCATGCAAAATTGCCCGCCAGCCGCGCGCGCAGCCCGCCGCGACATTTTCCGGCCGGTCGTCGATGTAAAGGATTTCTGCGCCGCGCCGGCCAGCCATTTTTTCCAGCGCCTCATAAATTTTGGCATCGGGCTTCATTGCGCCAACTTCACAGGAATAAATGTAGCCGTCGAAATTCTTGAAGAATGGGAAATTCCTCCGGATGTGCTCGATAGCGAGGTCGTTCGTGTTAGAGAAAATGTAGGTTGGAATGCCGTGCCGGCGCAGTTCGGCGTGAAGCTCGATCGTGGGTGGAATCGGGGTGAAAATGTCCGCGAAAAATTCACCGAATTCCTCGAACGTGCCGTGAAACCCGATTGCCTTTCGCATCTGCTCAAAAAATTCTCGCCGTGTAACCAGACCGACCTCGTATTTGACAGTGATGTCGGAACTCCCGATAAAATCGTAGATCCCGTCGAGCGGGATTGTGCTGCGGGCGGCGATTTTGCGCGCGGCAATCGAGTAATCGAAGTCCACCAGGACCTTGCCTAAATCAAAAACGACGATTTCAGGTTTCATGGCCGCGAAACGCAATGACTAATCACTAAATCCTAATGACGAATGAATGGCCAAATCCCAATGAAGAATTTTGCCCGCGGCTCCCCGGAATTTGGATTTTGTCATTCGACCTTCCTTAGTCATTATGGTTTAGTCGTTTGTCATTTCCCTGCGGCCTTCCAATGCGCGGCTCAGCGTCAGTTCGTCGGCGAATTCCAGTCCGCTGCCGGCCGGCAAACCATAGGCGATGCGGGAAATTTTCAGTTTATTGCGCGTCAGCCGTTTGGCGAGGTAATGGCTCGTGGCGTCGCCTTCCACGTCGGTGCCCAACGCGATGATGATTTCCCTGATCGGCTCCTGCTTCAGCCGTTTTTCCATTTCAGCAATGCGCAGGTCTTCCGGTTCGACACCGTCGAGCGGGGAGATTTTTCCGCCGAGCACGTGAAACTTGCCGCGATACGTTCCGGATTTTTCGATGCTAAGAATGTCCACCGCACGCTCGACCACACACACGAGCGATGCGTCACGCCGGGTGTCGGAGCAAATGGAGCAGGGGGATTTCTCGGTCAGCGCGCCGCAGGTCGTGCAAAAGTGAATTTTTTCGCGGGCATGAACCATCGTGTCGGCGAGATGTTTCACCACCGCGGAATCCGTTTGCGCGAGATGCAGCGCGATGCGCTCGGCGGAACGCGGCCCGATGCCGGGTAACTTGTTCAGTTCGGCGATCAACAAACCAATCGGCTCTGGAAGCGGCATTGCTCGTCCTCGTCCTCGTCCCCGGCTCTCGATTACGAGGACGAGGAGGAGGATGATTTAAATTCTACATCAATCCGGGCAGGCTCAACCCGGCCGTGACCTTGCCCATTTCCGTGTTGGAAATTTCTTTGGCCTGGCCAAGCGCCTGGTTTGCGGCGGTCACAATCATGTCTTCGAGCAACTGCGCGTCCGACGGATTGAGCGCCTGCGGATCAATCTTGATGGAGGCGATGTTGCCGTCGCACTTGGCAACGACCTTGACCGCGCCGCCGCCGCTGGTCGCCTCGACGGTGCGCGCGGCGAGTTGCGCCTGCACCTGTTCCATTTGCTGCTGCATCCGCGCAGCCTGTTTCATGAGTTTGCCGATGCTGGACATAAATTTGGGTTTGGGGTCTGGGTTCTCGGTTCTTGGGAAAATCAAGCGCGGACTTCGACAATCTGGCCTTTGAAAATTTCCAGCGCCTTTTGAATCAAGGGATCGTTCTTGAAATCGTCCTTGTTGAAGGAAACAGAAACCGGTCTTCCTTTTGCAGCGGACGCGGAAGACGCGGAGGCCCCGCCTTCATTTTGCTTCAGCGCGGTTGGTGCAGCGGACGCGGTTGGGGACGGTTGCGTCGCGCGGACGGCAGATGCTTCGGTTTTGACAAATTTAATCTGCGCGTTCGCATGGCCCAGTTCGGCGAGCTTGGTCTGGAGCAACGTGTGATTGCGTGCGTTGTCCACGAGGCCAAGGTGATCCTCAAATTCGGGATCGAAACCGATGGTCAGGATGCCTTTTTCAAACGAAACGGGATTTGCGTCCACGAGATAACTGCGCGTGAATGGGCTGACGCGGCCAACGGCTTCAACCAGTTTTGCCCACAACCCGGCCAGATCGGCGGAAACCGGCGTCGCTTCGGCCAGCGGGGCGGTTGCAGCAGCAGCCTCCTGATGAACAACATGGCTTTTGGGGGCTGGCCGCGTTGCCGGCGCGGCAGCGGGAGAACTTGCCGCCGCAGACACGGGCTGAATGCCTGTGCCACCGCCGCCGCGCAATGAGTTCAATTGTTTCAAAACCGAATCGAGATTGATGGCGTTGCGCGCTTCGATGGCCTTGAGCAGGGTGACTTCGAGCAGGATTTTCCTGGACGCGGTATCGCGCAGGCGAAGTTCGGCATCGGTGAGCACTTCGAGAATGCGCGTGAGCGATTCCGTGTTGGCCAGCGAAGTTTGTTCCTTGAGCGCCGCAACTTCGGTCTCGGAGACTTCCAGCAGATTCAAGTCGCCGCGCGAGACCTGGAAAATGAGCAGGTTGCGGAAATGATTCAGCAGATCGGAAAGCAACCGCCCGAGGTCCTTGCCGTTTTGCGCAAGTTCATTCAACTCAACGAGCGCCGTTTGAATTTCACCGGCCAGCACAGCCTTGCTCAGGCCCAGAACCTGGCTTTGGGCGGCGAGACCGAACATGGACAGCACGTCCGCTTCCTCGATTTTTTCGCCGCAAAAGCTGATGAGCTGGTCGAGTGTGGATTCGGCGTCGCGCATTGCGCCATCCGCGCCGCGCGCGATGGCATGGAGCGCGGTTTCGTCAATTTTCACCTTCTCCAGCTTCGCGATGTGCGCGAGGTGTTTGGTGATGAGCGCGGACGGAATCCGGCGCAGATCAAAACGCTGGCAGCGCGAAAGGATGGTCGGCAGGACCTTTTCCGGGTCGGTCGTGGCAAACATGAATTTCACGTGCGCCGGCGGCTCTTCCAGCGTCTTGAGCAGCGCGTTGAACGCCGCTGTCGAGAGCATGTGAACTTCGTCAATGATGTAGATTTTGAACTGCGAATTGGCGGGCGCGTATTTGCAGGTCTCGCGCAGTTCGCGCACCTGTTCGACGCCGTTGTTGCTCGCGCCGTCAATTTCCAGCACGTCGAGCGAGCGGCCTTCGGCGATTTCGATGCAGCGCGGGTCCCTGTCGTCAAAATTGACTTTCGGGCCGCCGGCGCAGTTCAGGCATTTGGCGAAAATGCGGGCGATGGTCGTCTTGCCGGTGCCGCGCGGGCCGCAAAACAGGTAGGCGTGCGCAATGCGTTTTTGCCCGATGGCATTGGCGAGCGTCTGGGTGACGTGTTCCTGCCCGACGACATCGGCGAACCGCTGCGGACGGTATTTTCTGGCGATTACTTGATAGGCCATTTTCGATTTTCGTTTTACGATTTACGAGTTTTAGTTGATTGCGCTGGCAATCGTAAATGCGAAATCATAAATCGTAAATTCAGAATGCCAGGGTGACCACGGCAGATGTCGAGCAAACTACCGTTGCTGCCTTCCGGCCCTGGCGGGGTTCGTAAGTCCACATTCCATGGGCCCTGGCACGGGAAATCTGCCGCACATTTCATTGGTTGTCGAGACAAAGCGATGCCGCGGCGGCACATCGAAAAAAAAGAGCGTCAATTGAAATTTTTGATTCACACCCGCGCGCGGTTCAAGTTAAGCTGGCGGCGCGATCATCAAAAAGCAAACGCCCGCATGATGTGGATCGAACAATTGCAGTCTGCAAACTGGCTCCGGGCAACCGGCTGCGCGCTGGGCGCTTACGTGCTCGGCTGTTTCGCAACCGGCTACTACCTCGTCCGCGCGCGCACCGGCAGGGACCTCCGTGAAATCGAAAGCGGCAGTGTTGGCGCACGCAACGTCGGTCGCGTTCTGGGCAAACCCGGCTTTACGCTGACCATGCTGGGCGATTTGGGCAAAGGCGTGCTGGCGGTCTGGTTCGCGGCGGAATACGCCAATCACAACCGGCTGGCCATGGCGCTGGCAACGCTGGCCGTTGTCGTCGGGCACATCTGGCCGGTGCAACTGCACTTTCGCGGTGGCAAGGGCGTGGCCACCTCATTCGGGGCGTTGCTGATGTTTGACTATCGGGTCGCGTTGGCGATTCTCGTTTTGTTTCTCGGCGGTTTTGCCGTCACGCGGAAGAGCCTTTTCCCGGCCATGTTCGTCTATGCCTGTCTGCCGCTGGTGGACTGGTGGTTCAACCATGACGGTTTGACGGCGACCCTCATGACCGTCCTGGCCGCAATTATTTTGTTTGCGCACCGGCGGAATTTAACGGAAGAAATAGCAACGCTGCTGGCGCGGCGTGGTGTCGCATCCAAGCCCGAACACACAAAATTATGAGCGCACAGGAATCGTTGGTGTTCAAATTCGCGAGCGAGGACTGGGAATTCGAGCAGATTCACCGGCTCAATTACAAGACCTTCGTCGAGGAAATCCCCCAACATCAGGAGTCCCCGACCCAGCGGCTCGTGGATAAATTCCACGCCGAAAACACTTATTTGATCTGCCTGAGCCATCAAAAGCTCGCCGGGATGCTCGCCGTGCGCGGCAACCGGCCGTTTTCACTCGACCAGAAACTGCCAAATCTCGGCGCCTTTTTGCCGGCGGGCCGGACGGTTTGCGAAATCCGGCTGCTGGCCATCGAGAAAAAATTCCGCGGGGCGCGCGGCGGCCAGGTGTTGCAGGGGATTCTCGCGTTGCTCTGGCAGCACGGCGTTGAAAAGGGCTACGACCTCGCCATCATTTCCGGCACCACGCGCCAGCTAAGATTGTATCAGCACCTCGGCTTCGTTCCATTCGGCCCGCTCGTCGGCAGCGGCGACGCGCAATTCCAGCCGATGTATGTCACACTCGAAACCTTCGAGGTCACCGCGCGCGAATTCCTGCGTTCGTCGCCCGCGCGCTCGTTTCATCCCAGCGCGGTGAATTTTCTGCCCGGTCCGGTGGCGGTGCGGCGCGAGGTGCGCCGCGCATTCGAGCAGGCGCCGGAATCGCATCGCGGCGAAAGTTTCAAAAAGGATTTTCAGTCCGCCAAACAAATCCTCTGCGAACTCGTCCGTGCCCGGCACGTCGAACTGTTCGTCGGTTCCGGCACCCTGGCCAACGACGCGGTTGCCGGACAATTGACCTTGCTCAAGGGCCGCGGACTTGTTTTGAGCAACGGCGAATTCGGCGAACGCCTCGTGGATCACGCGCGGCGGTTCAATTTGAAATTTGACACGCTCGCCTTTGACTGGGGCCGGCCGCTGGATTTGAAAGCCGTCGAGAAAAAATTCTTCCCCGGAGCGCGGACAGCTTTGTCCGCGCAAACCAAAGCGTCGAAACGCGCGGACAAAGCTGTTCGCGCTCCTAGCGGAGATGCAAAGTCTCCCGCTTGGCTCTGGTGCACCTATTGCGAAACGTCCACGGGCATTTTGGCTGACCTCGACGCGCTCAAAAAGATGTGCGCCGAACGCGGCGTGAAGTTGTGTCTCGACGGCATCAGCGCCATCGGCACGATACCAGTGGATTTGAGCGGTGTTTATCTGGCGTCCTGCTCCAGCGGCAAGGGGCTGCGTGCCTATCCCGGTATCTCGATGGTTTTCTACAATCACGAAATCCCCCCAGCGCCGGGCAAACTGCCGCGCTATCTCGATCTCGGCTATTACGCGGAGCAGAGCGGCACGCCATTCACGTTCTCGTCGAACCTGCTCCATGCGTTGCACGCGGCGGTGAAACGGGTGAATTGGGAAAAACGTTTTGCGGAAACGGTCGAATGGTCGGAGTGGCTGCGCTCACGGCTGACGGAACTCGGTTTCGATTTGATTGGCAACGGCGCGAAAACCTCGCCGGCGGTCGTCACGATTGCGCTGCCGACGGAAATGAACTCGGTGAAAATCGGCGAAGCGATGCAGGAAGCCGGTTATTTGTTGAGCTACAACAGCGGCTATTTGCGCAGGAAAAACTGGATTCAAATCTGCCTCATGGGCGAGTGCACTTGTGAAAAAGTCGTCTCCGTGACGAACGCCCTGAACCGGGTCTGCTTCCACCGTCGTAATGTTTCGCCTCAGACTCCGGTGGTCGTGGTCGCAAAAGAAGCACTTTCCCAATGACGAATCAGGTGCCGCTTTTCACCGGCCAGCCTGCCGCCACCATTCCGTTGTAGCCGCCGATGAGCGAGTGGGCGTTCCGGTGGCTTATTTTCGCGCAGCCCCGATTGTGCGCCCCCTTTTGCCGTTCATGGTCTTCGCGCACGTATAAAAAGTTGCTTGAAAAGCTTCCGTGATAAGCTATTATGGCTCTTTTAGTTGTATGGCTGCAAAACCAATGAATGGATCTCAATCCAAGGGTGGCATTCTTCTCCAGTTCAATGTTACCGGGTTGATCGTTTTGAGTCTGGTGCTGGTGATGTCATCGGCGTTGGTGACTTACGGGCTGATTGAAACTCGATCCGGGGGCGATGGTGAAAAAACAAAGGATTTGCCAGCCTCCCTCCAACGCAGTGTCAGCAGCAGCATCGCGGTCGAGGAAAAGAATCCGCCGCCGTGGGGGCAATTCCTCACCCGGAGCATTGATTTGGAACAACCGGAGGAATACCTCGCCTACGAAACCGCCACGAACAAAATTGAAACCTGGACGTTCGAGGGCATGACGCCGGAGCAGGTCCGGTCACTGATGCAGTCTTGCGGGGTGGTGGCAAATGAAATTGACCGTGCGCTGTCACCACCGCTCCTGTCGGTGGCGGGCTTAAACACCGTCATCGCCCCGGATGACGAACTGGTGTTTTCCCTGACGCCGCAGGCGCGGGCGAAATTTTACGACGCCTTGGGACACTACGGATCCAATCAATTCATGCAGTTCCCGTTTTGCCTGGTGGGGGACAATCCCGACGCCAAGCTGGCGGACAGCCAGGTCAGCGACACCGTCATGTCATCACTGAGGAAATTGCTGTATCCGCGGGGTAACGCCGAATGTTTTAGTGATTTGGAAATTTTGCTGCGGCGCGTGCCGTCGGAAAACGAACGCATGAATTTGCTCAAGACGCTTTCACGCCAGTCCGCCGTGATGGTGCGTGTCCGCATCTGGCCGGACACGGACGTTGACAAGCTCATCGGCTACTGGGGTCGCGGCATTCAGGAGAAAGACATCCGGCCGCTGCTGGAATCGTTCAAGCGCCTTCCCGAAGGCGCGTCCATCAGCCTGCTTTATTTGCTCCCGCCATTTGCCCGCCAGCGCCTTTACACGTATCCCGAGCCGTCGCAACCCAATGATCCGGCGGAGGATTGCCATTGGAGCACGATGAATTTCTTCAATGCAACACCGGACAACCGCTTCTCCGATCCGAAGTACACCGTTGCCTATCTCAAGGCCAACTATTACAAAATCGGCGAGCCAACCGCCTACGGCGACATCATCTTGCTTTTGAACAAGGACGGCAACGCCATCCATTCCGCGATTTATCTGGCCGACGACATCGTCTTCACCAAGAACGGCAACAACTTCGCCCAGCCCTGGATGTTGATGCATCTGAAGGATTTGGTTGCCGAATTCACAACCGATGTGCCGCCCTCCGTGGCGGTTTATCGAAACAAAAACCGGTAAGCCGTGCCATGCCGGGCCTAATCGCCGCTTTTCACCGGCCAGCCTGCCGTCACCAGCGCCTTGTAGCCGCCGATGAGCGAATGGACGTTGCGATAGCCCATTTTTTGTGCCGCATCGCATGTGAGCGCGGACCGGAATCCGCCGCCGCAATACATGATGATTTCCGTCTTCGGATCGGGAAACATTTTTTCCAAATCACGCTCTAAAATTCCCTTGCCGAGATGCACGGCTTCGACTGCGTGCCCGGCCTGCCATTCGTGGTCTTCGCGCACGTCGATCAGAATGGCTTTCGGATTTTGCGTGAGCCGGACGCGGGCTTGTTCAATTGAAATTTCGGGGACGCGCGTTTTGGCGTCGGCGACGAGTTTGAGAAAACCGGGCGAATGATCCATGCCGGCAAATTAAATTGCGCACTGCGCCGGTCAAACAAAATTCGACAGTTCTCAGTTTGGTAGCGACGGTGCAGTTGCACCGCCGTGCGCCGCGGCAGCGGCGCATCCACCAAATCAGAAGACCGTGCAAATTTCATTGGCAACCGAGTTTCGTGTTGGCTTACTCCGCGCGTGTCGCAGCAAAAAAATCATACCGCCATTGCCGGGAGCCTGTTGCTCGTGGTTTTCCTGTGGGGTGGCAACAACACCGGTACCAAATGGTTGGTTACTACCTGGCCGCCGATTTGGACCGGCGGCATGCGCTTGTTCTGCGCCGGATTGCTGTTGCTCGCAGTGTTGCGCTTCACTTCGTGGCTCGGCGACTATCGCGCGGTGACCCCGCAACAGCGCCGGCAATTGTGGTTGCGCGGCGGCCTGAGCTTGGCGGTTTACATGGCCACTTTCAACTGGGCCATGCGCCTGACCGCAGCGTCACACGTGGCGTTGTACATCGGCGCATCGCCGGTCTGGACCTTGTTTTGGGAGGAACGGCCCCAACGGACGTGGGCGAGCGCGCGGCGTTATGGAGCGGCTTTGCTGGCCATGGCCGGCGTGGTAGTTTTGTTCTGGCCGGCTTTGCAGACGGCCAGGCTGGACTTGCTTGGAGAATTCTTCGGGCTGTCCTCGAGCATCCTGTGGGCGAATTTCAGTCATCAAATGCGCATTCTCAGCGCGGAATTGAGCGGGGTGGAAGTCGCGGCGCAGACGATGTGGATGTCGGGAGTTTTGCTGTTGCCGTTCGGGCTGGGCGAAATTGCTGTGCGCGGCCTGGCCCTCAATGCCCGTTTGCTGGGCGTGCAGGTGTTCTGCATTTTGTTCGGCAGCGTGATTCCCTACGCGCTCTGGAACCATGCTCTCGGTCGCTGGCGCACGAGCCGTGTCGTGTTGTTCAACAATCTCATTCCGTTGAGCACGATGACCTGGGCGCATTTCTTTCTGCGCGAGCCGGTCACCTCCACATTTTGGGCGGCAATGATTTTAATTGTCGCTGGTGTGGTGCTCGGGCAGGCAAACTGGCCGAAATTGTCCGGGACACCGGAGAGTTTTTAATCAATCAAAACCTATGGACATCAAAAATCTTGGCGAAATTCCGTCCTTCATTACCAAGGACGGCTCGGAAATCCGTGAATTGCTGGCACACCGCAATTCCGTCATCCGCAACCAGAGCCTGGCTGAAGCGCGCGTACCGGTTGGCGCCAGCACGCAGGAGCATTATCACGTCAAAACCGAGGAAATTTATTACCTCACGCACGGCACGGGCCGGATCCGCATCGAAGGCGAAACCCGTGATGTCCGCGCCGGCGACGCCGTCGCAATTCCGCCGGGGAGCAAACACAAGCTTTGGAACACCGGCGGTGAAACGCTCCGGTTGTTGTGCTGCTGCGCTCCAGCTTACGAACATGACGATACTGTCATCACTGAATCGTGAATTGACCTGCGCGTCGCCGCAGGTTTTACTGTTGCCATGAAGACGTTCACGCCGTTGACACTGTTGTTGCTCGCCGGACTGCTGGCCGCCGGTTGTGTTTTCTACAAGGCAAACAAAACCCCCGCGCCCGCGCCGGTCACACGCACGTCGCAGACCGTTGTCACACCCGACAATTCACTCACGGCCAGAGTCGCTTCCTGCAATGCCACCGGCCGGTTCGTCGTGCTGAGTTTTCCCGTCAGTCAAATGCCGAAGCTGGACCAAACTCTTTTCCTCTATCGCGACGGTTTGAAAGTCGCCGAAGTCAAGGTCACCGGTCCGCAACGTGACAATAACGTCGTCGCCGACCTTGTCAGCGGTGACGCCCAAGTCGGCGACGAAGTGCGCGACCAATAAATTTTGTAGGAGCTGACATAAGGAGGTTCATTCTTCGAAATCGAGAATTGAACAGAGCTTCGTCACCTCGGCTCCGGTTTTTTCATTCCTCCGTCTTTTGCGATTTTTCCGCGAGCGGCTTCATCGTCTTGGGCAGCGCGCTTTTCTGGTAGGGCGAATGGAGATTGAAATAAATCCCGCACAGCGGCCGTGGTTCGCCGCTCTCGCTCAAAATGATTGTGACGCGCTTGTCCAGCGCAATGCCATGGCGCAAGCCCGGGCCGCGGGTCTGGTAAGCCTTGATGGCTTTGTCCATCAGCGAGACCAGCGACGCTTCAAAATCCTCCGGTGTCTTGTCCAGGCACACGATGTAGCGTTCGTAAGCCCTGACGGCGGCGGCTATTTCGCGCTTGAACATTTCAATTGTCACGGCTTCAACATAATTCATCCGGCGCGCAATGCAGCAAAATTCAATCGGCCGTTGCGCCCGCTTTCGCCCTGGTTCGCGGGCCAAACAACGCCGTTCCAATCCGAATCATCGTCGCGCCTTCCTCAATCGCCACCTCGAAATCGCCGCTCATGCCCATGCTCAAATGGGGCAGGGGAGCGCCGAGGGTTTGTTCGCAACGCTCCTTCATTTCGCGCAGCCGCCGAAAGTGCGGGCGCGATTTCTCCGGTTCCGACGACCACGGCGGCACGGCCATCAACCCGTGGATTTCAATCTTCGGCAGCGCGTTGATGGCTTCCAGTTCAACCAGCAACTTTTCCGGCGCGTAACCAAACTTGCTCGCTTCGCCGGCGACGTTCACTTCCAGCAGGATTGGCATTGTCTTCGCCGCCCGCTCCGCGCGTCTGGCGATTTCCTGCGCGAGCGGCAGGCCGTCCACGCTTTGAATCATTTCGAACAGCTCCACCGCGTCGCGGCACTTGTTCGACTGCAAATGGCCGATGAAATGCCAGTGTAATTTGCCGGGACAGAGCGGAATTTTCGCCCTGGCCTCCTGCACTTTGTTCTCGCCGAGCAGATTCAGTCCCAGTTGTGCCGCCGCCGCCACGGCTTCGGGCGGCTGGCTTTTGGTCACCGCCAGCAAAGTTATTTCTCCCGGCGCGCGCCCGACCCGTTCGCACGCAACGCGAATCCGTTGTTGAATTGCATCAAGGTTGTCGGCCAGACTCATGGCGCAATCGTAAATCGCAAAACACCAATCGCAAACCCTTTCGGTGTAGGAGACGACGTAAGGAGTCTCTAATTTCCCAATGCAAGTCTGTAGCCCTTTGAAAATATGAGCCTCGTTACCTCGGCTCCTACAAATTTTATCCGTGTTCATCCGTGTCCCTCTGTGGTTAATTCTCCGTCATGAATTATTGGTTGGTGAAATCTGAACCCGAAGCATACTCGTGGTCCGACTTTTTGAGGGACGGCCAAACGGCGTGGACGGGGGTGCGGAATTTTGCGGCGCGAAACAACCTCCGCGCGATGAAAGCCGGCGACCGCGTCTTCTTTTACCACAGCGGCGAGGGAAAATCCGTCGTCGGCCTCGCGCGCATCACGCGGGAAGCGTATCCCGATCCAACGGCCGACGAGGGCGACTGGTCGGTGGTTGACCTTGCGCCGGAAAAAACTCTGGTCAAACCGGTCACGCTCGCGGCAATCAAAGCCGACAAAACTCTCAAGGAAATGGCGCTGGTCAGGCAGTCGCGATTGTCGGTGATGCCGGTTACATCGGAACAGTTCGCGCGTTTGCTGGCGTTGTCGGAGACAAAGATTTGACATCCGCTGCACTGACCGCAGTCACGGTTTGCAGACGGCGTTTGTGGCATTCCAGGCACGCCGCCCACACGAAAAGCAAGGCAATCACTGTCAGGCCGATGATCGTCTGCATCGCATCTGACAACACGAGCATCTGAACCATGACGGCTGCCGTGATGACCAGCGGCAGGTGGAAGGCGAACACGGCCAATGAATGCCGCCCCAACAACGCCGCGGGCGCGAGAAACCATTTGCGCGGGTGCGGATTCCAGGCCAGCAGCAGGACGGTCCAGGCGGCGAAATTCAGCACCCGCAGCGGACCCAACGTCCATTTGTCCATCCAGAGGAAAATGTCGGGAGGCAACCAGGCATCGGGCCAGAATCCACGGCGCGACAGCAGCCCGACGAGCACAATTACGGCAGCCGGCACACCCAGCCAAAGACGAAGTTCGGATTTGATGATGGATCGCCGGAGTGAAATTTCGCCCAGTGCCAGGCCGCAAACCCAAAGAAATTGCCAGGCCAGAAGGTCAAACGCCCCCCATCGCAAAGGCAACAGCCGGACCGGATCGCCGATGAGGCGGGCGTCCAGTTTAAATTGCGCGGCCAGCCAGCCCATGGCTGAGACGATCAAAATCATTTCCCAGCCACGCTGGCGTGCGACCGCCAGCAGCCACGGCATGACGCCCAAAAAAATCACGTAAAGCGGCAGGATGTCGAAGAGCGGCGGTTGATGCAGCAGCAGCGGCATGAGCGCCAGACTGCTCCACGGGTGGGCGAGAAAATCGCTGAAATGGGCGGCCAGCGGTGGCAGTGAATCCGCCAGCGCCCACACTATCAACACGATGGGCACGAGCACCGCCAGATGGACGAGATAAATTTGTCTGGCGCGCTTCCAGGCGCGGCGCGACATCGCGGTCCAATCCGCCTGCTGGTAAGTCCTTCCGTAAACGATGCCGGCCAGGCAGGCGCTCAGGAAAATAAAACCTTCAGCCGCCCCGTTGTAGCCCAACGGGTCTTGAACGGCGTGGGATACCGGCGTGGGCGCATGCACCCCCGCCATAATGATGAGAAACAGACCGCGCAAGGCGTCCAACCGCATGTCGCGCGGCTTTTTCGCGCCCGCGGTCTGCAAAACAGACGGCCCGTTTTCGATGCGCCGATTCAAAGTGCTCCATCATAGAAAAAGCTCCCGGTAATCAAATTTCTTTCGGACATTTCCGTCGGACAATTCTTGTCATAGCTCTGGCATTTTTGGGTTATGAGCCACCGGTTGGTGTGGCTTGACCGTGTGTGGTTGAAAATGTCATCGTTTCGTCCGACCCAGATAAAAACCGTCAATCCAGGACTGCTCATGACTGATCCAAACATCACTCAAATCAAAGATACCACCGCCAATCCGGCTCCTTTGGGCCTGCTCGGCTTCGGGATGACCACCGTGCTGCTCAACCTGCACAACGCCGGCTGTTACGAACTCAACAGCATGGTCCTGGCGATGGGAATTTGTTACGGCGGCGCGGCACAGGTCATCGCGGGAATGATGGAATGGAAAAAAGGAAACACCTTTGCCGCCACTGCGTTCATTTCCTACGGCTTTTTCTGGCTGTCGCTCGTCGCGCTGGTCGGCTTGCCGAAGCTCGGTTTCACGGCGACGGATGACCCCGCGATGGCTGCCTATCTCGCCATTTGGGGACTGTTCACCGCCGTCATGTTTGTCGGCACGTTCCGGCTGAACCGCGCGTTGCAGGTGGTCTTCGGCACGTTGACGCTGCTGTTCTTCCTGCTGGCCTATGAACATTTCAACAGTGCAGGCGCCAGCACAGACTTTAAACACTTCACCGGCTACGAGGGAATTGTCTGCGGTTTCTCAGCAATTTACACGGGGCTTGCCCAGGTGCTCAACGAGTTGTTCGGAAAAGTCGTGCTGCCGCTCGGCGCGGTGAAAAAATAATCACGTCAATTTCCCAACGTCGCCGCAATGCCATCGCGCAGGGCGGCGACCATTTTTTGCAATTGTACCGGCGTCGTGCAATACGGCGGCATCAGCACAATCACGTTCCCGACGGGGCGCGTGAGCACGCCACGCTTGGTCATCTCTTCACAGACACGGATGCCCGCGCGTTCGCGCAAATCAAATGGCCGGCGCGTCCGCCAGTTTTTCACCAGTTCAACGCCGGCAATCAGACCGGCCTGCCGGATGTCACCGACGTTTGGCAGCGACCAAAGATTTTGCAATTCGTCGTGCAGATTTTTTTGCAATCGCGCCCGCGCACGGATGGATTCGGCGCTTCGCAAAATTTCCAGACTGGCGAGCGAAGCCGCCGCGCCGAGTTGATTGGCCGTGTAACTGTGGCCGTGGAAAAAGGTCTTGAACTCGCCGTATTCGCCGAGGAAGGTGTCAAAAACCTTTTGTGTCGTGAGCGTCGCCGCCATGGGCAGATAACCGCCGGTCATCCCCTTGGCCACGCAAAGAAAATCCGGCTGAACGCCTTCGTGATGCGAGGCGAACAACGCAGGACAGGCTTCCAGCCTGTCTCTGACTTTTCCTGGGGATGGAGACAGGCAAGATGCCTGTCCTGCCCTGCCAAATCCCGTCATCACTTCATCGGCAATCAACAGCGCGCCGTGGCTGCGCGCGATATGCGAGACACGTTTCAACCAGCCCGCCGGTTGCGGAATCATGCCCGCCGCGCCTTGAATCAACGGCTCGAACACGAACGCCGCGTAGGGATTTCCTCTTTTCTTCTGCGCGGAAAATGTTTGTTCAACTTTCCCGGCGCATTCCCAGTTGCACTTGCGGTATTCGCGGGCGTCGGCGCGTTCCGGTTTCGCGCGGTTGAACGGACAGCGGTAGCAATACGGCGACATGACCTTGTCCGTTTTGAAGAGCAGGCCGGAATAACTTTGGTGAAACAAGTCAATGTGGCCGAGCGCGACCGCGCCTACGGTGTCGCCGTGATACGCGCCCTCAAGCGAAAGAAATTTCGGTCTTTTGCTTCGACCGGAGCGGCGGGCGAATTCATACGCAAGCTTGAGCGCAACTTCGAGCGCCGTCGAACCGTCGTCGGAAAAGAAAACCTTGTTCAAGCAGGGCGAGGCTGCTGATCCCGCATTGCGGGACGAGGGCGCTCGCCCCGCCATTTGCTGATTTGCAACTCCAACCAGTTTTCCTGCCAAAATGGACGCCGGTTCGTTGGCCAGACCGAGGGCGGAACTGTGCGCGATCTTCTTGAGTTGCCGCTGAATCGCCGCGTTGATTTTCGGATGGCTGTGGCCGTGAAGATTGGTCCAGATGGACGAATTGGCATCGAGATATTCGCGGCCATTTAAGTCGCGCAGCACCGCGCCTTGGCCGGAAACGATGATCAGCGGCTCGCGCCGCAGCCAGTCGCGCATTTGCGTGAACGGATGCCAGATGAATTGGTGATCGAGTTGCGCGAGTTTGTGCATGGGCCTGATTACACTATGCGTGATGCGTGATGCGTGATGCGCAAAGCGTCCACTAAAGCCGCGATATCTCCGCTGGTGTGCGCTGCGGTCACGGTCACGCGCAAGCGCGCTTTGCCGCGGGCGACGGTTGGATACCGGATGGCAGGAACGAAAATTCCCCGTTCACGCAGGGCGGCGGCGGCTTCTACCGCCCTTTTTTCGTTGCCGATGATGAGCGGAATGATCGCACTTGCCGTAGGACAGGCGTCGCGCCTGTCTCCATTTTTGCAGTCGGAGACAGGCTGGAAGCCTGTCCGACATTGGACGACGCGTTGCTGCAAAATTTTTCTTCGCGCCTCGCCTTCGCTTGATTGAACAAATTGGATTGCCGCAGTCGCTGCAGCAGCCGCGGCGGGGACCGGCGCGGTGGAAAAAATGAAGCTGCGGGCGCGGTTGACGAGAAAATCAATCAACGCGCGCCGGCCGCAAATAAATCCGCCGCTCGCGCCGAGCGCCTTGCCCAGCGTGCCCATTTGAATTTCGACGCGATGGCCCACGCCCAGCTCTTCCGCCAGGCCGCGTCCATTTTTTCCCCAGACACCGGTCGCATGTGCCTCATCCAGCATCAACCACGCGCCGTATTTTTCCTTGAGGGCGACCATTTCGCACAGCGGCGCGGCATCACCGTCCATGCTGAAAATACTTTCAGTCACTATGAGAATGCGCTTTCGATGTTGGATGTCGGATGTTGGATGTTGGATGTTATTTCCCGCCCATTTCAGCTTGTCTTCCAAATCGTCGAGATCATTGTGGGCGAACACGCGGATTTTTGCGCCACAAAGCCGCGCGGCGTCAACGATGCAGGCGTGAACCAGTTTGTCGAGAATGACAACGTCGTCCTTGCCAAGCAGGGCGCAAATCGTGCCGATGGCCGTTGCGTAACCGGACGAAAAACTCAGCGCGGCATCGTTTTTTTTGAAATCGGCGAGCGCCTCCTCCAATTCATGAAATGGCGCGAGCGAACCGCAGATCAGCCGCGACGCGCCTGCGCCCGCGCCAAATTTTTCGACGGCCTTGATGGCCGCTTCCTTCAAAATCGGATCGTTGGCGAGGCCGAGATAATCGTTCGATGAAAAATTGAGGAGCGTTTTTCCGCCGATTTTGATGTGCGGCGATTGCGGCGAATCCACGCGGCGCAACTCGCGGTAAAGTCCCGCGGCGCGAATTGCACCAAGTCGCGCGTGTAAATTTCCATCGAAAGAACTCACCGGAGTAATTTACGATTTAGGATCACCGTTTTGCGAGACGAAATACGGGCCGGCGCGTCAATCACAAATCAAAATCTACTCCGGCGTGATTGCCCATTGGCCATCAATCATTGAAGCGCGGACATGTCCGGAGAAATGGATGGCGGCTTCGACAGCATCTGGACTTTTCCCGGCGAAGGGAATGGCCACCAGGTCGGCGCAGGCGTTTTTTGAAAGTTCGCCGATTCGCCCGGTCAGGCCGAGGGCTTTGGCACCGTTGACGGTGGCCATTTGCAGGATCTTTTTCGGCAAAAGCCCCGGATGCCCCCCGGCCAGCGCGCGCATTTCTTCAAACAAATTCAACTCCGGCTTTTCGCGCCGGGTTTTATAAACCGTGGCCAGGCTGTCCGTGCCGAGACAGACGTTCACCTTGGCCTTCAATAACTTTCCCAGCGGAAACGGCCGGTGCTTGAAATAAAAATGGCTGCGCGGACAATGAACGACGCTGACTTTTCGCCCGGCCAGCAACGCGGCGTCCTTTGGGCCAAGGTAATTGGCATGCACGGCCAGGAGATTTTTACCGAGAACCCCGTTTCGCGCCAGATGCTCTACCGGCGAGCCAAAGCCGCAATCGGTCATGTCGCGTTCGTTCCGTTTCAGCCAGGCATGCATCGCGCCGCGCGCGTGGACGAACATTTCAAATTCCTGCGCGGATTCGGCGACGTGTGTGGTGATTCGCAGCTTTTTTTTGCGTGCCTCACGGGCGGTGAGACGAAGCAGTTCGGGCAGGGTGGAGTAGGGCGCATGTGGCGAGAGCGAGGCGCGGCAACGCGGGTGCGCGAGTGATTCAATCTTTTCAATGCCCTCGCGAAGCACGACGCGCGGCTCGCGCCGGGCGCGAATGCCGGTCATTTCGAGAAATGAAAAAACACGAAGCGGCGTTGCGCCCCAAACCTCCGGCAACAGATCGGGCACGACTTCGATATCGGCGACGGTGGTGGTTCCCGTTTGCAGCAGCATCCGCGCGCCGTTCAGCCACGACCGCGCGTAATCGGCGTATCCCCACTGCGCCTTGGCCGATATCATGAGGTGAATCCAATCGGTGAACGTCTTCGGCGGCGGCAGCAACCCGGCCATGTCGGTGTAATCGAGATGGCAATGCGCGTTGACGAGGCCCGGCAGCAGGATGAATTCGCCCAGGTCAATGATTTCCCCGGTTGTGTGGGCCCGCAAATCCGGCCACGAACCGACGGCGCGGATGCGGTTTCGGGAAATGATTACCGCGCCGTTATCAATCGGCGGCTGCGAAACTGGCAGGACAACGCGGGCGCGAACTATCATGAATAAGTGACAGTTGACCAGTGACCCGTGACAGGAAAGTGCCGGAGATGGATCATGTCACTCGTTACTGGTCACGTGTCACATTCAATCAATCGGCGACTTCCTGCCGTTTGCGCTTGCTGCGCGCGGCGACTTTGTGTTTGCGGGCCTTCCATTTGTTGTGGCGCTTGCGGATTTGCTGTTCGATTTTTTTGGTGACGCGATCAATAGCCGCATACAAATCGCTTTCGACGTCCTCGGCAAAAAGGTTGGGACCGCGCACCGCCAGCCGGATGGAACAACTGAATTGTTTTCCCAAAACGCGCGTGTGGTCGTGTTCGAGGGTGACGCGCGCGTCAACGGCGCGCTGGTCGAAGTGATCAAGCTTTTGCAACCGGTTCAATACATGGTCTTCAATGGCCTTGGTCAGCGTCACGTTATGCGTCGAAAGAATCAACTTCATGGGTGGAAGATGCAGCCGGCGGGCGACAAAATCCAGCGAAAGTGTGACGGTAAGGCAGTTTCCAAATAAAAATGGTTCAAAAAATGCTGCCAATGAATTACCTAATAAAATCAAGCATTTTCTCGCACAATTTAACCGAGCATTATCCAACTTTTGCTTGTCATTAACCGAATCTGCGTTAAACTTTAAACGAGAATGGTTCAAGGCTTGCAACTTTCTCAGCGATTGACGCAATCGCTGATTCTGGCGCCGCAACTCCAGCAATCGCTGGCGTTGCTGCAAGCGCCGACATTGGAACTGAAGGCTCTCGTTGAACAGGAGTTGCAGCAAAACCCCGTGCTCGAAGAAGTGGACTCGTCGGAACCCGATTTGTCCGACCCGACGGTGGCAGATGAAAGCGACGCACCTGCGGCCGCCGATCCTGCCGCATCGCCCGAAGACACGGCGTTTGATGCAGCCCAGGAAAAAAATGTTGATGCGCCGGTGGATGATTTTCAAGTGGAGTTTGACCGGCTCGTGCAACTCGATCAGGAATGGCGTGATCATTTTTCGCAGACGAACATTCCGATTCGCCAGTCCCCCGAAGAGGAGGAGAGGCGGCAATTCATGCTGGATTCGCTTGTGGCCGGAACGTCGCTGGCGCAAACACTCATGGAACAGTTGCGCGACACCAATTTGTCCGAGGAACAGCGCAGCATCGCCGAGTTGATCATCGGCAACATTGACGATTACGGCTATCTCAAGGCCACGGTCGAGGAATTGTCCGTTTTGACGAATCTGCCCGTTGAAAAATTTTCCGGGGTGTTGAAGGTGATCCAGACATTTGACCCGCCCGGCGTTGGCGCCACCAATTTGCGCGAGTGTCTGCTGCTGCAACTCGACCGCTCCGGTCAGCAGGACACGCTCGAATACCGCATCGTGTGCGATTTCATGGAGGCCCTGGGCAAGCGGCGCATCCCGGAAATTGCGCGCGGCACTGGCCGGACTATTGAGGACGTGCAAAACGCGCTCGGCCGGATAGCACGCCTGGAGCCGCGCCCCGGTCGCGCCTTTTTGCCGGACACAGACCAATATGTTCTGCCCGAAGTTTTTGTCCAAAAGGTTGGCAACGATTTCGCCGTGACGACCAACGACGAGCACATTCCCCACCTGCGCATCAGCAACATCTACAAGGACCTCATGTCGCAGGGTGGAAATTCCGCCGAAGTCAAAAATTACATCCGCGAAAAAATCCGCGCCGGAAAATTTCTCATCAAGAGCCTGCACCAACGGCAGCAAACGATTTTGAACATCGGGAAGGAAATTGTGAAACGCCAGCGCGAGTTCATGGAAAAAGGCGTCGCCCACCTGAAACCGATGACGATGGCGCAGGTGGCCGAGGTGGTGGGCGTGCATGAGACGACCGTGAGCCGCGCGGTTTCCGCCAAATACATGCAGACACCGCAGGGCGTTTTTGAAATGAAATATTTCTTCACCGCCGGACTGCAAACTTCAAGCGGTGACGGTGTCTCCAACACCAGCGTGAAGGACATGATAGCCGAAATTTTCAAAAACGAAGATACGGCCCGGCCGTTGTCCGACCAGGAAGTCGTAAAAATGCTCGATGACAAGGGCATCACCATTGCGCGCCGCACCGTCGCCAAATACCGGGGCGAACTCAACATCCTGCCTTCAAATTTGCGAAAGGTTTACTGAACATTTTGTTCCGCGGAAGGACCGCTGACAATTTGCAGCCTGGAGTTCAGCCACGCGGGACCAAATGACGTGAACCGCGAAGCGGAACTGGACCGGCCATCCCGCGTTGGCTGCAGCGATTTGTTGGGAGGCGGCATTTTCATTGTATCAGTCTAGGCGTGCGCTGCTGGAGGGGTGAATTTATCTTCGCCGAAATGAGCAAACCTCCATCTGCAGGATTGGCAAAATTGAGCTGCAACGTCCACTCATGGCCAAGGTCTTGAGTGAAGCTGTTGTTGCCGGGAACATCCCAAACCGGTGTAGGGAAGCCTCGCATGGGTTTGGTTTCATTGAATATCCGGCAAAGTCCGGCTCAAGTGCACATATGGCTGACGGGGTCGCTGCATTCGCTGAAGGGTAGGCCGGGTCTTAATTGTCGCGGGCGTATGCCCGCACCAAGTCCATGTCGTTCGTTTCCGGCATTTACTGATTATCCCCGGCCAGCGGCGAAAGTAGACAAAGAATTTTTAGTATTTCACTTTTTCAATTTTTTCAGGCCGCGGGGCAAAAACCTGTTCGCGCATTATTCCGTTGGGATTGAGCCGCCCAGAATGAAAAGTGGAAATGAATCAAGGACGAAATTTACGGAGACTGATACTGAATCCAATTGGTCATGGTGGTGTAGGCGAAAGTCATTTCGCCCGGATTGTAATCTTTATACCACTTGGAATGACCGTCGGCGAACATGACATTCTGGCCTTTGCTGTGAATTTGCCAGTATTCCGTCAGCGAATCATCCGCCGCGCCGCCCACGCAATTCTGCGTATAATCATCCTTGTCCGCATCCAGCGGGTCAAATTGCAATCCCGCACCGTTGTTTATGGTTCCCGCCGTGTCGCCGCCCAAAACATAAGCCGAGGGAAATAATATGGCCGTGCTTCTGACCGCCGCGAACTGGCCGCCAGCAGCCACATACGCCGCATTGCAGCCATTGAAATAATTGAAAGGCCCTTGATATGGTGGGGGCAACTGCACATTACCGGGGCAATCATACGCATTCGTATTGCCAACGCAGGGGAAAATCTGCTCCATCCAACTGGCTTTTCCGGTCGTGGGGTCGGTGGCACCCCAGTAAATCGTCGCACCGGATTCAGGATAATACCCATCATTCTCATCCGCAAACATTCTCATGCCCAGCCCGATTTGATGCAGATTGGAATTGCAACTGCTCGTCCACGCCTTCTGCTTGGCCGCCGACAACGCAGGCAACAACATCGCCGCCAAAATGGCAATGATGGCGATGACCACGAGCAATTCAATGAGCGTAAAAGCGCGGCGTGGATTCATACCTGATAAGACACCGCCATTTGAGATTCGTTTCAAGTTACTATTGTCCATTAGTAAGTGTCCTTGGACGGCAAAACCGGACACCTATTTTTCAATCCTTCGCCTTTTCCACCACCGGCATTTCAATGAGTTCGCGTCCTGACAAACGAGCAGCGCCGGTGCCTGACGCGACAATCCGGCGCTGCTGTCACATAACCCTATGTGGAACAGCAAACCGACTGTTCCGTTGGTGAGCATGGCTGGATTCGGGTGAGCCGCCAAGAAAAAGTGGCAGGCATCCTGAAAATTTTCTGTAATCCTGATGCTGCCTAACGAGCCACGCCAGAACGGTGATGTCAAGCGCGAAGCGGAACTGGACCGGCCATCCCGCGTTGCCTGCAGCGATTTGTTAGGCCGAACCTGTTTTCTCATGGCGAAGCCTCTCAATTTCTCGCTCCCGCGCCATCAGCAATCTTGAAAAGCCAAAACGCTCGAATCCCAATAACGTCATGACCAACATGATCAGCAGAAAGTGAATATGCGAATGTTCTATAACATGAAAGCGGTGAAGGATTTCTAAAATGCAAAGGACAATGGTTATAGACAAATAGAAACAGGGCCACATGCGCCCTTGGGAATGCCTATAAATAAACATGACCCATTTTTCTAGAAGTGATGTTTTCGTCATATTTGTTTGTGCGTGTATTTCGGCCTAACGTCCTGAGTTCAGGCACAGCCGCCGAGCGGGACGTTGAATGGAATGATGACAAACAAATTTCATAAATCAATCGCAACTGACAGGGGCTGCGGCTGTTGCCTGCAGCGATTTGTTAGGCGTTTCGTTCATTCGGCGAAAACAGGCTATTCTTTCTTGCGGCTGTAGGTCACGAGATAGAGCTGCGTGCCCGCGATGCTCTTGAACTCGGTAGGGCGTTTTGCGCCAGAAAGGTCGTAGCAAATGCGAAGTGTGTCACCTTTGAGTTCGTAGATAGCGGGGAAAGTCTTGCCATTGTTCGGTCCTTCGGTGCCGGTAACAATCATGCTCTTGGGCTCGGTCGTGGAATCGATCGTGTAAGTGCCCCTGTCCGGTTTGCCTGCTGCAAAAACTTCATACTTACCGTTGTCCAGCTTGAGGCTGATGCTCTTCAAAACAGTGTCGGGCAAGGGCTGTCCGGCCAACTCAGCCTTGACCGGGAGCCAAGTGCCCTGAACTGCTTTTGCGTCGTCGGGCGAGTCCGCGGCGAACGCCGTCAGCGAGGCGGCAACAGCGAGACCGATGCAGAAGATGTGTTTCATATGGTGTCGATTTGTTTAGGGTTGTGAGTTACATGACGCACGCTTGATGCCTAACGATCCAAAGCTGAACCACGCCGACCGGCGAGTGGCTCCGCAGGCTCGATAATCGTTGTATAACTCATACCAGCCATAAACTCAAGGCGCAGTCGGCGTTGGCTCCAGCGCGGTGTTAGGCATCATCACTCAGCCTTCTCGAAAGTCACTACGGTGGCTGGTTGGTCAGCGAAAATCTTGCCACTCAAGACCAACTCGTGCCTATCAATGCGGACAATCTGCCACTGCATAACTCGCGGTGTCGGCTGATTCGTCTCGCTATCTCTCGTCACGGTATCAATCAAAACTCCGCTCTTGGCAATCAACGTCCCCTCCAACGTGTCCGTCGTCCCGTTGGGAGCGCCGACAAGCTGACAATGATAGCTGCCGTCTGGCGCGATGACATTCGCAATGCTGACGCTTCCAGGATGGCGAGTCCATGTGCCGGTCAACTCTTTCTGAATCGTCGCGTCGCGGCGACTGCACCCGACTGCCAGTAAGCTCAACAAGATAAACGTAAGTATAGTTTTCATAGTGCGCTCGATGATGCCTAACAAGTATTCGGCCAAACTGCGGTTTGGCCTAAGTCGGCAAGGTTGGTTTGCCGGTTTTGTTTGAAGTGCCTGCAATCAAGCAGGTTGCTGTGAAAGGAAGGACGACCGGTTTGGCCTAAGTCGGAAAGACGGCTTTGGGACTTGGCACGGAGCACTTGTGAATGCTCCGCACTTGGAGCGGTATGGCCTGCTCCACTCAAATTGGGCCACCGTCTTTTCACTTGCTCGAACTTTAGCATTGTGGTTAGCTTGCTTGCAAGCAAAATCAGATTCTTTTATGGGCAACCCGATTCCGTTTCCTAATCGTCCGCGGGAGCGCTTTTTGCCGAATCCCAAATTGAAATTTCTGGAGCAGTGCCGGGAGGTGATGCGGTTCAAGCCTTTGGCCGTTGGCTTCGATGTCGGGTTTTGAGCCTAAGAATATACTGACGTTGCGGAGCCATGCCCTTATACTCCATTGCTATGAAAACCTTCCCGGGAAGATTCTGTTTGGTTTGCGTTTTTTTCACGTTGATTTGCTCATCGTGCGTGTCGCCTCAGAAACGGGCGAAAAAATCGTATGAAGCCGCCATGCGCGATTTGAATTCCGGTTCGCAAAAGGCCGCCGTGACCGAGTTTTCCCGCGCCATCGAACTGGACCCTAAGCTTGATTATGCGTACATGGGCCGCGCCGCCGCCAGAATCGCGCTCAAGGATTTTGCCGGGGCGGCAACTGATTACAGCAAAGTAATTGAATCAAGCCCAAGCAACGAACCGGCCTTCTTTCTAAGGGGGATATGCAAGCTCGGCCTCAAGGATTTCACCAACGCCATTGCGGACTTTAATACGGCCATCGCACTGGATCCAGACGATGCCAAAGCCTACAATTACCGCGGTCTGGTGCGAGTTGGACAAAGGGACTTGGACGGCGCTGTGGCTGATTTCACCAAGGCCATCGAATTGGACCCACAAGAGGCAACGGCCTATCGTAACCGCGCGGGCATCGAGGGTATTCTAAAAGAATACGAAAAGGCGGTCGCGGACGCCTCCAAAGCCATCGAATTGAACGCAAAAGACGAATTTTCCTATCGCTTTCGCAGCCATGCCAAATCCTTGCTTAAAGACCGTGCCGGCGCGTTGGCGGATTCCGACAAGGCCATTGAGTTGAAGCCGTCGGACGATTCCGCCTGGGCCACGCGCGGCGTCATTAAACTTGAATGGGACGATTTTGACGGTGCGAGCGCTGACTTGGAAAAGGCGCTCCAGATGAATCCGAAAAGTGCGCCTGCCTATGCCGGGCGCGGCCTGCTGGAACGAAAACGCGGGGACAACAACGCCGCACTGGCTGATTTTAACCGCGCGCTCGAATTGGCTACACTGCCGTTGGAAACCGGGGAAATCCATGAACTCCTGGGTCACCTCCACAACGATATGTTCCAATGGCAGCCTGCACTGGAAGAATTCCGCACTGCCGTGGCAACCAACCCCCACAGAGACTACCTCCGGTTTCGCATCTTCCTGGTCCGCTCCCGCCTTGGAGAAACGGAAGAAGCCGGCAAGGAACTGGACGCCTACGTCAAATCACTGCCGGCCGCCAAAGCGCAGGACTGGACGACCAGCATTGGACGTTTTCTGACGGGCAATCTGGCTGAAGAAGAATTCATGAATCAGGCAACGAGCACGGCCAAACGGCCCACCGATGTCAACATTCAGATTTGCGAGGCGTATTATTATTCTGGCATGAAGCATCTGCTGGCTGGCGACAAGGACGGAGCCGGTCAACGGTTCCAAAAATGCCTGGACACGGGAGAAGACAATTGTTTCGAGTACCGGAGCGCTGGCGCAGAACTGCGCGCTTTGAAGAACGGAATCATCACCTTGACATACGGTAGGCTTTGGCATTCTGAGCAAGTCTCCGACTCCTGAACAGTGTGCTGATGACGGCGAAAAGGATGATGAGGTCTCGCACAGAAGGCTCGGGCACCACGGTCAGTTGCAGTTGCGCCGGGACGCCTTGACTGACACCAAAGATGTATCGGTCCACGCCGGGCGCGGGCTGACCTTCCATGCTGCCACCGATGGAGAAATAATTGCCCAAGCTCGCGTTGAGGTCTGCAATCGCGTCGGCGTTCAAATCAAACGACAGGACCTCACTTGCGGGACCGTTCATGGCAACCTGGAATGAACCGTAATTCCTGCCCGAGCCCAAATCGTTTGCAATTGATGCGCCGGGTCCGGTGTTGTTGTTTAGCACTGCGGCGGGAGTCTGAACGTCCCAGAAATCTATCGTTTCCGTGGGGTTGGGAGACCCGGAACTTTCTCTTGTGAGCAAGAGGGTCGCTGACTGTATCGTTCCGCTAATGCCGGTCAGGTCAAAGGTGAAAAAATCGTTGACGACATATCCCTGTTGGTCTGGATAGGAGGGCGCGGTCCATTCCAGCGCAATAACATAGTTGTCGTTATAAGTGTCGTTACCCGCAAAATCGCTCCACCAACCCTGATTCAGCACTCCGCTGTCAAATTCGCCTGCGGAGGTGTCGAGGGTGTAAATAGTCTGAGCACGAACGGCGGTGAAAAGGCCGGCTGCCAACATTATAATGGTGAAAATCTTCCGCGTAGGAAAAGGGATTGGGTTGTTTGTCATGTTTCCTTCCGCCGGGTTTCTAATGCCTTAGAAGGTTAAGACAAGAGCGGCTTAAACAGAAGTAAAAAACGGCAACGCTGAATTGTCACAACGCGGTGCAGGGCTGCCCAAACATGCATCTGTAAAAAACGACCGGGCTAATTTTCAATGTGAGGATTGGAGGGTCTTGCGGGCTTCGATGATGACGACGAGGTTGGCTTAGGCGTCGGCTACTGGTTGCCCGGTTTCATCAACAATTTTGAGCGTTACTTTCCAATCATATTTTACTGGCTCTACTTGAGCACAAGCACGGATTGCGATGCCGACGATAATTAGGCAGATAAAGTTTTTCACATTTGCCTCAAGGTTCGCTGACGCCTTCGCCCGGCTTCAAATTTGTCATCAAATTCTGTTTTGGATCAAATTCGACATTGCGGTCATTCGGTGTCGGATTGAAATAATAACTAAACGTCATGAAATCACCATAAATCTTACCGTAATGGGCGCTTGCGATGTTACCTCTATCGTCCACTTTTGTTCGCACCCGGAAATAGTAATTACGATCTGGATTATTTATGTCCTCTTTTGTTCCAGTGTCAGGATGGCGGCTCATTGTCCTAATAACTTGAGATTGATAGTCATTCGCAGGTGCTTCCTCGGATGAGCGCAACTCGCTGCCTTTACTGCCGAGGTAATACACCGAAGCACTAAATTCTTGAATGCCGTCAGCTTGATTCGGAAAACTTATTGTGAGTTTGTAGTCAAAATCATTTTTTGCTTTCTGATTGAGTTCTCCGGTGAAGACAATATCTGCGTTGATGCCCTTTCCGAAAGTACCAACCCAATCGCCAACCATTAAATCGTAGCCCACCGGTTTGTTAAAAACAGGCGGACCACCTTCGACATGTTTTGCATACATTGGAACGGGATTGATTTTTCTATTAAGAAGAATGATTTGTGTTGGGTTCCATTTGGCTGGAGTATAGTTAAATCCCATGTGATATTGCACCCGGAACGGATAATAACCCGGTTTTTCAGCATAAAAGCTCAGATCCACCGAATGCCCCGTATGAGATGCCGTGAATATACCGTTAGTATCAGTCAGCCCGACTATTACGTTCGTGGACATATCATAGCCAATCTGGATTTTGGCTCCGGCCACTGGATTTCCAGTCTCATCTATAGCTTTCAGTGTCGCATTCCACTGATGTTCTGGTGGAGTGGTTTGTGCCAAAGCACAATTGATGATCAAACCGGAAAGGATTAGACAGATGTTTATTTTCATAATTGTTTGAGTTTTCCTAGCGTTACAATTTTGTTGAACAATTGATAGGTGAATGGATAAGCCACATAATCAAAATCCGAATGATGCCAGTTGTTATTATGTTCACCGCTCGTAAATCGCGCTGCTGGCCATCCACTTTGAAAGGCACTGCTTGTCATGTTGAAATTATGCGGAATATTGGGTTGGTCGAGAATTGTGATAGAATTAGCTCCTACTGGTAGTGTTAGCGCCGGAATTGCGTCGGACAAAATCCTATCGCGGTTGGCCTGCGCATACGTGCTGGCATCCTCGCCCAGCAAATCCTCATCGGGTGGCCCGTTTGGCGATGAAGCAAAACTAAACATCGGCTGGTATTGCAATGTGGAATTGAGCGTATCGTTCATGATGTCTGGGGACAGAGGATTTCCAAATGAATCCACCCAATAGTAGCTGAATTTCCAGCCGCCGTGTGTGCTACCAATAAACCAATCGTGTACCGCAGTGCCTTTGCCTTTTTCCTGCCATACCCAAGCGTACGTGCCAAAAGGCACTTCTTCTATCCAATAGTTAAGCAGTTCCGACGTTACCCCGCTCAAAATGCCAGCGGGCGGATCGGCAGGGTCCCACCGCAAGACTTCTTCGCCGCTGGAATAAAAATTGTAAATATCCACGCTGCCCAAGTTTCCCAAACGGTTGCTCCAAGTCAACGTGCTTCGATAGTCGTTGGTGAAAAGCTGCCACCAATCGCTGGCAAAAAGGCGGTTGGAATAGTCCTGCCATGTCGAATAAACCATGTCTGGCTCATTGGTCGCGTTGCCTTGAACAGCTTCAATAGGCACGGCGGCATCAATCATAAAGTAATGGCTTGGCACGGCATTGTAATCGCTGATGGCGCTCAACACCACCATGTTTCCAAGACTATGGGCAACCACTGTTGTTTCACCTGACAAGCCATTAAAAAGAAAATCGGCCAGATGCAACGCAGTTTGCAAAGCATTTACCACATTGGTTTGGTAATTACAGGTAACATCTATAAGTTGAGGGATTACACCCCCAAGAGACATATCTCCCTGCGACACCGCCCCGTTCCACGTTACGCCATAAAACTTTGCTTTTGAACCTGACCAATACATCCGTTTGAACACTTCCGAAAGCACTCCTCGTGCCTCTTGCTGGTTGACGTTGTAGCCGTGGAGAAACACAAAGTTTTTAGCAACGGTGGGCGGTTCGTTCGGCGCATCAGGACGGGCGGGAACTGTGACCGTTCCGTTCACATAGCAGAAGTTCACATGCCGGAACATTTGCTCCACGCCGCTGATGCTCAAGTATAATGGAATTCCGGTCAGCAGTTTGCCGTTGCGCCAGATTTCCAGCCATAACGGTTTCGTTGTTGCTACGCAGCCTTCCACTAGGATCACGCCTGTGCCGCCGTTATCCTGAACTCGAGCAAGCCAGTTGGAATCCAACACGGCACCGGGTGCGGTTGCCACTTGCGTAGTGTCCGCGTAGTACGACCACTCAACAAAGTTGGCGCCGTAGCCCGAGGTGGTTGTATCGTTTAAATAATCAAAGGCATTTGTCGGTGTGAGGCTGGTGTAAACAAATTTGACTGCGGCATCGTTCTGCACAAGGTGATATTCATAACCGCCGGAAGGCGGCAACAACTGCAGGGCATTGCTCAGGCACAATACCACAGGAAAATAATTCACCAAATCGGAACGACCGTTCACGTGACGCTGATTATAATTCGGTGAATTTGATCCAGGAATCTGGTCATCAGCCTCACCCTCGCTGGATTCGTCGTCCCCATGTTCCTGCGAATCATTGATCCAGAACCGATAAGGATTGATTTGCGTCGTGGCATCGCGGTTATCAAACGTGATCTGGCCATCGCGATTGTTGTCCACCGCCAGCCGCATATCCAATTCAGTGGCTTGCACATTGAACGTGTAATTTCCGGGAGCCATCGGCGTGACATCCACATTCACGCCCGCCAAGGCCGATAAAAGCATGTAGCCCGAACCTGTGCCATCATCTGTCAACGTCACACCCCTGATCTGCATCAAATCCGGGGGCAGTTGCTGGCCCAGTTGCGGGCCCAGAAGGCCTTCGGAAAGGAAGTCCCAAGCTTGAGCCTGGACAAGATAGATTATGGTCGTGCCGGCGGCAGCCTGTCCTTGCGGCTCAATCATGACGTGAGTTCTAACATAATACTGTGCGTCTGAAATGTTTTCCCATGGCGCGCCATACGTGTCTTCACCGGCTGGAAGAGGGTTTCCCCACGCAGAATTTTCGGGAGCAGAAATCATTATCCCTCCAGGCGAGCCAGGACCGCTATTAAAATAACCCGAAGAATAATCATACCCTCCATCAAATCCGCCCGCTTGGTAAGTCCAATTAATCGTGTCTCCATTGTTTCCAAAAGCGACACCGCAACAAGGATTAACGGCGCAAAATTTGCCCCCTTCAATCAATCCGGAAGAGGGCGTTTCACTCATCAGATAACTCATCAGGCCGACTTTGACTGGCAGCGTCATCGTGAACAATTGTGAGCCATCATTTCCACCTGAAGGGGCATTCATGGGAGTGAAACTGAGATTGGCGCGGACGACGTTGGGCGCGCTGCCGGAATAAACTTCCACATCAAAAATCGCCGTGCCAGATGACCTCACCGGCACGTTGTCCGCCTCCCAAGTTCCGTCGGGATTGACTGCCGCCGCCACGCCATTGACGGTGATGGTGTAACTCGAATCGCTCACCGTGCCGCTCACGCTCACAGATGATTGGTTGAGCTGGCTGCCGGCCAGTGGGTTCATCGTCACAATCACACCGCTCTGGAACAAAGTCAGATTGGTCACAGAAGTGTTACCCACCGCATCGGTCGCGATGACAGTCAATGTGTTTGTGCCTTTGCCCAACGGCAAATTTTGCACCCAGGCCAGTCCGCACTGTTCGACCAAGCCTTGAATGGTGTTTGTGTTACCACTGGCATCCACAATGGAAGCCGTAACAGTTGCCATCGGGTCGCTCACTTGCGCCTGCAAAGTAAAGTTACTGCCACTGATGTAAGTTCCATTCTGCGGCCAGACGAGCATCAATTCAGGCGGATTGGCATCGGCGGATGCATCGAAGGTGAAACTAAAATTAGTGGAGGTCGTGTTACCGGCCAAGTCAGCGGCATGAAGGGTGATGAGATTGATGCCATTGCTCGTCAGGGCGACGTTGTAACATTGGAAATAATTCGTCGTGATAGCCAACAAATTCGTGTCGCAAAAGTGCCCGGTAACATAGCCAGTTTGATTGGTCCAAACGCCTGCAGCATTGCTGACATCATAGGTTAGACTGTTCAAGGATTCGTTGGCGTAACCTTGCAGTGGAATGATCGGCCGTGAGACGATACCATTGGCGGGATTGGTAATCGTGAGAATCGGTGGAACCGTGTCCAAAGTGAGCCTTGTCCCCTGCCATGTCTGTTCAGCATCCGGCGAGAGACCCTTTAATCCAACCCAAACATAGTAATCGCCGTCGCCAGAATTCAGCGAAACAACAATGTTCGAATTGTAAGGCTGCCACGGCGTGCCAATAAAACTGCTGCTGAGATCAAATAGCTGATTTGGCACAATCACGACGTTGGTGGTCTTGACCGCCACAGCCATGTAGGAAGGCCCGCCATTTTGGATGTTTATCTGCACTGGTACCGTGCTGTTACTGATATACGGGTTTGTCGCCGACAGTGAAAAATTAATCACATTGGGGTCTTGGCCGCGCTCGTAATCGAGCAACAGTGTGAACCCATCTCCCGCTGGTGCGAAATTGGGATCCAAGCCAGTACGTCCGAAATACTTCACCTCCCACCAGTCGGGAATGTCAGTGCCATGAGTATAAATATTGGCTGCAGCCAGGGGATAATCGAACGATTCCAGTTCGTCGAAAGCGCCGGCGGCCTGATTGTTTCCATCCTGATCACTGCCGATTCTGAAACCATTGGTCAACTCGTCGGCATTCGGGAAATAAGTCACGCCAGCTCCATTGGCCAACAATTGGTCGTCCACATACAAGGCGCTGCCCGTGGGCGAGTAGGTCAGGGCAATTTGATACCATTCATTCGAATACCAGAAGATGTTTGCGGTTAAATTCGTCATACCACCGCCGTTGGTCGAGGTGCCGAACAACAATTGAGTGCCATCGGGATTGAGACACAAGCCCCACCAGCCGTTGGTAAAGGCGGGATCATAGTTGCCCATTTCAATCAATCTGCCGTAAGCACCGGGGCCATTGCCTCCGGCATTGGTGCTGCTCCAATCCGGTTTGAACCAGAACAGCACCGATCCCACCTGACAACTGATGTTGGTACTGCCATTGGTTTCAACGACGTTGTAAGCGAGCACGGCTGGCTTGGAGCTGTCCACCAGCACTGCATTACTGCTCCAACTGGGAATGCCGGCGACATTGGTGGCCAGTAATGGCAATTCACCTCCTTCGCCAATCCACGTGTTGGTGTCGTTGAACGTCCAATGGCCGAGCGGCACAAATTCATTGACAGTGACGGCAATAGAGTTAGTTCCGCTGGGGGCACTCACCGAAATCGTGCTGTCGGGAGGATTGGAACCAGCCGGAGGGAAATACACCCACGCCGAGATCAGGCCGTTTGTATCCGTCCGCAAAGCGAGAGACGTGACCGGAGTATTATTGGTTGTCACGGCAAGCAGCGCCGTTCCGTTGGTCACGGTGAAAACTACGGGTGCATTGGTTAGCACTACCGTCTGCCAATCAAACGGGTTAATCCAGAAGACTCTTATCGTCACCGGCAACGGGAGGAATGAATCATAATTTCCGGCTTGGTCATTGCCGCCTAAAAGTTCCAACACAGGCAAATTCCCGTCGTAATAGTCCGTTGGGTCGAACCCATTCTGATAATCATACAAGAGACTTTGACCGTTTCCATCCGGGGCGGAATTGGGATCCATACCTAACTGACCGAAATACTGAAGTTGCCAATAATCCGGCAGCCCATTACCATCAGTGTCCAGAGTAATTGTGATGTTTACACTTTGAGGATCGGACTGCGTGCCTGCATCGTCCACCGCAACCGCCGTTATAGTGTATCGGCCAGCAAAGGCATTGGTCCACCACAAGGTATTTGTCCATGTGAACGAATACGGGCTTTGAGTTGAAACAGCCAAAGGTATATTGCTGCCGCCATTGATTTGATAACTGTAATCCACTTCCTGAATGGAAGCGCCGGACGCGGCTTCAGCGTCAACCGTGATCGTCAAAGATTGGTTTGTCTCAACAAGTACGCTGCCACCGGCCGGACTGGTAATGCTGATGGTGGGTAGCGGAACGAGCGTTTCATTGAAATCTGCCTCCACGATTCGTTCATGGCTGGCGGCCAAAACTCTGACGAGGCAGTTTGTGTTGTTGATATACCTGTCGGCATAACCAATCAAAGTCACCTCACCGTTGGTGCCAGTCGTCAGCCGGAGACCTTTATAATTATCCCCGCCGCTCACAGTTCTCAATTCCATGTCACCTATAATAACTTCCACCGAAACCGGCGCGTTGCTTAATACCACACCATTGCTATCGGTCACTTGGAAAACCAAGGGCTGCGGGAATTCCATATCCACATGGGGCGTCTGATTGTTGCCGCTTAAAATCTGCAAGTCTGGCAATTGACCGTTATAAAAATCAACGTAAGTCGGAGACAACATGGGATACCCATCTTCGCCACTCCATGACTTAAAAAAAGGCCAATCAATTCCTGCGCCCCATTGCCAGAGATGGCCGCTGCCGTCCAAAGCGGCGGAAGCAAATGAACAGGCAGCTGCGGAAACAATGTTGCTCATGCCGGGAACTTGAAAAGGCAAATTGGCGCTGCCAGCAGAACCATCATCACCCAACTGTCCCCAACTATCATCACCCCATGCCCATAATCTGCCCTGTGCATCCACAGCGACGGAATGCCAGATTCCTCCCGCAATTCCAATCACGTTCGTAAGTCCAACAACCATGACCGGTGCTGCGTTATAATCTTCAGTTCCACCGTCACCCAACTGCCCGGCGGAGTTGTCACCCCATGCCCAAACTACGCCATTCGAAGCCAAAGCCAGCGCATGATTATCACCGGCGCAAATGGCCACAATGTTACTCAACCCCGGAATCAAAACGGGGACTTCGTTTCCATTTCCCCACGTCCAAACTGTGCCATTGCCCAATAACGCCGCGACCTGACAGGCGCCCACGGCCACGGCCACGGCATTTGAAAAGCCGGCGATTTGCGCCGGATAATTGCCGCCTCCGTCAATGCATTCCGACTCTCCCCACATCCAAACCGTTCCATCCGACCTGACGGCCGCAGACAGCGCGAAGGGTCCTTCTCCATTGTAACCATGCGCATCAATCGCTATTGCGTCTGTCATTCCCAACACCCGCACGGGAACATTGGTATCATCCGTGTCATCATCACCCAGTTGTCCAAACGTGTTTCGCCCCCACGCCCAAACAGTGCCATCCGAGCGCAGCGCCAATGAGTGATTTAATCCCGAGGCAATCTTTGTTATGCCGGTCAAGCCCGCAACATGGACCGGATTTGTGCAGTCAAGGAAAGTGTAATCACCCAGTTCACCATATTGGTTTCCGCCCCAGGAAATCACGTCCCCATTTGCGGTTAATTCCATGATGCGCTCGCCGCCTATTGCCAGCATGACGGTTGTTCCGCAGGCAGCATTTGTCACCCAAGTGAGTGCTTGAATGAACAGGCTGTTGGTCCGTTCCCTGGCGCCGACCGTGGCCGTCGTGGCCGTGCCCGCGCTTGCCCCCGTCACCGTCTCTTCGTAAAACCATGAGCCGGAAGCCAAATCCTCCCGGCTTTGAATCACGTACGGCACTCCGGGTTGGGTGTTGTGCAGGAGCAGTTGGACGGTGTTGTTTGAGAGGTTGATTGAGAGCCAGAGATTCGTCCCGTAGTCGGGGACGATGTATGACGTTGAATCATGATTGCCGATTCCACCGGCACGGCTGCCGGGTGGAATGGACTGGGCAAAAAGATTCGTGACAAAAAAATCCACACGAGCAAATCCCGTATCCCAACACTGGCCATTTTCACAAGTTCCCTTCCCTTCCCTTTGCAGATGGTCCAAATGTGCAGCCCCATCGAAAGTCCGTTATCCTGTCTCCTGTTCGCGCCGGCAATTGTTTGGATTTTGGAAATGTTGTCGCATCATTTTTTGGCAAACACGCAATATTTTTTGCGGTTTCGTAACTTTTCGAGGTTGTGGTGGATTGACGACCGGCACACCGCAGAATTTGTAAAATCGTTGCTCCGGCCCTGTCCCGCCGGGGAGATGGATTGTTACCGCGTCTCCAAGCTGGTGAACAGGGCCAAAAATGATTCGCCGGAATGTATCAAAGCGGCGTAAAAGGCCTTCGGGCTCACGCGGCAAGCCAGCGTGGGAATTTGAGAATGAAAACCCTTGAGTTTAGCGAACAGCGGCACTTGGAAATGGCACAAGATTGGCCCGGGCTTGGGAATTGGCTCGAGGCATACGAAGAATTGGAGCAAATTACTCCCAAGATGCGAACGTATCCCGAAGTGTTACTCGTTCGCTGGGACGTTTACGCAACCGCCAAAAGATGGGAAATCGCGCCGGAAATGGCGCGCGCAATTACCGGGCAATTACTTGAAAATTCGCTTGGTGTCCGCGGCAAGCGCATCAAAACCCGGCAGAAACGAGGCCGGTTTGAATTACCCTAATTGGTCTGCTGGCGGACAAAAAGGGTGGATTGACGGGATTTGAAAGTGTGAGAGAATCGAAAACGCTGTGAAAGGTGCAAAGGCAACCGGCCGGGTAAAGCGCGTTCATTCCCGCCAGCCTCACGCCGCCGCAGTTGGGCACCGGTGCATCCAGGAAGACTGCATAGTGACCTTGGGTTTATGAAGCGTATTTACTTAATAGCGGTCGTTCTAATGATTTGGGTTGGTGTTTTATGCGCCCATGCCGCCAACTCCGCGCCCGCCGGGCGCATCGGTCACACCGCCATATGGACCGGCACTGACATGATCATCTGGGGCGGTTACTTTTACAACGGCAACATTTACTATTTCAACGACGGCTGGCGATATAATCCTACAGCGAACACCTGGACGCAGATTTCCACCAATGGCGCACCTTCCGCCCGTGACTATCATACCGCGGTTTGGACCGGCACCGAAATGATCATCTGGGGCGGAAATCATGGCGGCATTTTGAACACGGGTGCGCGTTACAATCCCCTTACCGACACTTGGACGCCGATGTCCACCGCTGGCGCACCTTCCTCCCTCGCCAATCGTGCCGCGGTTTGGACCGGCACCGAAATGATCATCTGGGGCGGAGGTATTAACGGAACTTCGACCACGGGTGCGCGCTATAATCCCACTACTGACACTTGGACAGCAATGTCGAACACCGGCGCACCCGCGAACCGATCGGATTTTTCCGCCCTCTGGACTGGCACTGAGTTCATCGTCTGGGGAGGAATCGCTGCCAATACTGTCAACCACCTTAACGATGGTGCGTGCTACAATCCCGGTTCCAATACTTGGACGGCGGTGACCACCACCGGCGCACCCGCGGCACGGGCCGACCACACTGCCGTCTGGACTGGCAGCGAAATGATTATCTGGGGTGGCGACATGGAAGAGCCTCCCTATGATTACTCCGATGGTGGGCGTTACAATCCGGCATCGGACAGTTGGATCGCCACCATCACTACGGACGCTCCGACCCCGCGCGCATATCACACTGCCGTTTGGACTGGCACCAACATGATTGTCTGGGGCGGAAGTTATGCTTACAGCGGTGACTTGAATGACGGATCGCGTTACAATACCAATGGCGGCACCTATACCTCTTGGAATCCGACCACCACCACCGGTGCGCCCTCGGCCCGCACCGGACACACCGCCGTCTGGACCGGCACCGAGATGATTGTCTGGGGTGGCGGCTCATACCTCAACGACGGCGGGCGCTACAATCCGGTTTCCGACATTTGGGCGTCAGTCGGGTTTGGCTCATTGCAGGTGACCATTAATCCGGCAGGGGCGGTGAGCGCGGGTGCGCAATGGCAGGTGGATGGCACCGGTTGGCAAAATAGCGGCATTGTCTCTTCCAACCTCACGGTCGGCACCCATACCATTGCTTTTTCTCAACTGGCCGGTTGGATCACCCCCAGTAACCAGACCTTGACCATCGGTGTCAACCAGACCAACACCACCACGGCAACCTACATACCACTACCTGTCTTTCAAACCGTGACCTTGGGCAGCCAGACTTTTACGCTGACATGGAGCACCGTGCCCGGCACGAACTACCAATTGCAATACATCACCGATTTAAGTTCAACCAACTGGATTAATGTTGGCAGCCCCTTCAATGCCAAAAGCAACACAATCACCGCAATTGATTCCCCGGGGACAGACCTGCAACGATTCTACCGCGTGGTGTTGGAGCCTTAAGCTTTCCCTATTCCTTTGTTGAGCGACATCCGTGAACGCGAGCAGTGGCAAACCCACGATGCAGCGGATTGGGAATAGTAAATGTCTCATTGTGTTTTCGTATCCGTCTGACGGTGCGCGTCTGGTTTCCGGTGTCAGATGGTGAAACTAGGTTGGCCTGTATTGTTCAGAAGCAGGATGAGGGCGTCGGCGTTGGACCGAAAGCGGGGAAAAGCCCAAGCCCAGAGACGGGAAGAATCAAAGCCCGCTCTGCAGTGACCGTTTTTACTCGTCACCCTGCGCGGGTTTCCTCAATCAGGTATAAAACCCATGAGTCGAAAGTCGAAGAAAAAAGCTCCCGCCGGGCCTTTGGGTGCGCCCAATCCCTCGCATGGCCATTGCGAATGACACACGGCGCTTTCAAATTTAACCGTGACTTAAACCGGACTTTTCCTAAGTTCGTCCTGGATGAAGCGACAGCGAAAACGCCCTGCTGACGAACCTGTTTTAGCCATCGGTTCTCCGCTGCCAGGCGTGAACGCGAAGCCTCCGGAGGGTGGTGCACCCAATGCACAAGCTTCAAGACATTGGCCTTGTTTTTTTGGCCTCTTCCTGATCGCCGCCACGTTCCTGGCCTACCTGCCGGCCTTGCGCGGCGGTTTCGTCTGGGACGATGACTCATGGACCACGCGAATATCCGGCCTGTTGCAGGGTGTTTCGGGGTTGCGCGCGATGTGGTTTCATCCGACGGCATTGCAACAATATTACCCGCTCTCGGGCACGACCTTCTGGCTGGACCATCAACTCTGGAAGTTCTGGACGCCGCCCTATCACGTGGAGAATGTCCTGCTGCATGCCCTGGCCGCCTTGCTCTTCTGGCGGCTGTTGCTCCGGCTCCAACTGCCGGGCGCCTGGCTGGCCGCAGCCCTCTTCGCCCTCCACCCGGTCATGGTCGAATCCGCCGCTTGGATCACCGAACGCAAGAACGTGCTCTCCCTGGCCCTTTACCTCGGCGCACTCCTGGCTTACGAACGGTTTGCGCCGTGGGTGACCAATGGCCAGCGACCAAGAACAGGAATCGCAGCCCTCACTCCGGTTCCTGACCCGGCCCGTCGCCCGCGGCGCGCGGCGTTTTTTTACGGTCTGGCATTTGTCCTGTTTCTGGGGGCGCTGCTGGCCAAGACCACGACCTTTTCGCTGCCGGCGGCCATTTTGCTGATTGGCTGGTGGCAGCGCGGACAAATCCGTTGGCGGGCGGACGTGTTACCGACCCTGCCCTTCTTCGCCCTGGCCCTCGGCCTGTGTGCCCTGACGGCCTGGCTGGAAAAAAACCACGTGGGAGCCCAAGGGCCGGATTTTGCCCTGACCTTTCCGCAACGCTGCTTGGTTGCAGGCCGGGCCTTCTGGTTTTACGCCGGTAAATTGTCCTGGCCAGCGCATCTCTGTTTTGTTTACCCACGCTGGCAGCCCAATCCCGGCGTGTGGTGGCAATGGCTCTATCCGGTGACGGCGGTGGGAACAATCTTGGGGCTCTGGCTGGCGCGAGCGCGCCTTGGGCGTGGGCCGATAACCGCGCTATTCTTTTTTGCCGGCACGTTGTTTCCGGTGCTGGGGTTTATGAACGCGTATTTCATGCGTTACTCGTTTGTGTGCGATCACTGGGTTTATCTTCCCAGTCTGGGGCTGCTGGCGCTGGCGGCGGCGCTGGGGAGTAGGGCGGCTGAACAGCGGCGGCTGCGGTGGATGATTTATGGGTTTGCGGTCATGGTATTGGCGGTGTTGGGCATCCTGACCTGGCGGCAGTGCGGCATGTATGCCGACGTTGAAACGCTCTGGCAAACAACCATCACTCGGAACCCGGATTGTTGGTTGGCGCACAACAACCTCGGCAGCGTTCTGTTCCAAAAGGGCAATGTGGAAGAGGGGATCGCGCATTTCCAAAAGGCGCTGCAAATCAAACCCGACTTCGCAGAAGCCCACAACAACCTCGGCCTCGCTCTTTTCCAAAAGGGCAGCGTGGACGAAGGGATCGCCCAGTACCAAAAGGCGCTGCAAGTCAATCCCGACTCCGTGGAAGCTCACAACAACCTCGGCCTCGCTCTTTTCCAAAAGGGCAAGGTGGGCGAAGCGATCGCCCATTACCAAAGGGCGCTGGAAATCAATCCCGACTTCACGGAAGCTCACTATAACCTCGGCAATGCGCTGCTCCAAAAGGGCAAAGTGGACGAAGCGATCGCGCATTACCAAAAGGCGCTGCAAATCACACCCGGCTATGCGGGAGCCCAAGTCAATCTCGGCAACGCGCTGCTCCAAAAGGGCAGCGTGGACGAAGCGATTGCGCATTACCAAAGGGCGCTGCAAATCAAGCCCGACTTCGCGGAAGCCCACTACAACCTCGGCCTCGCTCTTTTCCAAAAGGGCAATGGGGCGGAAGCGATTGCCCATTACCAAAAGGCGCTGCAAATCAATCCCAACTACGCGGAAGCCCACAACAACCTCGGCAATGCGCTGTTCCAAGAGGGCAATGCGAACGAAGCGGTCGCGCATTTCCAAAAGGCGCTGGAAATCAATCCCGACTACGCGGAAGCCCACTATAACCTTGGCAATGCGCTGTTCCAAAAGGGCAATGGAGCGGAAGCGATCGCCCATTTCCAAAAGGCGCTGCAAATCAATCCCGACTACGCGGATGCCATGAATAACCTGGCCTGTGTGCTGGCAACCTGTCCGCAGGCTTCGCTGCGCAACGGCAAGCAGGCGGTGGAACTGGCCCAGCGGGCGAATCAGCTTACGGGTGATGGGAATCCGGTCCTTCTTGGCACCCTGGCCGCCGCATACGCCGAGGCCGGGCACTTTCCCGAAGCGGTGGCAACCGCGCAGCGCGCCCTGCAACTGGCCCAGAAGCAGTCCAACACCGCACTAACCGATGCGCTTCGATCACAATTGAAGCTCTATCAAGCCGGTCGCCCATTCCGTTACACTGAATAAACTCCTTGAAGAATGTCAGTCCCGACAATGGATGGTAATCGTAATTGTCTTATCGCCTTTTCGTATCCGTCTGACGGAGCACGTCTGGTTTCCGGTGTTAGATGGTGAAACTTTGTTGGCCTGTATTCTTCAGAAAAAGGATCAGGGCATCGGCGTTGGACCGAAAGCGGGGAAAAGTTCAAGCCCAAGGACGGAAAAATATCAAAGTCCGGTCTGCAGTGACCCTTTTTTACTCGTCACCCTGCACGGGTTTCCTTAATCAGGTATAAAACCCATGAGTCGAAAGTCGAAGAAAAAAGCCCCCGCCGTGCCTTCGAGCGCGTCCGATTCGGCAGACGGTGACATGCCGGGAGAGGCCGACTCGCGCCCGCCGGAATCCGGAAGCCGTCCGGCGGGTTGGACTGATCGCTGGACGGTTGCCGGGGTCTGCCTTTTTCTGGCGGCGATCACATTGGCCGTTTTTGGGCGGACGGTTCACAACGGGTTCGTCAATTACGACGACGGCGAGTATGTGTATGAGAACGCGCAGGTAGTCCGGGGTCTGACGTTCCCGGGGATCGTCTGGGCGTTCACCCACGTCTATTCCGCCAACTGGCACCCGCTGACCTGGATTTCCCATATGCTGGATTGCCAGCTTTACGGATTGAATCCCGGCGGCCATCATCTCACCAATATCCTGCTGCACGCGGCGACGGCGATCCTGCTTTTCCTGGTGCTGCGGCAGATGACCGGCGCGCTTTGGCGCAGCGCGTTTGTGGCGGCGGTGTTTGCGATTCATCCGTTGCGGGTGGAATCGGTGGCGTGGGTGGCGGAACGCAAGGATGTCCTCAGTGGCGTGTTCTTCATGCTGACCATCGGGGCGTATGTGCGGTATGCCCAAAGACGGTCGGGAGCACCAGCAGTTCCCGCTCTCGACCTGCGACGTTCGACCCGCGACTATGGTCTGGTGCTGTTGTATTTTGCGTTAGGCCTGATGTGCAAGCCGATGCTGGTGACGCTGCCCTTGGTGCTGCTGCTGCTGGACTACTGGCCGCTGAACCGGGTGAGGACCGTCACCGACCACCGCAACCATTTCCCGATTCCGCGACGGCTGATCCTTGAAAAACTGCCCTTGTTCGGACTGGCCGCCGCGTCCTGTGTGGTCACGCTTTTTGCCCAGAGGGGGGCCATCCAGCCGTTCGAGAACATCTCCCTTCCCTTGCGTGTGGGCAATGCCTTGATCTCGTATGTGGCCTATATGGGGCAGATGTTCTGGCCGTCGGACCTGGCGGTTTTATACCCATTTACGGCCAGCGGCGTTGGGGTTACAGGCGTGGTGCTGTCGGTGGTTGTGTTGGCCGGCATTTCCACGGGTGTTTTTGTCCTGCGCCGCCGTCCCTATCTTTTGACCGGCTGGCTGTGGTATCTCATCATGCTGGTGCCGGTGATTGGGATTGTTCGGGTGGGATTTCAGGCGCGGGCGGATCGCTACACCTATCTGCCGCAGATCGGCTTGTATGTGCTGCTGACCTGGGCGGCGGCGGATTTGTGCGCCGGCTGGCGTCACCGCCGTCTGGTCTTGGGCGGCATTGCGGCCAGTGTGATAGCAAGCTTGAGCGTGGACTCATGCCTCCAGACCGCTTATTGGCGCGATAGTGAATTGCTTTGGACGCACACGCTTGCCTGCACGTCTGACAACTTCGCTGGCCACAACAACCTCGGCGACGCGCTGCTCCAAAAGGGCAGCGTGGATAAAGCGATCACCCAGTACCAAAAGGCGCTGGAAATCAATCCCGACTACGTGGAAGCCCACTACAACCTTGGCGACGCTCTGCTCCAAAAGGGCAATGTGGACGAAGCTATCGCGCATTTCCAAAAGGCGCTGGAAATCAAACCCGACTTCGCGGAAGCCCACTACAACCTCGGCAGTGCTTTGCTCCAAAAGGGCAAGGTGGATGAAGCCATCACGCATTTCCAAAGGGCGCTGCAAATCAATCCTGACTATGTGGAAGCCCACAACAACCTCGGCAACGCACTGCTCCAAAAGGGCAGTGTGGATGAAGCGATCTCCCATTTCCAAAAGGCGCTGCAAATCAATCCCGATAACGCGGAAGCCCAGAACAACCTGGCTTGGGTGCTGGCAACCTGTCCGCAGGCTTCGTTGCGCAACGGCAACCAGGCTGTGGAACTGGCCCAGCGGGCGAATCAGCTTACGGGTGATGGGAATCCGGTCGTTCTTGGCACCCTGGCCGCCGCATACGCGGAGGCCGGGCGATTTCCCGAAGCGGTGGCAACCGCGCAGCGCGCCCTGCAACTGGCCGGGGCACAGTCCAACACCGCGCTGGCCGATGCGCTTCGATCCCAGTTGAAGCTCTATCAAGCCGGCCTCCCATTCCATCAACACTGAACTTAAAGAATGGCAGTTCTGACAATGGATGGTAATCGTAATTGTCTCATCGCCTTTTCGTATCCGTCTGACGGGGCACGTGTGGTTTCCGGTGTTAAAACCCTGTTGACGTGTATTGTTCAGAAACAGGATCAGGGCGTCGGCGTTGGACCGAAAGCGGGGAAAAGTTCAAGTCCAAGGACGGGAAGAATCAAAGCCCGGTCTGTAGTGACCTTTTTTTTACTCGTCACCCTGCGCGGGTTTCCTGAATCATGTGTTTGACCCAATGAGTCGAGGATCGAAGAAGAAAGCCGGGCCGGGAGAAGTCCCTGCGGTACGTTCAAGCGCGTCCGTTTCGCCGGAATCTGAATGCCGTCCGGCTGGTTTGAATGACCGCTGGACGGTTGCCGGGGTCTGCATTTTTCTGGCGGCGATTACGTTGGTCGTTTTCGGGCGGACGGCTCACTACGGGTTCGTCAATTATGACGACAACGATTACGTGTATGAAAACCCGGAAGTCGCCCGGGGTCTGACGCTCCAGGGGATCGTCTGGGCGTTCACCCACGTCTATGCCGCCAACTGGCACCCGCTGACCTGGATTTCCCATATGCTGGACTGCCAGCTTTATGGATTGAATCCCGGCGGGCATCATCTCACCAATATCCTGCTGCACGCGGCGACGGCGATCCTGCTTTTCCTGGTGCTGCGGCAGATGACCGGCGCGCTTTGGCGCAGTGCGTTTGTGGCGGCGGTGTTTGCGATTCATCCGTTGCGGGTGGAATCGGTGGCGTGGGTGACGGAACGCAAGGATGTGCTGAGCGGCGTGTTCTTCATGCTGACCATCGGGGCGTATGTGCGGTATGCCCAAAGACGGTCGGGAGCACCAGCAGTTCCAGTCCTCGACCCCTGGCGTTCGACCCGCGACTATGGTCTGGTGCTGTTTTTTTTTGCGTTAGGCCTGATGTGCAAGCCGATGCTGGTGACGCTGCCCTTCGTGCTGCTGCTGCTGGACTACTGGCCGCTGAATCGGGTTACGACTGTCACCGACCACCGCAACCATTTCCCGATTCCACGACGGCTGATTCTTGAAAAACTGCCCCTGTTCGGACTGGCCGCCGCGTCATGTGTGGCCACGCTTATTGCCCAGACAGAGGCCATCCAGCGGTTCGAGAACATCTCCCTTCCCTTGCGTGTGGGCAATGCCTTGATCTCGTATGTGGCCTATATGGGCCAGATGTTCTGGCCGTCGGGCCTGGCGGTTTTATACCCATTTACGACCCGGGGCGTTGGGGTTGCAGGCGTGGTGCTGTCGGTGGTTGTGTTGGCCGGCATTTCCACGGGTGTTTTTGTTCTGCGCCGTCGTCCCTATCTTTTGACCGGCTGGCTGTGGTATCTCATCATGCTGGTGCCGGTGATTGGGATTGTTCGGGTGGGATTTCAGGCGCGGGCGGATCGCTACACCTATCTGCCGCAGATCGGCTTGTATGTGCTGCTGACCTGGGCGGCGGCGGATCTGTGCGCCGGCTGGCGTCACCGGCGGGTGGTGCTGGGCGGCTGCTCCACGATCATTCTGGTGGCCTTGATTTTCTGCGCGCGCACGCAGGCCTCTTATTGGCGCAACAGTGAATCGCTCTGGACGCACACGCTTGCCTGCACGTCTGACAACTTTATTGGCCACAACAACCTCGGCAACGCGCTGCTCCAAATGGGTAGTGTGGATAAAGCGATCACCCATTTCCAAAAGGCGTTGGAAATCAATCCCAACGATGTGGAAGCCAACATCAACCTTGGTAGTGCACTGCTCCAAAAGGGTAATGTGGGTGAAGCGATCTCCCATTTCCAAAAGGCGCTGCAAATCAGTCCCGACTTCGCGGGAGCCCACAACAACCTTGGCAATGCTCTGCTCAAAATGGGCAGGGTGGACGAAGCGATCGCCCATTACCAAAGGGCGCTGCAAATCAATCCCAACAGCGTGGAAGCCCACAACAACCTCGGCAGCGCGCTGCTCCAAATGGGCAGCGTGGACGAAGCGATCGCCCATTACCAAAAGGCGCTGGAAATCGAGCCAGACAACGCAGATGCCCACTACAACCTCGGCACCGCACTGTTCCAAAAGGGCAAAGTGGACGAAGCGATCGCGCATTACCAAAAGGCGCTGGAAATCGAGCCTGACAACGCAGATGCCCACTACAACCTCGGCATCGCGCTGTTCCAAAAGGGCAAAGTGGACGAAGCGATTGCGCATTATCAAAAGGCGCTGGAAATCAATCCCGGCTCCGCGGAAGCCCACTACAACCTCGGCAACGCGCTGTTCCAAAAGGGCAGGGTGGACGAAGCGATTGCGCATTATCAAAAGGCGCTGGAAATCAATCCCGATAACGCGGAAACCCACTACAACCTCGGCAACGCGCTGCTCCAAAAGGGCAGGGTGGACGAAGCGATTGCGCATTATCAAAAGGCGCTGGAAATCAATCCCGATAGCGCGGAAGCCCACAACAACCTTGGCGGCGCGCTGCTCCCAAAGGGCAAGGTGGACGAAGCGATTGTGCATTTCCAAAAGGCGCTGCAACTCACACCCGATAACGCGGAAGCCCACAACAACCTCGGCAAGGCGCTGCTCCAAAAGGGCAACGTGGATGAAGCGATCGTGCATTTCCAAAAGGCGCTGCAACTCACACCCGACTACGCGAAAGCCCACAACAACCTCGGCCAGGCGCTGCTCCAAAAGGGCAGCGTGGATGAAGCGATCGCGCATTTCCAAAAGGCGCTGCAAATCACCCCCGACTACGCGGAAGCGCAGAATAACCTGGCTTGGGTGCTGGCAACCTGTCCGCAGGCTTCGCTGCGCAACGGCAAGCAGGCGGTGGAGCTGGCCCAGCGGGCGAATCAGCTTACGGGTGATGGGAATCCGGTCGTTCTTGGCACCCTGGCCGCCGCATACGCCGAGGCCGGGCGGTTTCCCGAAGCGGTGGCAACCGCGCAGCGCGCCCTGCAACTGGCCGGGACGCAATCCAACACCGCACTGGCTGAGGCCCTTCGATCCCAGTTAAAGCTCTATCAAGCCAGCCTCCCATTCCATCAACACTGAACTTAAAGAATGGCAGTTCTGACAATGGATGGTAATCGTAATTGTCTCATCGTCTTTTCGTATCCGTCTGACGGA
>CAWJHF010000006.1:0-167280 GCA_963842445.1 uncultured Verrucomicrobiae bacterium | reverse complement strand
GCAACAGATTCACAATGGCTTCAGGCGTTTCGAGCACGGGCGATTCTGTCCGCAAATCCGCCGCCATTTTGCGCGCGAGCGCGAACGCCGCCACAAGTGTCACCGCCTTGTCGCGTCCGATGCCCTTCACCTGCCGCAAATCATCCACCGATGCCCGGGCCAGCGCCTGCAGCGTGCGATACTTGTTCATGAGTTGTTCGCCGATTTCAACGGCGTTGGCGCCTTTCAGGCCGGTGCGCAGCAGAATCGCAATCAATTCCGCATGGCTCAAGGCGTCCGCGCCATGCTCGACCAGCCGTTCGCGCGGACGTTGGCTGACGGGCTGATCCTTGATGCGTAAGCTCGGGGACATGAGCAAAATTTATCTTGTCTGTCCGGCAAATACACGCGGAAAAATTGGAATATGGCCAGGCCTTCGGCTTGTGGTTTTGGATTTCACAGGCGAGGCGCCTGTGCCACTTTAGCCCGCGTGCGCAGCATGGAATCGCCTGCCAAAAATGACGATGGCCTGACGCCGTCGCAACGGCAGGCCGTCGCTGCGCGCGGCAACGTGCTCGTCATGGCCGGCGCCGGCACTGGCAAAACCAAAACGCTTGTCGAGCGTTGCCTCGACTGCCTGGACCGCGAACGCGCATCTCTCGACGAATTGCTCATCGTCACCTTCACCGAGGCCGCCGCGGCTGAAATGCGCCAGCGGCTCCGCGAACGCATCGAGGAAAAAATTCACGACAAGCCCGACGCGTCACACTGGGCCGCGCAACTCGCGCTCTTCGACGCCGCGCACCTTGGCACGCTGCACAGTTTTTGCCTCAAGCTTGTGCGCGAACATTTTTATGAACTCGGCCTCGACCCGCAACCCGTGGTGCTCGATGAGGGCGAAGCGCGGCTGCTGGCCAACGAGATGCTCGAAGAGGAAATGCAAATTCACTACGCGGGGGAAAATGAACAGGCCGAAGCGGTCCAAAAGTTAATTCAAATTTACGGCGCCGGGCGTGACGAAAAAATCCGCTCACTCGTTCTGCGTTTGCACCATTACACCCAAACCCGGCCCGATGCCGAGGCCTGGCACGCGCGGCAACTGGAGAAATTTACATCGCCCAAACCTGAAGAATGGCGCGCGTGGCTGATGGCCGCCATCAACGTTTGGCGCGATGAAAGGCTGCTCATGCTGGAAAATCTGCGCGGAGGAAACAGCAAGGCGGCGGAATGCCGCGAAATCCTCGAAAAACTGCCGGAGAAATTTTCGCGCCAGCAGGCCGCTGCGGTTCTAAGCCATATTCAAGCTGCCGACGCCGAATGGCCACACGCCAAAAAAACCGTTTTACGGAAGCCGCTGGAGGATTTTTTTGACGACGTGAATTTTCTCGCCGCACTCGCACCGGTTGAAAGCGGCCGCGATCCGCTCACTGAAGATTGGAACTGGGTGCGCGGCCACATGACCGTATTGCTGCGGCTGACGCAAAATTTTTCCGCCCGGTTCGCGGCCCGCAAGCGCGACGACGGCGTCCTGGATTTCCACGACCTCGAACAGTTCGCGTTGAAGCTGCTTTGGGATTTCGTGGCGGACAAACCGTCGCCGGTCGCGGAACGCTGGCGTGAAAAAATCCGGTTCGTGTTCGTGGACGAATACCAGGACATCAACGCCGCGCAGGACAAAATCATTGACGCATTGAGCCGCAGTGGCAGGAATGCAAACCGCTTCCTCGTCGGCGACGTGAAACAGAGCATCTACCGTTTTCGGCTCGCCGACCCCAAGATCTTCCGCGATTACGCCGCTGCCTGGCGCGGCAAAAACGGGCAAACGATCCCCTTGGCGGAAAATTTCCGCAGCCGCGCGGATTTGCTCCATTTGGTGAACTCCGTCTTTGAGTTTCTCATGCGCGAGGAAATCGGCGGTGTGCGTTATGACGCCGAGGCACAATTGCAATTCGGCTCGCCGGAAACGCGCGCGACGTTCGGCCTTGCCGAGGATTCAATGCCGCGGGCCGAATTGCTTTTGCATTTCAAAAAAAGCCGGCGCGCCGAGGCGAATTTTGAAAATGAAACCGGCACGGACAATCTGGCCGGATTGGAGGAAACGGGAAACGAGGCGCGGCTGCTCGCGCAGCGATTGCAGGAGTTGAAAAACGCGCGGCACGAAATCTGGGACGTAAAACAAAAGGCCTTCCATCCGGTCGAATGGCGTGACATGGCGGTATTGCTGCGCTCGCCTGCGAACAAGGCGGAGGCTTACGCGAAGGAGTTTGAGCGGGCCGGTGTGCCGCTGGTGATCGAGCGGAGCGGTTTTTTTGAGAGCGCGGAAATCCTGGATTTGTTGAGCCTGCTGCAACTGCTCGATAATCCGTTGCAGGACATTCCGTGCATCGCGGTGTTGCGTTCGCCGCTGGTTGGCTTGTCGCTCGACGAACTGGGGGAAATCCGGCTCGCCGCAAAGGACGTCCATTTCTGGACAGCGCTCAATCGGGCGCGGAATGCGGAATGCGGAATGCGGAGTGAAACGGTTGAAAAAATCGGAAAATTTCTGGAACGCTTCGGGCGCTGGCGGCACGGGGCGAGGCAATTGCCGTTGTCGGGCTGTCTGGAAGACGTTCTGGCGGAAACACATTTCGCCGAATGGTTGCAGTCGCGTACGCGCGGCGCGCAGCGGCAGGCGAATGTCGAACGCTTTCTCAACCTGGCCCGGCGGTTCGATCAATTCCAGCGGCAGGGATTGTTCCGTTTTTTGAAGTTTATCGAGGCGCAGCGCGAAGCCGGGGTCGAACCGGATGTCGCGGGCAGCGCGGACGAAAACGCCGTGCGGCTGATGAGCATTCACCAGAGCAAGGGCCTGGAATTCCCGGTTGTCGCCGTGGCTGATCTGGCGAAGTCGTTCAACATACAGGACCTGCGCGCGGAAATCATTTTGGACGAACAGTTCGGTTTGTGCCCGCGCGTCAAACCGCCGCACACTGGCCGGCGTTATCCAAGCCTGCCGCACTGGCTCTCCCAAAGGCGCGAACACCGCGAGTTGTGGGGCGAGGAATTGCGGCTGCTTTACGTCGCCGTGACCCGCGCGCGCGACACGTTGATTTTGAGCGGAACCGTCACGGAAAATAAATGGCAAACGCTCTGGACCAAACCGGGCGCGGTGACGCCTCGGGAAATTCTCGCGGCGAAATGTTGCGCGGACTGGCTGGGCTTGTGGTTCGCGCAGCAAGCCAAAGGCGAGAACGCAAACGCGACCAAAGGCAATTTGCCGCACTTGCGCTGGCGAATCGCGGGCGGCGCGGAGTTTGATAAGGATTCAATTCGTAGGAGTCGAGGTGACGAGGCTCAAATTAAAGATCCGTTGGAGACTCCTTGCGTCGTCTCTTGCAAAAACACAATCGAGCTGGACGACGCGATGGCGGAAAGGCTGCGCGACGTGCTGACATGGGAATATCCGTTCACTGCGGCAACAAAACAGGCGGCGAAATCGTCTGTTACCGCGCTGCGCCGGGCAGCGGATGAATTGGATGACGAAGCCAACCGGATGTTCGCTCCCCGCCAATTCGCGCGCCCGGCGCGGCGCGGTTCGTTAACCCGCACTCCGCACTCCACACTCTGCACTCCGAAGTTATCTGCCGCGGAAACCGGTTCGGCGCATCACAAATTTCTCCAGCACCTCGCGCTCGAAAGCGCGAACGACATTGCCGCGTTGAAAGCTGAAGCCGCACGCCTGGAGCGGGAAAGAATTTTGACGGCGGATGAGCGCACGGCGCTGGATTTGGAAGCCATCGGCGCGTTTTGGGGTTCGCCGCCGGGAAAGAAAATCCGCGCGCAAGCGGCCAACGTCCGGCGCGAACTGGCTTTTACGGCAAAGTTCAGCCCGCAGGAACTGGCTGAAATCACCGGCACGAAACCGGAGGCGGGACTGGAAAACGAGTTCATTGTTGTGCAAGGCGTGGCGGATTTGGTCGTGCTGCTACCCAAGGAAATCTGGTTGGTGGATTTCAAAACGGATGACATCCGCGCGGGAGAACTGCCAGCAAAAACAAAAATTTACGCGCCGCAGTTGAAACTTTACGCGCACGCGCTGGCGCGAATCTATTCGCGTCCGGCCACAAACCGCTGGCTGCATTTTCTGTCACAGAAACGTTCCATGCCGGTTGATTAACCCATCAACGGGGCCACCAGCGATCGGGAATGCTCGCATCCACCGGGTTGATGGTGGTGGGCGGGAGTTCGGCGGCGACGCGGCGGAGTTGGTTGGCGTGCTTTTGGAGGGCCATGAGCGCGGAATGCCCTTCCGTGACCCAGATCAGTACGTAACCGTGGTCCAGCAAATCCTCCGGACGCAACCGTTCCTGGGTGAATTCAAGAATGACATAATCCACCGGGTAATCACGAATAAGCCGATCCCAGTTGGCGCCCCGCTTTTCATAAAAATCGTCATTCAATTCAAAGGTGGACTCCGGAAAGGTGGTTTCATAGCGGCCATCCATGGAAATTTTAATGCATGGATAAAGCCGCCACGAGCAATAGGCGCCCCACCCGAAGGGGGTTGCCAGATTCCCTTTGGCCCGGGCGCGTGAAAGAATGTCCACTTCACGCACCGGATCGTGGCCCACAGGCGAGAGCAGGACGAATGAGGCATTGGGAAGAAAATCCCTAGCGGCATAAACGGCGACGGCGCCGTAAAGAATCATTACCGCAAGTGCCGGTTTGAAAGCTGTTCGCAAAAGCTGCGGCAGGCGCGCGGTGAAATCAGTGAGCACGGTTTGCAAAAATGGACCGGCAAACGCCAAGGCGGTGACTCCAAAGAACGGTGCATGCCGCCGGCTGTGCCACGCAAGTGCCGCAGTCAGCGCCAACAAGGTCAGGCCCGGCCAATTTCTTTTCTCCGTGCGTCGCCATGCAACAAGCAGCAGAAAAATCACCAGCGCAAAAAGAATCCGGAAGCTGAGAAACACGTCGTTGGCAAAAAGCGGCAGCGGTTGCCATTCGGCGATTCCCGGGCGCTGGTTGAGAAGCGCCGGGATCAAATACGTCCAGAATTTGAGACCATAAATATTGACCAGCGTGACTGCGCCACAAGCGAACGCCGTGAACAACATGCGTTTGATGTGCCAGCGTGTAAAAAGCGAGAACGCCGTGTAAATCACAATGGCACCCAATCCGGCGACAAATCCGCCGTGGATGTTTGACCATGCGAGCATCATCAAAGGCAAAACAAAAACGGGCCATTGCCTGCCAGCGCGGATTTCTTCGAGACCAAGCAGCGTGATGGCAAAAAAGCAATAGGTAAACGTGTGGCTTCGCAACACGGGAATGTAACCGAGCAACACGCACGCCGCCGCGGGAATGGCCATCACCAGCAACGTTTCCCAAGCGCAGCCGATTTTCCTGCCGGTGGCCGTCGCCGCCCCAAGCGCGCCGAAGGCGAGCAGGATTTTGAGCGTCATCAGCCCTGCCGACCCCAAAAATTTAAGCACGCCAAAGAAAATTGTGCCAGCGCCCCATTCATGTTCGACGTAGTGCGGCAACACGGGCGTGAAGGCAAAGGTGTCGTGCACCGGCACGGTGCCGTATTTCCAAACATGCGCCCCGATGGCGAGTTTGTTCCAGAGATCTCCGTCGGTGATGTTGTGAGCGGCGAGCACGACACCAAAAGAAAAAATCCCGAGAACGACGGCCAGCCGGCGCATGATCCGATCCGGCGCAGTTTGAGAATTCACGCGGTCTGAACTGGAGTCGGGCAATATGGCCATTCAGGTGGACTCAGTGGCTTCAAGTGGCAATTGATTCTCGTCGGATTTTCCGGCGCCGTTTTCCTTCAACCGGACAAGGGCGGGGCGCAGCAGCCTTCCCTGGAACGTGTACCCCAAGCCGACCGTTTCCGCGACGGCCGCATCTGCCGGCGGTTTTGATCTCGCATCCAAGGCTTGATGTCGGTCGGGATTGAACGGCTCATCCGGTTCAGCAACGAAGGGCGTTACGCCGACGCGGCGCGCGACGCCGCGGCAGGCGTTTTGGAAATGCGTGATTTGCTCGGCGAGCTGCGGCTGGTCGGAATGGGCGGCGGCGGCATGCAGCGCGAAAATGTGGTCGAGGATGCGCACCAGCACTTGCAGCCATTCGGCTTCGCCGCGGTGGAACTTCTCGACTTCGAGCCGGAGCGCGGCCTTTTCGCTGTCGTTCATTTTCTGCATGAACTCGGAGAATTGGTGGACTTCCTCCGCCATCCGGTTGGCGATTTCCTTTGCGCCAGTGGAAATGTTCTCGGCCTGCGTTTGGACGTTCGTCCATTCGCTGGTGGCGGTGCTGATCTGGGCGGCGAGGCGTTCAAGATCCTGAATTTTACCCGCAACCTCGCCGAGGGCGCTGACATCCACGAGCCTGAGAATGGCCCGATAATCAAGAACGAACGGCACGACACCGAGCATCGCGCCAACTGAGGCGGAGGCAAGGCACGCGATGGTTTCCCATTGGGAAATCGGGTGCGGCGATTTCCAGATGATAAAAAACGCAAACCCCAACAGCAACGCGTCGCCGAGCAGAAATGGCCACTTCGGAATTTTCCAATTTTTTGCTCCGCTCACGGTGTCAGTTTCGGGGAAACACGTCATGAACGCAAGCAAACGCCGCGCTTTCTGCTCGACTAACCGCGCCCGCCGCTAAAATCATTCGGTGAATGCGCACTTGTGTGATTTTCAATCCGGCGGCCCGTGGCGAAAAGGCCCGGCGCTTTCGCCATCAGCTCGACGCCATGGGTTCGCAATGCGCGTTGAAGGCCACGACCGCGCCCGACAACGCGCGCCGGCTGGCGGCCGAAGCGGTGGCCGACGGATTTGAACTCATCGTGGCCGCCGGCGGCGATGGCACGGTCAACGAAGTGCTCAACGGCCTCGGTGACGCGCCGGACGGTCTTGCACGGGCGCGCCTCGGCGTATTGCCGCTCGGCACGGTCAATGTTTTCGCGCGCGAACTCAAAATCCCGCTGCACATAGGGCGCGCCTGGGAAACTTTGCGGCAAGGACGTGAAATGCGCATTGATCTGCCGCGCGTGGAATTTTCGGCAAACGGCGTCCGCCAAAAAAAATACTTCGTCCTGCTCGCCGGCGCGGGCATGGACGCGCGGGCGATCGAACTGGTGGACTGGTCGCTCAAAAAAAAGACCGGCCCGCTGGCGTATGTCCTTGCCGGCTTGAAAGCGCTGTGCGAGCCACAACCCAAAATCACCGTCCGTGCGGATGGACAAAATCTCACGGGCGAACTGGTTCTGGTCGGCAACGGACGTTTTTACGGCGGGCCGTTTGGCATTTTTCCTCAAGCGGACCTGCGCAACGGCTTACTGGAGGTTTGCGTTATCCCGCGCGTGAACTGGCTGACGCTGCTTCGCTGCGCGCCGGGTTTGCTTGTGCGGCGTAAATTGCCGGAAAGCCTCGTGCGCCGTTTTCGCGCCAATTCATTTGAGTTGTCCGGAGAAACAACCACCGGTTTTGAATTGGACGGCGAGTGGATCGGCCATTTGCCGGCGTCTTTTTCGGTCGAGCGCGAACGGTTGCGCGTCGTCTGCTAAAGCCGGCGGACATTTCACTGCTCTTCCAAAAGAAACACCTTCGCCGATTTCCGGCTCAAGGCGGATTCGACCCCCAGCATCACCTGGTAATTGTCAGGACTGATGATGGCCGGTGTGGTTTCAAACTCATCGGTGACGACGTATCCGCCGAATGTTTTCGTGGCGGTGATGTGTGCCCTTTCGCTGCCAGCCACTATGAGGTCTTCGCTCTTCGGCGCCACCACAATCCCACGAAACTCCGGAGGCAGCTCAATCTCGGTGCGGATGGTGTTTTTGCCGCCGTGCGAAATCAACAATGGCAGCGCGCGTTGATCGGCCCCGACCGGGATTAGAGACGGAGTAAAGGGCAGATTAAAGTAAAGGTATTTGCCGGTCGTGACGCCGTAGTTGTCAATGATCACCGAGAACTGTTCATGGCCCGGATACGTGTCAAACGTGGTTGTCAAATCGCCCACCGCCTGCGCGCCCTGGGCCACCCCTGAAACGGTTTCCTGAAAATATCGTTTCCGTTCTTCGGGCGGCAGCTCGGAGAAAAACCGGTGCTTTTCGTTGTAATTCCCGCCGTAATACCACCGTGAAATCCCGATCCGCGTCCTGCCGCTCTCGTCCAACAAGAGTGTATAGGTTGTCCTGGTCCCGTCCTCACACTGTTTGGTGGCGTGGATGACTTCCCACGTCCGGTTGGAAAGCGCGATCCCCAGTTTGCCATCGTTGGTTGTCGAACCCAGTTGCGCGTATTGATCCGTGTCGTTCAGATAACAGTTCTCGCCATCCAGCGTGATTCTGACGAGGGGCGTTTGGAATGATTCCGGCAGGGGAAATGCCATTGCAACGTTCGTGACGCCGGCAATGGCCGGCCAAGCCGAGACCAGCACGAACTCCGGTTGAAAACCCGCTGCGCTCAACATTGCATGAAGCAGAATGGCGCGGTCCGCCGCGTGGCCGTATCCGTCCGTCAACGTTGTGTCGGCATCGGAAAGTTCGGTCAACGGCAGGTCGGTGAAGGACGGCCCGGCCGCACGGATGGATTTGGCGACAAAATCACGGATGGCCTTCACCGTTTCAATTTTGCCCCGCGCTTTCGCGGCCAGTTGCCGGGCCAGTGCCGCCGCCTTGGTGGATTGGTGCGCCCGTTCCAGCATTGTTTCGTTCAATTCTTTCAGGTAGTTCGTCACATTGCCGATAAAATAACCCACCCCGGCGCTATAGACCCATTCTGGCGGAAGCTGGGTTTCGGCCGGCAAAGCCGCAACTTTTTCGGACTTCCATTGAAACTCCTGTCGGCTGCCATCCTTTTTGTTTTGCTCGCGGATAATGCCCCGCGCACCACTGACCAACCGGTGAACTTTGACGTCAGCCGGTGCGGTCAACCTAAACAATTTTTGCTCCAGTTCATCCGGCAATTGAAACGATTCAAATCCTGCCAGGAACGGCTTGTTGGTGTAGTTGACCTCATATTCAACCTCGATGGTGGACCCGATGTCCACGCCCGGCAGGCTCGCGACCAGTATCCGTCCGCCCGTGTACCGCTTCGCCGACGCATTCCAGCCCTCGTCCATCACGTTGATTTCGTCCCTGGAAATTTCCTGGCGCTCGCCGGTCGGGGAAGTCACGACCGCGCGGACGAGTTGGGCCTCTTCACAGGCGGGATTGTAGGGGATCTTCACCTCGGCCTCCCGAATCTTGCCGCTGTAAGTCAGGATGCGCTTTGAGTATTTCACCCGGAAAACCGCCGTGTGCGGACCGGTCACATCGAGTTCCTTCCGGCTCTCCAGAATCTGCGCGTTGGACTCCACCGGCGGCGCGGGAGAATTGCCGGCCATTGCCCGGCCATTCGTGCCGGGGTTTTCGCCAATGGCGAGAATCGGCGTCTTGCGGCCGTCATCGTCCAGCATCTTCAAAGTCTGCTTCAGGGCCAGATATTGTCCAGGCGAGAACTCGACCGTCTTTAATTTCAACGTCCGGGAACACTCGAGTGATTCGTCCTTTGCATCAAAGTGCTGCTGATAGCCCACGCAATCGTCCTCCACCGACGAAGGTGACGGCAGCGATGCCGTCCCCATGAAGCCGCCCGCGAGTTTGAGCGATACGTCTTCCTGCACGCCGCAGGTCACCTCGGTTTCGAGCGGGTATTTCCGCTTCTCCAGGCCGGTGCCGGCGAGGATGAAGTTTATGACCCCCAGCCGCTTGCCAATCCAGGGCACGCTCACGACCGACTCGCCGCCGCCATTCGCCGTCATGCCGCCCACCGAAAACTCCAGTTCCGCCCGCAGCCCCGTGGACACGTCGCGCATGTCCGCTGGCGTGAGTTTCAGCGACTTGAGCCGCAGGCCGGGCACCGCCTGCTGGAGGCGTTGCTCGAAAAACCGCCGCTCGTCGTCCGGTTTCATGTGTGAAAAGGCATTGCGATACGCGTCGTCGTTGACTCCCTGAAATGATAATTCCGATTTTGCTTCTATGACGCCGTCCGCATTCAAAACTCCCGTCGTTGTTATCCGCAACATGTTTTCCTCCGGAGGCTGAATCGGGCTTAACCGTATGGTGTCGCCGCCGGGCCGGGCCACCAGGTAGCTCTGATTGCGATCAGAAGCCGGCAACAGCTCGCGCGTGTTCTCGTCGGTCGGGTCCATCAACACGATTTGGCCCTTCTCCAGTTCAACCCCCACGATGGCGTGGTTAAAATACGGGTCAGGCACCTCGGCGTCCTTGTGGGTTCCAACACTGACGAGCACCGGATACGCGTTCAAGCCGGCCAAGCGCAGCATTGAAACCAGCAGGGCCGCCTTGTCTCGGCAAACGCCGTATTTTTTGTCGAAGGTGATGCACACATCATGCGGTTCGAAGCCGGGCCGGTCCTTTTCCGGCGTAATGCCCATATAGCGGATCTTGTTGGACACGAAATAAAACAGCGCCTTGATTCGGTCCAGGTCTGTCTGCGCTCCGGCGGTGAGTTCCTTCACCGTCTGTTTCATCTCCGGCGTCGTCGCGTCCAAGTGTGGCTGGCTGAGGTCCCAGTACCATTTTGAGACGGCCGCCCAGTCCGGCAGGGTGCTCACAAAAAGCCGCTGCAACACCTCCTCGTAAGGGGGCATGGACGGCTCATCAAACATGCGCGGCACGTTATTCACCTCCCAGCGATACACAATCGTGTTATTCGTGCCTGGTTGTGTCGAAGCGATGACCGTTCCCGGAACCTCGTCCCGCAACGCAAGCTGCTTCAGCGGCCGGTCAACCGGCGCATGGACCTCGTAAGCGATGTGCCGGATGAAACCCCCGCCTTCAAAAACGTTTTCCTCGGCATATTCGCCGTCAATGAACGGGCGCTCGATAGTCTGGCGTTCCACCGAATGGACCACGTCACCAATGTCCAAGCTCGGAATGTTCACCTGCAACACTCGCATGTTCGGGTCGTAAATGTTCTCCGCCATCTGGCTGTCATCAATGGACTCCTTGGAATTCGCCGCCACGTCCACCGGAACCGTTTCCCCGTCGGGTTTGATCACCTCCAGTTTGGGCACTTCGACCGTCGTGTAAGGCAGCATGAAATTCATTGTCAGCGTGCGGTTGTCGCGCCTGCCCTTTTCCGTGAGCACCTTGACGAACGTTTCATCCTGGCACTCTCCTGTGCCATCCACTCGATAGACCCGGACCGACTTTTGTTCAACGGTCGCCTCGTCGCAATTCGGATATTTCGCCGGGGTGATCTCCGCCGCCGCGGCCATGACCATTTTTACTTCCACCAAGGCCCAATTGCTCCCGGCGTATTGATTGGTGTCGCCGCACGCGGGCAACTCCGCCAGCGCAATGGCGGCCAAAACCAGTCCATGACCGACCAACGAAAATCCCATCTTCATAAAATCAAATGATGCCAATCATCATGCTGCAATCCGGCCAACCCTCAAGCCATTTTGATTTTTCGTTTGGTGCCGATGTTCAAAGTGGTGGCGCCTTTTGAACAAAACTCGATCATTCTTCGATGAGAACTCAACCGCCCGGGTCCTCCGCACACGAGAGCCGCTGATTTGGAATCACCCTTTGACAGCAACGCAAACGCACGCTTTGAGCTTGTTCACCAGGGCGATTTCGGGTGTTGTTTGCTTTTGTGAAGTGCGCCAAGTCTGCTTTGTTGTTCGCAATTTGTTTCGGTGCCGCCGCCAGCCTGCCGGCGGCAATTATCGGCACCAACCCGCCGGCCTTGCCATTGACCGCTACACGCATCGCCACCCTCCCCTTGGAGCACCAGGCCGTATGGATGGCTTATCTCGAACGCTCCACCCGGCAGTTGGCGGCGGATCGGGCTTTTCTCCGGGCGGAACGAAAAGAGCACGCCGTCAAGAAGCCCGCCATTCCGCCGGCGACCCGCAATGCGGAAGGCATCGCGCTGGACAAACCGGCGGATTGGTATGGCCGGGCCAGCGCGCGGCGCATCGCGGACATCATCGTGTCGTTTCAAACTCCCGCCGGGGGGTGGAGTAAAAATCTCAACATGACCCGTTCCGCCCGCGTTCCGGGCGAGAGTTTCGCGCCGGACAACCGTTCGCGCCGACCGAGCAACGTGGATTATGACGTGCCGCAAGACGCCAACTGGAATTACGTGGGCACGTTTGACAACGATGCCACGACCACGCAACTGCGATTCCTGGCGAAGGTCATCACCGCCACCGGCACCAACAACGCTTCATATCGCGCAGCCTTCCAGCGCGGTTTCGATTACATCTTTGCCGCGCAATACCCGAACGGCGGCTGGCCGCAGGTCTGGCCGCTCCAGGGCGGCTACCACGACGGCATCACTTATAACGACAACGCGATGCTGAACGTGCTGGAGCTGTTGCGCGACGCGGCTGCCAGAACAAATGAATTCGCGTTTGTGCCCGCCAACCTTCGCACCCGGGCGGGCGCGAGTTTGAAACGCGGCATTGACTGCGTCCTCGCCACCCAAATCGTCGCGAACGACCGGCGCACCGTGTGGTGTCAGCAGCATGATCCCCTCACGCTGCAACCAGCCTCTGCGCGCAATTACGAAATGCCGGCGCTGGCCAGCAGCGAGAGTGCGGACCTTGTGTCATTCCTGATGCAGTTGCCCGATCCGGATTCCAACGTCGTTGTCGCGATCCACGCTGCCGCCATTTGGTTCGAGAAAACTGAAATCGAGAATAAAGCCTTCAAACTGGTTCGCGGCGAAGGGCGGCGACTGGTGGACGCGCCGGGCAACGGGCCGCTGTGGGCACGTTATTATGAGATTGGAACCGACCGGCCGATTTTTGGCGACCGCGACCGGAGCATTCACGACGACGTGAACGAAATTTCACTGGAACGCCGGAACGGATACGGCTGGTATCGCGAAACGCCCAAACGCCTGCTGGAACATTACGCGCGCTGGAGCCAGTCACATCCGCAGTGAAGCGGCAGACTGTTACTCGCCGCGCCGTCCAGACCCTGGCTCCTGACCTTTTGCGGGGGGCCAGCGGCCTTTGCATGCGTCGCGGTTGTTCCATACCGGCGATTCATAAACTTGACATTTTGCGCGGCGGCCACCAGCGGCCCTTGGAAGCCGGTGACCTTGATTCCGGCGAGCTTCACATCAGTCATGTTGGCCAGCGTAATTCCCCGACCGCAGGTGCCGGTGATGTCGGTAAGTGTCAGGCCGTCAACCGGCCGTTCGGACGGAACATTTCTGGCGGCCACGAGTTCAGCAACGTCATTCACCCGGATGTGATTGAAAGTGATGCAGCTTACGCGCGTCCACTTTTCAAGCTCGCCCGGCACTGGGTCGCTGGCTTGGATTCCCTTTTTTATCAGGTCAATGCCGATGAACGTCGGCGATTTCAGCACGGTGAGGTTCTCGCCGGAAATGTTTTCAATGAAGCCGCCGCGCCCGTCGCGGCTCTTGATGAAGATGGCATTCTGCCGGCCGCCGATGACGCAGTTTTGAATCTTCACGTCGCGGATGCCGCCGGACAATTCCGTGCCGACACCCAGCGCGGCGTCAATGCTGCTCTGGAGGTTGCTGTCGCGGATGATAACGTTTTGCGTCGGGCGGCCCAAACGCTCGGCGGCCAGGCCGCGCCCGGATTTCAACGAGATGGCGTCATCGCCAGTGTTGATGTCGCAACGCCCGATGGTCACATCGGAACATGAATCCACGTCAATGCCGTCGCCGTTGGAATTGATGGTGCGGATGGTGAGGTTGCTCGCCGTGAGATTCTGGCAGAAAAGCAAATGGATGGACCATAGTTGCTGGTATTGCGTGGTGAAACCTTTCAGCGCCGCGTTGGTGCATCCGGTCAGCTCAATGAGCGCCGGTCCGCGTGGGTCGCGCAACCGGCTCACGGTCAGTGGCGGGCCGAAGATGGAGCCGGGACCTTCCAAGGTGACGTTGGCGGCGTTTTCAGCGGAAATGAGCGCGCGATGCCCCTCTCGGAATTCGCCTTCCCAGCGGACCTGGACGAGCGGGTAGTCCTCGATGTCGGGGCTGCCCACGAGATTCGCACGGGGTTCGAACTGTAGCGTCGTGTTGGCGCCCACGACGAGGCTGCCGGTCAGATACACCCCTTCCGGTACGCGCACGGTGCCGCCGCCCGCCGCCGTGCAGGCATCCAGCGCCTTCTGCAAAGCCGCGGTGTCCTTGGTTTTGCCGTTTCCTTTCGCGCCGTAATCGCGCACGTTGAACAAACCCGGGGCGGCGCCCGCGGAAAGTGACGCTGAAAGAAGACTAAACGCCAAGATGACGACGATGCCAGTTGCGCATTTCATAGAATATCTCGAAAGATGCGGTGTCGGGGAAATTTTTGTCAATCTTCCTTTGCGAATAACGACGATGTTTCCGCGCAATGTTCAGGATGGTGGAGGCGGCGGGAGTTGAAAGCAGTCGAGCTTTCGACGACTTGCGCGAAGGTGCATGAACATTGACGATGCTGCATGTCGCGTTTTTCCGTCCGCGCACCGTAACGCACCTTAATGAAAATTTTTTGTCCCGTCCTGTCCCGTCCGGACGAGGGGGCGGGGGGGGGTAACGACGAGCGGTGGGGTAAATCAGCCTGATGGATTGGTGAGCGCGGAAATTTTTAGCAAAAGGGCAACTCAAGCCGCCGCCGATTTGATCTGCAAAAGAGTTTAAGCTGAACACTTGAATGAAGAACGGAACACTTCGAGTTTTGTCCTCACCAAATCAATCCGTTTGAACTGGCGGACAATTTCCTGCATCATGGCGGCGGCCTACATCGCCGGAACTATGGCGTTGTTCGCGCAAGGCGCCGACGCTCGACAGCGTGGACACGACGTAAGGCACCAAAACCGTCAGCGCCATTTTGAACAGCTGGGCATGCGTCACGTCGCCTTCGAGAATGGCATCCCCGTGGTTGATCAAGATGAGAATAATACCCACGACGACCGCGTATTTGAGCGCGCGTTTGACGACGGAGGGTTGTAGCGCAAGCTGGAGCGACATTTTCATCGGTACCGTGATGATAGAAGTTTCCGTGAATCAAAACAAGGTTTAACAGGGTCCATGATATAAACCCCTCACGCACAGCGAAAAATTGTACATTAAATATGCTTGTAAATTAAATTGAAAGTAATTATACATCGCCTGTTGATCTGTTCCAAAAAACAATGAAGACGTTGTGGGCTTCAATGAGGCGCCGGCTCTTTAGCTTGTCGGCCGGGGAAACGAAATATGTACGGCGCGGCTTTCACGGAGCGACAGAGGATGTGCAGATGCGGCTGGAACAAATTGGGGCGGCGTTTCTAAGCGGGTATAACGTCGCATTGGAGCACGACACACAGGCGGAACTCGCGTCCGTATTGAATTCGGTGGAGTTGGAGTTGCGTGGTTTTGCATTTGAAGGAGCGGCGATGGGGTTGGCGCTGTTTGATTATCTGACGCCGTGGCGGCGAACCCGGGTCAGTGAGTTATTAGGCGGATCGGGCGATGCTCACGCTTATATGATCCATGTTGGCGCGGGCTGGATGTGGGCGCGACTGCCGGTCAATTTCCGGCGGGCGAAGGCGCGATTGGATCCCGTGCTCGGCTGGCTGGCGTTTGACGGCTGGGGATTTCATGAAGGGTTTTTTCACTGGCCGAAATACATCGCCGGCCAATCGGTTCCCCAAAAACTTTCTGGTTACGAACGGCGTGCTTTTGATCAAGGTCTGGGCCGCTCATTCTGGTTCGTCAATGGCGGGAACATCGAACTCATCGCGCAAACGATTGCAAATTTTTCCGCCGACCGACAATCCGATTTGTGGAGTGGCATCGGCTTGGGCGCGACCTATGCAGGAATCATCAGCGAGACTTCGCTCGGCGAACTGCGCGCGAAATCCGCTTCATTCCAGCCGCAGCTTGCCCAAGGCGCGGCCTTCGCCGCCAAAGCCCGGCAACGCGCGGGGAACCTGACGGATTACACCAACCTCGCGACGGGTGTGCTTTGCAGCATGTCCGCCTTGGATGCGGCGCGCCTTTGTGATCAGACGCTGGAAAACCTGCCCGCCAACGCCGATCCGCCGGCGTTCGAAATCTGGCGGCGGCGGATTCAAAATCATTTCGCGCCAACCCGGCAACCCCAAGAAACGAGATGAAAAAAGTGAAAAACAAGCTGCCCAGTGTCGTCGCGCCGCTGACGGCCATCATCGCCATTTCCATCAGTTATTCCATGGCGCGCTATCCCTGCCTCTCTCCGGGCGATTGCATGAAACTGGCCGCGCCGTTCAAATTTGAGAAAATGCCCCTGGCCGAGGTTCCCGATCATCCGCCTTACCAATACGTCCGCCAGGTGCAGCCGAGCTTGCAGCGTATCTCGGCGTGGATTTCCTCGCTCGGCGCGTCTGTGGCGATGGCCGACCTCGACGGAGACGGCCTGCCGAACGACATCGTCAGCATTGACCCGCGCACCGACCTCGTCACCGTTGCGCCCGTGCCGGGCACGCGAAACCGTTACGCGCCGTTCACGCTGAATCCCGCTCCGCTGCCTTACGATTCCAACACCATGGCGCCGATGGGCGTACTGATTGGCGATTTCAACGAGGACGGTTTGATGGACATCTTGGTTTATTACTGGGGCCGGTCGCCGGTGGTGTTTTTGCGGAAGAAAACCGCCGACGTTCGAACCCGGCAAGCCCGCTGTGATTTCCGCCGCTGACTACGAGCCAGTCGAACTGTCCACGAAGGGTGAGCGCTGGTTTTCCAACGGGGCAGTGGAAGGCGATTTAGACGGCAGCGGCCACACGGGTTTGGTCATTGGAAATTATTTTCAGGACGGCGCGCACATTCTGGACGCGAACGCCAGCGGGGTTGAAGAGATGAATCAAGGTCTGGCCAAGGCGCTGGCCGGCGGCAGCAAACATTTCTTCCTCTGGGAAAGCGCCACCGCCGGCGAATATCCCACCGTGCATTTCCGCGAAGTGAAGAACGTCGTCAGTCCTGAAATTGACCACGGTTGGACGCTGGCCATCGGCGTGTGCGATTTGGACGGCGACCAGTTGCCGGAACTTTATTTCGCCCACGATTTCGGCCCCGACTGCCTGCTGCACAACGAGTCCACGCCCGGCCATCTGAAATTCACCGACCTGAAAGGCCGGCGCGGGTTCTTCACTCCGAAATCCTGCGTGCTCGGTTACGATTCCTTCAAGGGCATGGGTTGCGATTTTGGCGACGTGAACGACAACGGGCTGTTCGACATTTATGTCAGCAACATCGCGGACAAATATGCCCTGTGCGAAAGTCATTTCCTCTGGGAAAATACCGGCCGGCTCAATGACATGAAACACGGCATCGCGCCCTACGTCCAGGCAAGCGAAAAGCTCGGCCTGTCGCGCAGCGGCTGGGGCTGGGATTGCCGGCTCGACGACTTCGACAACAGCGGCCAAGTTCAGGCGATTCAGGCTGTCGGGTTTATCAAAGGAAAAGTCAATCGCTGGCCCGAACTCCAATCACTGGGCACCAGCAACAGCCGCATCGTCCACGACCCGCGCCTCTGGCCGACTTTCAAGCCGGGTGCGGATTTGAGCGGCCAAAACGATTTGGATCCGTTTTTTGTCCGCGCCGCTGATGGCCGTTTCTACAACGTCGGCCCCGAAGTCGGCTTCACCGAACCGATGCTGACGAAAGCCATCGCGCTGGCCGACGTGCATGGCGACGGGCGGCTCGACTTTGCGTTCGGCAACCAGTGGGGTCCATCGTATTTTTACCACAACGTCTCGACCAACGTCGGCGCGTTCCTCGGCTTGCATTTGCTGCTGCCGCTCGCCGACCAGGCCGAAGCGCCGTTGCACGAGCGGCCCGGTCATCCGGCGGTGGATTTGCGCGGTCGTCCGGCGTATGGCGCCCAGGCGCGGTTGGTGCTGCCGAACCGACATATTCTGGTGGGGCAGGTGGACGGCGGCTCCGGGCATTCGGGTCGGCGCAGTCCAGACATTCACCTCGGTTTGGGCAAGCTTGATCCCAACACGCAGCTTGATGTCACGCTGACCTGGCGCGACATTCACGGCCAATTTCAGCAAACCACTTTGAAACTCGCGCCCGGCTGGCACACCGTGCTGCTCGGCAATCCCAATTCAACCCGGCTCGTCGCCACCAATGGAGGAACCGCCAAATGAAAACTCCCGCGTTCAACACCACCGTTCTGTTTTATCCCAATAAAAATCCCAACCTGCGGCTCGCGGCGTTGTGGTATTTCACGGCGCTGATGATTGCCTGGAACATCCTCGGCCACACGATTCTCGGCTTCGAGCAATCGCATGCCGTGGTCGTCATCGGCGTCGGCACGGCAATTTTCATGCAGTATTTTCTGGAATGGGTGGACGCCACGGTGCGGAACCGCGAGGTGCGCTGGGCCGGAAGCTGGGCGAATTTTTTCAACGCCCTGCCCGCCGCGCTCATACCCGGCTTCGCCTGCTCGATGCTGCTCTACGCCAACGACCGACTCTGGCCGATTATCTTTGCCGTCGTGGTTTCCATCGGCTCAAAGGTGCTCCTGCGCGCGCCGGTCGGCGAGGGACGCACCCAGCACATTTTTAATCCCTCAAACATCGGCGTGGCCGCGACGCTCCTTTTGTTCCCCGACGTTGGATTTGCGCCGCCGTACCAATTCACCGAAAACATCACCGGCGATTGGAACTGGATTCTGCCGATTATCATTTTGTTGAGCGGCGTCGTCATTCACGGCTGTTTCACCGGGCGCCTGCCGCTGGTCGCTGCGTGGATCATCGGTTTCGCATTGCAAGGCGAGATTCGCGCGTATTTATTTCACACGCCCGCAGTGGTGCCGCTGATGCCGATGACGAGCGCGGCGTTCGTCGTGTTCACGCTTTACATGGTGCCCGATCCGGCGACCACGCCGCTCAAGCCGTGGCGGCAAACAGCGTTCGGCTTTGCCGTCGCAGCGGTGTATGGTGTCATTCAAGTTTTGCACCTGGTTTTCGGATTGTTTTTCGCGCTGCTGATCGTGTGCGCGGTTCGTGGCATTTCGCTGCACCTATATTATGCGTTCAAGTCGCGAAACGCAGCGCCAGCCGAAATTCTGGCGACGCAAAGCGCATAAACCCTTAAGTCACGGAACTCGATTTAACGATTTAACGCCCATGAAAGCCATCGCCATCGTCGGCATGGCGTGCGTCTATCCGGACGCGCGCTCGCCGGGTGAACTCTGGGAGAACGTGCTCGCCCAGCGCCGCGCCTTCCGCCGTGTGCCGCCGGAGCGGCTGCGTCTCGAAGATTATTTCTCCCCCGACGCCGCGACGCCCGACGCCACCTACGCCACCGAAGCCGCCGTAATCGAAGGCTACGAATTCGACCGCGTCGCCTTCCGCGTCGTCGGCAGCACGTTTCGCGCGGCGGACCTCGCGCACTGGTTCGCGCTCGACGTGGCGGCGCGCGCGCTGGCCGACGCCGGTTTTACCGACGGCAGCGGATTGCCGCGCGAAACCACGGGAGTTTTGCTCGGCAACACGCTCACCGGTGAATTTTCCCGCGCCAACACGTTGCGACTCCGCTGGCCGTATGTGCGCCGCGTGCTCGACGCCGCGCTTGCGAAGGAAAACTGGACACCGGAGCAACGGCAAAAATTTCTTTCCAACCTTGAAACCGAATACAAATCACCGTTCCCGCCTGTCGGCGAGGAAACGCTTGCGGGCAGCCTCTCGAACACCATCGCCGGGCGCATCTGCAATCAATTTGATTTGAAAGGCGGCGGCTACACCGTGGACGGCGCGTGCGCCAGTTCGCTGCTCGCCACGGCCAACGCTTGTTCTTCGCTCGTGGCAGGGGATCTCGATGTCGCGATTGCCGGCGGCGTTGACTTGAGCCTTGACCCGTTTGAACTCGTCGGTTTTGCCAAAACCGGCGCGCTCGTACCCGACGAGATGCGCGTGTTTGATCGCCGCTCGGCGGGATTCTGGCCGGGCGAAGGCTGCGGCATGGTCGTGCTCATGCGTCACGACGATGCGCTCGCGCAAGGCCGGCGCGTCTATGCCGTCATTCGCGGCTGGGGAATTTCCTCCGACGGCAGCGGCGGCATCACGCGCCCGGAAAGCGACGGCCAGATCGAAGCGCTCCGCCGCGCGTATCGTCGCGCGGGCTTTGGCATTGAAACCGTTTCCTACTGCGAAGGCCACGGCACCGGCACCGCCGTTGGCGACGCGACCGAACTTGAAGTGCTCTCTCGGGCGCGGCGCGAAGCGAAAACAATTTCTCCACCCGCCGCCATCGGCTCAATCAAGGCAAACATTGGCCACACGAAAGCCGCCGCCGGCGTTGCCGGTTTGATCAAGGCCACGATGGCCGTCCACACGCAGGTGCTGCCGCCCATGACCGGCTGCGAGCAGCCGCACCTGCACTTCGGCGGGCCGTCGCCCGCATTGCGCGTGTTGCGTGAGGCGGAGCTTTGGCCGGGCGACCGTCCGTTGCGCGCGAGCGTGAACGCGATGGGCTTCGGCGGCATCAACGCGCACATCGTCCTCGAAAGCGTCGTTGCCGGACGGCGCGAGACATTCAGCGCGGGCGAACGTTCGCTGTCGCGTTCGAGCCAGGACACCGAATTATTTTTGCTCGCGGCGGAGACGGCGGAGCAACTTGCGCCGCAGGTGGAAAAACTTTTCGTCCTCGCCGCGCGGCTTTCGCGGGCGGAATTGGCCGATCTCGCGGCCCAGTTGGAAAAAAATCTCGGTCGCGGGCCGGTGCGCGCAGCCATCGTCGCATCCAAACCGGAGGAATTTGCGGAACGGCTGCAAACCCTCAAGTCGTGGTTACAAAACGGCGTCCCGTCGCAAACGAATCTTTCCAAAGGCGTCTTTCTCGGATCGGGTGAGAGCGCGCCGCGAATTGCCTTTTTGTTTCCTGGCCAGGGCTCGCCGACGCTTCTCGATGGCGGCGTGTGGCGGCGGCGTTTTGAATCCGTTCGTGAACTTTACGCGCGCGCTGAATTGCCATCGGACGGTAATTCGGTTTCGACTCGCGTGTTGCAACCCGCCGTCGTCACCGCGTCGCTGGCGGGTTTGAAAGTGTTGAACGAATTTGGCGTGACGGCGGACGCGACCATCGGCCACAGCCTTGGCGAAATCACCGCGTTGCACTGGGCGGGGGTGTTCGACGAGGAAACCCTTTTGCGCATCGCGCGCGTGCGCGGCGCGGCGATGGCGGAACTCGGCAGCCCGACCGGCGCGATGCTCGCCGTCGCCGCGCCGTGGCGGGAAGTACAGGAATTGCTGAACGGCGAACCACTCGCGGTGGTCGGCTTCAACTCCCCGCGCCAGACAGTCATCGCGGGCGAAGCCGATGCAATCAAGAATCTCGCGCGCCGCGCCGCTGTGCTCGGCCTGCACGCCAACATGTTGCCGGTGTCGCACGCGTTTCACACGCCGTTCGTCGCCGCCGCCGTGCCGGTGCTGGCCGAACAACTCGCGCGCGAAAATTTTTCCGCGCCAAAACGCGCCGTGTTTTCCACTGTGACCGGGGCGCGGTTGGATGATGACGAAGACCTGCGCGAACTGCTCTGCCGTCAGGTAACTTCGCCGGTGCGATTTGAGAGCGCACTCGCGACGTTGCTCGGCGCGGGCGCGGACACGAAGCCTGGAGGACGCCGGAAAGCACGTCCCGCCCGCGGAATTGATTTGGTGATCGAAGTCGGGCCGGGCGCGGTTTTGAGCGACCTAGTGCGCGAGACGGCGGACATTCCGGTTATCGCGCTCGATGCCGGCGGAAATTCCCTCGGCGGATTGCTGCAAGCACTCGGCGCGGCCTTTGCGTTGGGCGCGCCGGTGAAGCACGCGGCGTTGTTCGCCGACCGCTTCGTCCGGCCCTTCGCGCTGGACTGGAAGCCGAAATTTTTCGTGAACCCGTGCGAACTCGCGCCGGTTTCCAAACCATCGGAGCGCCAGGCCCCGTCCCGGCTCGAAACTGAAATTGTGCCGCAACGCGCCGAGGCCGCGCCCGGCGCTCCAATCGAATTGATCCGCCGTCTCGTCTCCAAGCGCGCGGAGTTGCCGGCCTCGACGGTGCGGGACGAGAGCCGCATGTTGAGCGATTTGCATCTAAATTCGATTACCGTCGGGCAGTTGGTCTCGGAAACGGCGAAGCAACTCGGTTTGCCGCGCATCGTCGGGCTGACGGACTTTGCGAACGCGAGCGTGGCCGAGATTGCCCGCGCGCTGGAGGAATTACAACGCACCGGCGGCGCGACGCGAAGGGATGACAAGCGGCAACCGCCACCGGGCGTGGACAACTGGGTCAGGACTTTCACCATTGAGTTGGTTGAAACCAAACGCCGTGCGCGACGAGCTGATCAGGAGAGCGGCGCTCCGGGTCGCTGGCAAATTTTCGCACCGAGAAATCATCCGTTCGCTGAACCGCTGCGCGAAACGTTCGGCCAAACGAACACGAGCGGTGTGGTGGTTTGTCTGCCGGAAAATCCGGGCGAAGAAAACATTTCATTGCTGCTCAACGCCGGTCGCGCGGCGCTGGCATTGAAAGGGTCGCCGCGGTTCGTCGTCGTTCAACACGGCTGGGGCGGTGGCGGTTTCGCGCGGACGCTGCATCTGGAAAATTCCGGCGTGGCGACTTGCGTGGTGAATGTTCCCGTGTCGCATCCGCAAGCGGTCGAATGGATCGTCGCCGAAGCGCTCGCTGCGAACGGATTCACGGAAGTTCATTTCACGGGCGACGGGCGGCGACTTGAGCCGAAGTTGAAACTCGCGGAGTTTTCTCCGCCGCAAATCAAACCGGAAATTTCCGTCGGCCCGGAAGACGTTTTGCTCGTGACCGGCGGCGGCAAGGGCATCGCGGCGGAGTGCGCGCTGGCGTTCGCCCGCGAAACCGGCGTGAAGCTCGCGCTCATCGGGCGAAGCGATCCAAAATCGGACAAGGAACTCGCGAACAATTTCGCGCGCATCGCGGCCGCCGGTGTGCGTTCCGGCTACGTGCGCGCGGATGTGACGGACGCGGAGGCCGTGCGCGCGGCGGTCGCCGAGCTCGAGCGCAATCTCGGTCCGGTGACGGCGATTCTCCACGGCGCGGGCGTGAACACACCGCAGTTGATCAGCGCGCTGGACGAAGCGGCGTTCCGGCGGACGGTGCTTCCGAAAATTTCCGGCGCGCGGAATTTGATCGCGGCGGTGGATGCGAAAAAGCTGCGGCTGTTCGTCACATTCGGTTCAATCATCGCGCGCACCGGACTGCCGGGCGAGGCGGATTACGCGACGGCGAACGAATGGCTCGCGGCGCTGACGAGTGAATTTCAGACGAGCCATCCACGCTGCCGTTGCCTCGCGCTCGAATGGTCGGTCTGGTCGGGCGCGGGCATGGGCGAACGGTTGGGTCGCGTGGAAGTGCTGCTGCAACAAGGCATCACGCCGATCACGGTGGACGAAGGTGTGCGGACTTTTTGTGAATTGCTCCGGCAGCCGACGCCGGCGGTTTCGCTCGTTATCGCGGGACGATTCGGCGAGCCACCGACGTTGAAGATGCTTGAGCCGGAGTTGCCGCTGCGCAGATTTCTTGAACGCAAGCGCGTGTTTTATCCGGGCGTGGAACTCGTCGTGGACGCCGAGTTATCGCTGCGCGCCGATCCGTATCTCGCAGACCACGTCTTGCAGAAACAGCCGTTGCTGCCGGCGGTGCTCGGCTTGGAAGCGATGGCGCAAGCGGCGATGGCGCTCGCCGGTTCAGCGGACGCGCCAGTTTTTGAGAACGTGGAATTTACGCGTCCGGTGGCCGTGTCTGACACAGCGGCGTTGACGATTCGGCTCGCTGCTCTGCAACGAGAGCCAGGCGTGATTGAAGTGTGCCTGCGTTCCGAGGAAACGGATTTTCAAGTGGATCATTTCCGCACGGTCTGCCGGTTTGGAACGCGCGAGGAAACGACATTTCCGCGCCTTTCGCTTTCGCCGTTCGAGTCGGAGCATCTGCCGCTCGATCCGCCAAATGATTTGTATGGCCGGATCCTGTTTCATCGCGGACGCTTTTGCCGGTTGCGTGGCTATCGTCTGTTGAAGGCGAAGGAGTGCGTGGCGGAAATCACGGCTGACGACCACGAAACCTGGTTCGGGCCGTATCTGCCGGCGGAATTCGTTCTCGGGAACCCGGCGGCGCGCGACGCGGCGTTGCACGCGATTCAGGCGTGCATCCCACACCGACGGATTTTGCCGACGGGCATCGAGCGAATGGTGATTCGGCGCGGCGAGTCTGGCGCGCGGTTTGTCCGGGCGAAAGAGCGGTTACACGACGGAAATAATTTTGTCTTTGACGTGGAAGTCACCGACGCGCGCGGCGAGGTGATTGAGCGTTGGGACGGGCTTCGTTTGCGCGCGGTGGAGGTGATGGCGGCGCGCGAGGCCTGGCCGGACGCGCTGCTGTCGCCTTACCTTGAACGGCGGCTGGAGGAGTTGGCGGACGTGGGCGCGCCGGTGAAAGTCGCGCTCGAACGCGGTTTGCGCGAGGAACGTCCGGCGAGCAGCGATGCGGTGATTCAACAGGCGCTCGGCAAGACGGCACGCATCTGGCGGCGGCCCGACGGCAAGCCGGTTTTCCTCGGCGAAGAAGACATTTCAGCGGCGCACGCGAATGATTTCACGCTGGCTGTCGCGGGCGCGGGCGGAGCGGCCTGCGATCTGGAAGAAGTCGCGGCGCACACGGACACCGTGTGGCGCGATCTTTTGGGCGAGGAAAAATTCAAGCTCGCGGAGCGGATTGCGCGCGAACGGGTGGAAAGCATGGACGCGGCGTCAACGCGGCTTTGGACGGCAATGGAGTGCCTGAAAAAAATCGGGCAGCCGTCGAAATCGCCGTTGGTACTGGAATCGAACACGGCGGACGGCTGGACGCTGTTGCGCTCCGGCACAATCATCATCTCGACATGCGTGGTGGCGGTGCGCGGAATGAAATCGCCGCTCGGCGTGGCGGTCGCGCTCAAGTCGCGCATGGAAAACCAGCAAGCGCCCGCCGCCGTGGAAACCGTCGCGTAAGGGCAAGCCATGCGTTTTTACGAATACCGTCACGTGATCAGCTTCGAGGAAACGAACCTCGTGGGAAATGTTTATTACACAAACCATTTGAGCTGGCAGGGGCGTTGCCGCGAACTCTTTTTGCGCGAGCACGCGCCGGACGTGATTGACGAGTTGAGTCGCGGCATCAGCTTGGCGACGGTGAGTTGCTCGTGCGAATACTTCGCGGAGTTGACGGCGTTCGATGAAGTCATCGTGCGGATGCGGCTGGCGGAACTGGTGCAAAACCGGATGCGGCTGGCGTTTGAATACTGGCGCCGCAAGAACGGCGCCGAGGAATTGGTCGCGCGCGGCGAGCAGCAGATCGCGTGCATGAGGCGCGATGGGGAAAAACTTTTGCCCGCGCCGTTGCCGCAATCTTTGCGCGAGGCGCTGGCGGCGTATGCGGAATAAACCGGGACGATCTGACGATGAATCACGACTTTTAACTTTTTATCCAGCCGAGGCGGAGCAGATGAAAGCTGATTTGCAGACGACATCACATCGCGGGGACACAATGGAGGCTTACGAAACCTCCGTCGTGCGCGCCATCCGCCACATGAAGGAGCATCTGGCCGAGCCGCTGGACCTGGACGAACTTGCGCAGATCGCCGCGATCAGCAAGTTTCATTTCGTGCGCGTGTTCGACGAAACCACCGGGACGACGCCGCATCATTTTCTGTCGTGCCTGCGCGTGCAACGAGCCAAGGAGTTGCTGGTGAAATCTGAAACGACGATTACCGATGTCTGCCTGGAGGTCGGATATAATTCGCCCGGCACCTTTTCCAATACGTTCAGCGAACTGGTTGGGTTGTCGCCGCAGGAATTTCGCGCGATGCCCAAGCGGCTCACGGCGAAACAATTTGCCACGGCCATCTGGCGTTACCTCGCGTCGCACAAAAAAATCTCCGGCCCGACTATCGAAGGCGTGGTCGAGGGGCCGCGCACGCCGAAAGGATTCACGTTTGTGGGAACCTTCACGAGCGGCGTACCGCTGGGCGTGCCGTTGTCCGGCACGGTGATGATCGGTTACGGGAAATTTTGCATTGAGCGTCCTGCACTGCCGGAATTTCACCTGCTGGCGGCGCTGATGCCGCTCTCGGCCAGCCTGGCCGAAATGGCGGCGAACCTTCCCATCAGCTTCGTAGCCAGCCTGCGTGTGCAAAATGACCCGAACAACCCGCCGAAAAAGCCGCGCCTGCGTTTGCGTCCGCTGCGCCCCACCGATCCGCCGATTGTTCTGGCGCTGCCCGCACTGCCGCCGTTGCGCGGATAATCCTCCGGCAAAGTTCGCAATTTCGGAGAAGCGGCGGGGGTGGAATGTCTGCTAATGTTTCCCATATGACAAATGAATGCACCAAAACAATCCGTTCCTGGAGAGTAAAAATCAAGTCCGGTTCGGTTTTTTCCGCACTGTTTTTGGCGGGTGTCGTGCTGCTTGGCCCCGGCTGGGGCGTTCAACGTTGTGTAGCGGGGACCGGTTTTCCGCTCGCTCCAACCAACGGGGCCACGTTCAGCATTGGGGTGTTTCAAATCGTGGTGGACCCGAATTTTGCCTTCCTTTTTGCCCCCTCCAATTCATTCAGCTACTATCCTGGTTATGCTGGCCCGGGCAGCGGCATTCTGACCGGTCCCGTGATGTTCGACGGAAATACGATGATTGGGGAGAGCGCCAGTCATGTGCGCCCGGCAACGGTTTTCCCCGTCGCCGTAGGCACGCCCAACCAGTATCCGCCGAACACAACTTACAGCAACATTCTGGGATATACCGACTATGCCCTGTATCCGCCACCATTTACCAACGCGCCGAACGGGGTTGATGAAATCTTCACCGAGATTGAGCAAATGGACTTGGTAGGCTATACAGGAACATCCAACGACCCTTGTTCTGATCCGCGTGTGCCAACGATAAGTTCGGGATCTACGGGACTAGGAGGAGGAGGAGCACAGGTAACCGTCAAGGCCGGACCCGGAGCTATGGGGATTGGCTCCAGTCTGCCCATGAACCGCCGGAGCATCGGCATGGTGCAACAGATCACCAACGGCGCGTCCAGTGATTTTCCGGCGCAAAGCTTCTTTGACATTTATGTGGAAGTGGACCTGCCGCCGGTTCCCGGCACTGCCGCCAATTATGATTTTCCGACCAACGGGGCGGTGCTTTACAATGATGCCAGCGATCCGTTGTTCATTGAGAATCTTGACCTGACCAATCTGCCGCCGACGGCGACGTATATTCATGGCAACACGACGGCGGTTCCGATCTTGTTCAAATACAGCAACCCGCCCTTTTGGGCCGCCGGTGACGTGCTGGGTTACTTGACGCTGGCGGGCCACGGCGTGTTCACCAACGTGGTCACCGCCTCGGCGCCATGCATGGCAGCAAAGGCAACCGGCGGGCTGTTGGATCAAGTCCTGGGCCCCATCGGGTCACCCATACCGCCTCCACCAGTCCCGTGGTTGCAACCGACCAACTCGTTTCCAACGCCGGGTTCGGGTTACGAATCGGTTGAGAATACGTTTGTGGATTCGTCCACAGAACCACCAGTAACAAATGTCAATGATGACACCGTAAGTTTCACAGTGGGCAGCCAAATCGTCTATCTCCGTGACTTGAGCCTGGACAGCCTTGGCAATTCCGCTTCGCTGCCGGCGGCGGGCAATTCGCAGGCTTACAACAGTTCCAGTGCGACGGTGAGCTTCCAAATTTCTCAAAACGGGGTGGATTTTTATCCCGCCGCGTTGAGTGGTTCCACCTCCATTGAGGTTTACAACACCAATGGCGTTGCCGGCAGCACAACCACTTACTCCATGCAAATGACGCAACTGACCGCCTCCGGCTCCTGGGTGGGTGGAAACGTCTATTTACGCGAAAGTTCCACCTTGGCCACGCTCGGGCAGCACACTGTCGCGCCGGATCCGCGCGGCTACCGCATCAGCAGTTTCTTCGATGTGTTCACGGAACTTAGCACCAACAACGTGGATTGGTATCCGGCGAACCGTTCCATGCGCGTGCTGGCCAGCATGCCGCCGGCGGTGCCGGGCTCAATCTTTGCCAGTCAAGTCGGCAACAATGTCGTTGTGCAATGGCAGAATAATTTTACGCTCCAGAGCACGCCCAGTCTTCAGGTTCCCTTCACCGATGTGGCCGGGCCGGTCACCAGCGGCTCCTACACCAACCCGATGACCGCAAGCGCGATGTTCTACCGTTTGCGCCAGTGACGATTCCGCAAGCGGATGCAATACAAAACGAGACCGGGCTTCGGCCCGGTTTCTCTTTTTAAGGGTCCAAATCAGTTTGCGGAACCGCCGGCTTTGGTCTCGCCAAAATTCTTCAAGGGCCACCAGTGAATCAGCACTGGCAGGAGCAGCAGTGAAGCAACGAAGCAATTGACCAGACCGAGCACCAGCAGGAGGCCGAGCCGCGCGTTGGCCGGCACCTGCGAGAGCATGAGCACGCCGAACCCCAGCGAAACGGCCAGCGTGTTGATGAACGCCGGCGGCCCGGTCAGGCGCAAGGACTGGCTCGAGGCGTCCGGCGGTGATTTTCCGGCGGCTCGCGCCTGGCTGAACCCTTCGAGCAGATGGATGGCGCAGTTCACGCCGATGCCCAACGTCATGGCGGCAAACATCGAGGTGGCCACGCCCAGCGGAATGTCCGCCCAGCCCATCACGGCGAATTTGACCACCACCGCCAGCAGGCTGGGCAGCAGGCAGTAAAATCCCCAGCGCCACGAACCGCCGAGCGCGGCCGTCACCGCAAAAATTCCCAGCAGTGACCAGACGAGCGATTGCAATTGCGTGCTGACAATGCCGTGGATCAGCGACTGGCTCACGGCCACGTCGCCGGCGAATACCAGTTTGATTGCCCTTGGCGCAAGCTGTTCACGTTCGTATTTGCGGATGTCAGCCATCAATCGGGCGGTGCCGACAAAGTTGGCATCTTTTAGAAAAACCGTGGTCAGCGATTCCCAATAATTGCTGTCCACAAGCTGGTGCAACCGCTCCGGTCCCAAAGCCACCGCGTAATAATCCCAAAGCCTCCCGATTTCGCCGGCATCATCGGGCAGCACGCGGGCATTGGGATCGTCGGGCCGGATCATGAAGCGCGTAGTGGCAAGATAATCCGCCGGGCCGAGGACGCCGCCCACCGCGTCCTGCCGGTGTTGGCGGACGAACGTGCCCAAACCGCCGAGGGCGCGGATGAGTTCCGGCTCGAAGTGTGAGCGGACGGGAATTTCAAACCTGGCGCGCCCCGCTTTTGCCAGCGCGTCTGGAAAATTCGTTGCCTCGCCCGTTCTGGCGAGCCGGGCATAGACGGTATCGTGGCTGCGGTTCACGATTTCGATGTGCGACTGCCAGACGGCGGGGTTCGTGCCGCCGGGTTCACCCGCCGAAAGCTTGATCGGGCTGCCCAAAATCAACGCCGCGTCACCCACCAGCGCGGCGGGCAACGCGATGTCCGGGCCGTTGAATGAAGTCGCCGCGATTTCCCCCTGAATTGTCCTCGGTGCCTCGGCGCAAATGAACAGCAGGTGCATTCCGAAAAAATTGCCGTTCACCTGTTGCGTAACCCTCCGGAATTCACTCTCCGGATCAAACCCGTTCGTCCAACTGTCCTGCACGACCAGTCGTCGCAGGCCGAGAGGCGTGAGCGCCAGAACGACCAGCGCGCAGCCCACCACCCACCATCGCCGCCGCACGACAACCCGTCCGGCACCGGCAAACTTCAACGCGAGCCAGGCGGCTGCGCTATTTTCACCACTTCGGTGTCGAGTCCGCAGCCAGGCGGGATTGACCAGCACCAACAATGCTGGAACCACAGTGAAGGAGAGGAATAAACCCAGCAGTGCGCCGATGCCAGTGAATAGCCCGAACATTCGCACGGGGACCAGCGGCGAAAAGCCGAACGACAAAAAACCGGCGACGGCGGCCAGCGACGTGCAAACCACGGGACGCGCCAGTTTGTCGAAAGTTTCCGCAACGAGCGTCACATGATTCGCGCCAGGGTTTTCCCACAGCAAATGAAAATAGCGGCTGAACAGATAAATGTCGTTGGTGACTGAAATCACGATGAGGAGCACCGGCATTACGGAGGTGGTGAGATAAATGGGCACGCCGAGCCAGCCCATCAATCCAAAGACCAGCAGCATCGTTGCCACCACGCCCGGCAGCGGCAGCAGCGCCGCCAGCACATTGCGGAAGCACAACAGCAGCGCGAGCATCATTACCAGCGCCGCCAAGGGCACAAGGCCGATGTGCCGGGCCACGAACACGCGGAGTTCATGCAGAGTGGTTGGCATTTCCCTTTCCGTCCTTTCCCCGGCCTCCCGGGCGCCGGCGCCCAGTAACGCTTTCGGCACGCCGAGGTCTCCAAGAATCTGGACGCCAAATAGAGACTCGGCCACCGGCGCGCCCGTCACGGCGATTTCGTTCGCCGCCGTTTGTTTTGCAGTGATGATCTGCAAAATCTTCGCGTAGAACTGCGTGCGGTTGGCCGCCGCCGGCACGCCAACAAGGATTACGGTGAATCGTCCGTCAGCCGAAACCAGCGTGCCGTTGTAAAGTTCAATCCGGCGCAGGTCTTCGCGCAATTGGTCCAATTCCGATTGGGTCTTGAGCGGCGGTTCAAGCAGCTTCTGTTGAGTCAATGTTCCGGGCCGCATCCGAAAGCTCGGTTCGGTGGCCAGACTCATAACATCGTCCGGAGCGACGCCCGGAATTTTTATGAACTCCGCCGTCAAATCGCAGACCAGTTGCAACGTGGCCGGATTGAAAATGCCATTGGTGTTGCCGGGCTGGATCAGCACGACCAGTTGGTCATGGAGGCCAAAGTGGTCGCGGATGGCCCTGTCGGCAAGCACTTCAGGCGCGGCAGGGGAGACGAGCGCGTGGCCGTCGGTGCGTAGTTTCAGCCGGAGAATTCCCGGCGCGGCGGCCAAGGTAACGACGGCGACCAATACCAACCCCAACCGGGGATGACGGATGGCATAATGCGACAGCCAACGAAACAGGCTGATGAACAGCACAGGCAGTTTGTGCAGAGGATTAAATAAGCGGCTGCTCATCAGGTCGAGTGCAGACGATTTAAGCTTCGGAAATGATTTGCATGGGTATGCTCTGACGGCAGATGCACGAAGACTGATAAAGAATTCGCCCCGACAATGCAAGCCCGCAAAGTCTCATGTCGAACGGCTGCTTTGTTCCAGACGAGCTCAATCGAGGTGGAAGACTCTGCCGGAAAGGCCTTTTCCTTTACCGCAAAGGTTAGTTGCGGCACGGCGGCCACGATATAGTTTAACGGACGGCTAATTTACAAGTGAAGTCACATAATCGAGTTATGCGCGTGGAATATGGTGGAGGCGGCGGGAGTTGAACCCGCGTCCCCGGCAAACAAACCAGCCGCGACTACATGCTTAGTCCGAAAGATTTTTTCTGCTGTGCGATGGCGTCCGGACTCGAATCGCACTGCCTAGTCCGCATGTGATTTTCTCGGCGAGCCGCGCGCGGTCTCCGCGTTCCGCCATGCCTGCTATGGCGTTCGTCCGGCGTAGCAGGTGTCCACCGGCGAACGTCGCGGACTATTAGGCCGCGAGAGCTAATTCTTCGTTAGCTGTTTTGTTTGATGCGATGATTAACGAGGCCAACGCATCGTCCTCGGCATGCCGCCTCTGGCGCATTTCCCGGATCGAAACCGGTGCGCCCCCCAAGCGAACTCTCACATTCTCACGCTAAATTTGCACAAGGTCAAGCAACGTGGTGAGCTCAATGGTTAAGAGTATCATCCTACCGTTCGGCGGAGTCGGGCCTGGCGCGTGTCCAATTCGGCAAGTCCGGCTTTCACTTCCGGTCGCGGCAGATTTCCCGCGATGAGCGCGTCGTCGGTCAATCCCAGCAACCGCTGGTAAAACAACCGGCCAAAGTCCAAAAGCTCAACCCTGTCCGGCTCGGCGTCCATCATGCCAAACAACGCGTCCTCGGCTTTGGCGAATTCTCCGGTCCGTTCGTAATGGCGCATGAGCATCGCGTTGGTCATTGCCGGCAGCGGTGCGTCGCGCAAGCCGGTCAGGAACGCTTCGACGGCGGGCACGAAGTCGGGGCGCTCACTGATTTCATTGCGCCCGAAAGTGTCGAGCAGCAGGTGCAGCCCTTTCAGGTAATACGCGCGGCTTTCTTCCAGCCGGCCCTGGCCGGCCAGCAGGTCACCGTTCGCTTTGAGCAGTGTCGCCAGCATGAAGGCCTTCGATTCGACGCCTTGGGTTGGCTCGCCCTGAATCAGCCGGGCCAGCAGTTCTGTCTCCGACATCCGCAATATTTCCGGGCCGTCCCCGCCCGCCAGCCGTTGAAATTCCCCGGCGACCGATGCCGAGGCCTCCTGCCATTGCTCGTCTTTCGCCAGCCCGGCAATCTTCGCCAGCATCGCGACAAACTGTTCGATCTGGCGCAAAAGGTAATCGCGGCGAATCATGGTTTTCCATTGTCGTCGAAAATATCTTCAATGCGCAGCTTGAAAAGTCGCGCCACCTTGAAGGCCAGCGGCAGGCTCGGGTCGTATTTCTCCGTCTCGATGGCGTTGACGGTCTGGCGCGAGACGCCGAGTTTGTCCGCCAAATCGGATTGCGACCATTCTTTTACCGCGCGCAGTTCGCGTAGCTTGTTTTTCATTTGTAGCGGCGGTTAAAGAGCGCGTAGCCAAGACCGGAAAAGAGATAGGTCAGGCAGATGGTGAACGTGCAATTGTAAAATGGCACCCGCTCGAGATGCCAACGAGTCAGATTCAAAACGGAGAAAACGTCGCCTCGAATTAAAAGCGGCCAGCCGGCATTGAAAATGAGATATAAGGTTGTACCGAACAAGAAAGCTCCCAAGGTAACGCGGCGATGTAATTCATCCATGCCGCGAATCCATTGGGCGATGCCTCGAATATAAAGCAGGCTCGCCGCCAGCGGGAGCAGCGCGATCAGCAGCCGCAACGCGAGCGGCCAGTCCTGATGATGCTTGATCAGCCAGTCGCCCGGGATGTCGGTCAGATACACGACAAACATCCAGGCCGCACCACCTTTATTCAAAGACCCGCGCCACGAACCCCAAAGGCTTAGCTTTCCGAACCCGATTTCTTCTGGAAGATTTGGTTTGTTATTCATAGTTTTCATTTGTAGCGGCGGTTAAGGATGGCGTAGCCGAGAAAGTAAAAGGCCAGCACCAGCGATATCGGGAAACTGGCGGTATGGAAATGCGCGCCCAGATAAAATCGGGCCGGCATAAAATACGCCTGAAAAAAGCCGGCTTGATCCAGCAGATGCCACGTCGTGACGATAAAGAGCGTCACCACCGTTGCAAAGAGACAGGCTTCCAGAGTTAACCGACGATGCAGTTCATCCATCCCTGCCATCCAGCGACCGAAATCCCGCACCCAGAAAACACTCACGAGCAATGGAACCATCGCTACGATCGAACGTGAGGATGCGCCCCAACCAGTATGCCGCGCCAGCCACACATCGCCGCCCCAGGAAAGGAGCATGGCCACAAAGGCCCAGGTGTTCACTTTTAAGTTCGCCCGCAACGAATAACTCGGGCCAAACATGATTTCTTCCGGAAGATTTGGTTTATCATTCATGCCACCAGTGTAAAGCAACCTTTACAGTATGTCAAGCATTCTTTACACTGGTTTTCCTGGCCCTGGGGGTAGGAGACGACGTGAGGAGTCTCTAACTTCTTGCCGCAAAGCCCGTTTTGAATTGGAGACTCGTCACCTCGTCTCCTACAAAAAAACGAGGCTGGAATTACTTCCAGCCCCGCTCGATTCTCGGTTCCTCAGCTGCGTTTGGGGGGCGCGACCTCAAGGTCGCGGCTACCTTAATAATCCATTCCGCCCATGCCGCCGCCGCCACCGGGCATCGGGGCCGGTTTTTCCTTTTCCGGAATGTCGGCAATCAGGCATTCGGTCGTGAGCAGCAGACCGGCTATCGAACCGGCGTTTTGCAGCGCGGTGCGCGTGACCTTCTTCGGGTCCACAATACCGGCCTTCACAAGGTCTTCGTATTCGCCGGAGGCAACGTTGTAACCTTCGTTGCCCTTGCGTTTCTTGACTTCCTCGACGACCACCGAGCCTTCCACGCCGGCATTGTTCGCCAGTTCGCGGGTCGGTGATTCAACGGCGCGTTTCACAATGTCCACGCCAATTTTTTCGTCTTCATTCGCGCCCCTGACCGATTCAATCGCGGGCAGACAACGGATCAACGCCACGCCGCCGCCGGCCACGATGCCTTCCTCAACCGCCGCGCGGGTCGCGTGCAACGCGTCCTCGACGCGCGCCTTCTTTTCCTTCATTTCGGTCTCGGTCGCGGCGCCGACGTTGATGACGGCCACGCCGCCGGCGAGCTTGGCCAGGCGTTCCTGCAATTTCTCGCGGTCGTAATCGCTCGTCGTCTCCTCGATCTGGCGGCGGATCTGATTCACGCGGCCCTGGATGTCGGATGATTTGCCGGCACCTTCGACGATGGTGGTGTTCTCCTTGTCAATGACGACCGATTTCGCACGGCCGAGGTCGTTCAATTCAATGCTCTCCAGCTTGATGCCGAGGTCTTCGCTGATGAACTTGCCGCCGGTGAGGACGGCGATGTCTTCGAGCATGGCCTTGCGGCGGTCGCCGAAGCCCGGCGCTTTCACAGCGCAGACGTTGAGCGTACCGCGCAGCTTGTTCACGACCAGCGTTGCGAGCGCTTCCCCTTCGACTTCCTCGGCGATGACGAGCAGCGGCTTGCCCGTGCGCGCAGCCTTTTCGAGCAACGGCAACAAGTCCTTCAGGCTGCTGATTTTCTTTTCGTAATTGAGAATGTACGGGTCTTCGAGCTTGGCTTCCATCGTCTCGGCGTTGGTGACGAAGTAGGGCGACAGGTAGCCCTTGTCGAACTGCATGCCTTCGACCACTTCGAGCGTCGTCTCAATGGATTTGGCTTCCTCGACGGTGATGGTGCCGTCCTTGCCGACCTTGTCCATCGCCTCGGCAATTTTGTCGGCAATTTCGTAGTCCCAGTTCGCCGACACTGCGGCGACCTGGCGGATTTCGTCCTTGTCCTTCACCTTCTTGGTGATTTTGTCGAGGTGGCCGACGGCGGCTTCCACGGCCTTGCTGATGCCGCGCTGGATGCCGATGGGGTTCGCGCCGGAGGTGACGAACTTCAGGCCCTCGCGGTAAATGGATTCCGCCAGCACGGTCGCGGTGGTGGTGCCGTCACCGGCGGTGTCGCTGGTTTTGCTGGCAACTTCGCGGACCATCTGGGCCCCCATGTTTTCGTAGGAGTCTTCCAGTTCGATTTCCTTGGCCACGGTCACGCCGTCCTTGGTGACGGTGGGTGAACCGTATTTCTTGTCAATGACCACGTTGCGGCCCTTGGGTCCGAGCGTGGCGACGACCGCCTTGGAGAGTTTCTGGACGCCGCGCAAAATCGCCTGCCGCGCGGCCTCATCAAACAATAATTGTTTTGCTGCCATATTTTTTGGTTCTTGGTTAAAAGTTGATGGTTGGGTGAATATTAGTCGAGGATGGCCAGGATGTCGTCGGAGGACAAAATCTTGTATTCCTTGTTGTCAATTTTGATTTCCGTGCCGCCGTACTTGGAGACGAGCACGCGATCGCCCTTTTTGACCTCAAACGGGATTTTCTTTCCGTCGTCGTTGGTTTTGCCGGTGCCGAGGGCGATGATGATGCCTTCCTGCGGCTTTTCCTTGGCGGTATCGGGAATGATGATGCCGCCCTTCTTGACTTCCTTTTCTTCGACCGGCTCGACCAGGATACGGTCGCCGATCGGTTTAACGTTTAGTGCCATAGTTTGCTTTTGGTTGTTGTTGGTTTGTTTATTGTAATTAACTCCCATCGCACCCGCGACGGGAAAATTATTTATGTTTCGGGGAGCGCACCCGCCCCGGGTGCGGTTCGACGCGCCCCGCGTCGAACGACTGGCGGACGAGGCGTCCACCGGAACACGCGAGGGCGCGTGTGCTCCCCAAATTCAAATTTGTTTGTGTCTGGTACATTCGGTTTTCAAAACTCCAAATCCGCACCCGCGACGGGAAAAATCAGTCCATCCGAAATCTCGTTTTCAGCTCTGCGATTATTCGCTCGTCCTCCGCCCGTTTGTTGGTCATCTGCAAACCCTTGCGCCTTTCTTCTTCCCGCTGGTCATCAAACATTTCATTGGCCCGCCGGACGGCCTCTTTCAATCGTGGATACAGGAGGCTCTCGAACTCGCGCGGGTCGCCCAGCACCCGGGCATAGGACTGATCACGCTCAATCAGCGGTACCATCAGGTTGGCCCGGAATGCCTGCTCGGTGTCCATCCGGTCACAGACTTCCCGGAAACAATGCTGCCAGTCCGGGTCCGGCCGTTCGGACAGCTTCAGCCAGAACTGATACCGCGTGCCGAGGCGACAGGTCTTGTCCTTGTCCCATTCGGTCATGCGCACATTGGCTTTTCCGGCATTCATGTTTCTGGTTTTGAACCGTTAATCGTAATCAATTCCCACCGCACCTGCGATGGGAAAATTCTATCGTCCGAAATCCCTTCGGGTCTTGGACTGCGGCAGCCCTCTGCCGCTTTCCCATCCGACTGCCGCTCGCCCGCCAAAGCGCCGGAGGGCCGGCGCACTCGAAGACGCTACCGCGCCTTTCTCGCTCAAATTTGTCTGCGCCATTTTCTTTTTGGTTTCAATTCATCGTTCCCATTATTTGTGGCGATTGTCTCCTTCTCTCATCCAACTGCCTCACAAATTCTCGTGCCGACCGGAGCGGTTCTTCTACCGCCATTTTCTCTTGCTCCAATTCTTCGTAAGACTTGAAAGGCGTGTCAGCAATCCGTTTGATCTCGGAAACAGGAGCCGCGAGCACTAGGCTCTTACGCCGATAAAACGAAACCATTTTCCCGGTTATCCGAGGAACCTGTGAGACTTTCACGTTTTCCTCACGAAAATCTGCAAACTGAACATAATAAGTTTTCATAGCAACTATTCGGTTTGTGTCGCAGGCAAACTCAATTCGTTCAAGTCAACTGCGATTCTTAAATTTTTCAAATCGTCCACGGTCGCTGGCACAACAGCAAATTCAATTGTCGTCCATGAGCCTGGAGAAAGTTCTTCGGTATGTTGCTCAACCGTTTTCTTTGCTTCGGTTGAATCCGCAATAAAAGTCGCAGGAACACTGTTCGTGTTGTCCTTTGACGACAACGGCGGCGGCCTAAAATCCGGTTTGCCGAAATTGTCCCACGGACCATTTTGTTTGTCCCAGCGAGCTGTTAATGTAAATCCTGAAAATTTGACGAAGTATGGATTGCCAAGCGCAATTTTTATTTTGTAGCCGTTGAGATATTGCGTGGCATCTTTTGTTTCGACAAAAAGAGGCAAAAGTGCCGTTCCAATTTTCTGGTAGCCTTTATCTGTTGGATCAATTCTAACCCACTTCGGTCCTGGTTGTATTTTGGCAGCCAATTCAAGGTAGCTAACGCGTCGCTGAAGTTCTTGAATCTGTTTTGTCTCGCCTTCAGAAGCAGATTTTGAACAGCTAACAGCAACGAGCGGCATCAACAATAATAGCCACAAGAATTTCATATTCTAGTTTCGGAGACCGATTTTACTTCTTCTCGTCCACCACTTCCGCGTCAATCACGCCTTCGTCCTTCTTTTTGTCGTCGGTCCCGCCTTGGCGGGATTCGCCTTGCGGCTCGCCGCCGGATGCGCCGGCGCCGTGCGCCTTTTCCGCCTGCGCTTTCGCGGCGGCGGCTTTGTAAAGCTCGGTGCTCACGGCCTGCCACGCTTCATTCAACTTCTCGGCAGCGGATTTGATGGCCGCCGCGTCGCTGCCTTTCAACGCTTCCTTCACGTCCGCCACGGCCTTCTCGATCCTGGCCTTGTCGTCGCCGGAAATCTTGTCGCCGGTTTCCTTGAGCATTTTTTCGGAGCGATACACCGCGTTGTCGGCTTCATTGCGCGTCTCGACTTCCTCGCGTTTCGCCTTGTCCTCGTCGGCGTGCGCCTCGGCGTCCTTGCGCATCTTTTCGACGTCGTCTTTCGCGAGACCGCTGCTGGCGGTGATGGTGATTTTCTGTTCCTTGCCGGTGCCGAGGTCCTTGGCGCTCACGTGCAATATGCCGTTGGCGTCAATGTCGAACGTCACCTCGATTTGCGGCACGCCGCGCGGGGCGGGCGGAATGTCGGTAAGATGAAACTTGCCGATGGTACGGTTGTCTTTTGAGAACTGGCGCTCGCCCTGGAGCACGTGAATTTCCACGCCGGGCTGGCTGTCGCTGGCCGTGGAGAAAATTTCCGATTTCCGCGTTGGGATGGTCGTGTTGCGTTCGATGAGCCGCGTGAACACGCCGCCGAGCGTCTCGATGCCGAGTGACAGCGGCGTCACGTCGAGCAATAAAACATCCTTCACATCGCCCTTGAGCACGCCGCCCTGGATGCCGGCGCCGATGGCGACGACTTCGTCCGGGTTCACGCCCTGATGCGGCTGTTTGTTGACGAGCGTTTTCGCGGTTTCGACGACGCGTGGCATGCGGGTCATGCCGCCAACGAGCACCAGCTCGTCAATTTTCGCGGCTTCGATGCCCGCGTCGTTCAAGCAGGCCTTGACCGGCTTGATGGTGCGCTCGAAAAGTTCGTCGCATAGCTGTTCCATCTTCGCGCGGGTCAGCGTTTTCTGGATGTGCTTCGGCCCACTCGCGTCGGCCGTAATGAACGGCAGGTTGATTTCGTATTGCTGGGCGGAACTGAGGGCAATTTTGGCCTTCTCGGCTTCTTCCTTGATGCGCTGGAGCGCGTCGGGCTGCTTGCGCAGATCCATGCCGTGCTCCCTTTTGAATTCATCGAGGATCCAATCCATGAGGCGACCGTCCCAATCATCTCCGCCCAAGTGCGTGTCACCGTTGGTGGCCTTCACCTCGAACACGCCGTCGCCGATTTCGAGCACTGAAATGTCGAATGTGCCGCCACCGAGGTCGTACACGGCGATTTTTTCGTCCTTCTTTTTGTCGAGGCCGTAGGCGAGCGACGCGGCGGTCGGCTCGTTGATGATGCGGAGCACTTCAAGCCCGGCAATGCGGCCGGCGTCCTTGGTGGCTTGGCGTTGCGAGTCGTTGAAGTAGGCGGGAACGGTGATGACGGCCTGCGTGATTTTTTCGCTCAGACGCATTTCGGCGTCAGCTTTCATCTTGGAGAGAATCATTGCGGAAATTTCGGGCGGTGAAAATTGTTTCGGTTTGCCGTCCACCTCCACTTCAACGGCGGCGTCGCCGTTGGATGTCTTCACAACCTTGTAAGGCACGCGTTTGATCTCCTCCGGCACTTCGTCGAATTTGCGGCCCATGAAACGCTTGATGGAATAGACGGTGTTGCGCGAGTTGGTGACGGCCTGGCGCTTGGCCGCCTCGCCGACGAGGCGCTCACCACTCTTGGTAAAAGCGACGACGGACGGCGTGGTGCGCTTGCCTTCGGAGTTCTCCAGAACCAACGGCTCGCCGCCTTCCATGACCGCCATGCAGGAGTTCGTCGTTCCCAAATCAATGCCTAAAACTTTTGCCATAAAATCTTGTGGTTAAAAAACAACTTATCCCCTTCTTCCAAGCAATGGGGATGCCGCAAAGTTGAAATGATGACAAAGCCATTGAAAACAAAGGATAAAATTGACGTTTCTCCATTTTATGGAGTGACAAAAAACTGCGCCAAAAGCGACGGAATGGCACAGTTTAAATGGACGTGGCACAGACGGCTTGGCACAACCAGTGGCGGGGATATGCACTTCACAAGTTTAACTGTGCCATAGTTCGGAATGATGGCACACTTGGCGGATTCTACCGCCTTTTCCGCCGCTTGACCCTTTCCGGTTTAACCTGAACCACCAGCCGCATGAGTTCATCAAAATTCAAATTTCTGTCCACCGGCGCTTCCGAAGCATTTTGGGTCAACTTTATCCAGTCAATGTGATTGTTGGCATCGCAAAAGACTTTTCTGAACCGGTCTGTAAACGTGTCCACCACCAATTCGTATCGGGCAAAAAATTCTTCGTTGCGCTCTCTGGCCTTGTGCCCAATCGGTTCAATGATTTTCAAGTAAAGTTCCGGGTCGTCGGAAATGAATTGCCAAAAGCGTTGGCCACAAAGTTTGATGTAGTCCCCTTTGTGCTCGCTCGCTTCCGGCTGTTTGCCGTAGCAGCATCCATTGACGCATTCCACCGGCAACGAATCACGGCTCTGGCCGTAAACCTTGCGTGCGGCGGCGAAGTCTTCACGCATTTTTTCGATTTGGCTGGCGTTGCCCCAATTGGGACCGGATTTAATGGCAACCAAGTATCGTTTCCCGCCTTTCTCAAATTCCAAGTCCATGCCTGTCGCATCTGATTTTCCATGAGCGTTGTAAGCTTTCTTGCAGATGAAAACAGCAAGGTCCTCAAGAAATCCGCCTAAAACCGTTTCTTCTTGAGAAGACAGGTGGGCATCCAAAATCGCTTGAACAAGTTCTCGCGGTGTTGCCAGCCCCTTCGCCTTAAACAAGTAGGGGTTCTTGCGCGAGAGCACCTTTTCCAATTCCAATTTTTTCAGGCTTTCCAGTCTGGCGGAATGGAAGTTCGGTATGTGCTCCGTTACGTATTCCGTTATTTCCTGTTGGCTTACCATTGGCATGGATTTTTTCTTCCGTTTCGGCTAAATGTTTTGATGCCAGCGTGACATATTCCCGGACATTATCAATACCAACCGAATTGCGCCCCAAATCGTGGGCGACCATGTTCGTCGTGGCCGAGCCGGTGAAGGGATCAAGAATCCAATCGCCCGGCTCTGTGAAAAGCTTGATAAACCATTCGGGCAGAGCTTTGGGAAATGTTGCCGAGTGATTTTTGTTCCCGCATTCCGTGGCGAAGTGCAGGACGTTCGACGGATAAGCCATGTCCCGGCCAACCCAGTTGGCGATGTTTTTACCAAAGCCAGATGAAACTTGGGAGTCGAACCGTATCACATCGTTTTTACCCAGTTTTTTCAGCCGTGCCTTTGCCCAATCCCCCATCGGCACCATCACTTCGTCCTGAAACATTTTGAAATGTGTGGTCTTGTTGAACTGCAAACAGCGTTCCCATGCGTCACGGAACCGGTTCGGCCATTTGCCGGGGTGACAGTTTCGCTTGTGCCAGATATATTCTTCTGTCCAGAGCCAGCCCTGTTTACGCAGTGCCAGTATCAATTCCAGCACGTAGGTATGGCGCTCGCCGTTCTCTGCCTTCTCTTTGATATTGAGAATAAACGTGCCGGTCGGTTTGAGCACGCGCAGGAATTGCTGGCTTCTTTCGAGAAACCATTCGACGTATTTGTCGGGCTTGATGCCGCCGTAGGTTTTGCTGCGCTGGTCTGCATACGGCGGGGAAGTGACTATCAGGTCAAACATCCTGTCCTTGAAATTCGGCAAAACTTCAAGACAGTCCCCGTAAACGATTTCGGTTGTAACTGGCGGATTCATTGATTTCCTTTTCGTTTCGGCCTGACAAAAATGCCGCTGCGGTTCAGGTTGCCCTGCTTGTCAAAAATCCATTCCCGGATGATTCCGTAGGCCACTTCGGATTTGTTTTTCCCGCGCACGCCAATAGGAACAAGGCGCTCCAATACCCCATCCGTGACGGTATCCACATAAACCTGAATTCTGACCGTGCCAACGCCGTTTCTTTTGACCATAATGTCTAACTAGAATCTAGTTGGACCTAGAAAAAAGTCAAAACAAAAATCGGGCCACTTTTCCACAGGTGGCCCGATTTAATGAATCGAAAACCCGGTCAATTTTTGATGAGATGCTGCTTGTAGGTGAGCCGTTTTCCTTCGGTCCGTTTCAGTCCTTCAACCATTCGCTCGCCATCGGTGACTTTGCGGAAATCCCATCGGAAACCAAATTCATCGCAGTAGCGGTGCAGGTGCTCCGGTGAGACATGGTGGAACGCGCCCACCACGCCGCGCTTTAACAGGCTGAAAAAGCATTCGGCGTTGTTCACATGGCTGACCGTGCCGTCAAAATTGCGCCGGGCATATTCCAATTGTGAATGGTTCACAACGTCGTGACGCTTGAAGCCGCGCAAAATGTAGGGATACACTTTGGATTGATCTGTGTTTACAATTGCATTCGGGTCGGCATTCAAACCGATAAACAATCGCAGATTTTTCTGGTTTACTGACGCCACTACCTTTGTGCGAATTTTCCCGCCCCGCTGAACGAGCGCAACCACCGGGGTTTTCTTGGAATCGCGGACAAATCCGCGTTTGGTCATTCTCCCGCCGTCCTTCGGGCCGGGCTTTCCGCCAACGTAGGTTTCATCTGCTTCTAACACGCCGTCCAAAAACTCGTTGATTGCCGGGTCCTTCATCGCATGACGGATTTTGTGCATCATCATCCATGCTGTGCGATAGCTGCCAAGCCCAAGCGACCGCTGAATCTGCAATGCGCTAATCCCCTTTTTGGAACTGGCGGCCAGATACCAAGCAATGAGCCATTTGCGAAGTGGAATATGGCTGTCCTCAAAAATCGTGCCCACAGTGCAAGTGAACTCTTTGTCGCATTCGGCACAACGGAAAAGACCGGCACGGATTTTCTTCGTTGGATTTGCTTTGATTTTCCAGATTTTTTGCTGGTCGTGGTTTTTGCAGTGCGGGCAAACCGGACCATTCGGCCAGCGGATGGCTTCAAGGTATTCGCGGGCGGCTTCATCGGTCGAAAGTTGCTCCGTGATTTTTGAAAGCGTCAATTCGCTTGGAGTTTTCAATAATTCACTTTTCATGCCCTAAATATGCCATTTCCCGAAACACTTGTCAAGTGCATAATTCCGACCAGTGGGGTTTGGAGTGAGGTGACATGTCACCACTTTCATAGCGCCGACATGTCGGCGCAATCCAAGAATTATTTGCTGCCCGGTTTGACGGCCGGAATTTTTGCCAGGTCCGGCGGCAATTTGTCCGGTCCGAACGCCTCGACCTGAATCGAAATCAAGCTGGCGAAGGGCGCGCCGAAATTCACCGTGCCGTTCGAGCGGTCCACAATGGCCGCCACCCCGACGACGTTTCCGCCGTGCGCACGGACAATGTCAATCGTCTCCTGCACGCGACCGCCCTTGGTCACTACGTCCTCGACGACGAGAATTTTTTCGCCGGGGGCAATCTTGAATCCGCGCCGCAAAGCGAGTTTGCCGTCCTCTTTTTCCGTGAAAATGAACCGGACGGCGAGTTGCCGCGCGACTTCCTGACCAATAACCAGCCCGCCGAGCGCCGGCGCAGCCACGGTGATCGCGCCCAGTTTGCGGACTTTGTCCGCCAGCGCCTGCCCGAGCTTTTCGACGACGGGCATCTGCTGCAGGGCGAGCGCGCATTGAAAGTATTGGCGGCTGTGCAGCCCGCTGCGGAGGATGAAATGGCCTTCAAGCAGCGCACCGCTGTCGTGGAAAATCCGGAAGACTTCGTCGTGTGTCATGCGCGAATGTTAAGTCCAAAGTCCAAAGTGCAAAGTCCAAAGTTCTGTAGGAGCCGAGGTGACGAGGCTCAATCTGGAAATTTCAGAGACTCCTCACGTCGTCTGCTACAATTTTTCCCTGCGTCTCTATGCCTCTATGGCTAAATTCCGCGCGTGCTGAAGTGGATCAAATTCGTCCTCGCCGTCCTGCTGCTGCCGGTGTGTGCCGGCGCGGCGATGGCTTTGTGGAAGGTGCTTTGCGCCAGCGGCGGTGTGGACGTGGTTTGGGTGCCACTGCTGGCGGGTGCGGCGTGCTGGCTGGTGATTTTTCTGCTGCTGCCCAAACCGATGTGGATTTATGTCTTCGGCCACGAGTTGACACATGCCTTGTGGGCCTGGCTTTTTGGCGGTCAGTTGAAGAAACTCAAGGTCTCCTCGGGCGGCGGCCATGTCGTCGTCTCGAAAAGCAATTTCTTGATCGTGCTGGCACCCTATTTTTTCCCGCTTTACGTGGCGCTGGTCGTTGCCGTGTTTTTCATCGGCCGTTTGATTTGGGACTGGCGGAGTTATCTGGTCTGGTTTCATTTGCTGGTCGGCGCGGCGTATGCGTTTCACGTGACGCTGACCTGGCACGTCCTGAAGACGCGGCAATCGGACATCACGTCGCAGGGCTGGCTGTTTTCGGCGGTGACCATTTTTCTCGGCAACGTGTGTGTGTTGTTGTTCGGCGTCCCGTTGTTGACGACGAAGGTTGGTTTGTTGAACGCACTGGGATGGTGGTTGGAGGACACCGGACAGGTTCTGCTCTGGCTGCAGAAGTGGCTTTGAACGGCGCGCGCCGCTTTTGTCAACATTTCTGTCTTGAATTGTCGCGCGGTTTGGTTCAAATCCTCGGTTGACGCACGGTATGGACTTAGCTGATATCTTGAGCCAGGAGCAAATCGTCACCGATTTGCGCGCAACGAACCGATGGGAAGCCATTGACGAATTGATTGCCAATCTCGTCACCACGGGCAAAATCCCGGCGGAACATAGCGATGCCATCACCGCTGCCGTCAAGAAACGGGAAACCTCGATGAGCACGGGCATCGGGTTCGGCATCGGTATCCCGCATGCCTCGACGGATTTGATCTACGAAGTCGTCGGTGCCCTCGGCCGCTCGAAGGCGGGCGTGAATTTCGACGCGCTCGACAACCAACCAGTGAAGCTGGTCATGCTGTTTCTTGTGCCTCAGGGCCAGTTCCAAAAACATCTCCACACGCTGGCCAACATCGCCAAGCTGTTGCACAAGGCCGACTTTCGCCAGGCGCTGGAACAGGCGCCCGATGCCGCCGCCATGCTCACCATCATCCGCGATTACGGGAAAAAGTGACTCCTCGCAGGGACGAGCTCTGCGAGTCACTGACTGCGTCCATTTTTTCAGGGACTCGTGTAACTCGCCCCTCCGGAACTTTTTATCCGTGTTCATCCGCGTAATCCGTGGTTAAATAATTCCGTGCTGCCGCATAAACAAATCGAGCTTCGCCTGCGACAGGCCGTTCGCGCCGTCCTGCCCGACGCGGACCCCGGCAGCATTCTCGTCCGACCCTGTCCCGACCTGAAATTCGGTGATTATCAGAGCAACGCGCTGATGTCGCTCGCCAAGGCGCGAAAATTGAATCCGCGCCAGCTCGCGACTGATGTGCTTGCCAGACTCGATGTTGGTGGTTTGTGTGAGAAAGTCGAAATTGCCGGCGCTGGCTTCCTGAATTTCAGGCTGAAAACTTCCACGCTCACGCAAACGCTTGAATCCGCAGTTCGCGGCGATCACCTGTTCTTTGAAAAGGTTGGCCCTATCGCTCGCACGGTTGTGATTGATTTCAGCTCGCCGAACGTGGCCAAGCCGATGCACGTAGGCCACATTCGCTCCACGATCCTCGGAGACAGCCTGGCGCGCACGCTGCGTCTGCTCGGCCACCGCGTCATCACCGACAACCACATCGGCGACTGGGGCACGCAGTTCGGGATGTTGTTACTGGGCTGGAAACAACATTTAAAACCCGACGCGCTGCAAACCGATCCCTTCGGCGAAATGGAACGGCTCTACAAGCTGGTCAGCGCTACGGGTGAAGCCCAGGAAACCGTCCGGGACACTGCCCGTCAAGAACTCGTCAAACTCCAAAGCGGTGATGCTGAAAACCTTCGCATCTGGCGCGAGATGATTACGCTGTCGGAAAAGCAGTTTGATGAAATTTATTCGCGGCTCGGCGTAAAGTTCGATCAATCGCTCGGCGAAAGCTTTTACAATCCGCGCCTCGCGCCGCTCGTGGACGAATTGGTGGCCAAAGGCATCGCCCGCGAAAGCGAAGGCGCCATCGCGATTTTCTTCGATGACAACCCCGAACTCAAGGAACACCCCGCGCTCATCCGCAAAAGCGACGGCGGCTTCAACTACACGACGACGGACCTGGCGACGCTCGAATACCGGCTGAAAACCTGGCAGCCGGACGAAATCATTTACGTCACCGACGGCCGCCAGCAACTGCATTTCCAGCAGGTCTTCGCCGCGTTCAGCAAATGGCACGGCGAGTCGAAAACGAAACTCGCCCACGTCTGGTTCGGCTCGATTCTCGGCGAGGATGGCAAGCCGTTCAAAACCCGCTCCGGCGAAACGGTGAAACTGGCTGATTTGCTTGACGAAGCCGAGGAGCGGGCTTTCAGAATCGTTTCCGACAAAAATTCCGATTTGCCGGAGGAACAGCAGCGCGAAATCGCGCGCGTTGTCGGAATCGGCGCGGTGAAATATGCCGACCTGCTGCCGAACCGGCAGAGCGATTACATTTTCAATTGGGACAAGATGCTCGCGCTCAATGGCAACACGGCGCCGTATCTGCAATACGCCTACACCCGAATCAAAAGCATTTTCCGCAAATCAGATGTAGCGTCGGCGAACAGCGCCAACCCTGCGACGTTGATGCTCACCACGCCAGAGGAGGTTTCCCTAGCAAAGCATCTATTGAATTTCGGGATGACGCTTGAAGCTGTGGCGGAAGAATTTCGTCCGAACTTTTTGTGCAATTATCTTTACGAACTGGCGGGCAAATTCACCGCGTTCTACGAAAATTGCCCGGTGCTCAAGGCCGATGACGCGACCCGTGCCAGCCGGCTGGCGCTCTGCGATTTGACGGCGCAGGTTTTGAAACAGGGGCTGAATGTTCTCGGAATCGAGACGGCTGAGCAGATGTGACCGCTCGTGGTTATAGGATCAACTTAACCGCATGGGCATCACAACATAGAGGAACGGGCCGTTGATTTTCAGGACTCCAGGGCTTAGTTCGTCGGTCAGCTCGAAGAAAACCTCGTCCTCCGTTAGCGCATTGAGCGGGTCAATGAGGTATTTGGGATTGAATGCGATGGCGACCTCCTTGCCCTTGTAGTTGACCGCCAGGCTTTCGCGCGCTTCGCCGACTTCCGGTGAATTGGCGGTGATAGACAGGTTGTTCTTGCCGAAGGCGAGTTTGACGGAATTCGCTTTTTCGCTGGTCATGATTTCGGCGCGACGCAGGGCATGGAGGAATTCCTCGCGTGCTAGCGGCACGCGCTCCTTGACCTCCGATGGAATGACCTGGCGATAGTTTGGGTAATTGCCTTCAATCAGTTTTGTCACGACCAGCACAGAAAACCCCTTCTCATCCTTCAGCGCGAACGATGCCTGGTTTTCCCCAAACTTGACCACAATCTCCCCCTTGTCCTGAAGCAGGCGATTCAACTCATTGACCGCCTTCGCCGGGATGATGAATTCTCCCTCGCTATTTTCGGCGATTTCTACTTCTTCGTCCACTAAGGCCAGCCGCCTTCCATCTGTCGCCACAACGGTCATCTTGTGGTCTTTCAAGCTGATGTAGATACCGTTCAGCACATACCGTGATTCATCTGCGGAAATGGCAAATGATGTCTTTCGTAGCATGGCTTTGACAGTTTCCTGCGGCAGCGTGACCTTTTTATCTTCCTTGAACTTGGGCAAAGGTGGAAACTCGTCCGCTGCCAAGCCATGAATTCGATAGAAAGAAGAACCACAGCGAATGCTGCAGATGTTCTTGTCGTCAACCTCAATATCTATTTCACTCCCATTTAACTCGCGGATAATGCCGAAAAGCTTTTTTACCGGTACGGTCGCCGCTCCGCCTTTTTTTACTTTTGCCTCAACTGTGCAAGCCACCGTTACGTCCAAATCCGTCGCGGTGAACTCCAGTTTTTCTCCTTCAACACTCATCAAGACGTTCGAAAGGATGGGCAAGGTCGTGCGCGCGCTGACAACATTCTGCACCGCCTGCAGGCCATTGAGAATCTGCTCCTTTACAATGGTAAGGTTCATGCGCTGATAATTGTTTCTTCTTTCTTTAAATTCTTCTTAATATTAAGGGCTGTGGATAAGACAAACAACCTTCCCTGTCAAGAAAAACGCTGAGAAAATTGAGAAAAAGAAAAAGGCGAAAGATCTCCAAGCTGGTGAGGAGGTTTCTAAACCTGGTCTTCTTCACAGTTTTCACATTGCACTCACAAGCAATGAAGGGAATCCTGGCAGCGTTGTACACGGCTAACGACTGCTAGAAAAGAGGCTGCGGTGATTTCCACCTCTTGCCTTGAAGATTCGCGCCCAAGAGAAAAACGGACCAGAGAATTCGCCTGTTCCCGATGTCCAATGGCTTCAATCACATGGGAAGGCTCAAGCGAACCTGCCGAACAAGCAGAGCCGCTTGAGGCACAGATGCCCGCCAAATCCAAGCCTGCCAGCAGAGAAATACTGTCCGCCCCGTACACGATAAAAGCAGCAGAATTGGCCAGCCGCCTGTCCCGTGAGCCGACAAAATTCACACCCTTGATCTTCCCAACTAATTCAATCAGCCGCATGGACAACAGACTCAGGCGCGGCCTGTCAAAGACGGGCGGTCGGACAAAACGCTCCAGCGCTTCAACCAAGCCTATGATTCCAGCCAGATTCTCCGTTCCCGCCCGACGCCCGTTTTCGTGTCCACCACCGAAGAGGATCGGGTCGGGAAACAGAGGAGACTTGGCGAAAAGCAGACCTGCGCCTTTCGGCCCATGAAATTTGTGGGCGCAGACCGAAACCAGATCAGCGTTGAACTGGTTGATATTCCCGACCGGTTCTTTGCCGAACCATTGCACTGCGTCCGTGTGGAAAACAATTCCTCGCTCGCGGCAGACCGCGCCCAGTTCGGCGACCGGCTGGATTGTGCCGATTTCATTGTTGGCCGCCATGATTGAAACCAGCACGGTGTCCGGGCGAAGCGCCTGCTTCAGTTCCTCCACAGCGACGCGCCCCTCACGATCCACCGGCAGCCTTGAGACTTCAAACCCCTCCTTCTTTTCGAGGTAATCAAAGCAATGGAGAACCGCGTGATGTTCGATGGCTGACGTGATGAGGTGTTTTCCCTTTGGTTTGAGCAGCCGGGCTGCGCCGAAAACCGCCAGATTGTTGCTCTCCGTGCCGCCACTGGTGAAAATCAGTTCGCTCGGCTTGCAGGTGAGGATTTTCGCCGCGCGATCGCGCGCGTCGTCAAGCGCCGCCCGGGCTTGCCGCCCGATGTGATGCACGGACGACGGGTTGCCCCAGACCCCGCCCAAAAAAGGCAGCATCGCCTCGCGCACCTGTGGGTCGAGCGGCGTTGTAGCGTTGTAATCGAAATAAATCGTCCGCGGCATCAATTCCATTCTGCGGAAAATTGCGGCAAAACGACGAGACAAAAATGAACGGAGAAAAAATTCGGCAGGTTGCAATTTATGATTTACGATTTACGCAGTTGCGGTCGAAAAAACGCGTCCAACGAAAACAAAAATGAGCAATGAGCACTTGGGTCAAAATTTGCGGCAACACGAACCTCGGCGATGCGCAGGCTGCCGTTGAGGCGGGAGCGGACGCGCTGGGTTTTGTCTTTTATGAAAAAAGCCCGCGGCACATGACGATTCCCGCAGCCGCCGGGATCTCAAAGCAGTTACCGGGATTTGTCATGCGGGTTGGCGTTTTTGTCAACGCCCTGAAGGAAGAGGTGGACCGCGCCATCGGCGAATGCGGCTTGAACCTGCTGCAATTTCACGGCGACGAACCACCCGAGTATTGCTCGCAATTCGGGTTGATGAGCATGAAAGCCTTCCGAATGCGCGACGCCGGGACATTAAAGGAAATGGCGAAATTCCAAACCAACGCATGGCTGCTGGACGCGTATACGCCGGAGGCGGTGGGCGGTTCGGGCGAAAAATTCAACTGGGACCTGGCCGTCGAGGCGCAGAAATTTGGCAAGCCGCTTTTCCTCGCCGGCGGGCTGACGCCGGAGAACGTCGCCGAGGCCGTTCGCAAAGTGCGGCCTTTTGGCGTGGACGTTTCGTCCGGCGTGGAAATTTCACCAGGCCGGAAAGACCCCGCGAAGCTGCGCGCGTTCATTAACGCTGTTAAAACCGCCGCCGCCTGAAATAGTAAAGGATGATTTATCCCGCGGATTAGCCGTGGCAATTCATGTTCGGAAAAACGCAACTTTTGAGTTTCGCTACCGGCGCGCTTTGGTATGGTGTGCGCCACGTTTTTGGATAAATGAAAATTTCAGTTCCTAAGGAAACACAACCGGGCGAAACGAGGACGCCGCTGACGCCGGACAGCGCGGCCAAGCTGGTCAAGCTCGGCGCGCAGGTGGAAGTCGAGGCCGGCCTCGGACTGAAGGCGGGATTTGCCGACGCCGCGTACACTGCCGCCGGCGCGACGAACACCGCCGACCGCAAGGCGCTGTTGGGGTCCGGTGACATGGTGTTGCGAGTGCGCAAACCGCCGACCGGGGAAATCGCACTGCTGAAAGCCGGCTGCGTCCACGTGAGCCTGCTCGACCCGTTCAACGAAAAGGAACTGGTCCAGAAGCTGGCGGATCGCGGGGTCAGCGCCATCAGCATGGAATTCATCCCGCGCACGACCCGCGCGCAAAAAATGGACGTGCTGTCGTCACAGGCCAACCTCGGCGGCTACGAGTCGGTCATCCTCGCCGCGCGCTATGCCAACAAGATTTTTCCGATGATGACCACGGCAGCAGGAACGATCCTGCCGGCGAAAGTTTTCATTATTGGCGTTGGGGTCGCAGGGTTGCAGGCGATTGCCACCGCCAAACGGCTCGGCGCGAAAGTCACGGCTTACGACACACGGCCCGTCGTGGAGGAGCAGGTCAAGTCACTCGGCGCGCAATTTCTCAAGATTGACCTGGGCGAAACCGGCCAGACCAAAGACGGCTATGCCAAGGCGCTGACCGAGGAGCAAATCCAGAAGCAGCGTGACGCGATGAAAAAAACCTGTGGCGATTCCGATGTCGTCATCACCGCCGCGCAGGTGTTTGGGCGCCGGGCGCCGATTCTGGTTACGGCCGAAATGCTCAACGCCATGAAGCCCGGCAGCGTGGTCGTGGACCTGGCGATTGAGACCGGCGGCAACGTCGAGGGCGCGGTCCTGGACCAGGTGACCGACCGCAACGGGGTGAAAATCGTCGGCATCGCCAACCTGCCGGGACGCGTGCCGCTGCACGCCAGCCAAGTTTATTCCGCCAATCTGACGAGCCTCATCGAGGAATTTTGGGACAAGCAGAACAAAAACTTCGTCCTCAAGCTCGACGACGAAATCATCAAGGGCTGCCTTATCACGTACGGCGGCAAGATCGTCAACGAGAAACTTCTGGCAAAACCAAGCTGATTTTTATGAGCATCGAAATCCTGGTATTCTTCATTTTTGTCCTTTCGATTTTTCTCGGGTTTGAGTTGATATCCCGGGTGCCCTCAATGTTGCACACGCCGCTGATGTCCGGCACCAACGCCATTCACGGCATCATCCTGCTGGGCGGCATGCTGGTGCTCGCCAGCGCGGCAAGTCCCCTGGCCATCGCGCTCGGCTTCATTGCGGTGATTTTCGGTTCGGCCAATGTGTTCGGCGGTTTCATGGTCACCGACCGGATGCTGCAAATGTTCAAGAAGAAGAAAAAATGAGCTCGTTCATCGCCATCGTATTTATTGTCGTCGCGGTTTTGTTCATCCTCGGCATCAAGTTCTTGAGTTCGCCGAAAACCGCGCGCTACGGAAATCTGCTGGCCGCCTTCGGCATGTTGGTCGCGCTCGTCGCCACACTGCCCCTGCTCAACCGCGGCAGCGAAGCGTCCGCCCAGCAGGGCTGGACGCTGAATTACACGCTCATGGTCGTCGGCATCGTGATCGGCTTGATCATCGGCGCCATCGGCGCGTATTCGGTGAAGATGACCGCGATGCCGCAAATGGTCGCGCTGTTCAACGGCGTGGGCGGCGGCGCGGCGGCACTGGTCGCGAGCCTGGAATTTCTGCGGCGCGCCAACAGCCTGGAAGGCATCACCACATTCTTCGCCATCACGATGCTGTTCGCCACGTTGATTGGCTCGCTCTCATTCTCCGGCAGCATTATTGCGTTCCTTAAATTGCAGGGGCACCTCGAAAAACCGCACACGTTCCCCGGCCAAAACATTCTCAACGGCCTGATTCTCGTTGTCATCCTCGGTTTGTGCGCCTACCTGACCGGCTGGGCGACGACCAATCCCACGGCATTCGTCGCGATGTTCGCGCTGGCGCTCGTTTTCGGCGTGGCAATGGTCATGCCCATTGGCGGCGCGGACATGCCGGTGGTCATCTCGCTGTTGAACTCGTTCACCGGCCTCGCGGTGGCGGCGGACGGCTTCACCATCAATAACATTTCCATGATCGTCGCCGGGACGCTGGTCGGTTCCTCCGGCACGTTGCTCACGCTGCTCATGTGCAAGGCGATGAACCGGCCGGTCACGAACGTTTTGTTCGGCGCGTTTGGTTCTGGTGGTGGCGGCGGCGGGGCGACGGGCGGCGATGCGGCGGGAAAAACCGTCAAACCCATTCAAGCCGACGAAGCCGCGTTGCTGCTCAGCTACGCCACGCAGGTGGTCATCGTGCCCGGCTACGGCATGGCGGTGGCGCAGGCGCAGCATCAGGTGCGCGAACTTTCCGATGAACTTGGCAAACGCGGCGTCGAAGTGCGTTTCGCCATTCATCCCGTCGCCGGCCGCATGCCCGGCCACATGAACGTCCTGCTCGCCGAGGCCAATGTGCCTTACGACCAGCTTTGCGAAATGGAAGCCATCAACCCCACGATGGACCGCGTGGATGTCTGCCTCGTCATCGGCGCCAACGACGTGGTCAACCCCGCCGCGCGCGAGGAGAAATCCAGCCCGATCTACGGCATGCCCATCATCGAAGCCGACCACGCCAAAACCGTCATCGTGATGAAACGCTCGATGGCGGCGGGTTTTGCCGGCATCGAAAACCATCTCTTCTACAAAGACAACACGCGGATGCTCTTCGGCGACGCCAAGGCCTCGCTCACTGCGCTCGTCGCCGCCGTGAAGGCGAGTTGAGTTAAAGTAGGACAGGCTTCCAGCCTGTCTCTGACTTCTCTGCGGATGGAGACGGGCAGGATGCCCGTCCTACGATGCATGGCAAAATAAATTCCTTTGCGTCTTCGCGTCTTTGCGCGAGATTAACAGCCGTTTTATGAGCAAGAATTCCAGCGCCCCAATTCCCGACGCCCACGGCCATTTCGGTCCGTATGGCGGACGGTTTGTGCCGGAGACGTTGATGCATCCATTGCAGGAATTGGATGACGAATACCGGCGGGCGCAGAAGGACCCGGCATTCAAGCGCGAGTTCGAGTATTATCTGAAAGAGTTTTGCGGACGGCCCACGCCGCTGTACTTCGCCGAACGCCTGACCCGGGAACTCGGCGGCGCGAAGATTTATCTCAAGCGCGAAGACCTGCTCCACACCGGCGCGCATAAAATCAACAATTGCATCGGTCAAATCCTGCTCGCGCGGCGCATGGGCAAGACGCGCATCATCGCCGAAACCGGCGCCGGCCAGCACGGTGTCGCCACCGCCACGGTCGCCGCCATGTTCGGCTTGAAATGCGTGGTCTATATGGGCGCGGTGGATTGCGAACGGCAGGCGCTCAACGTCTATCGGATGAAAATGCTCGGCGCGGAGGTTGTGTCCGTGAAGGCCGGGCAGCAGACGCTCAAGGAAGCCATCAACGAAGCCATGCGCGACTGGGTCACCAACGTCCGCACCACGCATTACATCCTCGGCACGGTCTATGGCGCGCATCCCTATCCGGTGATGGTGCGGAATTTTCAGCGCGTCATCGGCGACGAGGCGCGCCGGCAGATTCTGGCCAAGGAAAAGCGCCTGCCGGATTTGCTCGTGGCGTGCGTCGGCGGCGGCTCGAATGCGATGGGCCTGTTTTATCCGTTCCTCAAGGACAAATCGGTGAAGATGGTTGGCGTGGAGGCGGGCGGTGAAGGCATCAAAGCCGGCAAACACGCGGCGCGGTTTCAGGGCGGCTCACTCGGCGTGCTGCAGGGCACACGCAGCTATATTTTGCAGGATGAATTCGGCCAGATTCAGCTCACCCACAGCGTCAGCGCCGGCTTAGACTACGCCGCCGTCGGGCCGGAACACGCTTGGTTGCACGAGCAAAAACGCGTGGAATACACCTACGCCAAGGACGACGCGGCGCTCGACGCGTTCATGAAGCTGGCGCGGCTGGAAGGCATCATTCCCGCGCTGGAAAGCGCCCACGCCATCGCCGAAGTCATGAAACGCGCGCCAAAGATGCGCAAGACCGGGCTTATCATCGTGAACCTGTCCGGTCGCGGCGACAAGGACGTGTCCCAAGTGGCGGCGAAGGTGAAACTTTAAGAAACCCATTGAAGCGCAGACACTTCTCAAAACATAAAACAAAAACGATTTTTTGTTGACAAAGTTCACTGTTTTGTTAACTTGTGTTCATATTATGAATAAACAAACTCTTGTTGGTATATCTGAAATCGCAGAAATGGCGAGTCCTCCTGTCACAAAACAGGCAGTAGCGAATTGGCGGATGCGTTACGACGACTTTCCAAGGCCGACGCAAACATTGCAAAGCGGACCTGTTTGGGATGCAGAAGTCATCCAAGAATGGCTCAAAGCCAAAGCAGGGCACGCACCGGTTGTAATTAGCTTTATCAACTTGAAAGGAGGCGTTGCAAAAACGACGACCTCGGTTGCCGTTGCAGAGATTCTCGCAAAGGATTTTCGGAAGCCCGTCCTTTTTATTGATCTCGACCCGCAGACGAACGCTACTATCAATCTCATTGGTGAGGCTGAATGGCAGAAGCGCGATCTTGACGGGCGAACGCTGGCGCAACTTTTCAGGGACAAACTCCGTCCCGAATTAGCACCGAAATTCGACGTTGAAAAAGCGATCAAGCAAAGCGTTTCCAAGATTGATGGCGGAATCGCCCGGCTTTCTCTTCTCCCTTCGAGCATTGAGTTTATTGATATTCAGGAGAAACTTCCGTTCGTGGCGATGCAAGGAAACTACGAAAATAATCCTCAAGATATTCTGCGTCGTGCCCTTGCTCCGGTCATTGACCGATATGATTTCGTTATTATTGATTGCCCTCCCAGTCTGGGCATCGTCACAAAAAATGGGATGCGTTTCTCCACGCATTACGTCATCCCAACTATTCCGGATATTGTCTCTACATGGGGCATTTTCCAAATCGTGAGCAACATCGCCGCATACGCCGAAAACATCAATCGTGTTATTAAGCCTCTTGGTATCGTGGCCACAAAGGTAAATGGTCAAAACACCCTCCATCCGCAGGTGGTGGAAACTTTGCGCGCAGGACGGTTGTTTGAAGGCAAGAACACCGACTTGAAACAACCACCGCTTTTCACTGCTCAAATCAAAGAAGCGACAGCCACATCGCGAGGCGCAGATTTTGATAGCTACATCAACACGTTTAAGCACAAATATGGGCCGAACGAACAAGCGTTCAAAGACCTGACCAAAGAAATATTCGAAAAATGCAATCCGCCAAAAAGCTGATTCACGCCCTGCGAGACCTGTTAAAACTCGTCGAGGAAGAAGCGGGACGAAATCCAGATTTTGCAGCACGACTGGAGTCAATTGCTGCCAACTTTCCCTCCAAAGGCGGGGAGAAGGCCGCAAAAAATAAAAGAACAGCCAAGTTGCTGGTTGTTCCAGACGTTTTTGCTGCCCTGCAAGAAAAGGGCGAACGAGAATTTCGCTTTTGGCTCCGCTCCCTAGACATCACCACGTTAAAGGCCATTGTAAAGAAGAACGGTTTTGATCCAGCCAAAGCATCAGCGCGCTGGACAGAGCCGGACAAGTTTGTTGCGCTAATTGCGGAACAAACAGTTGCTCGTCTAAAACGCGGCTCGGCGTTTTTGCCGACCAAAAGTGAGAATAGCGGCGGAGCAGCGTCGGCAAATGAACATCTGGAGCAATGAATCCAACCTTTGCCACCCGCATCGCCGCGGCGGTGGGATTGCTCCCCGATTTCTCCAGTTGGAAGGACTGCGACGCCCTTGAAGCCGCTTTCGCCCGTCTGGGAAAAGATTTGCGCAGCGCCATTTCGCAGGAGACGACGTGAGGAGTCTCCAACTTTTCTTAAATTTGAGTCTCGTCACCTCGACTCCTACTACGAGAGCATCAGGCCCTGAACCACCACGTTATCCCGTCCACTGCGGATTGAACGTGGTGGCGTCGAACCCGGTGGAGGTTTTGAACGGTTCATAGTCCCCCGAGGCCGCCGCTTTGGCGGTACGGGCGAGCAGGGCGGAAAGCTGTTCTTGGTTCATCGGCTTGAAAGTGCGCGCCGCCTCGACCGCCTGATCCAAAATCTCCAGGCTGTCAATGCCGGTGATCACCGTCGCGGTCGGCAGGTTCAAGGCGTAATGCAGGCATTCGATGGCGCTGACGGTCTTGCTGCGCAGGATCTCGCCAAAGCCCAGAGCCTTCATGCCCAGCACGCCGATGCCTTCCTTGACCAATTCGGGCAGGACATGGTGTTCGAAGCTGTGGAAATGTGCGTCCATGACGTTCAAGGGCATTTGCACGGCATCGAAACGGAATTTGTATGCGGTGGCAACGGCGAGCATGCGCAGATGGATGGACGGGTCTTTATGGCCGGTGAAACCGATGAAGCGGATTTTGCCCGCCTGCTTTGCCGCCAGCACCGCTTCCAGCGCGCCGCCGGGCGCAAAAATGGGATCAGGGTCCGTCCGGCGAACAATTTCGTGGAACTGCAATAGGTCCAAGCGGTCCGTCTGCAGCCGTTTGAGCGATTCGTCAATTTGCTTCGTGGCCAGCGCTCTGGTGCGGCCATCAACTTTGGTCATCAGAAAAACCTTCTGGCGGTAACCGTCACGCAAGGCCTTGCCCATGCGAACTTCGCTCTCGCCGCCGTTGTAGTCCCAACAGTTGTCCATGAAAGTTATCCCGCGATCAATGGCGCTGCGGATGATTCGAGTGCTCAACCCTTCGTTCCACTGCGTGCCGATGTGATATCCGCCCAGGCCGATGGCGGACACCTTCTCGCCGGTGCGCCCCAGCGGGCGGAGCGGCATCTCGTTTTTCGTTTCCGCGCTCCAAAGTTGTGGACCGGCGGCCAACGTCGCGCCGGTGGCCAGCGCCATTTTCACGAACTCCCGCCGGCTGACGTTCGGAATTCCCGCCTTGGAAAGTTCACTCTGTCTTTTCATTCATCAATGTCTATTGGCATCGCCCGAATTTCGCAACCGGAAAAGCCACGACATTTTTGAAAAGGGGTTCACCCGGTCGGGAAAACGATTTGCGGACGAGCATCGGTAAATGACAAAGTCGAAATAGGAATAAGTCCATTGCAACAGCCCGGCCAAGGCCTCGAGTTCAATTTTTTTATCGTCGAACGGAACGGCGTTTGACAAATTGTGCGGATTATTATGTTGAGCACGGAATCGGAAACGGACCAAAGGGCCGAAGCGGCCCGCGAACTGTGTGAAAAGGGGCGATGGCCCCAAGTGCTGGCTTTTGCCCAGAAATGGCACGCGGAAAATCCGGCAGAGGCCAAGGCGCTGTTTTATCAGGGAGTCGCGCTCGCGGCGTCGGGCCGGTTCGTCGAGGCGGAAACCGCCTACCGCCGGTCGCTGCGGCTGGACGCAACGGATTTCAAGGCCTGGAACAATCTCGCGGGAGTTTTGTTTGAATCGCGGAAGAAACCGGCGGAAGCCATCCATTGCATGCAGCAAGCGCTGAAAGTTGATCCACAAAACAAAGTCGGCTGGGCGAATCTGACGAGCATGGTTGGCCGGCTGGGCCGGCACGACAAGGCGCTTGAGTTCGCCGAGCGCGCCCTCACGCTCGATCCGAAATTTGTGGAGGCGCATCTGCACAAAGCCAGCGCCGCGAAGGCGCTCGGCAGGACGGAAGTCGTCAAAGAGGTTTGCGCCGCGCTGGCAACCATCGGACCGGAAAACTTTCGCCGCGCCCACTGAAACTTTCCAAACCTCTTCCCAACCGTGGCTTGACGGTTGTCTTGAAAACGCGAATAAGTTAACCTTGAACCGTGATTTACGACGCGTCATTGGACGAGTTGCTCCAGGAAGTCTGGGACGGCAAGCGCATCAATCCAGCCGAGGCGTTGAGGGTTTATCATCTGCCGCTCGAGGAACTCGGCGCGCTCGCCGACCGCCGCCGGCAACTGGCCAAAGCGAAGGATTTCAACGGCTGCGGCAATGACATCGTCACCTACATTGTTGATCGCAACGTCAATTACACCAACGTCTGCAACGTCTATTGCAAGTTCTGCGCGTTCTATCGCGTGGAGAAGGACAACGACGCCTACGTCATCACCTTTGACGAGATGGACAAAAAAATCGAGGAGACCATCGCGCTGGGCGGCACGCAGATTTTGATGCAGGGCGGGCATCATCCGAAACTGACGAAACAGTGGTATCTCGATTTGCTATCGCACATCAAAGGCAGATTCCCGCAGGTCAACATTCACGGATTCAGTCCGAGTGAGTTCATCCATTTCCGCGGAGTATTCAACGAACCGCTGGAGAAAATCATTTCCGATTTCAAGGCCGCGGGTCTGGGCTCGGTTCCCGGCGGCGGCGGGGAAATCCTCGTGGACCGCGTGCGCCAACGCATTTCGCCCCTCAAGGCGATGAGCAACGACTGGCTGGAAGTCATGGACGTGGCGCACCGGTTGGGATTGAATTCCAGTGCCACGATGATGTTCGGTCACGTGGAAACGATTGAAGACCGCATCGAACACCTGGAACGTTTGCGCGCGCAGCAGGACAAGTCGAAAGGCTTCACTGCCTTCATCTGCTGGACGTTCCAAGCCGAGCACACGAAGCTCAAAGCACCGACGGTTGGCGCGCACGAGTATCTGAGGACGCAGGCGCTGGGCCGGATTTACCTCGATAATTTCACGAACGTGCAGAGTTCATGGGTCACACAAGGCCAGGAAATCGGGCAGGTTGCGCTCAAGTTCGGCGCGAACGACTTGGGCAGCATCATGATTGAGGAAAATGTCGTGAGCCAGGCCGGCACGACTTTCCGCATGACCGTCGCGGACATGCAACGGCTCATCAAAGACATCGGCTACGAACCCCACCAGCGCGACAACTGGTACCGGCTGGTGAATTGAAATTCCTGTGAAAATGAAAATATTTTCCCTGACATTTTTGATAACAGTAACGGCAATAATTTTTTGTCAGGGCTGCTCCAAACAAAACGCAGAAAACACCGGAAACAACTGGGAAACATTTACTTCTGAAGAAGGGGGTTTCAACGTGTATTTTCCAGGTTTGCCGGAAGAAGAAATAAAAGACACCAAACCCTTTCCGGCCCATTTATTTATTTTTAAAGCAAACGAGACCAATAGCTATATTGTTATTTACAGCGATGTTCCAAAACAGCCAGACCCAAGAGGGCCAGATAAGGTTTTTGAGGATGCCCGCGATGCAATCATGGGCAGAGATGCAAAGCCGCTTCAGGAAATATCAATAACCAACCATGGTTATGCTGGCCGTGAAATTGAATGGGAGCCAAAATATAAGGATGGGAAATATGGTGAAGCTTTTGCAGTGGCGCGTTTTTTTGTTACAAAGAATCATTTTTATGAGGTTATGGTTGGTGTGCCCACACAAGACCGTTTTTCAACCAACATTTGGTATTTCTTAAATTCTTTTAAGCTGTTGGACACAAAATAATTTTCGCACAAAGGTTTTTCTTGCTGGCCTGAAAGTTTTGCCCGAAAATTTCCGGGATGACGAAAGTTCTCCTTTTGGGATTGGGCCGCTGGGGCGTCAATCATTTGCGAAACCTCCATTCGATGCCGGTCGAGCTTTACGTGGCTGAAGTAGGCGAGAAACAGCTTGAGCCGGCGCGCAAGCTCAACATTCCCGCCGCGCGCCTCACGACGAATTACAAAGACTTTGCCGGCAAGGTGGATTGCGCCGTCATCGTGACGCCCGCGCAAACTCATTTTTCGTTGTGCCAGGAATTCCTGAGAGTCGGCAAGGATGTGTTCGTCGAAAAACCGCTGACACTGGCCAACGACGAATCGAAACAACTGGCCGAGCTTGCCGACAAGGCCAAACGCATTTTGCAAGTGGGCCACATTCTGCGATTTGACCCGGCGACGCTGTGGCTCCGCGACGCAGTGCAGTCCGGCCAGTTCGGTCGCGTGAACCTGCTCCGCGGTCATTTCGGCGGCTTCAAACGCCCGCGCAACGACAGCGGGGTGATGTTCGCTGACGGCATTCATTTCGTTGACCTGTTCAATTTCATCCTGGGCGCGCTGCCCAAAAGCGTGCTGGCGGTTCACCACGATTTCATGGGTCGCGGCATGGACGACGTTTCGCTCGTCTCGCTGGAATATGAAACACCGCACGGCAAAGCCTGGGCGACGGTCGAAAACGATTATTTCATTCCCGGCAAATTCCGTGAGGTCATCGTTTGTGGTGACAAGTTGAGCGCCGTGTGCGATTACAACGTTGCGCAATACAAGATCAAGACTTACGAGAACAAACACATCCGTGACGGCAACAATTTCAAGGCGACCGAAGGGATCGTAACGCAAATTGAAACGCCGCCGGAGGAACCGTTGCTGGCCGAACTGCGCGCGTTTGTGGATTCCGTGCAGACGCGCAAAGCGCCGCGCGCCGACGGCTGGGCCGGCTACGATTCCGTCCGCGTGTTGAACGCCGCGCTGGAATCCGTGAAAACCGGCAAGTCCGTCCAACTGTAAAAAATTTCAACCACGGATGAACACAGATGCACACGGATTTTTCACTCGTTAAAGCGCCGGTTCAGTTTTATTTTCATCCGTGTTAATCCGTGTCCATCCGTGGTTAAAGAAATATGCAAAAAATCCCATTATCAAAATGTTTCGTGAACCCGGAAGTCGAGGAAGCCGCGCTGCGGGCGCTCCGCTCCGGCCAATACATCCTCGCGGCCGAGTGCAAGGCCTTTGAGGCCGAACTCGCCGCCTATACCGGCGTCAAACACGCCGTCCTCGGCACGTCCTGGACGATGATTGTCTATATGCTGCACCTCGCGCAGGGATTGAAGCCCGGGGACGAAGTCGTCGTGCCGTCACACACGGCGTTCCCGACGATGGAACCGCTGATGCATTGCGGCGCGACGCCGGTGTTTTGCGACATTGACGAGACGTTCTGCTTGGACGTGGAACAGCTCGAATCGCTCATCACGTCCCGCACCGTCGGCATCATTCCGGTGCATCTCTACGGCCATCCGGTGAATCTGGACCGGGTGTTTCAAATCGCTGCGAAGCACAAACTGTGGGTGCTGGAGGATTGCGCGCAGGCGCAGGGCGCGAAATACAACGGCAAGACCGTCGGTTCGATGGGCAACTTCGGCGCGTTCTCGTTTTTTCCGTCAAAAAATCTGACCGTGCTCGGCGACGGCGGCTGCCTCGTGACGAACGACGACGCGCTCGCCGAAAAAGTCCGCGCGTTGCGCAATCACGGGCGCAAGGACAAATACCATCACGACTTCGCCGGGTTTAACGTGCGTTTCAACGAAATCCAGGGTGCGATTGGCCGGGTGATGTTGAGACATCTCGATGGTTTCAACGACAATCGCCGCAAAATTGCCGCGCGCTACAGCGAACGGCTCAAAGGCATCGTCGCAACGCCGGTCGAAAAGCCGTGGGCGCGCGCGGTGTATCACATGTATGTCATCCGTTCCGAAAGGCGCGACGAGTTGCAAAAATTTTTGGGCGAGCGGAACATTGGGACCGGCATCCATTATCCCGTGCCGAACCATCAGCAACCCGGCGTCACGAACCGGTTCAAAAACATTCCACGCCTGCCAAAGACCGAGCAGGCGGTGAAGGAAATTTTATCGTTGCCGATCCACGGCGAGATGGGCCTCGACACCGCGGATAAGGTCGCCGATGTGATCGCGGAGTTTTACGGGAAGAAATAATGGCCGACGCACCCGAAATCAGCCTCGTCATTCCTTGCTACAACGAGGAAGGCAATCTGCGCGCGCTCATTGCGGCCATTCGCGAGGCGGTGGACCCGCTCAAGCTGTCTTACGAGGTCGTCATCACTGACGATTGCAGCCGGGACAAGTCGTGGGAAATCCTCAAGGAACTCGCGGTGGGCGACCGGCGCATCCGCGCGCAGCGTTTCGCGTTCAACTGCGGCGAGTCGGCAGCGAGCTTTGCCGGCATGAAGGCCGCGCGCGGCAAATATATTGTCACCGTGGACGCCGATTTGCAGAACGACCCGAAAGATTTGCCGAAATTTCTCGAGGCGCTGAAAAAATTCGACTGCGTCTGCGGCACGCGCGTGAAGGCGCGCGGCGAAGGCGACCATTTCGTCCGCATCGCCTCATCGTGCATTGCGAACTGGGTGCGAAACAAATTGAGCGGCGAGCAAATATCCGATGCCGGCTGCACATATCGCGCGTTCAAGCGCGAGTGCATTGACAACCTGAAATTTTTCAAGGGCATGCACCGGTTCCTACCGACGCTGTTCAAGATCGAAGGTTTTACGGTCACGGAAGTCGAAGTGAGCAACCAACCGCGGTTCGCCGGGCAGGCCCACTACGGCGTGTGGAACCGGCTGTTCGCGTCGTTCTACGATTTGCTTGCGGTGCGCTGGATGAAAAAGCGGATGTTCAAATACAAGGTCGCGGAGAAAATCAATTAAGTGCGGGACGGGCTTCCCGCCTTCAGAGCGCGCCATAGCGCCCTGAAGGCGCGGCGGCGGCCAGCCCGTCTCCAGCTGAAACCAAAAACAAAAGTCGGAGACAGGCATGATGCCTGTCCTACACAACATGCAGCGTTTTTTGATTATTGCCACGAACTGTACGTTGCTGGCGCTGCTGCTGATTGGCCTGCCGGCGGCCACCCACGCGCAACTGGGCGATTGGCAGATCTCCTCCGCTTCCACCGGCCGGCAGTTGTTGTTTTGGGGACTCGCTGCTGCGACGGTCGGAAACATTCTGGCTGCGCTCGCGTTCGTCAAGGGCCGCAAAGGGAAAACGCTCTGCTGGGAATGGGCGGCGGTTTTCGGCGGATTGCTGCTGGCCTGCTACGGCTATCTGCACGGTTATTTCAATTTCAACTGGTTGAAACAGACATTGCTGTGGTTTCAAAACCATTTCTGAATTGGTGGATCGCCTTTTGGGCATTACCAAGGCCTTAGCAAGTTGAATTTTTATTTTTGAAAACCAAACGGTTCTTATGTAAGATTCGTCATCTGTTTGGGTTGACGAAGTTGGCAGGGATTTTCGCCGGTAAAAACAACGGTCCGAAACGGAAGGATTTTTATGGGAACGATTGTTATTGAAAAGACGGTGCCTGGGTTGAACACCCTGCCCGGCGACAACGTCCGCCAGATCATGTGGCGGTTCGCCGACCGTTACGAATTGCACATGCTTGTCCAGGCCGCGCGCGGTGTGGCGCGCGGGCCGGTCGCCCGCCTCGTCGCCGGTGGCGGCCGCAATTCGCATGAGTGGACGCCGGAGAAGGCCGCCCTTCTCCCGCACTTCGACGAGAGCGGCGTTACGGCTGCGTTCCTCGATCCCGAGCTGGGCGGATTCATCGCCGGGCCCAAAAATCTCGTACTGGCGCTGATCGCGTTCGAGTTGTCATGGGTGGATGCCGGCGCCGCCACGTGCAGCCTTGCCGGGAATCTTGGACTGGCGCCCATCCATGAACGCGGCACAGTGGAACAGAAAGCCAGGTACGTTGGCGGGGCCGCGCCGCTGAAACCGGGGGAAAACCGCAAGCAAGTCCGCGCCGCGTTTGCACTTACCGAACCCATCCCGTTCGTCGGCGTTGAGACCGGCATGTTGGCCGGCAAAGTGCGCGTGGCCGAGTGGCAGGGGGATGGCGAGCCGGTGCTGGAGGTGGACAAGCGCGGCCGTTTCATCACGAACATGGGCTTCGCCAACATCGTCGCTGCCGCCGTGGAATCCGATGACAAACGCATCAAGGGCAGTTGCATGATCATTCTGGAGGAAACGGATCCCGGCAAGTTCGACCGCGGCACGCCCACCAAAAAACTCGTCCATCAGCTTTCCTCGACCAACGATCCCATTTTCAACTTGAAAGTGCCCGCCAGCCGCATCATCGGCGGGTACACCATCGAGGACGGTGTCATCGTCCCGAATTATTCGCACGGCGAAATCATCGAGGCCGTCTTCCGTCGCACCCGCGTCACCGTCGGCTTGATGACCGCCGCGAAACTGCTCTCGGCCGTCGAACCGGTGATTCTCTACGACCGGCGGCGTTTTCGGGGCGGGGAAGGCGCGCCCGGCACGCCGCGTTATGAACTCGGCCTGCAGCAAAAGGAAGACGTGTTGCACCGGCTGGTGGACATCTGGGCCACGGGCGAAGCGAGCGCGTCACTAGGATTTGCCGCCGCGCGCCTGTTTGACGAACTGGATCCGCTGGAAAAGCAGAAAGACCAATGGCTCGGAGAGAAAAAATTGACTGGCCGCGCTGCCTTCAAGGAACTGACGAAGAAGCAACAGGAAGCACTGGAACTCTTGAAACTGACTCTGCAACCTGTGGGAGCGCGTGAGCCCAATGACGCAGCCGCCCTGCAAACCAACCCGCTGGTGCAATTTGTGATTCTCGATTCGCTGGCCAACGTCCTTTGCCCCGCTTGCAAGCTATGGAACACCGGCCACGGCGCCAACATGATGCGCGAAGCCGTCAGCCTCATGGGCGGCTACGGTGTCACGGAAGATTGCCCGGGGTTCCTCGGCCAAAAGTGGATGGACGCACAACTTGAAGCCACCTACGAAGGGCCGGAGGCCGTGCAACGCTTGCAGCTTTCCATCACGATGACGAACGAATTGTTCCTCGCGCAATTCCAGCAGTGGATTCTGGAGATGCGGCGCATTGCTTCCGAACGGCCCGGCACCGGTTCGTGCACCCTTGCCACCGCCATGCAACTCTGGCTCTGGACGCTCCATCACGTGCAAACCACTACCGATGCCGACGGCACCAAACTCTATCACAAGTCCCGCCAAGGCGTGACCTTCCCGCTGGCCGACGCGCTCTGCTGGCTGCTGGCCGCGCGGCAATTCGTCCTCGACGTGATTGAACTGGATACCAAAGGCGCCGCGAATCCCGCGCTCGCCGATGGATTGGCTGGAACGGTCGCGTTTTTCACCGACCTGTGCCATGTGCAAACCGCGCACGCCGCCGGCGAGGTTGGCCGCGTCTGCGCCGAAATCGTCCACGGGTACAACCGCCATCCGGCCTGGGACGAAACGAGTTGCCATGCCTGCTACTGTGCCGAGGAATTGGAAACGCTCGAGGGCATCATTCCCGGCATTGACGGTTCGGCGCGCGCCTACGCGGACGTCTCTGAAATCCAGGAATCGCATCCACTGAAGGCCGGCCCCTGCGTGAAATTTGACGGTCTCGAAGCGTTTGTCCGTCTGCGCGCCAAACTGGACGGCTGCCTCACCGGTTGCCGGCTCGCCAAAGACCGCGCCGCCGGGGCGCTAACGAAGGTGATGACGCGCGAAGCGCTGGATTATCCGGCGTGAAACTTTGACACGTGAAGAAATGAGTCCTAATCTCCGTTTGTTCGAAAAGATCACCGTTTTAAACTCAACGAAAGGAAATCAGTTATGAAAGCACAACGGGTGGACACGTGGGCGGCTGCGATCAAGGACAAACCCGGCGCGCTGGCGGCCAGGTTCAAGGCATTGTCGGCGGCGGGCGTGAACCTCGAGTTTGTCATCGCGCGGCGGTCGCCGGAAAAACGCGGCGCGGGAGTCGTGTTCGTCACGCCGATCAAAGGGCCGAAACAGTCCCGCGCGGCCGGGGCGGTCGGATTCAAAAGAACCAAAAGTTTGCACACAGTGAGGCTGGAGGGTGTTAACAAACGCGGCCAAGGCGCGCGCCTCACGCAGGCGCTGGCCGACAAAGGAATCAACCTGCGCGGATTGTCCGCGGCGGCCATTGGAAACAAATTCGTCTGCCACATTGCCGTGGACAGCGAGGCCGACGCCAGCAAAGCCGCACGCATTCTGGGCAAGCTGTAACCGGGATTGCAGTTGTCAGGCCGCGATTCAGTGCCAGAGGACTTTGTTTTTCAGCTCATGGCACATGGGTTCGATGGTTTGATGTTGCAAATTGCAGCATCAAAGAGAGGACGCGGTGGATGTGTTGAATGCAAGAGCCGAGGTGACGAGGCTTAAATCAACACCAGCCAAACCGAGTCAGAGCCTCCTTACGTCGGCTCCTGCTATTTAAGAAGAGCGCCGGATAAAACATTATCCATGACAGATCAAACCGCCATCAACCGTCAGCGGATAGATGCGGACATCGTCTGTGTCGGGTTCGGCCCGGCCACGGCGGGTTTTCTCACGACACTGTCGAAAAAACTCGTTAACGCGGATGGCACGCCAGCCATCGAGAGCGCCGTCATGCCGGGGATGCCGCCGCAAGTGCTTTGCTACGAGCGCGCCGATGACATCGGCTTTGGCGTCTCCGGTGTCGTGACGCGGGCGCGGGCGTTGCGCGCAAGTTTTCCGGAAATTGAGAAGGCCGGCATTCCAATGGCGGCAGCCGTCGGCGAAGAAAAAGTGCTTTACCTGCTCGATCCGCACGGCGCGAGCCGGCGCTCGACAACACTTCGCCTGGCGGATTCGTTCATTCGTACCTTCAAATTCGCCCTGCCGTTTGAGCATCACGCGCTGAAACTGCCGTGGACGCCTTCCTTCCTTCACAAACGCGGCGGCATGGTGCTTTCGATCGGACAGTTTATGCAATGGGCCGGCGCACAGGTGCAGAGCATGGGCACGGTCCAAATCTGGCCCGGTACACCGGTGTCACAGCCGCTCATCGAGAAGAACAAGGTGGTCGGCGTGCGTTTGCTCGATCAGGGCGTGGACAAAAAAGGCCGGCCCGCCGACGGTTTTACGCCGGGCATAGACATTCACGCCGCACTCACGGTTGTCGGCGATGGCCCGATCGGTCCCATCGGCCAGGAATTGAACGCGCACTTCGGCCTGCCGGAAGGCCATCACACACGCGATTGGGCCGTCGGCATGAAGTTCGTGGTGGATTTGCCTGCCGCCACGTCGCTCAAGCCCGGGACTGTCCTGCACACGTTCGGTTATCCGGAGCCGGAGATTTTCGGATTTCTTTACGTGCATCCCGACCGCGTTGCGTCGCTCGGTATCTTCGTGCCGTCGTGGTTTGACAGCCCGATGCGCACGGCTTACCGCTATCTCCAGCATTGGATGCTGCATCCGTATCTCTGGCGTCACCTCAAGGGTGGCAAGCTCCGCTCGTGGGGTGCCAAGACGCTCGGCGAATCGGGCCGCCGCGGTGAACCGCACCTCGTTGGCGATGGTTATGCGCGCGTCGGCGAAGGCAGCGGCAGCACGAACATCCTCACCGGATCCGGCGTGGACGAAGCTTGGGCCACCGGCACACTGCTCGCCGAAGCCGTGCTCGAATTGCTCAAGGCGAAGAAACCATTCACGAAGGAAAATCTTGAAGCGACCTACGTCCAACGCCGCCGAGACAGTTGGGTGGAACAGGAAGCCGTCGTTGCGGAGAAATCCCGTGACGGCTTTCAGAAAGGCGTCGTGCGCGGCATGATGGGCATGGCGCTCGCCGGCTTGACGAATGGCCGGTTCGCCTTGGGTGGCAATCCTGTGCCGCCGTGGAAACGGATTCCGAGCATCGAGAAATATTATCTTGGTCGCGTTTCGCCCAAGGAAATCGCGAAACTCCGCGGCGAGTGCGAAATGAAGAGCGTCTCGCTGCACAGCGCGTTGATGGACAAAGCCGGCTGGCCGGCGATTCCGTTCGACGGCCAATTGCTCGTATCACACCAGGATGCGCTGCTGATGGGCGGCAAGGTGCAGGCGCCGCCCGGCTACGCGGACCACGTCGTGTTTCTGTATCCGGAACTGTGCGAGAAATGCGGCACAAAAATATGTATCGAGCTGTGCAGTGGCCAGGCCATCACGCCCGGAGAAGACGGCGTGCCGAATTTCGATCGTGAGAAATGCGTCCACTGCGGCGCATGCCTGTGGAACTGCGCGCAACCGCTGCCGTATGACTCCGAACGCGGCAACATCGCCTTCCGCGCCGGCACCGGCGGCCTGCACTCGGCGGAGAATTAAGCGATTTGAGGGTTGAATTTCAGTTGAGCTTTAGACGCGTTTGGCGCATGATGCGGTTGCTCGTGGTAGCGATGGAAAAATAGAAAACAGCAAATTGTTGGGCTGACACCTTTTTGAAACAGGCGTTCAGAGGAAAGTATTCACATGCAAACATTCTTAAACATTCTCAACAAGAAAGTTCAGAAATATAAATCTGCTTACAGGCTCTTCTACTGCATGAGAGGAACGGCCAAATCTTCTTGAACAAACTGCGGCCTGAAGTGGCCTGCAGCAAAGCAACCGTACGGCGCCTTGAGAATTACGCCACGATTAGCTTGGAGTGGTACGTGGAAATTATGAGTGAGCTCGTTGCTAGTGGCCAAGAGGTTGCATCAATCGTCCGAAGTCAACCTGGCTGGCAAAAAATAAAACCGAAAGTCGCTGGCAAATGGAAGGTCTATAGCCTTGCACGTAAAGTCATGGAAGAGTCACTCCCGAAGCTATGATAAAGCATTCGATCCCAAGACAACTTTGCGCTGTCGGCATGTTTTGGGTTACACTCTGAACATCATTATGAAACGAACATTATTAATTTTCGCTGCCGCATTCATTGCCGGCAGTCTTTTTGCGCAATCCATTGACCTGCCCGCTCCGCAAAAAACCGGCGGCATGCCGCTGATGGAAGCGCTAGCGAAGCGGTCCACGGCCAGAGCTTTCGATGCCAAAGAGCTTTCACCCCAGCAGCTCTCCAGTTTGCTCTGGGCGGCTTTCGGCATTAATCGGCCCGATGGCAAGCGCACCGCCCCCTCAGCCAGGAATTTTCAGGAGACCGACATCTATGTGCTGCTCAAACAGGGCGCGTATGTCTATGTCGCCAAATCCAACAAACTCGATCTGGTTGTCGCCGAAGACATCCGGGCGCTGGGTGGAACCCAGGCTTTCGTAAAGGACGCGCCCGTGACTTTGATTTACGTCGCCGATCTCTCCAAAATGGGCGATGGAAGCAATGAAGACAAAAAGAACACAGCCAATATTGATGTCGGCTATATTTCCCAAAATGTTTATCTCTTCTGCGCCTCCGAAGGCCTGGTCACCGGGGCGAGAGGTTCGGTGGATCGAGCGACCCTTGGTCCAAGACTCAAGCTTCGTCCGGATCAGATGATCATTTTGGCGCAATCCGTGGGCTATCCAAAGCCTTGAACTGAAGAATGATTATGGCTGAATTGTTTGAGAATGTTTCCATCAACGGCCTGACGCTGGCCAACCGCTTTGTGCGGTCCGCCACTTGGGAGGGGCTGGCCAGCCGGGAGGGTTCCGTCACCCCCAAGCTCACCAAAATGATGGTTGAACTGGCCCGGAACGAGATTGGTTTGATCATCAGCGGTTACACGTTCGTCAGCCCCGAGGGACAGTCGAGTCCCGGCCAGCTTGCCATCCACGACGATCGGTTCGTGGCCGGGCTGTGGGCAATGGTTGAGGCGGTCCATAAGGCAGGCGGGAAAATCGCCTCGCAAATCGTCCACGCCGGAAGATTTGCCAACTTCGCGCTGACCGGATTGCAGCCAATCGGTCCCTCCGCCGTTACTAAGGATGGCCAGACCACCTGCCGGGCCATGAGCAAGCCAGACATCGCAAACATCATCTCGGCCTTCACTCAGGCGGCCGTGCGGGCCAAACAGGCCGGCTTCGATGCGATCCAGCTCCACGCCGCCCATGGTTATCTGTTCAGCCAGTTTCTCTCCCCGGCCCTGAACCAGCGGACCGATGAATATGGCGGCACACTTGAAAACCGCGCCCGGTTCCTGATCGAGGTGGTGCGGAGCATCCGGAAGGTGACCGGGCCGGCCTATCCGCTCCTCATCAAACTCAACTCGGAGGATTTCCTGGAAGGCGGGCTGACGCGCGACGAGGCCGTGCAAGTTGCCGCCATGCTCGAGGCGGCTTCCGTTGATGCCATCGAATTCTCCGGCGGTACGGTCGCTTCTCCCGAAAAGTTTCTGCCGGTGCGTCCCGGGAAGCCGAAGACTCCGCAGGACGAGGTTTTCTACCGGGAAGCAGCGAAGCTATACAAAACAAAGGTCGGGATACCCCTGATGCTGGTCGGGGGCATTCGCTCCTACGAGATGGCAAACGATTTGATCCGCCGTGGAGTGGCCGACTATGTTTCGCTGGGCCGGCCGCTGATTTGCGAACCGGGACTGGTCAAACGCTGGCGCAACGGAGACCGCCGCAGATCAGATTGCGCCTCCTGCAACAGCTGCTTTGCTCCTGCCAGTGACGGCCGGGGTGTCTATTGTGTGCCCAAGGAAAAGAAGCGCGGCAAAACCGGCGGGTGATCAATAGCCGAATGCTGCAAGCACAGGCTGAACAGTTCCCGGTAATCCGGGTCCATCGGCGTTCATCCGCGGTTTCCGCTTTCGCTCGCTCCGGCACGACAAGAAAATTCTTCGCCTTGCGGTGCCATGCGCCATATTTTGGCAAAGGCTTTCCACGACTTGTCCTCGAACCGGTTTAAGCTTTGTTCTTGCGCCCGGAATGAATCACATTGCGAGGGTGGCCGGATTTAAATTCTTTTGCGCCGTTTCGCGGTCATCCTGATTTATGAGCACTGCATACCAAATCGTCGTTTGCGCCGGCATCGTGCCTGATCCGTTGCAAACGCTGGAGCCCGTCGCATCGCCGGCCGGGCCGGCGTTGAAAAATGAAATGATGCTGCCCGCCGTCCTCGACCCGTGGGCGGGCCACGCGCTCTACGAGGCGGCGAACCTCGCGAAGAACGCCCCCGGCTCCAAGGTCTGGCTCGTCAGCCTCGGCCCGAAGGCCAAGCTCCAGCAGGTGATGATGACCGTGGCGCAGAAAGTGCCATTTGAACTCGTGGCGCTTGATGGGCCAGCCAGCGGATTCACCGAGGCGGCGGAAGTCGCGGCGGCGTTGGCCGAAGCCATCCAGACGATTCCAAGTCTCGACAAATCGAAGTTGCTGGTTTTCGGCGGCTGGGAATCCGCCTCGCGCGGCGCGGGCGCGACGATGCAGATGGTCGGCGAACACCTCGGCATCATGGACCAATTTCAGGGTGTGGATGAATTGAAAATCGCCGCCGATGGCGCGCTGGAGATTTTGGAGCGGGTCGAAGGCGGCAAACACCAGATTTCGAAATGCGCCGGCCCACCCGCCCTGCTCGGCTGGGCGACGGGCAATTTGCCGGAACCTAGAAACAATTCACAGGTCGGCATGGTGAACATGCGCACGGTGATGCCTGCACTGCAAAAGGCCAGGCCAACGAAGCTCGCCGGCGAAGGATCGAGTTTCGCGAGCGTTGCGCTGCCGAAGCAATTGCGCGAAACCGGGATTGTGAAGGACAAATCGCCAGACGACATCGCCAAGGAAATCGTCGAGTGGATCAAAAAATGAGACACGGATTACACGAATTAACACGAATTCATTGAAGCGTATGGAAACGATTTTACTGCTTGCTCATACCGAAGCAGACGGCTCGCTGGCCAAATCCGCGCGCGAAGCGCTGCATGCCGCGGCCACTCTGCATAAATCCCTCGCCGGTTCAAAATTCGTTGTGGGTTTGGTTGGCGAAAGCGTTCAGGCGGCGGCCAACTCCATCGCCGCCTGTCCCGCCACGAAATATTTTGGCGTCACCGGCAAGGACTTTGCCCGGTCCCGCTACGTCTCCGACGCCGCCGCAGCGGAAGCCATTGGCAAAGCGGCCCAGGCTACGCTCGTCGTTGCCCCGGCGACTTCACGGTGGAACCGCGTGTTGCCCGGTGTTGCACAACGCCTCGGCGGACGCGCCGAGACGCATGTGACCGGCGTCAGCGTCAACGGCGATAAAGTGACCGTCAACCGCTGGTATTACCGTCAGCGCATGGAGGCTGCACTGCAACGCCCGCAACGCCCGTGGTTCATCTTGATTGATCCGGGCAGCCAGTCCGCGTGCGAGTGCGGCGCAGGTACCGCAGCGGTGGAAAATATTATGGTCACTCTGCCGGATTCTGCGAAGCGCACAACTGTCACCGGCTTCCACGCGCCAGCGGCTGACGCACAGACCATCCGGCCTGATGCGCAAATGCTATTTGTTACTGGCGCAGGGTGGACAAAGAAACAGGCCGACGGTCGGACGCACGTGCCGGAGGCGGAAAAATTGATTCGCGATTTCCTGCAACTGACGCGCGCGTCGCTGGGCAGCAGCAAATCACTGGTGGACCAAAGCGGCGAAGGCCAGGCCGTCCTGCCGTTCCTCTCGCACCTGAACCAGATCGGGCAGACCGGCGCGACGCCGCGGCATCCCAAAGGTTTGAGCACCTGCTGTCACGGCGAGGAGCCGCACACGGTGGGCTGGCGTTTCATCGCCGAGCGCCGGGCGATCAATCTCGATCCGAACTGCGGCTGGGCGCGCGGCAAAGCGGACGTGCTTTACGTCGCCGACGCGTTTGCCGTGATGGGAAAAGTGAACGAACTGCTGGCGACGAAGTAAGGCTGACTCGCTCCGTGCCATCAACCTCGACGCCAGCTACGGCTGTTCGCCTTTGGTGCGTTTTTTGTAATGTTTGTCGAACTCTCCCAAAATATTCGGATTGTAAAACCGCTGTTTCGCGCTCTTGGGATTTCTCGGGTCAAGTGCACGTATGACCGAGAATTTCTTCTCTCCTTCAATTCGCTTGCGAACGCGATGGTAGCTTCTGTTCTCGATGAAGTTCGAGTATCTGCGTCGAAGTTGGTCTGTCAATTGGCGGTAGGTGAAGGGGTAATTCCGCAGAATGTCCTCTTCACTGAGCCGCACGGACGGGGCCTTGGGATCATCGGTCCACCTGAAGGCAACACCCGTTGTGACTTTAGATCTTACGAACTCTGTGCGTAATCGGAGAGCGACATGCTTGTTTGATTCATCGTCTACGCCTTCTTCGAGCGTGTCCAAATAGGCAAGCAGTCGCTGAACCTGTTCTGGTTGGGATGTGACGGACGTGGTCGTAATCGCTTCAAACCCGTGGTAAAAGGAAATGGGCATTAGGAAAAAGTTGTATCGGGAGAGGTCAATCTGGAACCACTCGCCAGATAGCAGCAGGTAATTCTGTAGCGAGGCAGTTCCGATCTCCAGAATGCGACGCCCCAAATTCAGATCCTTGTGAATGAAATGGGCTGAATTGTCGCGGATTTCAATCAAGGCCAGGATGTTAGCATGGGCTGGTTTGTCGAAACCGGAGTTTTTGTCTTCTAGCAACTTTGCTGCGAGATAACTAAGGCTATGTGTGCATGGATTGTCTGATCGGGAGAGTCGCGGCTTCCCATCGCTCCCAACTTCATAGAGCGATTCTAGGTTCTCGGCGTGATCGCTGAGCCATTTGGCTTTCAGGAGCAGTTCCCACGCATTGGTCATCAGGAGACTGAAAGCCTCCTCACGGAATCGAAAGTCGGGCTTGTTGTAAACCTCGATCGCCGCGATAGCAGCTTGGACAGATTTTTCTGCGATGTCCTTACTCAGACTCATGGCGCAATTGCCGAACAGTATTATTCAGGTAAACTCACTTTGTCATTTGATGACTTTTACCGGAAAAAGCCAAAGTCCGAATGCCTTGTCCATTCCCGCTATCCTGACTTCGCGGGCATGATGCTCCTGTGACACAACCAGTCAACCCCTTTTGGTTTGTCTGCGACCGACAGAATTGCCGTGTAGGACAGGCATCTTGCCTGTCTCTGACTTTTGGGTTCTTGAAAATGGAGACAGGCAGGATGCCTGTCCTACTTTAACTGCGACTGTGCCGCGCCCTAAAAAACTTAATTGATGTCTGAGCCGGTTTGGACCATAACTTTCTTATGTTAGCGAGGGTCTGTTCCGCCGCGCTCAATGGCATTGAAGCGTATCCTGTCGAAGTCGAAGTCAACGCTGGTTGGGGCGACACGCTCATTGTCATCGTTGGCCTGCCGGACGCCGCGGTGAAGGAATCGCGCGACCGGGTGACCACCGCCCTCAGCAATTCCGGCTTCAAATTCCCGATGGGCCGCACGACCATCAACCTCGCGCCCGCCGACGTGAAAAAGGAAGGGCCGACTTTCGATTTGCCGATCGCGCTGGGCATGCTGGCCGCCAGCGAACAGCTCGAAACCGATCAACTCGACAATTTCGTCATCGTGGGCGAACTCGCGCTGACCGGCACGGTGCGCCCCTCCAAAGGCGTTTTGCCCATCGCCCTCCGCGCGCGGGCGGATGGCAAGACCGGCGTGCTCGTTCCGGCGGAAAATGCCGCCGAAGCCGCCGTTGTTGCCGGGCTGCAGGTTGTTCCGGTGCAAAATCTCCGCGAGGCGGCGGGTTTTCTTGAAGGCGAAATCAAGATTGCGCCGACGAAGGTGGACATCGCCAAAATTTTCGACCAGGCGCACGACGACGAACTGGATTTCGCCGAGGTCAAGGGCCAGGAAAACGTCAAACGTGCGTTGGAAATCGCCGCGGCGGGCGGCCACAACGCGCTGCTATTATTTAGTTAATAGGCAAGTTTTTTTCACCCAAGCATTTAGGCTCGCGCCAGCGCACAAGGCGCGCTTTAGGGTCTTTCTCCATCCCGCCAGTGCCAGCGCGCCACAACGAAGCCAGAGCGCAAGGCGGGGTTTTGCAGCGGCGTCCTCGAAGCCCTGCTTTGGGGAAATTCGGGGTAAAAAAAGAAAGCGGGCAAGCCGAAGCCTGCCTGTGGATTTGTTCAGGGTTAAAAATCGGCAACGCGACTTCCGGCTATCCCCTGAGTCGCGCCGGGTAATCCGGGCGCGGCTTGGGGCAATCGTGCGCGAAGGATTGGCAGCCTTGATAGAGCTGTCAGTCCTTTTTGTTTTGAGAAGGTGGAGAAGCCTTTGTTGGTGGATTCAGCTTGGAGCGCAAGAGATGTAGAATCATCGCGGCACAAAAAACCAGCGCGCCGCCGACAAATTCCAGCAGAGCATAAATTTGATGAAAGACCGTCTCCTCTGGCGCGCTATTGACTGCAATCATGTCCATGATGCCATTCACTATTAAGAATAGCCCGACGCAAAGACACAGCAGCGTCAAGATTTCCACGATATACGACAAAACAAGCAAGATTAAGATGCCACCTAAAACACAGCCAGCAGCAATGGAAATAAAGGGAAGAATAGACGCGAGCCAGATTAGAAGGGGAGTCACCAACGCAACGCCGACTACAACGTAGAGCCATCCGTATTTGATTTTTTTTACGGCAGATATTTTTGGCGCGATGAACTCCGCCTTGTTCATGTAGATTTGCGTGGGCTTGCCGCAATGCGGACAGTCAATTGTCTGGCCGAGTCGGCGATGCGATGTCTCGCCGATTAACTCAAATTCCGCCGCTTCAAATTCTACATTGCCGCCGCAATGCTGGCACTGGCATTTTGCAATCATGGTTAGTTCCCTTTGGTTTATTCGACAAAATTAGATTTTGACGCAAGCAAATTTCACAGATGGCAACCGGCGCGAATCACGGTGGGCGTGCGGCCAGCCAGCGCGCAGCCGAAAAACTGCTTGTGGTTTTGCCGGGTGAGGTTCAGGTTTTGGAGCGTCAAACCTCTTCGCGCCATGAGCACTTATTTAATTCGTTTCGAGACTACACCAGCTATGGCTAGTGACAATTTCGGACGATTCGCTGGCGGGTATTGGACTACTTGGGTTGTCGCTAGCGATGCCGACGCCGCGATGCAACGCGCGATTGATTACGCCGAGAAGCGTGGCTGGCAGTTTCACCGACACGAGGATACTCATGTTGTGGAACGTGCAAATCACGGCAGCGACGCATTATTGCTTCAACGCTTTGATGAGGCGCAGCGAGATGGAATATCGGCCATTCTCGACACATTCAAGACACGGATTACGGATACGAATTGAGGTGTTTATGAGTTTGTCAACACGATCATTCCTGACAGACGCAGCGGTAGTTTCTGTGCCGTGGTGAATTTCCAAGAGGTTTAACGCCGCACCCGAACCAACAGCCACCACCGTTTCAATTTCGTTAGTCGTCGGAATCATAAAGTCACTTTTATTTAGGTGCTGCCCGGCTGCTACACCGGGCAGCACCGCTGGCATAATTTGAGAAAAATTTGGCGTAGTCGTTTCATCACGCTCCCGCAACGGTGCTATTCATTTGTCCCCACGCAATTAAATCGCGCATAAAAATCGCCTTGTCTGCAACCGGCACGGTGCCAAATGCCGAAAGCCAGGCTTTGAACATGACTTCTTTCTCGCAGGCAGCCGAGATGCTGGATTCATCGCTGGCTTCGATGGCCGTGGTGGGTATCGCGTCCGTCACTTCCGGCGGGGTGAAGATTTCGTCAATGAGTCCGGCGGCAAGCGCTTCCTCTGCGCTGAAATATGTCTCGGCCTTCACCCATCGGCGGACGGTTTCGAGCGGTTGTTTTGTCCGTTCGTAAATTATTTGCTCGAAACGGGCGGTTGTCCGATCAAGGTCATCGGCGCTCGCGCGAAACTGGCAGGCGTTTCCAAGGACGAAATTAACCGGCGAGTGGACAAGCAACCGCGCCGTTGAAATGCAGGCGATTCTTTTTGCTCCCATGATGGCAATCAAACCAGATGAACCGCATCGCCCTGTAATCGTTGCCGACGTGTTGCGCTTGAGAAGCGCGTCGTGAACTTTAATGCCTGCCGTCGAATCTCCACCGGGACAATCAATTCGCAGTTCAACTTTTTGCGCGTCCGTAAGTTCGTCAACGAATTCTTCTGCGGTCTGGCCGACGCCGATTTCGCCGAAAATGTTGGCGAGCGCGACGCCGTTTTTGTGCTCGATGTGAAACCAATTCATAGAGGAAAACGCCCGCCAGCAATGACGACCGGCGGGCGTTTGTGCAGGGCATCGGACAAACGACTACGAACCAAACCAAACTGCGGAAATTGTTCGCTTAAATTCAGCACCAGCCGCATTTGCGACGGCGGCAGCGCGGCGCAAGCTATGAAAGCGTCGGCGCGGCGTCCGTGAAAATCCTTGTCCGCTGCATCCGCAGCACGCACGCCGATGGAAGCGTGATAACGCGCAAGGGCGCCGCAAAAACTTATATGGAAAATTCCGGGCGGCAGGTTCATATCACCCAAGCACGGCGCGGAACGGAAGCGGCTGCACCGGGCCGTCCATGATTTGATTGAAAGTTGCCTCATCCAGTTCGGCGGGCGGTTTCTGTTCGCTGGTGGCTTTTCCAATTTCAAAAATCCCTGCGCCAAAATCAGCGGTTGCATAGTCGGTTACGGTGGGTTCAAAAACTTCCTGACTCGGCACGTCCGAAAGGATTTCGCCTAGCGCATCGGCTCGGTTCCAAGCATCGCAAGCGTTACGCCAGGCGTAAATTTGCGCTTCCGTGCAAATGCTGGCGTCCGGCTGGAAGTTGCGCGGATCGCCGCCGGGGAATAATCCGAATTTGGTTTGTTTTTCACTCATAGTTTTATTTTTTGTTTGGTTTGTGTTGGTGCTATTTCAAATCAATTGGAATTTGCGCAAGAATTCTTCGGGGATTCTGACATAAGATGGGGTCTAGCAAATCGAGTGTCAGCCGCCACGAAGCTTGCCACGCAGTTACCAGCAGCGCCGATGGCTGAAACTCAACGCCGAACTTTTTGCACTCAGCCCGTTCAAGTTTTTCGCGGGCATCGGCAAAATCCAATGCGGTCTTTTGCAACCGCTCGCAGATTTCGGTGGCAATCTTGGTCACTTCCCAAGCGACCTTAAGCATTTTCTCTTTCAGTGCATGGCGGCGGGCGTTGGCTTCCATGTGCATGGATTGCTTGGTCTGGATTTTAACATCTTCCGGTGCGTCGCCGATAATTTCCGTTTGCCTCCAGAACTTTTGATTTGTCGCGGAAGATGAATACTTAGACGCAGTGAATTCCAACTGGTCGAACTGTGCCGTGAGTTCGGAAATCATTTCCAGTTGGCTGGGTGACGCGGCGAAGTCTGAATGCTGCTGTTCCAGCATTGCGGCAACGAAGTTCCGTGTGATCGGTAGGTTGTCAATCCATTCACACGGTCGCAATGGCTTAATCTCGTGCGTCAGGGCCGACTGTTTCCAAGGTGCGGACGGTGCTTTGTTCATATTTTAGGTTCGTCATTATCGAGGACATTATCGCCCTCTATAAGTGCCTGCGGCCTTAAAAAAAAAGCTGGCAGGCGCTTAAGGTGATAGCTGATTGACGGCGCACTGTGACCTGTTTCGACGGCGATTTCGGCCAGCGGCTTTCCGCTAATTGCTTTCATAATTGCGGCAAATTCGGGCGTTTTGCCGGATTTAGTTAGCGAGATGTGATGCACAACCTCACGGATGGCTTCGGAGGCAAGGCGCATCGCATCCGGCATTAAAAAATGTTCATGCACCTCGTCCGCAAGTTCCGCGTCAACGGCGTCCAGTCCAGCGCAGAGCAAGGCGTCTTTGAAGGTTTGTTTCGGCCTTTGCAGGTGGACTTCGACCGCGCGAGCGTCGGCTGCAATCTCAAATTCCGTCGGGACATCATTGACCGATTCGTTATCCGGCTTGCTATGCTGGTAGCGGCAGCGCACGCACAAGGCATCATCGAGCATGGACGGCGGGATTTCATCCCCGCATCCGGTGCAAGTGGTCGTTGTGCGCGGTTCCTTCATTGGCCGATTAAATCGAATTTCCTTTTCAAGGTTACGCGCAAGGATTCTATCCCCGAATGGATGCGTTCATAGATTGATACCGCGTCCAGTCCCGCCAGTGCTGGTGGCCACTCACTCGCCAGTCTTTCAAGTTCCGCGAACGCCATTCCCATTGCTGCGCCGGCCTGCTGCTTTGCATCCGCCGTTTCCATCATCCGACCGGCTTCGATTTCGTTTTGCCGCGCCAACTTCTTTTTGGTTTCGCGCAGGATGGCCAGCCGTTCTTGACCTATGGCACGGCGTAAATCCGGCGGCGCGCTACCTGCGCGGCCTTTTTGCGCAAGATAAACAGTCCAGCCAGTGACATCATTAATCGCAGGCGCGTCGGGCTTCTTCCGGTGTGAAGCAATTAGCTGGCGAGTCACACCGAGCAACGCGGCTAAGGATGATTGAGTGAGTTTTTTCTTCATTTTGGTTTTCATTTGTTATGTAAAGTAATTGTTTGACGTGGCGCATAGAGGTTGAACGGACTGCTTAAACGCCTAGCTACAAAGCTTCATAAAAAAAGATTCCTTACATGGGGGGGGCTATACCCGTTGTCTTGCCTCGTGGTTGCCCCGCCATGACCACGCAGAGTAATGAAGCAACTTCCATGTGTTTCTTCTGTGTGATCCGTGTGCGGGCTGTAGGGCGGACGGTGGCCCGACGGGGCTGGACGTTGCGCGCAAGGGTTATGTGTTGCGCAAGGTTAAAGACCTGAGTTCGATTCGTCTCGCAACCAGTAAGGATACTACGCCCCTTATAGATATAAGGGGCTGTATCCCTGTATCCTAGGGATACTGTATCCCTAAAGTATCCCAACAGTATCCTTGTATCCTTCATATCGTAAGAGTGTATAAACCAGACGGTTGAATCGTGACGACTTGGGATACCACCCAGCGAGCGAGCTTCTTCTTTGCGCCGACCTTGGACATGCCTTGGGATACTTCGATTTTTGATACTAAGTCGGTATGTCGGAATGAACCTTTTCCCTGCGCGAAAACCACCTCGGCTTCCTGCCGCATCGCCACGAGCTTTGATTCGGCTTTTGCCTCGGCTCTGGCCTCGGACGGATTTGCAACGCTGACGTGCATCATCTTGTCATCATCCCAACAGAAGCACGGGCCGGTTCCTTTTGGTATGGGCGCACGGCGCTGTTTTTCAGACCAGATTTCTGTCACCTCATCTTCTTTGTCGAGCCGGAGGTTTGTCTCTGCCTTGCGCTCGAACTGGCTGCCGAGATGCCCGCGCGTCTTATCGGAGCCGGGGTTGAAATGAATTACGCCGACGATTGGGCAATCATGCGCGATTGCGAGGTTGTGAAGTTCTGCAATAAAAGCGTTGCACTCCCCGGCATCATTTGGGTCTTTGACAAAATCCGCAATTCCGTCCAGTAGAACCGAATGAATGCCGACGTGCGCATCGGAAGCCTGTGCAAACCCTTCTTGAACGCACTCCCAGGCCGCTGCGTATTGTAGTCCGGTCAGGCAGTAGGCGTGCAACCACTGTGGCGGCTCGCGCAAACCAGCGCGCTCGATGGCGCGGTGAACACAATGCCAGAAATCGTCAGGCGATTGCTCCGAATCAAACCAAAACACGATTCGTCCATCAGGGTTACTGGATTTGACGCCGAGCGTGTCAGCCTCGTCATTGGTAGTTATCGCGGATGCGGCCATCCCGCCAACGAAAGCCGATTTGCCGGTCTTGACGGCACTGGCGATGGAGACGAGATTGCCGGGCGTTGCAATGATACATTCGCCCAACTTGTAGATTGGTCGCAGCGATGGTGGTTTGACGCGATGGTTAAACTTACGCTTTTTGAGAATCGCAGACGGGTCGTTATCCTCGATGGTCTTCTGGTTATCCGCGTCCTGCCGCGCCCAGCGCGCCGCCTCGGCAGGCGATTTTGCCACCACGAGTGGTTGGGGCGGGACTGGTGAGGATTTCGGTTTCAAATCTTCCTCCATTTCCCCGCAACTATTTCAAGTTGGCGCCGCTCATTCTTTTCAACATCCTGCAACTGTTTCCACTGGCGCTGGTCAATGTGGCTGGTGATGCAATCGCGCACGATGGTTTTCAAATCCGCCGACGACATGGTGTCCACCTCTACTGAATCACCGCCCCGCCAGTTTTTGGAATGGTTACTTTCCTTTGTCGGCCTTGTTGGCAGGTTGAACTTTTTGATTTCCGCCGGGGTGATGCATGCGCGGGCGAAATTCACTTCGACGCCGAAATCCTCGCGGAGTGTTTTTTTAGTAGCGCGATCTATATCTAAACCGCTTGGGTCATGGTCGCCAAAATAAAAGACGAAAACCTTTTTGCCATTGGCAATCGCCTGCTTGAAGGTCTGCGCGGCAGCATAGAGCGACGATAGGCTGGCAAATCCCCGACAGACAAACACCCTCACGCCGAACGTGCTGGCCTCTTGGTTCAAGATGCCGCTGATTGCGTCCTTCTCGCACCAAATTTCGACGTATGCGGGCTGCTGCGCCCAGAGATTTTTGCGGTAACACTCGGCGGTGTTTTTCAGCACCGCGTCAATGTCATCGAAGGTGTCAGTGCCTAGATGCCATCGAGTTGAATCCACGAAGGCGTCCCACGGGATTTTGCCAGAACGTCGCCAGCGCGCCAGATGGCCGCAAAGCTTGTGATACGCACGCTCCGTTTTCTCTAACGCTCCAAGCCCTACTAGGCAATAGAAAAGATGGCGGATTGTGATTTGCTCAGGCTCGGCATCAAGGATAACGGAAATGGCTTCCAGTAGGGAAGTTATCTGCGCCTTAGAACGGCGTGGACGTTTTATTGCACTAGTGCTATAAAATCCCCGGCGACGACGTTTGGATTCATTCACGGCGTCCAACTCCTTTCCGTTTCTTGCCGTTCAAAAAATCGCCAACCCGACAGCCCGGAGTCCAACCGCGCCGCACCATGCGGTCTATCTTCCGTAGGGTGGATTTGCTGGAAGCAGACTTGCGGAGAAAAGATTTCACTGGACACCGCCCGTCTTCGACCGCTTCGAGGTCCGACGCCTGATTAGTTTGGAACTCGAAAAACCTGCCCGGCGCGCAAGGTATTGCAGGACTGCAAGCGGCCACTGTATAGTATGGGTCTTGAGCTTACTCATTGGAAAGAGCCTTCCGAACTTGATCAATGTCGAAGTAGATAAGCCGACCAAGGCGAACAAACGGAATCCCGCCGCGCTTGCGAAGGTTATTAAGCCACGCAAGGCATGGCCGTTCTTTGGCAATTGGAAAGAGCATTACAAGCAGGGTCTCGCCGCGCACTAGCTGGCCTGATTCCAGATTTTTCATTATCGTTTGCATAGGTATAACTTTACTTACTATTTACACCTTATATCTAAAAAGCTTTACTTGCTAGTAGCGTGGTCTATATTTAGGTATAACTTATACCTTATGAAAAATATCAGACATAGGCGGGTAGCAAACGAATCGTTAAAGAATCTGAGAAAAATAATAGGCGTTACGCAAAAGAAGTTCGCCGCGATGGTTGGCGTTTCGCTTCCATCCATAAAGGCCGTCGAGAGTGGCCAGTATCCCGTGAAGTGGCCGTTGGCTAACAAGATCAGCACAGCAACCGGAGCGCAATTACTTTGGTGGGATTTTCACCCGGGGCATCAAGGGAAATTTCCGGTGCCGAATGGGAAGATTTACTGGGTGCCAATTGGCGAGGAAATGGCGGATGATTCAAGGACTACTAAGAGCAGACTGAGTCATACCGAATACACGATGAAGCATTTCGAGTATCATAGGCGATTTTTCCGCAGTGACTCTAAAGCGGCGGAGCTTGCGATCAAAGAAGTTCTGCCGGTGATTAAAGACATGTTTTTGGAAGCTTCAAAACCTGGATTGGCCGGATTGAAACACCGCCTTCCGGCAATGAGAAGGTCTCTTTGGAATTGGATATGCGATGCTAAAAAGCAATTCAACTTGGCCATCAAGCTGCCGCATGATTAGCTCATCGCGCGGGCCGGTCGTGAATGAATTACCCGCGCCGCGTCGCTGTCGGATGTTGTGATTGTCGCCATCCCGTTTTTATTCACCGCGAGCGTGTAAAACCTGCCGTCCAAGAATTCCGCGTGAAACGATTTCTTGGCGGCGTCCACCGTGATGCGTTTCACCGTTGCGCGCAGATTCTCGCGCAGGGCTTTGGTATCTTTCCAATTCACTTTGGCAAGGTCTGCTGGTTTCGCCAGCACATCCGATTCCAAATCTTTGACGGCACTTTCCTGTCCCAGTTTAAGAGCTTCAAGTTCACGCAACTTTGCTTCAACCGTTCCCGACTGACCGCGAGCCAAGTAATCAACCAGCCTTGCGATTTGTTTTTTCGTGTCCTCCAGTTCCATCCTAGCCAAGTCGAGTTTGCCGCTGTCGCGTTCATTGTGTTGCTGTGGTTGAAGCGCGGCGTTTTGACAAATCAGGAGGAACAGGCCAAGAAAATCGTCATACTGCCAAGCGCAATAGTCCGCCTGCCCGCGCAGCGCCGCAGCGGGAGCCAGATAGTGCCAGCCCTTGTTCCGGTTCTTGTTAATGTAAACCATTGTCGTGTTTGTGGCGCGGTCGAACGCTAGATGGGAGAACACGTTGAAGCTAGACCGGCCTCTATAAGATGGCCGCGCCTTCCGTATCTGCTGCACCGTGGCGAACTTTTCCCGCTTCACTATGGCGGGGTAGTAGTTCGGTATGGCGTCAAAAAATGTTCGCTTGCCGTCACGTTTTGTAGCTGGCGCGAATTCTCCAAGCACGGCGCGGTTGTCGAGAATCTTTTTCACGTAGCTCACATGCCACGCTTGCGAGTGCCCAAAAGTTTCCACTCCATCACGTTGCAGCGTTTTGGCAATGCCGTTTGCTCCACGCCCGTTGCTGGCCATGTCGAAAATCCCGCGCACGACCGCGACGCGCTCCGGGATGACATCAAACCGTCTTCCATCTTTCGCAAGTCTGAGCCACGCGACACATTTGCCAGTCAACTTTCGTTGGGCGATATTCCGCCGCTTCGCTTCCCATGATGCCGCGATGCGCTGCGCCTTGATTCTGCTTTCCTCGTTGGCCCGGCTTAATACGGTGAGGCTGATTATCAGGTCTGTGAAGTTTCCTTCCACCTTCGAGAAATCATAAACGTGGTTGTCGCTCAAGGTGACGACGATGACACCGGCCTCAAGAATATCCAGAAAAAGTCTCAAGGCTTTGGGCAGGTCATTTCGGCTCAATCGGTCGAGGCTTTCGACGATCAGATAACTACCTTTGGCGATCCTGCCGCTTTTCACCAATTTGAGGAAAGACGCAAGCCTGCCCACCTCGACATTTTTTCCACGGAAGGCCGAAATACCGAGGTCGCGGTAGCTGTCCACCAGGGCGAGGCCATTGCGCTTGCACCATTCGGCTGCCGCTTCCGTCTGCCTGCGGAGCGAGTCGCCGTGAATCTGGTCAACGGTTGAAAACCGGACGTAAGAATAAGCTTTTGCTTTCATAATGCTCAAAAAATAATGGATATTGGGTATAAAGTAAACAATATTCTACTCATCGGTCCGCCAGGTACCGGCAAATCCATGCTCGCCAAACGGCTGCCGACGATTTTGCCGCCGTTGACTTTGGACGAGGCGCTCGAAACGACGAAAATTCACAGCATCGTCGGCCTGCTGTCACCGGGTCAGGCGCTCGTGACGCGGCGCCCTTTCCGTTCGCCGCATCACACGGCGAGCGACGCCGGTTTGCTGGGCGGCAACATCAACCCGACCCCGGGAGAAATTTCACTGGCGCACAACGGTGTTTTGTTTTTGGACGAATTGCCGGAGTTCAAGCGCGGTGTTTTGGAAACGATGCGCCAGCCGCTGGAGGAAGGCCACGTCACCATTTCGCGCGCGGCGGGCACGATGACCTTTCCGTCACAATTCATGCTGGTGGCGGCGATGAACCCGACGCCGGACGGCAAGATGCCGGGCGAATCGAGAAGCTCGCCGCGCGAAATCCAGAATTATCTGGGCCGGATTTCCGGGCCGCTGCTCGACAGGATTGATTTGCATGTGGAAGTGCCGCAGGTGAAGTTTCGCGAGATTGCCGGCGATCGCACCGGCGAGACATCTGCGCAAATCCGCGACCGGGTCGTGGCCGCGCGCCGGCGCCAGCACGACCGGTTCAAGCACAAGCCGAAAATCACCTGCAACGCGCGCATGGGCTCGCGCGAGTTGAAACAGTTCTGCGAGCTGGACGAGCCGACGAAGGAATTGCTGAAGAACGCGATGGCGGACTTGAATTTCAGCGCGCGGGCTTACGACCGGATTTTGAAGGTGGCGCGGACCATTGCAGATCTGGCCGGGTCGGAGAACATTTTGAGCGACCACATTTCCGAGGCGGTCCAGTATCGCTCGCTGGACCGGCAACTATGGACTTGAGCAAGGCTTTATACGCCGCATGATGAAAAACCAGAGTTTTGAAGCTTGGCGTGATGCCGGCGCAACCTTAAATTCATCAGAAATTTATGATTAAAACCGGACTTCTGAATCCAACAATTCTTTCACTGCTCGCCCGCGTGCGCCACATGAACGCGCTGGTCATTGCCGATCGCGGCTTTCCGTTCTGGCCGCAAATCGAGACGGTGGACATTTCGTTGGTGGACGACGTGCCGACGGTGTTGCAGGTGCTGGCTGCCGTCCGCGCCAACTGCAATTTCACGCTAGCCTATATGGCGCGCGAGTTTCAAAAAAACAATTCCGCCGCGACCCGCGCCACTTTTGCTAGGGGACTGGCGGGTGTTCCCGTAAAATTTGAACCGCACGTGAAGTTCAAAAAGCGTGTGCTTGGTGCAATTGGTTTGATCCGTACCGGCGACACAATCCAATACGCGAATCTGATTTTGGTTTCCGGTTGAAACCTTCGGCCGCCGGGAACCATCAGGTTTGACGGTTACTTCCCGCGTCTTTCGCCTCCAGACGGCGCCAGCTTGCGCCGTAGTAGGCGACGAAGGCGAAGCAGAGCAGCGGCATGAGGAAACCGACGCGCATGCCCCAATTGTCCGCCAGCCAGCCCATGAACAGCGGCATGATGGCGCCACCGACGATGGCCTGAACGATAAACGAGGAGGCAATTTTTGTCTGTTCACCCAATCCATGAATGCCCAGGGCGAAGATGGTGGGATACATGATGGACATGAAGAAGAAGCTCAGGAACAACCCGGCCACCGACCACCAGCCGAGCGGGAACATGACCAGCAGCATCGCGCCAACATTGATCAGGGAATAGAGCGCGAGCGTTGAATGGGCCTTGAAAACGCGCAACGCCAGGCTGCCGGTGATGCGGCCCAACAGGAACAACGCGAAACCGCCGAACGACAGCAGGATGGAAGCGCCACGATCGGTGACACGGAACATGGAGTCATGCAGGTAGGGACTGCGCGCGAGCTGGGTGTCAGAATAAACCGCCTCCAGCAGGCTCCGATTGAAGCGGACCAATTGTTCACCCGATGGCTTTTGCGCGGCCAGATTGACCGTTTCGGCTGGCAAGGTGACGCCGGCAAATCGTCGCGCGTCAAAGAGCGTATTGGTTTGAACGACCCGGTTCAGGTCCTTCAAGGCCGCCGTCAGTTCCTTCTTTTGAAATTCCTTCTGGTCGGCGTCAGGCGAGGCCAGCACGGCCTGAAGGTTGGTGGCCTGGGCCCAAATGAATTCCGACACCGGCCGGGTTTTCGCGTCCGGGTCGCTCCGCAATGTGACGGCGAGGGCCGAGAGATTCGCGACGTCCTTTGCGGAAAACATGGCGGCTGAATAAGTCATTTGGGCGGGCGGTATCAGGCGGGCGTTGTGCAATCCATTTGCGAAACTCTGCAATCCATTCGCAGCGTTTCGACGGAGCGCCGGAATGTCGCTGGCGATGTAATTAATGAAGAAGCTGAAGATGCCCGTTTGGGCCGCGACATAAAAAAACTGGGCCGCTACCGCCAAAACAAAGTGCGAGCGCTTCCATAATGGCTTGGCCGCGACCTTGCCGGGGCCGATTTCGATTTTCGATTCTTCGACATTATGCAAATCCGGCACTTTGTTGATTATGAAGATGAAGGCGATGACCGCCACCACGACGGCCACAATCAGGTAGGGTTTGTAAAGGTCGGTGTTGGTGGTGATGGGTTCGCCGGTGGCCGAGAGCACAAAGAAACCGCCGAGCACCGGGCCAATCATCCAACCGATGCCGTTGGTGCTTTGGGCCAGGTTGATGCGCGCCGCGCCGGATTCCGGCGGCCCGAGCACGGTGGCGTAAGGATTGCAGACGGTTTCCAGGCACGTCAGACCGGCGGCGAGAAGGAACAAGCCCAGCAGAAACGCCCAATAAGTTCCGATATGCGTAGCCGGTATAAACCAGAAGGCGCCAATCGCCACAAAAGACAGGCCGATGATAATGGCACCCTTGTAACCGTACCGGATGGCGAGCAGACCGGACGGAATCGCCATGAAAAAGTAACCCATGTAATTGGCGAACTGCACAAAGGCCGACTCCGCCTTGGTGATGTGGAGCGAGTCCTGAAAATGCTTGTTGAGGATGTCAATCATGCCATTGCAAACGCCCCAGAGCAGGAACAACGAGCAAACCAAAAGAAAGACGAAGGCATAGTTCTTGCCTTCGGCGGTGCGGAACCAGCTTGTGGATTTGGTGGCGGTTTGATTGGGATTGGTTGGTGCGATCATGGGTTGATGGTGTGCGTTGACAAATCAAATGGGCGGCTGATGTGCTTGTAAGTATTTTAATGGCTAGATTGCGTCAAGTTTTTCATTTCAGACAGGTGATTCGTTGTAGCCAGGATAAAAACCCCGGGATAGACATGGATCAAAATACCTTAGGTGAAACAATTCAGGATAAAAAACTTTGGCCATCGCGCGCACCAGCCTGACGCGGTCACCACCGTTCCAGTACCCGCCAATGGCTCATCCCGGCCTGCGGACAAAATGATCCACGAAACACGGAATGAACGACGAGATTTTCACGCGGGCAAAACCGGTTCGGATTTTTATTTGTAAAGCGGACCCAAATTGGCGCACGCGCGAAAATCCGCTCCTTCGCGGTCAGCCGTGCCAAAAGCGTTCCACGCGCTGGGACGAAAGATGTTTTCCCCGGAAACATTGTGCATGTAAACCGGGATGCGCAGCATGGATGCCAGACTGATGAGTTCGGCGCCAATGTGTCCGCAGCTCATCGCACAATGATTCGCGCCCCAATTGTTCATCACGGTGTAAACGTCCCGGAACGCCCCATTCCCGGAAGTGCGCGGCACGAACCACGTTGTCGGCCAGGTCGGGTTGGTGCGCTCATCCAGAATGGAGTGAACCTTTCCCGGCAATTCGATGGTTTCGCCTTCGGCGATCTGCAAGGCCGGGCCAAGTCCCTTGACCAGATTGAGCCGGCAAATGGTGACCGGCATTCCGCCGCGCGTGCAATAACGGCTAGACCAGCCGCCGCCCGGAAAATACTCCGTGATGGACGGATGCCAGGTCGTGGCCGTGAGACATTTTTCGACTTCCGCCGCGGTGATTTCCCAAAACGGTTTCATCGCCGGTTTTCCGTTGATGGATTGTTCGCCGTTGCCGTCCAGCGCCGCCGGGCCGGAGTTGATCAAGTGAAGAAATCCCCCCGCCGCTGCGCCGGCCAGTTTGTGGCCAGTCACCCGTTTGACGGCTGCCGGGCTCCAATAGGTTCGCACATCGGCAAAGACCTGCGCCGTATTGGTGAGCAGATAACCGAACAACATGCCCGCGCCGTTGAGCGAATCATTTTCCGTGGCGACGATGTAAGGCGTGCGCGTGCCATTCCAATCGAAGGACGTGTTGAGGATCGCCTCCATGAAATCGCCGTTGGGCAGGTGATCCGTCCATTGCCGCTGACCTTGAAAGCCGGACGCGATGGCATTGTGGCCGTGCGCTTCCTCGCCGTACCCTTTTTTCGCCAGCCTGGGGTTTCCGAGCATCAAATCACGGGCGATCAGCGCCATTTTCACGGATATTTCCCATTCACGATCCAGTTGCTGACGCGGACGGATGGTCTTGGGCGAATTGTAATCCTTGCCTTCCTTGCAACTGGCTTTTACCCACGCGATGGCCTTTTCGTATTCCGTTTTGTCAAAAATGCCCCGCTCGATCCGACGGACAAATTCGGACATGTCCACTGACTCCACCCTCATGCCCAGGTAACTTTCAAAAAAGTCCGGGTTCACAATCGAACCGGCAATGCCCATCGAAGTGCCGCCCATCGCGAGATAGGATTTGCCGCGCATGATGGCGACGGCCAGACCTGCGCGACAGAAACGGAAGATTTTTTCCTGCACGTCGGCAGGAATGGTTTTGTCTCCGGCGTCCTGCACGTCGCGTCCGTAAATGCCAAAAGCCGGCAGTCCTTTTTGAGCATGACCCGCCAGGACGGCGGCGAGATAAACTGCGCCGGGCCGCTCGGTGCCATTGAATCCCCACACAGCCTTTGGAATGACCGGGTCCATGTCCATGGTCTCGCTGCCGTAACACCAGCACGGTGTGACGGTCAGCGACAAACCGACGCTTTCACGTGCGAATTTTTCCGCGCATGCGGCAGCCTCGGCGACGCCGCCAATGCAGCTATCTGCGATGACGCATTGCACGGGCTTGCCGTTCGGATAGCGCAGTTTTCCGCCGATGAGTCTGGCCACGGATTTGGCGAGGCTCATCGTTTGTGATTCGAGTGATTTGCGCACGCCGCCCAATCGTCCATCAACGGCGGGGCGAATTCCAATTTTGGGGAGTTTCTTAAACAGTGGATTGTCCATAATTTTCAGCTTGGTTAAACTGGTTGAGATTTATGTTAACCCGCCGATTGCGCGGCGGCGATAATGTTCGTCCGGACGATTTTCGATTCGTTCAGTACGAAAGGATTGTTTGAAAACGCGCATACGCACCGTCCCAGGCGCCGGCATTTTTCGGTTCAAAAATTTTTGTTTCAAACGAACGCCGCACCAGCGCGCGTCCTTCCGTCAACGAACCGACTTCACCGAGAGCGTACAATTGCATGATGATGTTTCCAATCGAAGTGGCCTCCACCGGGCCGGCCACGACGATGCAATTCGAGGCATCGGCGGTGAATTGGTTCAGCAAATGATTCTGGCTGCCGCCGCCCACGATGTAAATCCGGTCAACGGGTTTGCCGGTGACTTGCGCCAGCGATTCTTTCACGGAACGGTATTTCAGCGCCAGACTTTCCAGAATCATGCGCGTGCATGCGCCCAAGTCCGTGGGCGCCATTTGTCCGTTACGGCGGCAAAACCCGGCGAAGGCGTCAACCATGTTTGCCGGGGCTTGAAAACCGGGTGCGTCCGGATCGATGAAGGCAGTAAACGGTGGCGACTTTCCGGCTTGGGCGATAAGATCGGAGTAACTGACGGATTTCCCGGCGGCATCCCATACCCGCTTGCTTTCCTGCAACAGCCACATTCCGGCAATGTTTTTCAAAAAGCACGTCGTGCCAAAAACGCCGCCTTCGTTGGAAAAGGCCGCCCGAAAACTTTCTTCTGAAATCGCCGGCCGGTTCAACTCGCGTCCCATGCAGGACCATGTGCCCGAACTCAAAAACACCGGCTCGGATTCTTCCGCGGGTACGCCCACGACTGCCGAGGCAGTGTCGTGCCCCGCCGGTGCGACTACTTGCAGTCTTTTTGCGCCGACTTCGGAGCTTACACCTGGCTGCAGCTCGCCCAGCATGGTTCCGGCATCAACCAATTTGCCGAAAATTTTATCCGGCAATCCCATCGCCTTGATCACGTCGCGCTCCCATTCTTGCGTGTAGGGGTTGAGCAACTGGCTGGTGCTGGCGATGGATTTTTCGCTCGCGCAAATGCCGGTCAAAAAATAATGGATCAAATCTGGCATGAACAACAGCCGCTCCGCTTTTTCAAGCCGCGATGGTGAATTCGCTTCGGCCAGCAACTGAAAAAGTGTGTTGAAAAACATGAACTGAATGCCAGTCCGCTGATAAATTTCCTTTCGCGGCATTCGTCGAAAGGCTTCTTCCTGCATTCCCTGTGTGCGGCTGTCGCGATATTGAAACGGCGCATCGAGCAATTTTCCATCGGAGTCCAGCAAACCGTAATCCACGCCCCAGGTATCCACGCCGACGGACACGACGGCGTCGCCGTATTTTTTCACCGCGAGCGCGATGCCCTGTTTGATGTGAGCAAGAAGCCCGTCAAAATTCCAATGCCATCCGTCCACCTGCTTGACGGGGTCGTTGGGAAAGCGATTTAACTCGACGAGTTTCAGACGGGTGCTGTTGTAAATTCCAGCGACCACGCGGCCGCTGCCTGCGCCGAGGTCCACCGCCAGACAGACAAGGTTCTTGCTCATTCCCAATTGATTGTAACCGTGTCAGTCTGTAAATAACGCGCACGGAATCAAAGATGAAATTTCAACACGCCAATGATTTGTGGGACGACGCGGTCGCCGCCAGGGTTCCGCGCTGAATCACTGAACGTTCAATACCGCTCGCTCGGCCGGCGGATTTGGGGTTGAACCTGAGTCTTCTTCCTGCTCGACCAATCCGCCGCCAGCCGTTACCTTTCCGCTCATCTCACCACGAGGTGAATTATGGATGAACTGTTGAAAATTTTGCAAGCCAACGCGACCGAATCGCGCGAAAACATCGCTAGGATGCTGAACCTCTCCGTCGCAGAGGTGAACAAGCGCATCGCCAAATACGAAAAGAGCGGTGTCATCCGCGGTTACCAAGCCATCCTGAACGAGGACCAGCTCGAACTCGACACGGTCACGGCCGTCATTGAGGTCAAGGTCACGCCCCAACGCGAAGGCGGGTTCAACACCATTGCCGCCCGCATCAGCCGCTTTTCCGAAGTGCGTTCGGCATATTTGATGAGCGGCACCTACGATCTGTTGTTGTTTGTGGAAGGCCGCAACCTGCGCGAGGTCGCCGCGTTCGTCAGCGAACGGCTGTCCCCGCTCGAAGGCGTGTTGTCCACGTCCACCCATTTCATGCTCAAAACCTACAAGCGCCTCGGTGTGTTGATGGAATCCGGCCATGCAGAAGAAAGGCTCAGTGTCGCTCCGTAACCGCATCAACGCGACGGTGCGCGACATCCCGCGCTCGGGCATCCGCGACTTCTTCGACATCGTCAGCACGATGAAGAACGTGATCAGTCTCGGTATCGGCGAGCCGGATTTTGACACGCCCTGGCATGTGCGCGAGTCCACCGTGTTCGCGCTTGAGCGCGGCGTGACGCATTACACCAGCAACTTCGGCTACCTCGAACTCCGCAAAGCGCTCGCCAAATACGTCGGCAAAAAATTCGGCGCGGAATACAACCCGGAAAACGAAATCCTCATCACCGTCGGCGTGAGCGAGGCGCTCGATCTTGCCTTGCGTGCGCTCATGACGCCCGGCGACGAAGTGCTCTACCACGAACCGTGTTATGTGTCATATCGCGCCACCATCCTGTTTGCGCACGGCGTGCCAGTAGCGGTCGAGACGAAGCCGGAGAACGGTTTCCGGCTCACCCGCGCGATGCTGGAGGCGAAGGTCACACCCAAGACAAGGGTGTTGATGCTGAATTTTCCGAACAATCCGACCGGCGCGGTCATGGGCCGGCAGGATTTGGAGGACATCGCTGCCTTTGCCCGCGAGCGCGACCTCATCGTCGTCACGGACGAAATTTACGGCGAACTGACCTACGACTCGCCGCACACGAGCATCGTGAGTCTGCCGGGAATGCGTGATCGCACGATTTTCCTGCATGGTTTTTCAAAGGCTTGGGCGATGACCGGTTACCGCCTCGGTTACGCCTGTGGTCCGGTGGAACTCATCGAGGCGATGATGAAAATTCACCAGTACACGATGCTGTGCGCCTCTTCCATGGGACAAAAGGCCGCGATTGAAGCGCTCGCCCGCCCGGATACGGACATCGGTGAGATGGTGGACGAATACCGTCGCCGCCGGAATTTCATCGCCACCGCATTTGCAGACATGGGCATTGAATGTCACCGTCCGCTCGGCGCGTTCTACGCATTTCCGAGCGTGGCGAAGTTTGGAATGAAGTCGAAGGACTTCGCGTTGAAATTTCTGCACGAGGAAAAAGTGGCGGCGGTGCCCGGCACGGCGTTTGGAGAATGCGGCGAAGGTTTCATGCGTTGCGCCTACGCGACCAGCATGGACAATCTCAAGGAAGCGATGAACCGGCTCAAACGGTTTATCGCGAAGCTTTGAGATTTACCCGTCAACGGCAGGGCGGCGCTGCTGGGCGGCCTTCAATCCCGGCGCGGTGATTTCCAGCCGCGCTTGTGCGCGATTAACCAAGGCCAGCATTGTCACGGACGCAGCGGCCTGGCGTTCGGCTTCCTCGATGCGGGCGAACTCGCCATAGACTTCCGCGCGCGCCGGTTCGTCGCGCATCGGCAATTCCTGTCCGGTGCCCGTGCGCATGGCGTGGAGAATCTGGTGGGCGTTGATGGATTCAAGCGGCCGGGCGGGCACATAGGCGCCCTCTGTGCCGCCCACTTCAGTGACGAGCCGCGCGGCAAGCAGCGTCTGCAAAATCTGTTGCGCCAGCCTGCTGGGAATGCCCAGTTCGGTGGAAATTTCCTGGATGGTGGCCGGCGGCAGGCCGTGTTGGAACCGCCGCCCAATGCCCGTCATCAGCCGCAACGCGATGAATTCGCGTCCGCGCTGGTTCACGTTTTCCGCGAGTTTGTCCTGCAAATAAACGGACCGGTTCTGAAAAGCATAGGCGACCTGCGCGCCGAAGAGCAGAATCAGCCACGAAAAATAAAGTCCGATCATGAACACGGGCACCAGGCCGAGGCTGCCATAAATTTTACTGTTGGAAACGACGCGGGAAACGTAGAGGAAGCCGAAAACGTTGTTCAAGTACCAGAGTGAACCGCCGACGACACCGCCGACCAGCGCCGCGTTGAAGCAGACCCGGGTGTTCGGCATGATTTTATAGAAGGATGCGAACGCCAGCCAGAGCAGGACGAGCGGGAGGAATTTAAAAACCACTCCGCTCAGCAGCGGCATGGATGCGACGAGTTGTCGCACGCCGGCGAACCGCGGGCCCGTGGCGAGAATCAGGCCGGCAACCAGCAACGTTGGCACCAGTCCGATGGCAAACCAGTAGTGCTCGATGCGGGTCAGCCAGTTACGGCTGCGGGTGACGCCCCAAACGTCGTTCATGGTTTCTTCAATCCGGCCGAGCAGGGCGAAAACGACGAAGATCAGCAGGACCGTCCCGACCACGCCGAGCGTGCCGCTGCGGGTTTTCTGGATGAAAGCGCGAATGTTCCGGGCCGCCTCCAATTGCGCATTGGCCACGCGATCCTCGGTGCCGGTGGCGGCCACCGCCAGATTGGTTTTCGCAACGGAGCTGGTCGGGGTTCCAAACGCTTCGGAATTCGTTGGGCTTACCGCTATCGTCATTCCGGAGCTGGGATTCAGCGAAACGGAGGCGGCATTCGTATTCGACCCGGCGGGCGGCATGACGTCGGAGACAAGTTTGTCAATCGCCTGGTAAATTTTTTCCTCGCCTTCACTTTTGAGCAGGCTGCTGGTGATGCTGATGGCCACCGCCAGCAGCGGAACAAGCGCGAGCAGCGATGTATAGGACAACGCCGCCGCGCGGACGGGACAACGGTTGCGCACAAAACTTCCGATGGCCAGCGCCCAAAAATGCACGAAGCGTTCGAGCCGGCTGAATTCGCCTTCCGCGCCGGTGTAAATGCCGGTCAAAATTTTGATGAGACGGTCGAACGGCTTTTTTGCCATGATGTTGCGCCACGCTAGCAAACCCGTTCGCCAAGTCAACCGGCGCGAATCCGCTTTATCGCTCCCGGGAAATCGGCAAAATGACAGCGGGCGTCCGTAGCTCAATTGGATAGAGCTTCTGACTTCGGATCAGAAGGTTGCAGGTTCAAGTCCTGCCGGACGCGCCAACAAAATCAATGGTTTTGTGATTTTCCGCCGTCGTGAAAGCCTGCCCGGTAGAACAATAATATACAGTAACCGTTTCCGAGACGGGCAAGGGGTTGGCTTGGCAGTGACGGATTGCGCCAGCCGGAAAACCGGCTGGCCCGGCATGGAGTGACCGGCAAGTGACCTGCTCATCGTGCGTCCTCTCTACGGACGCCTAAGCGTGCAACTTCTATTGAGAATTCACAGTGGCTTCGGAGATGTGTGGTTCAAATTTGTGGGAAATCTGCACGTCGCGTTGCTCTTGCAGGCTGGCATTTTTGCGTATCGCGGCTTTTACCGAGGCGGTGACTTTTGAAGTGTCAGTTACGCCTGTGAGCTTGGCACAATTCTGCTGCATCGCCACGATTTCCTTGATGTTCTCGATATTCTTTTTGATGAATTCCAGTTCAATTGAAAGGGTGGTTTGTTCGTTGGTCAGATACTCGGCCAGTTGCGCGATGTACACCGGCAGCTTTTTGCCCCTGGGATCATGCGCCATGAAATCACCCAGGTCTTCTTCGTGTTCGCGTATTAGAGCACCGATACGGACGACATTGTTGATCTTGGATTGCTTCATTTGGTCGGTTACCAGGCTGGCGGAAACGTTGACGCTCTTGAGCATGTTGCCCACATCGTGGAGCACGCAGTTGGCTATCTCTGCCATCCCTGCCTGACGGGAAGCGGCGAGGAGTTCTTTATGCGTCCTCTCGACTTCTGCCTCCATCCGTTCGCGTTCGACAATTTCCGATTTCAAATCTTCGACGGCCAGGGTCAGGTGCGCCGTCTTCTCTTTGACTTGTGATTCCAATTCGGCCTGTATGCGTTCTTCCTCCTGTTCGACCCGCAGGCGCTCCTTGAGCAAGGTTTCGATGTGGACCAGGCCGGTCAACAACAACAGCGAAATGAGTGAATACATCACTTCGATTTCGACCCCTAACTGCGCGCCATTATTGAACGACACTACGGATTGAAACAGGTGAAGCAGTGCCAGAAGTGAAAAGGCCCAGAAGAGCGACCAGCCTACGCGAGCTGTTCCGTAAATCCGGTTTAGTCGCAGGGCGTAGCCAGCGACGGTGAATTGCAGCGCGCCGGTGATAAAGCCCATGACAACTGGGAAACTCATGCCAACCCCCTGTGCATGAAGGGGACAGTTCCGCCTCCTAGAACCTCACCTCCTCCAAAATTGAGGCATGTCGTGCCCCGATTTTGTGCGAATAGCCCTCTATCACCTGTTTGCATAGCAAGCACAACAGGGATACAGCATTTGTAAAGCCAAGAGTCGCACCACTTTGCTCCCAAGAACTTCGAGACCATCCCTAGAAGCCAATTCCGAGTTTTCTTCAAATAGGACGGGAGGCCAGCAAATGCCGAGGTGATTGCCTGTCAGACCCACCCGATGCTACTTCTTCAACCGAAAGAACCTGCTCGTTCTAGAAATCGAATTGGTAAGGCAGTGTTCCAATTTGAATTGGCTCAGAGTCCAACCTTCAGTTTCCCGGTCAAGCGCCCAAGTCTTCTCACGAACCCAAAACCATCAGTCGGCCCGGGGCGATTGTCGGCAGATACTTTGATAACGCGAACTTGAATTTGCCGGACATCTGACACCACACCAACACCGCCACCTGTTGCGCCGACTTCACCACGTCTTCAAACTTCAACGCTAGGGCGCGCTGGAAGAAAGCCAAGGCCGCCGGGAAGAAGACGCTGTAATGCGCTCATGACACCAACGATTAAGCACTGAGCCACAGCCGAGCCGATGATGTCAACCGCGAAAGCGACCAAGCTTCGCGAAGCGAACTTCTCTTGTGGGTCAAGTAGATCGTAGCGGCGTTGGGAACGCAAATCCTACGCCTGCGGGACGCCAACCGGCTCCCGGTAAATGGTCAGTAACTTGCCACCGTATTGTTCATGTTGGCTCCGAAATCCGGCGTGACCGATTCAACATGGCCGTCGGAAAATGTAACGTCTGCCTTGCCGCCGTGCCGGATGGTCAAACGATCACCCTGCAAACCGGTGAGCGGCCCCGGAACCCAGCGGCCGTCGTTGATGATATTGCCATCCGTGCTGTCCCAGGCGGCGGTCGAACCGGGTTCCTCGGCGAGCATGATTTTCTGGGACGGATTTTTCACGTTGGCTTCCTTGAACAGATACGCGACGGGCGAACCGCTGGAAGTGTCCACGACGGAAGACATGCCGAAATTGTTGTTGTTGGCGTCCAAGCCATAGCCATTAAAACTGTAACTGAAAAGGTATGGCCCATAGTTGTCGCCGTAATCGAAGTTCATCCGGTCTGTATCGCTGGTGTCCAGCGGGCAGCGGAGCGACGGTTTTTGCAGACCGGCAATCGAGGTGAGAATCGGGCTTTTCTCGAATGGCGGGTAAAGCGCGGTATTTGTCCGCCAGTAAATCCAGTCTTCGGGCTGATAGCCATACAGGCGCGAGGCGATACCGGGAAAGGTGTTGCCGTTGTCGTCCACATACATCTTCATGCCCATGCCAAGTTGTTTCTGGTTGTTGATGCACGCAGACTGCGCGGCGCGCTTTTTGGCTGCAGACAGCACCGGCAACAGCATCGCCGCCAGAATCGCGATGATGGCAATGACCACCAGTAGTTCGATCAACGTGAATGCGTGCCGTGAATTCATTCTCAATTCAGACACGGCCGGGCCAGTTTGCTTCATAAATTTTTCTGCGTTATTTCCTGTGATTCCAATAACGTATGAACAGTGCGGGCAAACCGCCAATTATCAGTAGCGCCGCCGACCCAACAACAACTTTGAAAGGCGGGAAACGCGGCGCGGTCGTAACGGAAAGGTCATCCAATCGTCCGGTTTCCGAAGTCCAGCGGTCATCGTCATAGAAGTTTGCACTGAAAATGACATCCGCCACTTGTGCCTTCGACGGCGCGTGGATACCGCTGCCCCCAAATTTTCCCCGGCGCGGCATTGAAAAGGAATGTCGGACAGAAATTCATCGGCTTGGTCGAACCGGCTTTGGCATCATGCAATGGAATGTCGCTCACTGTGGCGGGCCGGCTTTCAGCAACCGCACGGGACCAATCAGTCCGGATTCCATCAGCGCGGTGCCGGCCTTCAGATTACGGATGTTCGTCCTGGTCAGGCGTTGGTCCGGTGGCAGGCTGGCGTCGCCGATGATGCGGTTAGGCCAGAAATTTACAACCTCGATCTCCAGTTTGTTTTCACCAGGCTTCACGGCGTCCGTCACGTCCACGCGGAACGGCGGAGTCCAGGTGATGCCACAGGATTGACCGTTCACTTTCACTTCGGCCAGTTCCCGCACGTTGCCAAGATCCAGCCAGAGTGTGGAGTGCGGAGTGCGGAGTGCGGCGTCTGGCAGATCGAATGTTTTTTCGTAGGTGGCCGTGCCGGAATAATATTTGATGCCCGGCTCCGACCGCGCCGTCCAGCTTACGAGCTGATCAAACTGTGCCGATTCCGGCCCGCCCCATTTCGGATCGAAATGAACCGTCCACGGGCTGGAAAGTTCTTGGAGTGGATTCAGCGTCATGCTGTTGTCCTTGGCCATTGCCGGATGCGCCGCTGACGGCTCGCGGAAGACGACAAACCATGAGCCGCACGGATCAAAATCCAGCGGAACAATGGTGCGTCCGTCCTTCTCTTCATAAGCGGCGGCGAATTTGTGTTCGCCCGTCACGGGATTCCACAGTTCCGGCGCCTTGCCGGCGACGCGGAAAACGCAATTCACTGAAACGGCGTTGGTCACGCGGCTGGCGACGAAATAAATTTCCGCGCCGTCGCCAGTGCGGTGAATGTAATCGAAATCGGTTGGGGGTTGAGGGTTGAGAGCTGGGAGGAACTCGCAATCCGGCGGCACTCCGTCGGCCAGCAGCACTTCGCGCGCGGTCTTGTCGGCGATGACGCGCCCGGAACCGATCTTGCCGCTCCATAATTCGTCACCGAGTTGGGCGATTTCGGCGTCAACTTCGGGATAATTTTGCAACGTCTCGCCTTTCACCGGCTTTGGGCCGATGACGGTCGCGCCGGCGGCGACGAGTTCCTTCAATTTTTTCAGCACCGGCAGGGAAATCACATCATGGTTCACCAAAACCAGGACGCGATAACTCATGCCGTCGGGCAAAATGATTTTCCCATCGCGCACGCTCGCGCGTGTGAGCAAAGCCTCCTCGGTGATGTCGTCGTAATCGTAGCCGGGCAGGATGTGCGCGGGGTCGGATTTTTTGAGCTGCTCGAAATTCGGGACGTGGTCGCCATAATAATACGCGACGTCGGCGACGAACAATCCCTGCTGCAGCATCCATTGGCAGCGGTCAATGTAGCTGAAAAACGGTGCGGATTTGCTCCACCAGGTTACCTTCGGGTTCAAGTGCGTGCCGGCGAAATATTGCTGGCCGGGAATTCCAGTCGAGTCGGGCGAACAGACGAACGCGTGCCAGACGATGCGGTTCATGCCTTCGCAAAGCGCTTTGTCGAAAGACGGTTTCAAATTATCGCAAAGCCGTTCCTGCCAGTTCGGGCCGATGGTGGTGAAGCCTTCGTCCTGCGTGATGATATGCCCGTAGGTGTGCGCGGCGGAGGCGGGCTGCTTGACAAAGAAACGGTTTTCGTCGCCGATGCGGTGTTCCCACGACCAGGCCCAGAATTCGCTCATCGGCACGTCGTCCCAGCCGAGGTCGCGCTGGGCGTCAATCGGCACGGCGTGCGGCCCGCCGGATTCGGGATGGATTTCCAGGCCGTGCTTGTGCGCGTTGTCGCGGAACAGACGGTAATGATTGTCAATCGTCAGGTCGCCGAGCGTCTTGCGGAAATCAAAAAGAAAGCGGTCGCTCTCCTCGCGGCTGTTCACGATGCGTCCGGCAATGACGGGCAGCCAGGGAACCGGGTCGTAGCCGCGGCGCTTTTGAAATTCCGCGCGCAATGTCGGCGTCCAGTTGACGGCTTCGACCTCCCAACTGTCGGTGTGGAGATATTTCAGGGTTTTGCCGGCGAGCGGCCCGGCGTCAGCGATGAGCGGTTCGACCACGGCGTTCCAGTAGCGTTGAAACGCACCGGCATCATAAACGTCAATCGCGTAACCGTTCCAGCCTTCGCTCCACGTCGAGACATAGGCATGATCGCCGATGGTGCAGCCGAACCGGAGAATCTGCCAGTCGCCGGCGGGCACATCCCATTTGAGCACGCCGCTAGCATCGAGCTTGGAAGTGAGATCAATCACGTCGGTCGTGTGCGTGTCCTCCTCGCCGGGTGTGGCGGGAAATTCCCGGAACAGCGGCGTGGTGTCCGGTGTGGAAAACGGTTCGAGCGTTTTGAGCAGCGCCTTCTCACGCCAGTTTTGAAGCGCTTGATGCGGCGCCTGATCCGGCCGGATGCGGTAGGCGACGACGAACGTGTCACGGTAATAATTCTCGCGGCTCTTCGGCGCGGTCAGCGCGGCGTTGAAATTCGTTGGTCCGGTCACGCGCGCTTCCGACCAGGTCAGTTTTTTTGCGGCGTCATCCGGCGTGACCATCGGTCCGCCGAGATTCCAGCCGCTCTGGATGTTGAGGCTTATTTCGAGATCGAGACGGTCGGCCTCGCGCAGCGCATGTTTGTAAAGTTCACGCCATTCTAGGGTGAAAAAAGTCGGGCCATGCGGCACTTGGGCATTGCCCCATTGATCCGCGCCGCCGGCGTCAATGATGACGGCGCCGCCGAAGCCCTTGGCCTTCATCTGTTCCAGGTCGCGGGTGATGGATTCCTTGGTGACGTTGCCGTTGAGCCACCACCAATATGCGCGCAGGCGGGCGCTGTTGGGCGGATTGGTCCAGCCATTGTCCAAGGTGGGGACAGGGTTGGGCGCGGCCCAGTTTGTGGTGGGCACGGACAGCAAAGTAGCCAGGCTGACAGCCATCAGAAGGCATCTCTCCAAGAGATGCAATGTGGTCTTCCGATGCTTCAAGGAGGCATTTTCTGAAAGATAAAGCATATCCACTGCAATGATTATATGGAAAATCAAAAAAAGGGAGGATTTATAGAATCCCCTAAATGGGGGATATGCAGTGGCTCATGAATATGCTACAAAACAGGAAGGTTCTGAATAGTGTAACCTTAAAAAAAGAAATGCATCATGAAAAAGATTAGTGTAGTATTATTGACGTTTTCAATGGGTATGCTTGCGCAAGCCCAAGACATTGATACCCTCAACAACACCGACCTGAGTCCGTACACGCTGACCCCCGTGCTTTACAGCGGTAGTCTCATTCCCGCCACCACCACCATTTCCTTTTCAGACACGAGCGGAGCATTGCAGGCTACTGCTTCTAGTTATAACGACATAGAACAGGCGTTGTTCCTTCGTAGCGACTACAGCCTGACTGTTGGCGAAACGTTATCGGTTACCCTCGCAAGTTGGACGGGAACCAGCCAAGACTTTGGTCTTTGCGTCGCATCAACTGCGACGCCGGCAGCTGCTTCAGCAACCAGCAACCCCCTTGGCAATACGAGGACGACCTTGTCCTATGCATTTATTGGTATCCGAGGCGGTGCCAACCATTTGGTCGCAAGCGGATTTGACGGTGCGACCTCTATCGCCACACAACAGTACCAACCAGGCGGCACCCAGGTGCCAACAACTTTTTTCATTACCGAGACGGCACCGAATACTTTCACCTTTGGGGCCATCGCTTCAACTGTTTCAACTAATGGTGGTGCTATTGACCTGCTTAATGAAACATTTGTCAATAACACCGGCGTCGGCGCTGCGATTGGCTTCTATGTTGACATGCGTGCTAACAACACCATCGGTTCGATGAGCGACCTGACCATTAGCGTCCCCGAACCAACGACGATGGCCTTGTGCGGTCTGGGCGGGTTCCTCGGCTTGGTTGGTTGGATGCGTCGCAAAAAGTAGGCGGCTTTGCGAGTTGTCATTCGCAAGTTATTCAATTTCAGCCGCCGGAATTTCTTCTGGCGGCTGTTCTTTTGGGAGGGGCGCTTTGGGGTGTTCCGGGCATCAGCCGGCAGCAGGCATATGCGCAAATGACAAGGGCGGAAATGCCAGGCCAAAGCGGTGGCCAGCCCCGCAGCCATGTGCGTTTCAGCCGCCAGTAGCCTCTTGCCACACAAGGGCGTTTGAAGCATGATTTTGTCGTCATATTGTGCAGGTGACAGCCGAATGCCGCGACTTCAACTAAAATCGCGTTTCAATTTTCTAACCCGGCGGGGGATCCCGTGGCTAGCCGTAATCCTGTGGTTTTCCCTGCTCTTTCCAATCGCTGGCTGGGCAGCGGAAGCAACTGCAACCAACACCGCAACGACGGCCAATATGATTTCGGACGCAACCAATCATATCGGCTGGTGGATTTGGGACGCGATCACGATGGACAAGCAGACGTGCCGGTTTTGGAAGTCGTTTGAGATTCCCCGCGACGTGAAAATGTCGCGCGCCACGGTGCGCATCACGGCGGACAACAGCTACACGTTATTTCTGGACGGCCAGGAAATCGGGCGCGGCAGCGACTGGCGGACGGTGACGGAATATGACGTGACGTGGTTGTTGATCCCCGGACAACACGTGATTGCCGTTGATGCCTTCAACGACCGGTTGCAGGCCGGATTGATTTTTGGCCTGAGCATCCAACTGGTGAATGAGGAAGAGAGTATGATTGACATTGTTTCGGACAAGACGTGGCGTGTGGTGCCCAACATGGAACGCGACTGGATCAACCGGAAAACCGCCCTGCCCGGCTGGCATCCCGCCATCGTGGTTGGTTCGATCGGCCAACCACCTTGGAAAAACTGGCCGTTTGGCGTCTCCATTGTGCCGCCGTTGCGACCCATCGTCGTGCATTTCTGGCAGACCGGCTGGTTCCAGCTCACGCTGGCGTCGGTCTGCACGCTGACGGTCCTGTTCTGCCTCTGGCTGACGACCCAACTGGCGGCGCAATCGAAGACGCAGCGCTTTTTGCAAATCGAGCGCGCCCGCATCGCGCGGGACATTCACGACGACCTCGGCGCGCGGCTGACGCACCTGGTGCTGCTCGGCGAGGTGACCCAGAGCGAACTGCCCGCGGATTCCGGAATGCGTGCGCAAATCAACCAGATTTGCGAAAAGGCGCGCGACCTCTCCCACGCCCTGGATGAGGTCGTGTGGGCCGTCAATTCGCGGCGCGACACGCTCCGCGATTTCGTGACTTATGTGTGCAAACACGCGCAGTTTTTTTTGGCGTCCACGCCCATCCGCTGCCGCCTGGACGTGGAACCCGAAATCCCCGCCACGCCTTTTGACCTTCCGATCCGCCGCAACCTGTTTCTGGCAGTGAAGGAGGCGCTGAACAACGCGGCCAAACATTCGGAAGCCAGTGAAGTGTTCGTGCGCATTTACCGCCATAACCATAAATTGACCGTGGTGGTGGAGGACAACGGCAAGGGCTTCGACCCCGCCAAAGCCGACCTGACGCGCAACGGCATGATCAACATGTCGCAACGCATGGACGAGATCGGCGGGTTTTGCGGCGTAACCAGCCAGCCGGGCAGCGGCTGCCGCGTCGAATTCACCGTTCCATTGAATCACACTTCCTATCCCGGATGGCTGAATTGGGGGCGACGTTTGCGCGACGAAACGGAGGCCGCGCACCCCGGCTTGGGTGCCGCTTCAACAGATTCGGCAAAATCATGAACCTGATACCTGATGAAAACTGACCCGCCTGCCAACCCCGCGCCGCTGGATGCCAAGGCGGCGGTGAAAGTGGTCTTGGTGGAAGACAAGCCGGAGGTGCGCGACAATTGGTCGAAACTGATCAATTCGCTGCCGGGTTTTTCCTGCGTCCGCGTCTGCTCCTCCGGCGAGGAGGCGCTGCGGGTGATTCCCACCATCCAACCGGACGTGGTGCTGATGGACATTTTTCTGCCGCGCATGTCCGGCATTGAATGCACGGCACAACTCAAGACGCTCCTGCCCAAAATCCGAATTCTCATCCTTACCGCCGTGGAGGATGACGAACTGGTTTTCATGGCGCTACAGGCCGGAGCGGACGGGTATTTGTTGAAACGCACCAAGCCGGCGGATTTGCGACTGGCATTGCTGGAGGTGCTGCGCGGCGGCGCGCCGATGACCAGCGAAGTGGCCCGCCGCGTGGTGGAATCCTTCCGGCGCCCGGTCAAGTCGCGCGAGCAGGCGGTCCATTTGAGCGCACGTGAAGAGGAAGTGCTGGTTCTGCTCTCGAAGGGTTATTCCAACAAGGAAATCGCGGATCGGCTGACATTGAGCGTGGAAACCGTGGGGAGCCATTTGAAGCACATTTACGAAAAAATGCACGTGCGCTCGCGCGCCGAAGCCGTGGCGCACTACATGACCGACAAATCGTGAAGCGTGATGCGTGAAACGGCCGCACGGGAAGATTGGCCCTTCACGAGTCCCGATTCACGCTTCAGCGTCCTTCCTTCCAGCATCCCGCATTTGGGGGATATATCCCTCACCCGCCAGTGTGATAACCTGTTAACCAACACGTAAAATGCCGTTTGCATGAAAACTTGCAAAGCCACGGACCTTGCGAGGACGAAGTTTTTAACTGTCACTCAAACCTTAACCCCTATGAATAACCTTATGAAAATCACCCGCGGAGCGGTCGTGCGCCGGTCGGCGCTGTTATTGGCTGCCATCTTTACCCCTTGGCTGGCGCAAGCTTTCATCCTCGGTCCCTACACGCCGGACGCCAACACGCTGCACTTGTATCATCTTGATGACAGCACCACGCCAGTCGTGGATTCAGCCACGGTGGCGGGCAGTACCAACCTTAACAATTTGGCCAACAGCGCCACGCTGGGCAACACGGCTTATTCCAACACCTTTAACACCTGCCTGAGCACTCTTGGCGGCGGCCAGAATTCAGTTGGGGGCGCCAATCAAGCGATGGTGCTGGAAGGCACCACCATCGGCACTCCCATCAGCATGACCTACGCCAATTCAATCAGCGGCGCTTTCACCTACGAAGCCATCCTCTGGGTCGGGTTCGATCCCACATTAAACTATGGAACGGCGGGTAATGGAGGCAATGGGCGCGCTGCCAGTGGCGGTCAGTGTTTTATTTTAAGTTGCGAATCCAATGGCACTGGCAGCCGCGTCTGGCAGTTCCGCATTGATCCGATTGGGGTGATTACCTCTGGATTTTTTACCAATAAAGTGGCACTCGAATTCAACAACGTTTCCGGCTCGCCTGATTATTTTGTAGCGATACCGACCAATGGTCCCAACGCCATTGTTTCCAATGGATGGTATCACGTTGCCGTCACTTACAACGGCGTTCCCAATACCACAAGTAACGTCCTCTTGTATTGGACGGCGATGAATCCCACCAATACACAAGACAACTGCATCGGCGGCACCAATCTGCCAAGCGGCCTTTCTCCGCTGGCCTCGGCTTCCACTGTTTTCACCATCGGCAACTCAGGTCGCAATCCGAGCGGCAGCACGGCCAACGCGTTGAATGGGAATTTCCTCGGTTCCATTGACGAAGTGCGCATCAGCAGCGTCGCGCGTGCGGCCGATCAAATGATGTTCGCCAACACGAATGTCAACATTGACACGCAGCCGGTCAGCCAGACAGTGGTGATCGGCCAGCCGGCCAGTTTCAGCGTCGGCGTCGGAGGCGTGCCGCCGTTCGGCTACCAGTGGTACGAATCCAGCGATACCAGCGGTGATAATCCCAGTCCCGTCCTGAATGCGACCAACGCCACTTACAGCATCGCCGCCACAGCGATAACCGATGCCACCAACTATTTTGTCATCATCACCAACAGCTACAGTGTCAGCGCCACCAGCACCGTGGCCACACTTAGCATCCGCACTTCGGTCAACGACCTCTCTTGGCGCGGCACCAACAGCGCCAACTGGGACTACACCTCGCCGAACTGGTCGAACATGGTCACCGCCGTCAACGGTTTTGCCTATCAAACCGGCGACAACGTCGCGTTCAATGATGCTGTAGCTAACCGCAACATCAACCTGACCACCGAGTTCTTCCCCAGTTCCGTCACGAACACGGCCAACACCAATTACATCTTAAGCGGGAGTGGCTATCTGGCCGGAACGATGAATTTGACCAAGAGCGGGACTGGCACGCTGACTATCAGCAACGCCAATATTTTCACCGGTCCTGTTGCCATCAACAATGGCGTGGTGCAATTGGGCAATCCCAACGCTCTGGGCAGCGCTTCCACCTCGGTGACGATCAATGGCGGCACGCTTGATATTCATGGCGTCCAAGGCCCCGCTAATTTGAATTACTATGTTCAAGGAACGGGATACACCAATGCCGGGGTCATTCAAAACTTCAGCGCCAACAATTCACAAAATGGCGGGGGCATCGCTTCGTTGACCCTGCAGGGCGACACCACGATTGGCGCAACGACAGGGCGCTGGGATCTCAACGGCGACGCCAGTGGCAGCACTGGTTTGAAAGGGAACGGATACAATCTGACAAAAATCGGAGGGAATCAGCTTTGGCTCATTGACGCGGGCACCAACAATGGCGTGGGCAATATAAATATTACCGCCAGCACTTTGGGATTCCAAGGCCTCACTGACATGGGTGACCCAACGAAGACCGTAACAGTGTATTCCAATGCCGTCCTCGGTTTTTATGCCGTGCCGAGCACCACCGTGATGAACAAGAACATCGTCCTTACCAATGCTTTGATCTCTATTTCCCTCAGCAACCTTACTTTGGGCGGGTTGGTGACTCTGTGGGGCACTGATCAGTTCAGTGAAGGTTCTGGTATTCAAGTCACCTTCAACGGCCCGATCAGCGGTTCCGGCATTTGGGATAAAACCGGCGCGGGAACTGAGACGTTCAATGGAACCAACACTTATTCCGGCGGAACCCTGGTTAATGCCGGCACACTCGTTGTCGGCGCCAATTCTTCTTTGGGAAGCGGTTCGCTGGTTCAACTTGCTCCCGGAGCGACATTGGATGTCAGCGCCACACCGGGATTGAGTTTTGGCAGCGGACAAACGCTGGCCAACACCGGCAACAGCGGCACGGCCGCCAATTTGAATGGCAACGTCACCAACGGCCCCGGTTCCACCCTCAATTCCGGTGTCAATGGCCCGGGCACGCTGAACATCAACGGCAACCTCACTCTGTCGGGTGGCACCAACATCGTCGAACTCGGCAGCGATCCCACGCAGGATGGCAACGGGGTCAACGACTTTATCAATGTGAGCGGCAATATTAATTTGACCAACGTAAACACCATCCAGATTATTCCGGTCGCTCCGCTCAGTGCTTCAACCTATACCATCGCCTTCGCCAACGCGATCAATGGCGGGCTGGCCAACCTCCAGGTCGTCAGCGCCAATCCGCGATATACCCTCTTTCCGGTGAATCCCTCCACAACCGGCGGTTATCTCGAAATCACTGTCTCCAATGTGCCCTCGCCGTTGGTTTGGAGGGGCGGCAAATCGCCCGGTCCGAACGTGTGGAACCATAGTGTTACCAACTGGTGGAACACTGGAACCACCAATTTCGACCGCTTCTATGACGCCGATCTGGTCACCTTCGATGACACATCGGTGACCAACCTCGTGAACGTCACTGAGACAAACAAGCCGGGCTACCTCCTCTTCAACAATAACGTCACGAATTACACCTTCTACGGCATCGGCAACCTGACGGGCACTTTGGATCAGGAAGGCTCAAACACGGTAACCCTCGCGATTTCCAATGCGCCCGGCCTCAACTTTATCACCAACAATCAAGGCACACTGGCGTTCAACCTGCCGCTGAACGCCACGCTGAACGCCGCGGTCAGCGACAACGGCAGCGGTTTGGGCACCATCATGCAAGCCGGCACCAACACCTTGGTCCTTGCAGGCAACAATGGGAACTACTATGGCACCTTCGCCGTCACCAACGGTGTGCTGCAATACACGGCCAGCACGGCGCTCGGCGCGTCCACCTACCTTTACGCCACCAACGGCGGGTCGCTGGACTTGAATAATGTTGACACCGGCACCAAGACCATCGCTATCGCCGGCGCGGGGTACAACGGCCAGGGCGCAATGGTGGATTTGACGACGACGTGGCCGGCATATCCTTATCAGATCGCGCACAACATAACTCTGGTCGGCAACGCCGCCATCGGGGCCAACGCTCGCTGGGACGTGACGGGCGGCACATTCGCGGGCAATGGATTCAATCTCACCAAGGTGGGCGGCAGCCAGGTCACGCTGGTAAATGTCGGCGGGACCGGTTTGGGGAACGTTGATATTGTCGGCGGCAACCTGACGTTCCAGCAAAACACGGACATGGGCGATCCTACCAAGACACTCACGGTGGAATCCAACGCTGTGCTTGGCCTTTGGGCAGGCACCGCCGGGTGGAACAAGACCAACATCGTGGTGATAAACGCCACAATCTCCTCCGGCGGAAGCACCAACGCCTTGGTAGGTCCGGTGACATTGCAACCCGGGACGAATTACCTGTCAACCAGCGTTGATTTTGGTCTCTGGGGACCCATCAGCGGGGCTGGCGGTTTCATCAAGCAGGGCGGCGGCACCTTGTGGCTGTATGGCACAAACACCTACAGCGGTTCGACAGTCGTCGGGCAGAGCAGCACCGTTTATGTTGACACGAATTCTTCGCTCGGTTCGAGTTCGACCATCGAAATTGACGGCGGCAGCGCCCTCAATGTGGCGGGACCGCCATCCTTCAACCTGGGCAACGGACAGACGATGATTGGCAATGGCACGGTCATCGGAGGAAACGTCAACTTCGGCAGCGGTTCCACGCTCGCCGTTGGCTTCTCGACTGCAAGCCCTGAAACCCTGACCATGAGCGGCAATCTCGCACTCCTATCCGGCAGCACGAACTATGTCAAAGTTAACAAGACCACCAGCATCGCCAATGACAAGGTGGTCAGCCCAACCTTGGTGACAATGGGCGGAACGCTGGTCATCACGAACCTCGGAAATGCGCTGGCAGGCGGGGATGCAATCCCATTGTTCAGTGCCACAAATTACAGCGGCAGCTTCAGCAGCATTGTTCCGGCAACGCCGGGAGCCGGTCTGGCATGGAATACCAACACGCTGGACAGCGACGGCACACTGCGGGTTCTTGTCACTGTGAACTTGACCCCAACGAACATTGTAACGCAGTTGTCGGGCAATCAGTTGACCCTCTCTTGGCCGGTTGACCACATTGGCTGGCGGCTGCAAGCCCAGACCAACGCCCTGAGCACCGGATTGGGCACCAACTGGGTTGACCTGTCGGGTTCCAGCACCACCAATCAGGTGATCATCACGATCAATCCGACCAATGGCACTGTGTTCTACCGCATGGCATATTGACAAAAACTTTTTGCAATAGTGAAAAACACAATTGATCCGAGATTCGTCGTATTGACTCGGGACGTGGAGGCGCGGCAACGCGCCTTCACTTTGATCGAGTTGCTGGTGGTGATTGCCATCATTGCCATTCTGGCGGCGATATTGTTGCCGGCGCTGGCCAGTGCCAAGGAGCGGGCCAGGCGCATTCAATGCGTGAACAATCTGCGGCAGATTGGCGTAGGCAGCTTGAGTTACGCGCAAGATTTCGGCGACTTGGTGCCGGTCGCCTACATTAACGGCACCATTACTGGTACCGATGGTCAAACCCATAACGTATATCAGCCGATTGCCGGCGCCAACGCACAGTCAAACGCTTGGGCCATGGCGGGACTGAACCTTAATGTCCAAAATACCAACGGCGTCAGTATATGGTCCTGTCCCAACCGGCCTGGGTTGCCGGCCTTGAATACTTCTTCCGGCGGCACACAAATTACTTTCGGTTACCAATACTATGGCGGGATTGACTGGTGGGTTAATGATCAGTTCACCTCCGGCATAAAATCAGCTAGTCCCGTTAAGACGACCGCTTCCAAGGCGTCTTGGACGCTGGCTGCGGATTTTGTCTGCCGGTTCAATGGAGTATGGAATGATCCGACGCAGCTTCCTCCAAGCGGCTTTTCGAATCTCCCGGCCCATAGAAAAGGTCTGTCCACCGCCGGCGGAAACGAGGTTTTCGCGGATGGTTCCGCTAAGTGGTTCAATGCCAGAGACATGGTGTTCTGTCACAGTTGGAGCCCCAGCACCCGGGAACTCTTCATTGCTCAAGATGACCTTGGCGCGCTGGAGCCGTATCGAACCCTGCTTTCCATCAACAACTATATGTATTAAGGAGGCTGCGGTTGGCGAGCTTTTGCTGATGGGAGTTGAGCGCCGCGGTTGAGTGGAGAGGATTATTTATGACGAAAACCCCGTGGCTATTGACGGTCAGAGGCACGTCTTCACGTTTTTCCCGGCTTCTTTTGTTCAGCTTTTTCATTTCAGGATTTTTCCAGGCGGCACCGTTCGAAACGATTGCCCACGCCGATTCTCAGCAAACCTATCTTCAGTGCCTGACGAACTTTGAGAGCTACGCTGAAACCATCTGGCACCCCGCCTCGTATTCCGGCGCCCCGCCGGACGCCGGTTACTGGGGTGACGGCGGCGCGCAGGCCGGCAACAACGGCGGCATCCGCGGCAACGGCGGCGTGGCGGCGGCCTATGCCGTGTTGTGTCTCGCCTATCCGAACGACCCGAGATATACCAACCGCCTTGCCCGCGTACGGCAGGCGCTGAATTACAATGCCGCCACTCATTTTACCGGGGCGAATTTATCGGTGAATGGTTATCAGTGGGGCTGGGACAGTGGTTCGCTGGACACCGATTGTTCCACTTGCAATGGCTGTGCCGATTGGCAGTCGGCGGAGTGGGCCGGTTCGATGGGGCTGGCGTGCTTGCTGCTGCAAAGCAATCTGCCCGCATCCACCGTGGCGGCGGTTCAGCGTGTCATTGCTTCCGAGGCCACGCATCGCGCCGGCATCGCGCCCTGCACCCTTCCTCTCTCCACCGGCGACACGAAGGCGGAAGAGAACGGCTGGGACAGCAATCCTCTTGCGCTCGCTGCCGCCTGGATGAGCACCAGCAACAGTGCCCCGACGTGGCTCAACGCTGCTCAATCGTATCTGGCCAACATCTACACCGTGGCCAACACCAGTGGTGATCCGCTTTCAAACTGGGTCAGCACCGTCACACTCTATCCGGAATTCGCGCTGGAAAACCACGGCTTTTATCATCCGACTTACGAAATGGTCGCCGGCATGTCTTCCGGCGATTCGCTGCTGATGGCGCGGTTGTCGAACACCAACATCGCTGCGCAGCTTTTGCCTTTCGCCGAGCACAATGCGCTGACGGTGTGGACGACGAATCTTTCCGACATGCTGCTGGACTCCGGTGAATTCGCCTACCCGTCCGGACTGGATTGGGAATTGCACGACTACGAGCAGGATTCGTACATCACTTGGATGGCCGTGCACTTCAACGACCCGTTGGCGCGCTGGGCGGACGGACAACTGGCGCAACTGGTCCGTTACCGGCAAATTATCAATACCAACGGCGAATTTGTTGGTGTGAGCGGCGGCGGATTTTATCGCGAGGCGGTCGAAGCCCGGCGCACCGCCATTGCCTGGCTGCAATGGGCCAACGCGGATTATCCGGCCGGCCCCACGAACACGCCGCCTCCCGCCGTCGCGTATTTTCCCGACGTGGGTGTCATCGCCCAGCGCAGTCAGTGGGGTTTTGCTTCCATCAGCTACAAGGATACCATCATGAGCATGGTCGAGGCGGCAACCGCTTCGTTTCCGTCGAACACTTATGTCGCGACGCCGGCGTTGCCGGGCGGTTTCGGCAGCGGTTCTTTGGGGGAGGCCACTTCCGCTTCGCTCGTCAGCTTCACCACGAACAGCGCCGGCTTCACCGCGCAACTGCTTTTGCAAAATGGCGTGAATGGCCAGACGCGCGTGTATGTGAGCAGTTGCGGCGAGTCCGTCGGCATCGTCGAAGTGCCCCTGCCGGCGAGCGGCGTGACCGGGAGCGGCGCGGGTTGTTTCACGAATGGAATTGAAAATGATCCGCTGACCGGCTGTTCGCGCTTGATCGAATGGAATGGCGGCTCGGTCACAATCACGAATCTCACCGGTGTCAGCACCAACATCGCCAGCCAGTGGGCGTGCGTTTCTGGCCGTTACGGTTTTGCGACCGGGCCGGGCGGTTCGTTGCGCTACATCGGCGCGAGCGGCTACAACCGTCCTGGTGCGGCGCAGGATTATCTGCAGGTCGTCCCGCAAACCCGTCTCGGCGCTCGATACGCCGTTTGGTTTCCCACCAAGAACGCAACGCAAACCGCTTCGTTGGCCGGACAGATTACCTGGACCACCAACACTGCGACCGCCGTGCTGACTTTCCCCGGAAATGGTGTCACGAACGTCATCACGGCTTCGCTCACATCAGGCAATGGCACCTGGAGCGCGGACGCGAGTGGAAATTGGAGCGATACAACAAAATGGTCGGGTGGAGCCATCGCTGACGGTGCCGGCTTCACCGCCGACTTCAGCACGGTGAATCTCACCGCCGACCGGATCGTCACGCTGGATTCGTCGCGCAGCATCGGTACGCTCAAATTCGGCGATCCCGCCGGCGCGCAAAACTGGTTTCTGAACGCCAGCGGCGGAAGCATCCTGACACTTTCCGCCAGTACACCATCCATCGTAGTCAATCAAAACACGGCCACGATCAACGTGCCTCTGGCGGGCACCGCCGGTTTCACCAAGAGCGGCGCAGGCACGCTCGTGCTGGGCGGGAGCAATTCCCTTTCCGGTCCTTTGTTTCTTGACAGCGCCAGCACCACCGCCAGCGACGGCGCGGTTTGCGTCACCAATAGTGCGGCGCTGGCGTATACGACCGCTTTGAGCATCCGCAACAACAGCGGCGCGGGCGCGGCGTCCACACTGCAACTGGATGGTTCGGCGGGAAATCTCACAGTAACTCAGGACTTCACGAACAGTTGCCGCGCCAATACGATTCCGAATCTCGAAAATCTGGCGGGGAGCAACGTTTTCTCCGGCAACCTCTACATGCAAACCGGCGGGTCAAACGTCGTGGTTCAGTCCGACAGTGGTACCTTGGTGCTGGACGGTGCGCTGCAATACGTCGGCAATCTGATCGCCGGGCGGTCGTTCAACTTTACTGGAGCGGGTGACATGTTGGTGAACGGGCCGATTCTTTACTCAACCGTCGCGCCCATCAGCGTCGGCAAATGGGGCAGCGGCACGCTCGCGTTGAACGGCACGAACACTTACACCGGCCCGACCACCATTAGCGCCGGAACTTTGAGCGGGAGCGGAATCATCGCTGGGCCGGTGACAATTTTCCCGGGCGCGACCCTGTCGGCGGGCGGAAATTCAATCGGCACCCTGACCATCAACAACGCGCTGACGAACGCCGGCGTGACGGCCATCCGCTTGAACAAGTCCGGCGCGGTGTTGACAAATGACGCCGTCGCCGGCGTCAGCACTTTGGTTTTGGGCGGCACGTTGCGGCTGGCCGCGTCGGGCGACCAGATTACAGTCGGCGACAGTTTCAAACTGTTTTTCGCGCAGGATTACGAATTTTTTTTGACGAACATTGTTCCAGCGACACCCGGGACTAATCTGGTTTGGAACACAAATAATCTTCCCGTCAACGGCACGCTGGCCGTGGCGTTGGGCAATGTGAAGCCGCAGGTCGGGCAGACTTATCTGGCTGGGGCCAGTTTGATCTGGAGCGGCAGCGGCGGCGCGGCGGGATACGGTTACTCGATTTTGTCATCGACGAATCTGGCCTTGCCGCTGACCAACTGGAGTCTGGTGGGCACAGGTGTCTTCGACGGCAGCGGCAATTTTGCCGTGACCAACACTTTGCCTTACGGCGGACCACAGCAATTTTATGACCTGCGTATTCCATGATTTGGGAGGCAAGGCGCGATTTGCGCTTTTACGGTTTGCAGCGGCTGGCACAGTGTCCCTGCTGGCGTGCCTCGCTGCCCGCTCGGTCGCCGCCGCGATTCAACCCTACACCGCCGATACCGCCACGCTGCATCTCTGGCATCTGGATGAGGCTTCGCCGCCGTGCGTGGATATTGCGCCGGGCGGCACGAACCTGACTTATATGATTAATGGTGCGACCCTGGGCAACGCGTCATATTCCGACAGCACCGTTAATTTCACGAACTGCATCAGCTTCGGCACGCTGACCACGCCCGGCGCCGTCATCTTTCCAATCGGTTCGGGCAATGTTGGTACGGCCATTCCATTTTCCTATGCCGGTACGAGTGGAGCATTCACCTATGAAGCAATGGTTCACGTCGAATTTAATCCGACAAATAATTACAGTGCCCGCAACCAACCCTTTCAAATTATGGATTGCGACGCCGACAACACCGGCACGCGCGTATTTCAATTTCGTCTCGATCCTGTCGGCTTTGCCGCGGGTGGCAGGGATACAAATGTTGTCGGGATCGAATTCATCAACGGCACGACAACCATTGCCGTGGCGCCGATTCCAACAAACGGGCCCGATGCAATTGTTTCCAACGCCTGGTTTCATGTGGCCGTGACTTACGACGGCAGCGCGAACACCACAAGCAATCTGCTTTTCTATTGGACGCTGCTAAACACCAACCGGACCGCCGCGGATTGCATTTACGGAACCAACATGACCGCCAGTCTTCCCGGAACAAGCGCCGCAACGACGGTTTTCAGCCTCGGCAACAGCGCGCGAAATCCGAGCGGCGGAAGTGGCGCTGACACGGCCAATTTTCTTGGGAAAATTGACGAGGTGCGCATCAGCAGCGTGGCGCGCGCGGCGGGGCAAATGCTTTTTGTTCCCACCGGAATCGCCATCACGTCGCAACCGTCGCCAACGAACCAGCTTGTCGGCACGGGCCAGTCCATCAGCTACAGCGTCACGGCCAGCGGCTCGCCGTTGAATTATCAGTGGTGGCACAATGGTTCGGCGGTGACGAACGCCACCAACAGCACGTTCACCATCGTCTCCGCGCAGCCGTCGGATTCGGGCAGCTACGACGTTCTGGTCACCAACAATTTTTATGCGGCCACGAGCGTTATGGTGAGCGTCACCGTGACCAATCTGGCCATCATCATGCAGCCCGCCAGCGTTGTGGCGGGATACGCCGGCACGGCGACTTTCACTGTTGTTGCGGTTGGCGAGCAGCCGCTTTTTTATCAATGGTATCAAGCCGGTAGCCCCATTGCCGGGGCGACGAACAGCACTTTGACCCTCACGCCATTGGATTCCACTGAGGTCGGGAACTATGACGTGGTGGTGTCCAACAGTCTGGATTCGGTGATCAGCACGGTGGCCACGCTCACACTCAACGGCTCGCAAGTCACATTGACACCGGTTTTTGATGGGACCAACGCGGCCTCGAGCGGATACGCTTATGCTGGCGACTCGGACATCAACGCCACCGCGTTCATTTGTTCAGGCTTGATGACCGTGAGCAACCAGCAGTTCTTCGCGTATTATGGCCAGCACCAGACGGATCCTTCCTACGCCTACAACGGCACCATCTGGATTGCCCGGCGCACGGTTGGCACGAACATTTGGCAGGTTTTCCGAACCACATTCATGCCGGACGCCATCACGGATGGCCACGACGTGGTGTGTTTCGGAATTGATGGCGGCGGTTACATGCACCTGTCGTGGGGCATGCACGATCAAAATCTCCATTATGCGCGCAGCACCGCGCCGGTGATGGGCAGCCAGCCAATTGCTTTCGGCCCGGACCTCGGTGCGGACGGAATGACCGGCATCGAAACCAGCGTCACTTATCCGCAATTTCTCACGATGCCGAATGGCGACCTGCTGTTTCTTTATCGCGTGGGCGCGTCGGGCGGCGGCAACACCTGGCTCAACCGCTGGTCGCTGGCGGCGCAGACTTGGACGAACGTAAACCTGGTCGGCGGAACACCCTCGCCTTTCATCCAGGGCCTGTGGCCGGTGACCAATTACAACGCCTATCCCAACATGCCGTGCCTGGACGCGAATGGAAATTTGTATCTCGCTTGGACCTGGCGCGAGACCCCGGCTTACGAGTCCAATAACAATTTGCTTTTTGCCAAATCCCTCGATGGCGGTGTGACTTGGGAACGCTTTGAAAACACGCCTTATGACCTGCCCCTTTCACAAGGTGACGAGAGCGGTGACCCCAATTCCATCGGCGAAATCATCGTGCCCATTCCCCAGAATTACAGCCTCATAAACCAGGCGGGCATGTGCCTGGACGCTTCCAACAATCCAGTCATTGCCACGTGGTGGGCGCCGGGTTCGGGCACGAACAATTATCAACGCCAATACATGGTCGTCTTCCCCGACACGAACGGAGTCTGGCAGACGCGGCAGGTTTCCGCCCGTACCAACGACCCGCCCGGCACAATGGAACTGGACGCAGTTGTGCGCGACCTCGACCGCCCCGTGGTCGTCTGCGACCAGCAGAACCGTATCATCGTCCTTTACCGCGACAACTTCGGCAGCAACGGCCTGACCATCGCCTATTCGCTGCCTTACGCGATGGATCCGCAGCGTACGAACTGGACGACCGTGGATTTGACGACCGACAACCTCGGCAATTACGAGCCGGTGATCAACCTCGCGCGCTGGCAGCGCGACAACGTCATGGACATCGTGTATCAGACCAGCGACGGTGAAGGGTACACCGCGCCGATGAACGACGCTTCACTCATCGGCGTTGTGGAATGGAATGCCGCCGCGTTTTTCAATCATCATCCCCTGCTCCAGCTCGCACTCACCAATTTGAATCAGGACGTGGTGCTTTCCTGGAATTCGCAGCCCGGTTGGGGCTACCAGGTCCAATGGAGCACCAATCTCGTCAATTGGAACCTGGCCGCCACGCTGAGCGGTATCAGCGGCTTTTCATCGCAATATGTCCAGACAAACGGCACCGCCGGGCCGCAGCAGTTCTGGCGGTTGCGGGCGCAGCAAGGAGGGTTTTAGCGCGGCGGACTGGATGGGCAATGTCCTACCAGATTGTTGCAAAGCTGGTCAAAAGGCCGAAAAATCAAAGGCAAAGCGTTACACTTCCAATGCCACGTTGATAAATCACAGTGCAATGAGTTAACACATCTCTTCCAATTAAGGCAATCAATGTTCGATTGCAATGCCCACAACAGTGGCTTATTGCCCTATTATTACCGAGAAGCCGCTTGAAAATAATGCGTGCGAGTTTTTGGATACTACGGGAACAATGTGCATAAATTCCCCCAATTGGGATTTTACTGCGACGCGGGATTCGGTGGCGCTGGAAACAACCCTACTTCTGCCGGTAATCGCCGCGGCTGAAATATTTTTCCAGCCACACGTAGCAACAGATGAAGAAATAACGGCTGCCCATCTCCTTGATCTTCAATTTCGCCATGCCGGTGCGCCGATTCCTCCACGTGACGGGCATCGTCGTCCAGGTGAAGCCGCGCACAATGGCCTTGAGTGGCAATTCGACGGTGAGGTTGAAGTGCGGCGCGATCAGCGGGCGGCAGCCATCAATGACTTCGCGCCGGTAGGCCTTGAAGGCGTTGGTCGTGTCATTGAACGGGATGTGGAACAGCACCTTGATGAAAAAATTTGCCAGACGGTTCACGACGTGTTTCACCGGCGGATAATCAATCGTTCCACCGCCTTTGACAAACCGGCTGCCGAACACGCAGTCCCAGCCCTCGTTCAACAATTTCCAGTAACGCACCACGTCGCGGCAATCGTCTGATTCGTCGGCCATCATGATGACGACCGCGTCGCCTTTCATCGCGTTCAAACCCCGGATGATCGCCCGGCCAAAGCCGTGCGCGCCGGTATTTTGCACGGGCGCGAGTTCGGGAATTTTCCGCGTCAAATCGAGCAAAACCTTCCAGGTCGAATCCGTGCTGCCATCATTCACGACCACGATCTCGTGTGGGACCTTTTGCAGGCTTAACTCCAAATGCAAATGTTCCACTGTTAAGGCAATGCACCCTTCCTCATCCAACGCTGGAATGACGACGGATAAAAGTTTCAAGTCGTTTTTGCCCGCGGGTTCATTCATAAGAGTTCTCTGTTGTTTTGTATGCGTTTCACGGGGCAGCTTTGGCCTCTTGATGGTAAGCCCGACCGGATTTATACAATTCCAGCAACTGTTCATCTCTTGCCGCAGTTTCTTTCTGCCCCTGCGCCCAAGCCACCATTCTGGCTTTCTGGATTGTGACGACGGCATCGTCGAATCGTCCGGCTTCGGCATAAGCAGTGGCCAGGGTTTTGAGCGGAAAGGCCTCTTTGTATTGGGTTAATTGACAGGCCCGTTCGGCCAGGCGCACCGCTTCTTTGCCATTGCGCCAACGTGAGTCAGGGGCCGTGGCCAACAACCAGGCAAGATTATTCAGGGCGGGGACCGAATTCGTGTCCAATTCAAGCACCCGCTGGTAATGATTGCTGGCTTCTGAAAACCGCTGGTTGTCCGTGGAAATCATGGCCAGTTTCAATTCGGCATCGGCATACCCCGAGCGTAACAGTTGACACTCCATCGCCAGGTCGCTGACATCCCCTTCGGGTTTGATGACGTGCCTGCCAAGTTCGGATTGCGCCTGACGGCCAGGCTGGAGGTTTTCAAGGATAATATAATAACGCCAGGCCGCGGCCCCGCAGGGCAACCCAATCAGCAAGATGACCAGTGGAAACAGAATCGGAAAGGTTTCGCGCACCGCCCAAGCCGGGGCGGATCCGGCAGACAACCGGCTGGTTGCACCCGACTCTGCATATTCCTGCCACCGCTCACTTAACAGAATCAGGCTCAGAGGCAATACCTGCATGAAAATCCGAAATTCACTGAACCCCCCGTACATCAATTGCCCCGCAAGGAACGCGACGATCACCGCCATGTAAGGCAGGAACCGTCTCCGCCAGCCCAGCACCAGCACCGCCGCCAGCGTCCCCGCGTTGGTGAAAATGGGATGGTTGAAGGTTGGCGAAAAAAGCGCCTTGAAATTTTCAATGAGAATCGTGGGGTGGAACAACCCGCTCCAATTCGTCGCATTGTTCATGGAAAAGGCGGCCACCTGCAAGTGCAATTGACTCAGCAAAAGTTTCTTCCCCAGCCCATACACAGCGACCATGGCCGCAAAGGTCAGGATCCTCTTTCCCCACTTCCAGTGATCGGTGAACAGGACCAACAGGGCGCAGACCAGGACCGTCTCCTTGAAAAAACACCCGGCACAGGTCGCCGCCGCCATCAAGAACATTTGCCGGCGCTCGAAAAACAGGACGGCCAGCGTGAAGAACAGCGTGGCGGGCAGATCCCACGGATAAAAATACAGACCGGAGGCGGGTGAAAAATTATACATCAGTCCCGCGAAGATACCCAGGTTGATGAACAGCGAATGGCGCAAGGCGAAGATGACGGTAAGGAACAGGAGAAACAACCATACACTTTGATACAGCCCGAAGAGGCGAAAAAATTGGCTGATTGGAAACGTGTTGTCCTTGATCAGGAAATCGAACAGCCAGCCGGACAGCAACAGGCCCGACAGGCGCCCCTTCCAGACATCGCCGAGTTTATCCAGGTGAAAGCCGGGGATGGAACACGACGTGAACACCCAGCCATTGGTATAGTCGTTCGGGCTGCCGGCGGCAAAATTTTCGACAAGAAAATAATAGATCACGCTCAGTGAAAGCGCCACGAACAACTCAACAAACAAAAGTCGCCGTTTTACCCCGCCTTGCCAGAAACCAAGAGTGCCGCCCATTACTGCCCGGCAGTTCAGAAATCTTGCCTTGAGGGAACTGGAATTAAAGTTTGCCAGCCAGCCTTTGCTGTTGCGCAAATTCATGATCGTCAGGGGTGAAGTTTAGCACAGCGCGCAGAGACGGCAAGAAGCAAGCCTTCGATGGTTTCAAATCGGGGGGTGGTGGATCGGGATTCCGCCGGACGCGCCGGAAAATTTTCGTGCAGCCGCCGCGCCATGAGCTACGATGACGCCGATGGCCGGTGGCTACGAACAACTGCTCGACGCGACGATTCAACATCTGGAGGATTTGAAATCGCGGGGCGTGCGCCATGTCGCCGTTTCGCCGGAAACGCTTCGTGCCTTGTCGCGGCCGGTGTCCGCGCCTTTGCATAAACCGGCTTCTTCACCTATTGCCAGTCCTCCAATTCAATCCGCAACCGCGCGCGCGCGAAGCGGAATCCGCCACCCGCAACCTGCAATTTCTGCGCCGGTTGCCGAGCAGGAAACCCTGCTTGCTTTGCCGGGTGAAACGGTCGTCAGCCAGGGTCCGCCGCTCGATCCGCAGGCGAAGGCCGCCGCGTTCGCCGCCCTGCGCGAGCGGGCGCTGGCGTGCGTCAAGTGCGAGCACTTGGCGTCGTCGCGCAAAAATGTCGCGTTTGGTGTCGGCAGCATTGACGCGCAACTCATGTTCATCGGCGAGGCGCCGGGCGCGGACGAAGACGAACAGGGCGAACCATTCGTGGGCAAGGCCGGCCAGTTGCTCACGAAAATCATCCAGGCGATGGGGCTGCAGCGCGCCGACGTTTACATCGGCAACATCTTGAAGTGCCGGCCCGACACGCCCGGCCAATCCGCCGGCAACCGCAAGCCGACCGCGGACGAAATGGCCACGTGCATTCCGTATCTGCACGAGCAGGTTGATTTGATCCGACCCAAGGTCATCGTCGCTCTCGGCGCGACGGCGGTGGAAGGGTTGCTGGGCAAGACCATCGGCATCACGAAACTGCGCGGGACTTGGAAAACGTATCGCGGCATCCCGCTCATGCCGACGTATCACCCGGCCTACCTGCTGCGCAACCAGGCCATGAGCGAAAAGCGCAAGGTCTGGGAAGACATGCTGGCCGTGATGGAAAAACTCGGGATGTCCATCAGCGAAAAACAGCGGCGGTTCTTCCTGAATGCGTGACCAATTTGTTTGCCGTAGGAGACGAGGTAACGAGTCTCAAATTTCTTCAGAAACCGCCGACCAAGGACAAGCAGTGGGCCTCCTTGCGTCGGCTCCTACAGACTTGCCTCGGTTACAAACGCTGGACAGCTTTATAATTCCACCAGAGCAGTTCGACGGGTAAATTGAAGCCAGAGTTCACATGAGCCGTTCTCGGAAAGTATTGGTTGCCTTGGGCATCGTATTGGTTGCCGCGATTCTCATTCCCATCATTCACCATTACCAACTGCGCGCCGCCGTCAACGATTACATCGTCGAACTCAAAGCCAAAGGCGAGCCGATGGAATTGTCGCAGGTGATTCCGCCGCCCGTGCCGCCGGAGCAAAACAGTGCTTCAAATTTTTTGAAGGCGACCTCGCTTCTGGACACCCATTGGAATGTTTTGGGCAGCAATCCACCACCGGTCATGCGCATGGTCGCACCGGGCAAGGCAATGATTGGTCCGGCGCAAATTGAAATCCGTGATGGCAAAGTGACAAATTCGTGGCAGGACGTTGCATCTACCCTTGCACAGGAAAGTGAAGCGCTGAACTTGCTTTGCCAAATTAACAGCGGTTCAGCGCTCGATTTCGGTCTTGTTTACAGCAATGGCGTGGACAAAATCCAATACACACATTTGGCCCCGTTGAAAAGGGCTGCCCAGGCTTTGTCAGCAGCAGCGATTTCTGATTTGCATCACGGAGATACGGCTTCGGCGGTGAAAAACACCCGCGCGATGCTCGCGCTGGCAAATGGAATGTCCCATGACCGGCTCATTATTTCCGAACTCGTGCGCATAGCCATCACCCAAATGGCAGTGTCGGCCAATTGGGAGCTGTTACAAACCACAAACGTCATGGACGAACAGCTTGCCGAATTGCAGGACGATTGGATGAGTTTGGATTTTGTTCGAGGCGACGAAAACGCACTGGCAATGGAGCGTGTAACAGGACGGATAACTTCTGCGAAATGGCGGGGTTCCGGTTCTGAACTTGAATATTACCTGGATTCTTGGACCAGGTTGGGACTTTCAGATAAAAAGGAGACGGCTTTGGATAAATTAAAAATAAAAACCAAAGTGGTCTTGTGGCGGTACTGGTGGTCTTATCCTGATGAATTGCGGGAACTGAAAAGTTATGAAGTGTTTCTGGAAACAGCGCGTTTTGCTGAGACGAATCATTCGTACCAGACAGCAATTATAAATCAAAGAAACGAATTGGCAGCGTTGAAACTAAACTTAACCAACGATGCACTCAATGTTTTTTTAAATCCCGCGCAAGGGGATATGCATTCATTGCTCTCGCAAGATGTGACGAGTTTGAGCGCTGTTTTCAACAAGGTGATGAGAGTTGAAACTGCAAAGCAGGCCACAATTGCTGCCATTGCCTTAAAGCGGTACCAACTCAAATATGGAAATTATCCGACGAATTTGGATTCGCTTGTGCCGGATTTTGTCCCCACAGTTCCACTCGACTCGGTGGACGGCCGGCCGTTGCGTTACCGTTTGAACGCCGACGGAACATTCCTGCTTTATTCCGTCGGTGAGAACGGAAAGGACGATGGCGGCGATCCTTCCTTGGAAAAGGGTGTCCACCCTTCAAGTTTTTACTGGCAAAATGCTCATGCCCTTGACTGGGTTTGGCCGCAGCCGGCAATGCCTGAAGAGGTCCAAAACTACTACGAGCATCCGCCAAAGTAATTTTGCGTCTTTCCAATTCGCGCCAATTCGCGTAATTAGCGGACTCATTTTTAACGTCCAATGCTCAAGACGATTTTCCGACCGCTCATCGCGTGGTATCTCGGCGCGCTCAAAACCGCCGGCTATCCGGTCATCGTGCTGTTGATGACGATGGAAAGTTCCGTGCTGCCGATTCCCAGCGAAGCCATCATTCCGCCGGCGGCGTATCTGGCATGGTTTGAAGGGATGAAATTTTTCAATTTCCATTTCATCGGCTGGCCGGCGGAAATCGGCCTGGTCCTCGTGGGCATGCTCGGCTCGTGGCTCGGAGCGACCATCGTTTATTGGCTGGCGCGAGTCGCCGGCCGGCCGCTCGTAGTTCGTTACGGCCGGTTTGTGCTGTTTCCACCGGAAAAACTGGAAAAGGCCGAACGCTGGTTGGCGCATTACGGCGCAATGGGCGTGTTCGTCGCGCGGTTGCTGCCGGGCGCGCGGCAATTGGTCGGCATTCCCGCAGGCATCGCGCGGATGGACTACAGGTTATTTTCCCTTTTCACCCTGCTCGGCTCGGGAATCTGGTGCGCGGTGCTGTGCTACGTCGGCGTGAAGGCAGGACAGGACGAAAAGCTTATGCACGGCGAGATGCGTCACGTCATCGTCTGGCTCGGCGGCGCGGCGCTCGTGCTCGGTGGACTTTATTATTTCTTCGTCCACCGGCACATGGCGGCGGGAAAAGCGGTAAGCGGAAAGCGGAAAGTGGAGTAATTTTTACGGAGCGCGGCTGTGCGCGGAGCGTCAGCCGTAGCCGGGTTCAAATTGCTGCGGCTGGTCTGCGACACAGCCGCGCTCCGTTCCAAATCCGTGTTCATCCGTGTTCATCCGTGATTAAAAATTCTTTGCGTTCGTTTGCCTTTGCGTTGAAATTCCATCGTGCCTGCGACCGAAGCCATCCGCAAAAAAGTCAGCACGCTGCCGCACAAACCGGGCGTCTATCTCATGCGCGACCGGTTCGGCACGGTCATCTACGTCGGCAAGGCGCGCGACCTGCGCAAACGCGTCACCCAGTATTTCCATCCGTCCCGGCGCCTGGGCTGGGACCTGAAATTCAATGCGCTGGTCGAGGCGATCTGCGATTTCGATTTCCACATCGTCCGCAGCGAACCTGAGGCGTTCCTGCTCGAAGGCAAGCTCATCAAGGAATTTCATCCGCGCTACAACGTGAGTTTCCGCGACGACAAACGGTTTCTGATGCTCAAGGTGAATCTGAACGATCCGATCCCGAACTTCGCCTTCACCCGGCTGCGGAAGGACGACGGCGCGCGTTATTTCGGGCCGTTCTCGAATTCGGGCGCGTTGCGCAACACGCTGGCGCTGGTGCGGCGGCAGTTCAATTTGCGCGGTTGCCGCGCGTTCACGCCCGGCGAAGGCGACTACAAGCATTGTCTCTACGCACATTTGAAATACTGCACTGCGCCGTGCATCGGCAACGTGACACGCGAACAATATCTGGAACAGGTGCGCGCCGCGTGCGATTTCCTCGAAGGCCAGTGTTTCGAAATGAAGGACCAGCTCGAGGCGGAAATGAAAAAAGCGGCGCTGAACCGGGATTACGAAAAGGCCGCCGACCTGCGCGACCTCATCCGTGACCTGCAGGCAACAACGAGGAAAACAGAAAAATTCGAGCGCGTGCCCTACACGCTGCCTTTTTCTATCAACCCGGAAAATGATTTGGCCGAGCTCGCGAAAGTTCTTGATTTGTCCGCACCACCGCAACGGATTGAAGGTTTCGACATTTCCAACATCAGCGGCACGTTTGCCGTGGCGTCGTTGGTGAGTTTTAAAAACGGCCGGCCCGACCGCGCGAATTATCGCCGGTTCAAAATCAAAACGGTCGAAGGGCAGGACGATTTTGCGAGCATGGCGGAGGTGGTGAAGCGACGTTATTCGCGGCTGCTTCGTGAAGGCAAAACCAACGTAGGACGGGTTTCCAGCCTGTCTCAAGCTTCCGTTCTAAAAGATGGAGGCAGGCGGGACGCCCGCCCTACGCTTCCAGATTTGATCCTGATCGACGGCGGCAAAGGCCAGCTCAACGCCGCTTGCGCGGAATTGAAGAAGCTCGGTCTTGGAAAAATTACCGTCGTCGGGCTGGCGAAGGAATTCGAGGAAATTTACCAGCCTGAAAAAAACAAGCCATTGCGGTTGGGGCTGAATCATCCGGCGGTGAAATTGCTCCAGCGAATTCGCGACGAATGTCATCGTGTGGCCAACTCCTACAACGCGCAGCTTCGCATCAAACGGATTTCCGAGAGCGTGCTGGACGAATTTCCCGGCATTGGCGACCGGCGCAAGCAGGCGTTGCTGAAAAGATTCGGCTCGGTGCAACGATTGCGAACGGCGACATTGGAACAAATCGCCGAAGTGCCCGGCTTCGGCGGCAAGGCGGCGATGGAATTGAAAAAGTTTCTGGAAGCGCGCTCGGAAACCCGGTAGGGACGCCGCGCTGCGGCGTCCGGTCGGCGCAGCGCGCCGACCCGACCAATATCAAACCATAACGAGGATTTAATCTATGGCTGCAGTTTCAAGCGGGCCGGCCTTTCGATCACGCCAACGCAATTCTTTTGCCTTTGCGGAGCAAAAAGTGTTTTCCCCGGCAGCGCCTTTTGCTACAAGCGAGGGGCAGCCTATGGACTTTTTTGACCAGGAAGCCCACGCCAAAAGGCGAACACGTCTGCTCCTGTGCCTGTTCGGACTGGCGGTGTTCGCGTTTGTGGTCCTGACGTATCTGATTCTGGCCGCGCCCATCAGGTTCTTTTCACCAGCGCTGGCCAACAGCGTGACTTTTTTCCAATTCATCTGGGACCCGCGCCTGGCCTTCTGGGTCGCGGTCGGCACATTGGTTTCGACCGCGCTGGGGTGTCTCTACAAAATGCGCCTGCTCGTGGGCGGCGGTCCGGCGGTCGCGGAATTGCTCGGCGGCCGGAAACTGGAAGACAACTCCGCCAACCTGGACGAGCAACGACTGCGCGACGTTGTGCAGGAAATGGCCATCGCTTCCAGCCTGGCCGTGCCGGAGATTTATGTTCTGGACAGCGAACGCGGCATCAACGCCTTCGCCGCCGGCCACACGCGCGATGACGTGGCCATCGGCATCACGTTCGGGGCGCTGAAGTTGCTGAACCGCGACGAACTGCAGGGAATCATCGCGCATGAATTCAGCCACGTGCTGAATGGCGACACACGGCTGAACATGAAGTTGATGGCGCTGGCGCACGGGCTTTTCTGGCCGACGATTGTCGGCCGTATTCTGGTGCACGGGACGACCCGCGCCCCGGAAATCGGCGAATCCATTTTTGACGAGGGGACCAAGCCGGTTTTTCTGCCAACCGCGCCGCTGGGCGTTTTATTTTTGATTGTCGGTGGCATCAGCTCGCCCTCCGTACGATTGATCAAAAGCCTGATTTGCCGGGAACGCGAATGGCTGGCCGATGCGGCGGCGGTCCAGTTCACGCGCAATCCGGCGGGCATCGCCGGCGCGCTCAAAAAGATCGGCGGGCTTTACAAGGCTGGCCGGCTGGACACGCCTTGTGCGGAAACCGCCAGTCATCTGTATTTCGCCAATTCCACTTACGACCCGTGGTTCAATTTTTTGTCCACGCATCCGCCGCTGGCAAAACGGGTTCTGGCAATTGACCCGGCCTTCGACGGCCAGTTCCCGCATATCAATTCCCTGCCCCGGCAAACCGACGAAACTTCGCAGGAGAAACAATACGACCGCCTTTACGAGGAAAACGTCCGCCGCGCGCGGGAGCAAGCCAAAGCCCGCGGAGAACTGAAGTAAAATCACTTCGCCGTCACGACGACGTAATTCTTTTTGCCTTTGCGGAGCAGGAGGTGTTTGCTGAAAAGCAAATCGTTCGTGGTCACAGCACGCGTGGCGCTGGCTTCGCGGACATTGTTGATGTTCACGCCACCGCCTTCGATGTCCTTCCGCGCCTGGCCTTTGGACGGACACAAGCCGGCATGAACCAGCAGTTCCACGAGCGGAATTCCCGCGCCGCCCAATTTTGATTTCTCAATTTCCTTCGTCGGAACTTCGCCAAGAATCAAATCAAAAACTCCCGGGGCAATCCCCTCCCATTCCAAACCGAACAGAATGAAACTGGCCCGGTTGGCATCTTTGGCCGCTTGCTCGCCATGGATCATTTTCGTCATGTAATTCGCTAGCTGGTTATGAGCTTCGCGCGCCCCGGGATTTTGCGCATGCTTTGCCTCAGCGTCGGCGATTTGTTCGTCCGACAGGAACGTGAAATATCTGAGGTAACGGATAACATCGCGGTCATCGGTGTTGATCCAAAACTGGTAAAATTTATAGATGCTCGTTTTCTTTGGATCGAGCCAGACGGCGCCGGCTTCGGTCTTGCCGAATTTGGTGCCGTCGGCGTTGGTGATGAGCGGGAGCGTCAAGCCATAAACCGTTTTGCCCAGTTTTTTGCGGCAAAGGTCAATGCCGGCGGTGATGTTGCCCCACTGGTCGCTGCCACCGATTTGCAGTTCGCAATTGTGATCGCGGCAGAGCACGTAAAAGTCGAACGCCTGGAGCAGCATGTAGCTGAACTCGGTGTAGCTGATGCCAACTTCGCGATCTTCCATCCGGGCGCGGACGCTTTCCTTGGCGACCATCTGGTTGACGGAAAAATGTTTCCCGATGTCGCGCAGAAAATCGAGGAAGGAGACGTTCGCCGTCCACGAGGCATTGTCCACGAGTCGCGCGGGATTGTTGGCCGGAGTTTTGGCCGCGTCGAATTCAAGCAGCTTTGACAACTGCACTTTCACACTAGCGATATTGCGTTCCAGAATTTCCCTGGTGAGCAACTGGCGCTCCTGCGTTTTGCCGCTGGGGTCGCCCACCATGCCGGTCGCCCCGCCGGCCACGGCAATGGGATGATGGCCGAACATCTGGAATCGTCGCAACGCGAGCAGCGGCACGAGATTGCCAACGTGCAACGAATCCGCCGTCGGGTCGAAGCCGCAGTAAAGCGTGATGGGCGTGGAGATTTTCTTTTCCAATTCCGCCGCGTCGGTGCAATCGGCAACCAGCCCGCGCCATTTCAGTTCTTCCAGAATGCTCACGCGGGCAGATTAAATCGCCGGTGGCCAAATGCCAATTTCCAATTGGTTCATTTCGCCCTCGTCCTCTTTTTTAGATTCGAGGACGAGAACGAGAAGGAGGACGAGGACGATTGGGAAACTTTGAACTTTGAACTTTGAACTTTGAACTTAAGCTTGGCGTGTGTCGCAAATGCTCAAGTCGTCCGGCGCGATGGCCGCCGCCACGCTCACCAGCCGCATCCTCGGCATGGTGCGCGAAATCGTCTATGCCCAGTTCATGGGTGACACCTGGGTGGCCGGCGTTTTCAAATTCGCGTTTCAAATTCCCAATCTTTTCCGCCGGCTGCTGGGTGAGGGCGCGCTGACGGCGGCGTTCATTCCGATTTTCAAGGAAAAGGAAAAAACGCACGGCGAAATGGAGATGTGGCGCGCGGCTAACGCCGTCATTTCCGGCCTCATCATCGCGGCGTCGGTCATCATCGGCGTGGTGATGATTGGCCTTTCCATCACGCTGGCGGCGCATCAGTTCGTGCCGAAAACGGAACTGACGCTGCAACTGCTGCGCGTGATGTTTCCCTACATGCTGCTCGTATGCCTGGCGGCGGCGTTTATGGGCATGTTGAACGCGCGCGGCCATTTTTTCATTCCGGCCATGGGCGCGACGGCGCTCAACGTTGTGATGATCGCCTCCGTGCTTTGGCTCGCGCCGAAATTCGGCTCGGACCTGCCGAAGGAACAGAGGTTGCCGGTACAGATTTTTGCGCTGGCGTACGGCGTGCTGGCGGCAGGCGTGGCGCAGGCCGCGTTTCAATTGCCGACGCTCTGGCGCGACGGCTTCCGTTACCGCTGGGTTTCGCCGTGGCATAATGAAACCGTGCGGCTGGTCGTGACGCGCATGATTCCGGGCACCATCGGCGTCGCCGCGTTTCAAATCAACGTGACCTTGGTGGGATTTCTCGCCATCTGGGTCAATCCGCAAATCAACGCCTCGTTTGATTACGCCGTGCGCCTGATGGAATTGCCGCAAGGCATGTTCGGCATTTCGCTGGCGACGTATCTGCTCACGACATTGAGTGGACTGGCCGTGGATAAGAATTATGCCGAATTTCGCGCGACGCTGCGGCACGGGCTGGGCACCCTGCTGTTCGCCAATCTTATCGCCGCTGTTTTGCTGGTGCTGTTGGCCGAACCCATCGTGCGGTTGCTCTTCGAGCACGGCGACAAATTCACCGCTTACTCGACCGCGCGTGCGAAGTTCGCGCTCCAATGCCTCGCGCCTGGACTGGTTGCCTTTTCCAGCGTGAACGTCCTGGCGCGGGCCTTTTTCGCGCTGGGCGACACCAAGACGCCGATGAAAATCAGCATCGTCTGCCTCACGCTGAATTTGATTCTGGCCGCCGCATTAATTCTGCCGCTGCGGCAGGGCGGCCTCGGCCTCGCGAACACGGCGACTTCGATCTGCAACGTTGGGCTGCTGGTATTCGCGCTTCGGAAAAAAATGGGGAACTTGGAAATGGAACCGCTGCGCAAAACGTTTCTGCCGCTGGCCATCGCCGGCGTGCTGGCCGGTATCATTGCCTGGTTCGGCTGGCAATTCTGGGAAGGCAAAATCGGCCACGCGACCATCGCCCTCAAAATCGGCGCGGTATTTGTGCCCGCCGGGATTGCCGGCGGAATTTATCTGATAACGGCGCTGGCTTTTAAAATCCCGGCGGCAAAGGAAATAATGGAATTCGCGCTGGCGCGATTTAGAAAATCAAGGTAGGGACGCCGCGCTGCGGCGTCCGCGGACAGCCCGGCGGGCCGTCCCTACCAATCAAATTGGCACAATAGCCGTCCAGCAATTCTTGCCGAACTTTGATTTGAATTTCTCCACGAGCGATCTACCTGCGTTCACATTTTCCACGATGGCAAACGTCGTTGAGCCGCTACCGGACATGAGCGTGGCGAGCGCGCCGTTCGCGCGCAGGAATTCCTGGAACAGCACGAGGACGGGATACTTCTCCAGCGCGGGCGCCTCAAGCGAGTTGTAAAATTCGTCGCTGGCGGCGCACAGGTTTCCAGCCTGAAGCAAGGAAACCAAATTTTGCGCGCGACCGGCCCTGCCATTCAGCGCGTCCGGGAAGTGCGCGAGAGTCTCATAAGCCCACGATGTCGAAATGCCGAAGCCGGGATGAATCAGCAGGAATGCCTTGCCGCGCAGCGCCGGGAAAAAATCGAGCGGCTGGATTTTTTCACCGCGTCCAGTCGCTAGCGCCGGCCGGGCTTGCAGGAAAAACGGCACGTCCGAACCAAGCGACGCGGCGAGTTCGCCCAGTTTTGCGGTTGAAAGCGGCTGGTCAAACAGTTCGTTCAACGCGAGCAAGGTCGTTGCGGCATTGCCACTGCCACCGCCGAGTCCCGCTGCCAGAGGAATCTTCTTTTGCAGGTGAACGCGGATCCCATCGCGCAGGTTGTGAAGTTTCAAAAATGCATCCGCCGCCCGGTAAATGAGATTTTTGGAGTCAACCGGCAATGCCGGTTCGTCACAGGTGAGCTGGATTCCATTTCCACCGCGCTCGAACCGGATTTCGTCAAAAAGACCGACCGGCTGCATGACGGTTTCGAGTTCGTGAAAACCGTCGGGCCGTTTGCCGAGGATGTTCAGCAGCAAATTGACCTTGCAGGGGGATTTCTTTTCAAGCGCCATGGTCTCACAAAAGAAAAACGCGCCAACAGACAATGGTTGGCGCGTTGATGAAAACGAATTCGGGCACGGTCAGTTGTCGAATATTTTGAACCGGCTGCCGGGAATGAACGGTGTGACATCGCCCCCACTGAAGCCGGAGTAGGTGTCCGTGTCAAACAACGCGTCCGAAAGCAGCCCCGGCTTGTAGCTCGCCGGGAAAGCGGGTTCGGGTTTGAGATAACGGGTGAACATCGGGTCGTAAGGCGGCAGCGGGAAGGTGGCAACCTCAAACACGCCCAAGCCCGTGCGCGCCAGCGAGCGGTCCAAGCCGCGCACGGCGCCGACCGTGTAACCGGCACTGGGCGAATCGAACACGGCGGTTTGCTCGATGCTGCGGCGCATTTCGCCCATGCGGACGATTTCGTAGAAGTTGTTCATGCCGCGGCCGAGTTTTTGTTCCGGCCCCGCACAACCGGAAGCAAGCAACGCTGCCAGCGTGACGGCGGTGAGAAAAGGCATTACGTTTCGCATACGTTTTTTCAAGTTGACGAACCGAACTTACGCCGAATCCGCCGGATGTAAAGCCCGTTTTCTTTCTTTCCAATCCCAATACCATGCAATCCAGACGGTGATTTCGTAGAGCAATTGCAGCGGCACGAACATGACCAGTTGCGTGATCGGTTCGGGCGTGGTGAGCACCGCGCCAAGAAACAGGTTGATCACAATCATGTAACGCCGCGCCTTCGACAACGTGCGGTAGTTGAGCACGCCGATTTTCACCAGCGTCAAAATGACCACCGGCAGCTCGAAGCCCAGCCCCATGCCCAGCATGAATTTGCAGACGAAACTGATGTAATCCTCCGCCCGCCATTGAAACGCGCCGAAGCCAAGCCATTGCGAATACAGTTGCGCCGCCGCCAGCGCGACCGGCATCAGGGCAAAATAACAAAAGGCCACGCCCGCGAGGAACAAGCCGACGCCAATCCCTAGGCCGCGATAAACGTATTTCCGTTCACGCATCTTCAACGCCGGAAAGACGAACGCGGCGACGAAGTAAAAGATGAACGGGGACGCCAGCACCGCACCACCATACAGGCCGACTTGAAACGCGACGACAAACCCGCCTGCCGGACTGAGGTTGATCAAATCAATTCTGGCCCGTCGCGCCTCGGCGGCAACGTTTGGCTCGGGATTGACGTGCCAGCCGAGCACGCGATTGGTGCCGATAAGCAGCGGCTCGATTTCAACGGCGACAAAACGATTCGTCCCGAGTTCCAGCGATTGCTGCTGTTCGGGCGTGAGCGGAAAATTGCCAAGATGGTTCGTGCCGAAGCTCACGGCGACGATCTGATTGGTGCCGAAATAATGAATCCGGGCATGCGTCAACGGCCATTTGATGATGCGGACGACGTCATTGGCGGCAAAAAGGCAGACCAGCATTCCCAAAAAAAGCGCGACGATGCTCTTGATGAGCATCCAGCGGAAATCTTCGAGGTGTTCGAGAAAGGTTTTGACCGGACCGCCTTCGGCCCCGTCGGGACGCCCCGGTTCGTTATCGCCGACCATGCCGAGAAATCCCCGCCCTCAGACCTTCGGCGGGTTGGAAGGCTGCGAAACGGGTTGGCCGGGCTGCGATTGGCCGTTCTTGACGGATTTATTCTGCTGGGCGGGTGTCTCATTCGCCGCGTTTTGAATTTCATCCGTCACCTCGCGCGCACCCTTCTTGAATTCCTTGATGCTCTGGCCCAGACTGCGGGCCAGATCCGGGATGCGTTTGGAGCCGAAGAAAAGCAGAACGGCGAGGATTACAATCAACCATTCCCAGCCACCCAAGCCGCCGAATGCTAACATGCTGTTCATAAGTTTTGTCGAGCCTCAACAAGCCTACGCCCGTTCTGCGAAATAGTAAAGCGACAAAAAAAGGAGCGCGGGCGGCCCGCCCGCGCGTTGACATACAAACTGCAACCTCGGAACTCGCGGACGAAGCCGTCCGCGCTCCAAAATCACGATCCCGACTTCGGATGCAGGAGCACGAAATCGTCCCGTCGGTTTTTCGACCAAGCGGATTCGTCGTGGCCGGGGTCCACCGGCTTGTCCTTGCCGAAACTCCGGGTCTCGACGCGCATCGGGTCAACGCCCAGTTTGGCCAGCGCTTCGCGGGCCGCCAGCGCGCGGCGTTCGCCGAGCGACCGGTTGTATTCCTCGGTGCCGCGCTCGTCGCAATTACCTTCGATGAGCAGCTTGGCGCTCGGGTCGGAACTCAATGCCTGGGCAACCAGAGCCAGATTCGGCTTTTCACTGCTCCGGATTACGGAACTGTCATAGGCGAAATGAATCGTATCCGCCGCCAGCACCGCGCGGTCGGCAAGCATGTTGTCGAACTCTTCCGGGTTCGCCAACGGCACGGTTCCCGGCGGGTACTCCGGATTGATCGGCTTTTCGGGCGGTATGGTTGATGGCGGCGGCGGCTCGCCAAATTGGGGAGCTGGCCCTGGCAATTGTGTGACACCAACGGGTTTGTGTTTGCAGCCCGTCGTGGCGAGGGTGGCGGCCAGCGCGAGTACGAGTGGAAAAACCAGTTTTGTCGTTTTCATATTTTGTTTGTTTAAAATTCAGTTAAAAGTTCGTGAAAATTCAAAATCATCTCGCCCAAGCGGGTTGAGAATCGCTTCCCGAAACTCGGGGTACATCTTTAACTTGTTTCGTCGGGGCGTCAAGCAAAGACAACACATACCGGAAGGAAGCCGTGCGCCGGGCATAAATCAGTGTCCGGGAGTTCGGCGACCACGACGGGTCCTCGCCGCGTACCAGAATGGTGGCGGTGCCGCCGCCGGCGGGCACCACGCACACGTCGAATTCGCCCATCTGCGACGTGAACGCGATCCATTTGCCGTCCGGCGACCAGTCGGGTTCGGTCGGATTCGAGACGCCGACGGTTTTAACGATTTGAACCTCGCCACCACCCGCCGGCACCTTGGCCAGCAACCGGTGCGAATTGATTTTGGTCGCGAAACAAATCCATTGCCCGTCCGGCGACCAGCACGGCGACGAGTCCTCGCTCGTGCTCGTCAGCTTTTTCAGGTCCGTCCCGTCGGTATTGCAGACATACACATTCGGGCTGCCGCCTTTGCTCAGAATCATCGCCACCCTGGTGCCGTCCGGCGAAACGGCAGCAGCCGTGTTCAAACCGGCATATCGCGCGATGGCGCGGCGCTGGCCGGTGGAGAGGTCGTGGTAAAAAATGTCCGGGTTGCCGAGCTTGTAGGAGGTGTAATAAAGGGCAAGCCGGCCGGGCACCCAGGCGGGCGCGGCGACAATCGCGCTGTCATGGGTGACGGCCTGCGGATTGTGGCCGTCAAAGTCAGCGACGTAAATTTCGCCGTCGCCGTCGGGCGCTTCGTCCTTGAACGCGATTTTGGTCTGCGCGATGCCTTTCTCGTTGCGGATGGCGAACACGATGTCGTCGGCGAACGCGTGCGCCTCCCGCCGCAACGACGCGCCGGTATAGCTGCGCGCGAGCAGCGAGCTCTTGCTGAAGCGGTCCGTCACCCGGCCCTGCACGTTGCTGGCGTTGCTGCCGCTGATGAGGTATTGCGCAGCGTCAGGAGAGACAAAGCTGTACCCCTGCACGTAAAGATCGAATTTCAAAACCTCGGCGACCTCGCTGGTGAAACCGTCGAGCGAAACAGGAATCGGCTTTTCAAGTCCCGGTTCCCAGGATTTCACTATTCGGATTGGCTCGTCGGTTTGAGAAAACGCGCAAAATCCGGAAAGGACGATCCAAATACAGCAGAGATTGATTAAAAACGATGGTTTCATTCGTTTGTTTTTTTGGTCTTTGGTTCAAAATTGATTTGGAATGTGTGCTGCTCTTCGTTCATCCCATCCGGAAACGGGGCAATGGATTTCACGCGTTCCAAAGCAGCTTGTACTGAGCGGTCAACGGCTGCGTTGCCCGAAGGTGTGATAATGCGAGTGGAGATGACAGTGCCGTCGCGGGCAATTGTGACTGAGGCAAGCACGGTTTCATCGTCGGCATTTGCGTCGTTGGGCATCTCCCAGGCCTGATAATAGACGCTGGCCAAAACATCCCTGTAACTGGCGTAAGATGGGCCGCTACTGTTGCCAGGAACGTCAATCACCGTGCCGGGTTTGAAATTTTCCTTCAAACTCCGAACGGCGTTTTGGAACGCCTGCTGCCGTAACCGCTGTTGCCGGTGCGAATCATCCGCCGGATTCGCGGTTGAATTTTTCGGCGCCGTGCGGGTCACGAGTTGCGTATTAATCTGAATTTTCGGTTTTTCCACAGGTTTCGGCTCCGGCGTCAGCACCTTCACGATTTGCTTGAGGGGTTCCGGCGTTACCACTTTGGGCGGCGCGGCCGGTGTGACAACGGGTTGTGGCGCGGGCGGTTGCGATACTGGTTGAACCAGCGGCTGCGGCGGCTGGGCATCGCGAACACCGCTGTTCAATTCGGCGTCAATCAAGTTGGCCGGGATGACATCAAGAATCTGCAAATCAGCCTTGGGTTTCGGCGCGAAGAAGCCGGGGCCGACAATCAAAATCACCACCAGCAGCAGGTGGAAACCCGCTGTCACAATCGCGCATTTTTTTTGCAGCCGGTTCATTTAGGCGGTTCAGTGCGGAGCGAATAGCGCGTGATGCCATAGCGCTGGCAGCCATCAAACAGCGCCGCGACGTTTTTATAAGGCCCGTCCTCGTCCGCGCGGATGTAAACAATGAGGTTCGGGTTCGAGCGAAATTCCGACGCCAGCCGCGTGATCAATTCGTTGAACGGCATCCGCTGCCGGTCGAGCGCATAGACGCCCGTGTTGCTGATTTCGACGGTGCGGATGTTGCGTTTGTCCACACGCTGGTCCGCCGTTCCGCCTTTGGGAAGTTTGAGGTTGATGCTCTGCTCCAGCAACGGCGTGGTGATGACGAAGATGATGAGCAGCACGAACGCGAGGTCGAGCAGCGGCGTGATGTTGATTTCGCTCAACGTCACCAGATAACTGCGCTGGGAAAATCGTCTCATAGCTGCCAATTATTCCTCCTCCAGATACTCCGCCTCCATTTTGGAAACAAGTTCCTGCGCGAAATTGTCAAGGCCGACGGTGAACACGCGCAAATTGTGCACGAGCCAGTTGTAACCGAACATCGAGGGAATCGCCACCAGCAGACCCGCGACGGTGGTGATGAGCGCCGCCGCCACGCCGGGCGCCATCGCCGCGAGCGTGGCCGCGCCCTGCGGCGCCTGCGCGATGCCGCCGAACGCGCTCATCACGCCCCAGACCGTGCCGAGCAAACCGAGGAACGGCGCACCGCTCACGGCGATGGCGAGCCAGATCAAACCTGATTCCAGTTTCAACGATTCCTGCGCAACGACGTTTTCGATGGCGCGTTTGACGTGTTCCATGTTTTTGAGCGTGACGCGTTGCTTGCGCCGGTCGCCGCCGGGACCGCGCAACCGCGCGTCCAGTTGCGAGCAGCCGGCCTGATAAACCATGAACAGCGGGCAGCCTTCGACCTGCAGGCTGCGGTCGAAAATTTCCAGCACGGATTTCTGGGCGCGAAACTCGGTGGAGAAATACAGGTTCAGCTTCCGGGCGCGGCGCATTTGCATGGCCTTGGACGTCATCACCGACCACGCGATGATGGAAAAGACGAAGAGACAGGCGATGACGGCCTTGCCTTCCGGCGTCGCCTGTTTCCAAACGTAGATGAGTTCCGCCTGATTCGAAGCGGCCCCCACGACGACAAACGATAATCCGCTCATCATAACGACTGGCAACTTGGTCGTGAGGAACCGATGTAGCGGCCAAGCGGCAGGCGGTCGAGCCTTTACCTGCCGGCCAGATTATTAATCGCCGCGCGGGAAATGCCAAGCCTTTTTCCGGGGAAAATTCTCTGCGCTTGCCGGGCGGGCAAAATGGCTTAATAAGAAGGCCGATGTTCCGTCCGCGCCTCATCGGCTTGTTGCTCGCGCTGGTCACACTGCTGGCTTATTTGCCTGTGTGCCGCTACAACTTTCTGGTCTATGACGACGACGATTACGTCACCAACAATCCTGTGGTTCAAAGCGGTCTAACTTGGGCCGGGGTCGAATGGGCCTTCGCGACCGCGCACGCGAGCAACTGGCATCCGCTCACCTGGCTTTCGCACATGCTGGATTGCGAATTGTTCGGACTGAACCCCGGCGCGCAGCACCTCGTCAACGTTCTGTTCCACGCCGCCAATGCGGTTTTGCTTTTCGCTTTGCTGCTTCGACTGACGCAGGCACTGTGGCCCAGCGCGTTTGTCGCCGCGCTGTTCGCGTGGCATCCGCTGCACGTCGAATCCGTCGCGTGGATTTCGGAACGCAAGGACGTGTTGAGCACGTTCTTCGGGCTGTTGGCCTTGCTGGCTTATACGCATTATGCGACAACGTGTGACAAGTGACAAGTGGCGAGTGGCAAGCAAAGAAGCCGCGCCCGCGCCCGACATGTCACGTGTCACGTGTCACATGTCACCTTATTTTTGGCTGGCGCTGATTTTCTTCGCGCTGGTTTGATGTCCAAACCGATGCTCGTCACGCTGCCGTTTGTGATGCTGCTGCTCGACTTCTGGCCGCTCAAGAGAGTGACAGGTGACAAGTGGCGGTGGCAGGGGTTCTGCGATTGGTCGTTGGAAAAGTGGCCGTTTTTTCTGCTCACGGCGATTTCCTGCGTTGTGACCTTTCTGGCGCAGCGACATGGTGGTGGCACGTTGTCTCGCTGGCAACAAGTTTCGTTGCGCTATCGGCTGGAAAACGCGCCGGTCGCCGCTGTGCGCTATCTGCTGAAAATGATCTGGCCGGCCGACTCGGCGTCATTTATCCGATGCCGGACAAGATTCCCGTGCTTGCCATCGCGGCCGCAGTTGCGGTTTTGATTTTCCTTTCCTCGCTGTCTGGCTGGCACGGCAGGCGCTGGCCGTATTTGCTCGTCGGCTGGCTGTGGTTTTTGGGCACGCTCGTGCCGGTCATCGGCCTGGTGCAGGTCGGCGGCGCGGCGCTGGCCGACCGTTACACTTACCTTCCTTCCATCGGCCTGTTCCTCGCTGTCGCGTTCGGCTTCCGCGAATTGGCAGCGCGCTTTCAATTTCCTCAAAATTGCCGTGGCCGCTGCGGCGGTTTTAATTTTGGGCGGCTGCCTTTTGGCCACGGAGCATCAATTGCGTTTCTGGCGCGACAGCGAAACGCTCTTTCGCCACGCGCTCGCCGTGACCCGGAACAACGACATCGCGCACGCCAATCTCGGCGTGGCGCTGGAACAGCAGGGGAAACGGCTGAAGCGCTGGCCGAATACCGCGCCGCCGCGAAGCTCGCGCCGGGGCGCTACCAGACCCACAACAACCTCGGCAACCTGCTCGATAAAATGGGCCGGCCGGAGCGAGGCGCTGGCCGAATATCACGAAGCCGTCCGGCTGAATCCCGAACTGCCGTTTTTGCACAACGGCCTCGGCAGCGTGCTCGCCGAACTCGGCCGGTTCGACGAAGCCATGAATGAATTTACCAACGCGGCGCGGCTCGACCGCACTTATCCCTGGCCGCATTTTGAAACGGGCAAAACGCTGCTGAAACAAGGCCGCGATGCCGAAGCGATGGACCAGTTCCACGCGGCGCTGCGGATTGACCCGGACAATTTCCAAATCCTCGCCTACACCGCCCATGTGCTGGCCGCCGACGAAAATCCTGAAATTCGCGACGGGAAAACCGCGCTCGTGCTCGCCACCAAGGCCAACGCGCTGACCGGCGGCACGCAACCGTTCGTGCTCGACGCGCTGGGCATGGCCTTCGCCGAAACCGGCGATTTCACCAACGCGCTGGACGTCACGCAAAAGGCCCTTGATCTCGCCATCACCGCCAAAATGAAAAACCTCGAAGGCATCCAACAACGGCTGCAACTCTACAAAAACCACCAGCCGTGGCGGGAATCGTTCCTGTTCACCAACGCGCCGGCGAAAAATTAAATTCGGAACAGCGCGCGGAGCGGCCTGGCTCACCGCCGGGATTTCGGAAGACCGGACTTGGCGCGGCACCGCAAAATTTCTACCCAGCCACGGCAGGGTGAAAATCCGTTTCGCGTCAAAGAATTCCGCCAGCAATTTTGTGTTTGAAGCGGTGGCGGCGTCCGGTTTCGGCGGTGACATCAAAACAACGCGCGCCTTGCGCCGAAAATTTTTCGGCAGGGCTTCGAGGGTGAGCAATATTTGATTCACCGCGCCGAGCCGGTTCGGGCAGACGACAATCGGCGTCGCGCGCAAGGCGGTGAGGAGGTCGCGCGAATCAAAATTTTCGCCAAGCGGACTCAGCAAACCGCCGGCGCCTTCGATGAGCAAAACGTCAAAGCGTTTTTGCATCGCGCGAATGTGCGCGAGCACCTCGGCGAGTTTGACGCGCTTCTGTTCGCGGCGCGCGGCAAGCAACGGAGCGATGGGCGCGCGGAAATGCCACGGATTGATTTCGTCAAGGGTAAGCGCGCCAGCCGACGCGGCGCGCAGTATGCGGGCGTCGTCGCGACCGCCGGAGCAAATCGGTTTGAGCGCGGCCACGTTGACGCCGCGCTCGCGCAAAAACCGCGCCAGCAGCGCGGTCAGCACGGTTTTGCCGACGCCGGTGTCCGTGCCGGTGATGAAAAACATTTGCTTCATTCGGCAACATCAAAGCGGAAACCCCGCCGGCAAGCCATCAAAACCGTTGACGGAATTGGCTCGATTCACGTAAGCTGCGCGGCTCGCTGACCAGCGAGAATTATTGTGAACGTCACCGTTGAAAATCTGGCCCCGTGCAAAAAACTGGTGCGGGTGGAAGTGGACGCGAAGGCCGTGGACGAGGCCTTTGCCGCCGTCACGAAGGATTTCCAGAAACAGGCCGTCGCTGCCGGGCTTCCGTCCGGGCAAGGCGCCGCGCGAGCTGGTCGCCAAAAAATACGAGGCCGACATCAAGGCCGAGGCCAAGCGCAAGCTCATCGGCGATGCGTATCGCAAGGCGGTGGACGAAAAGAAAATCGCCGTGGTCGGCTACCCGGACATCGAGGAAATCCAGTTTGGCCGCGGCCAGGCGCTGCAATTCGCCGCGACCATCGAGACCGCGCCGGAATTTCAAATGCCCGATTACAAAGGGCTGCGGGTCAAACGCGAGGCCAAGTCCGTCACCGAGGCCGACGTGGAGCGCGCGGTGGAACTGCTCCGGCGGCAGCACACGAAGTTCGAGACGGTCGCGCGCGAGGCGCATCCGGGCGACATCGCGGTGGTGAATTACACCGGCACGTGCGACGGCAAGCCCATCACCGACACCGCGCCGACGGCGAAGGGGCTGACGGAGCAGAAAAATTTCTGGGTGGACATCGGGCCGGAGGCGTTCCTGCCCGGTTTTGCCGAGCAACTCACCGGCGCCAAGGCGGGCGACCGGCGCACGGTCAACGTGGATTTCCCCGCCGATTTCGTGACGAAGGAACTCGCGGGCAAAAAGGGCGTTTTTGAAATTGAAGTCGTTGAGGTAAAGGAAAAAATTTTGCCGCCGGTGGACGACGCGCTCGCCAAGCTTTACGGCGCGGAAAACCTGGAGAAGCTCCGCGCCGGCGTGCGGCGGGACCTGGAGAACGAATTGAATTATTCGCAGGCCAAGGTCCATCCGCACACAGGTCATCCGCGGGCTGCTCGATCGCGTGAATTTTGATCTGCCCGAATCCGCGGTCGCGCAGGAGACGCGCAACGCGGTCTATGACATCGTGCGTCAAAACACCAAGCGCGGCGTCACCCGCGAGATGATTGAGCAGCAAAAGGAGCAAATCTACTCGGCGGCCACCTACAACGCGAAGGAACGCGTGAAGCTGTCGTTTTTGATCCAGCGCATTGCGGACAAGGAAGAACTCAAGGTGTCGCAGGAAGAAATTTTGAAACGCGCGCAGTCGCTGGCGGCGTTGTACCAGATTCCGCTCGAAAAATTCCTGAAGGATTTGCAGAAGCGCAACGGCGTGACCGAGCTTTACGAGCAAATCCTGCACGAAAAGGCGCTTGACCTGCTGGAAAAGAGCGCGGTCATCGAGGATGTCCCGGCATCCGGGTCGCCGGCTCCGGGCGCAAATCCGAGCTGAGTCGGAATTAACCAGACGGTTACCTCCGGGCGCGCCGGCGCGTCTTAGGTTTGACGAATCGCGGCGAAAGCCGCAACATGCACAGCACCATGAAACGTTTCAGTGTCGTTTTGATTGTTTTCTCCCTGGCCCTGGCCGCGCAGGCGCAGACGGACACGAATGCGGCCACCGTGCCAGCCGAGACCAACGCACCGGCACTCCAACCGGAGGCCAATACGGTCGCCGTCCAAACAAATTCAAACCCGGCCGCCACGCAAACGGACACGAACGCGGCCCCCACGCCGGTCGAAACCAACGCACCCGCCCCGCCTCCCGGGACCAATGCGACCGCCGGCACGACCAACACCCCCTTGAGCTACCATGGCTGTTCAACGGTACCAAGGCGCAGACGAACGCGACCGCCGGCACAATCAACACCAATGGCCGCGCGATGTCGTTGAAGGACTGTATCCAGGAAGCCCTCCAGCACAACCTCGACGTGCAGATTGAGCGCTACAATCCGCAAATCCAGCGATACAATTTGAGCGCGGCCTACAGCGGTTACGATCCGTTGCTCAACATTTCCGGCCAGCACGATTACGACGTGAGTGGCAGTGTCTTTCAAAATGGGTTTGAATTGCCCGGTTCCATTTCCGATGAGAACAAATTTAATTCCGATATCGGCGGCACACTGCCGATGGGGTTGCAGTATGATTTCAGCGGGAACGTCAATCAGCAATATGGCACACTAAATCCAGGGACGACCAACGCCTCGCCCTTTGAAAGCTCTTCGGGTCAGATTCAAGTTCAATTGAAGCAACCGCTGTTGAAAAATTTCTGGATTGACACCACGCGTCTGAACATTCGCGTTGCCAAGAACCGGTTGAAATATTCCGAGCAGGGCCTGCGGCAGCAAATCATCAACTCGGTCACCGCCGTTGAGAATGCCTACTACGAACTCATTTACGCGCTGGAAAACGTGACGGTGCAGCAGGAGGCGCTGGTGCTCGCCCAGACGCAGCTTGACCAGGACAACCAGCGCGTGCAAATCGGCACGCTTGCCATCTTGAGTGTCCAGCAGGACGAATCCCAGGTGGCGCAGAGCCAGGCCAATCTGATTGCCGCGCAATTTACGCTGGTCACCGACCAAAATACGTTGAAGAACCTGCTCGCGGACACGAACTATACCCGATGGCACGATACGGACATTCAGCCGACGGAGACGCTCACCGCGCCGCGTGCAAACTTTCAATTTGCAGGACAGTTGGCGGAAGGGCATGACCGAACGGCCGGACCTGTTGCAGGCGCAATTGAATGTGGAGCAGCAGGGCATCCAGTTGAAGTATTACCGCAACCAGCTTTTTCCCGAACTCGATTTGACCGGCACCTACGGGTACAACGGCGCAGGCACGCAATTCAGCGACGACTTCAACCAGTTCAACGAAGGCAACCGGCCATTTTACAGCTACGGCGCGCAAATGACGATTCCGCTCAGCAATGTCGGCCCGCGCAATCAATACAAGTCCAACAAGGCAACGTTGCAACAAGTCACGCTGCAACTGAAACAACTCGAACAAAACGTTTTGGTGGAAATTGACAACGCGGTGAAGCAGGCCCAATCCAACTACCAAAGCGTGGAGGCCACGAAACAGGCGCGCATTTACGCCGAGGCCGCGCTGGACGCCGAGCAGAAAACCTACGCCGTCGGCAAGGCCACCACCTTTGAAGTGCTGCAATATCAAAACAACCTGACCGCCGCGCGCTCGCAGGAAATCCGCGCGCTGGCCAATTACAACGAGGCGCTCGCCAATCTCGCCGCGCAGGAAGGCAGCACGCTCGAACGCAACAACATCAACATCGAGGCGAAGTAAAATTCATTATCTTAATCCTGCGCTTAATCCTAATCGCCGTACGGAGAGGATTGAGATTGTAATAACGATTAAGATTAAGAACGAATCCTTACCAGAACTGCCACGCGTGCTTCCAGACAATCCACACGCCCAGCAATAAATTCGTGATGGCGTGCGCCGTCATCGCGTCGCCCAGCCGGTTTTTGCGCAGCACCAGCCATTGATACGCCGCGCCGCACAAAATGCCCGCCAGCCATTCGTTGTGGGAAAAGCCGAAGACGGCCGCGGTCGCAAAAAATGGCAGCGGCAAAAATTGGTTGAGCGGCACGGATTGGAAATCCGGTTTGGCGATGTAGCGATAGAGAAACGAGCGGTAAAAAACCTCCTCCAGCGGCGGCACAACAAATGTTGAACCAAGAATCCGCGTGGCGATCATCAGCCACGCCAGCGCCGAGCCGTTGCCGAATTGTTCGTTCGGGTTCCAGAACTTGGCGGCTCGCCGGCGGATGCGTAATGCCGAGTTTCACCCAGAGCGAAGTTTGCGTCGTCCATTCGCCGCTGACGCCAACCCAAATCGCAAAAATTCCAATGCCGACGACGACGGCCTCCCAACTGAACGCCCAGCGCATTTCCGCCACGAACGGGCGCATTTCCCATATCAGCCACACGCCGACCAGTGTTTTGGCGAAGTAAAACCAATAAGCCGACGCCGCGCCGAATTGCCCCTGGCAAAACGTCAGCGCGAGGAAAACCACAAACGGCGCGACGCCGGGCCGGCGGCGCGGCGACACGGCGAGAAATTTTTTCAGGCAGCGCACGCGAAATGATGACGCGGATTTTTACTTGTCCAAGCCTCAATTTCTTCTGCGAGCCGTCGGCTTTTTCCAGCGTGACGTTGCTGTTGCGAGATTTCCTTCACGCGGAATTCGCCAAACCGGTCGCCGACATGAACGGTCTTGCCGTCCACGATCGCCCACGGCTGTGTCGCGGCATAGACAATGCCCTGCAACTTCGGTTCGGGCGGCGGCGGCGGCGGTGCTGGCGGCTGGTGCATGTTGACGGCGGCGGCAGCGGCGCCGTTGGGTACGGGAATGGGCGCCGGGTTCACCGGTTGCGCCGCCGTAAGCCTGGGTTCGACGGCGGGCTTTGGTCACGGTGCGGGTGACCAGGGCCATTCCGATAAAAAGGCACGCAGCCAGCAATCAAAAAACCAATCACCCCCGGCAATATCCAGCCGATGACGTTGCCGGGGCGGATTCAACCGGCAGCAACCTTGCGGCATTGTGCCGGGCGGCGGATTTTTCTGCTGCGCCCGCTGGGCGCGTTTGAGCGCGTCGTTGATGCGGCTCATAGCGTGGATGTTTCCTTCGAGTTCGCGGATGGCGCGGCCCACCATCCGGTAATTGATGCGGTCGCTTTGTTCGACAAAACCGGCGAGCAACGCCTTGTCGCAAACGGCGTTGATGAGCCGGGGAATGCCGCGGCTGTAACCGAAAACGCGCCAGAGCGCCGGCTGTGTGAAATACGGCGCGCCCTGCGCGCCGGCCAGTTCGAGCCGGTGCTGGATGTATTGGCCGACCTCGACCCGCGTGAGCGGCGCGAGATGATAACGCACGGTGATGCGCTGGCGGAGCTGGCGCAGGCGGGGGCTGTTCAGGCGGTCGCGCAATTCCGGCTGGCCCAGCAGGACGATTTGCAGCAGCTTGCGGTCGTCGGTTTCGATGTTCGAGAGCAGGCGCACCTGTTCGAGCAATTCCTCGGTCAAATCCTGCGCCTCGTCAATGATGAGCACGGTTTCCTTGCCTTGCTGGACCTGCTTGAGCAGAAATTCGCTGATGAGCGCGATGGTTTCCAGCCGGTCGCGGCCCTTGACGTCCAGGCCGAATTCGGTGGCGATGGCCCTCATCAGTTCGTCGGCGTCCATCACCGGGTTGAGGATCAGCGCGGTGGAAAAATGGCCGTCGAGCTGTTCGAGCAACGCGCGGCACAGCGTCGTCTTGCCCGCGCCGACCTCGCCGGTGAGCTGGACGAAGCCCTTGCGCTCGCGGATGCCGTAAAGCAGATGATTGAACGCCTCGCGGTGCTTCCGGCTGTGAAACAGAAAGCGCGGGTTCGGCGTGATGTCGAACGGCGCCTGTTTCAATCCGTAGTATTCCAGATACACGCCGGCTTCTTAGCAGAAATTGCACCGGCGGGAAACAAAAAGGTAGCACGGGCGTCCCGTCTGTCGTTTTCTGCGTCGCGCCGGGAACAGGCTTCAGAGCCGGAGAATTTTCCATTGGCAATGCGGTTCATCCGGCCAAAATCTTCCGCGCCGCCTTCACCAGCGCCTCCACTTCCGCCGGCGTGCCGATCGTGATGCGCAGATAATTTTTCACTTCCGGAAAGCTGAACCAGCGGACGAGGATTTTCTGCTCGCGCAATTTGTGCTGCCATTCGTGCGCGGGAAACAGCGGCGGCTGGCGCCAGAATGAAATTCGTCTGGCTCGGAAAAACCCGGAAACCCAGCTTCGTCAATTCGCGCGCCAGCCACTCGCGCGTGGCGATGATCTTTTTGAAATTCGCGCGGTAATACTTCAAATCGTCCAGCGTCGCCTCCGCCGCGATCTGGCCGAGGCCGTTCACGTTGTAGCTGTCGCGGATCTTGTGCAGCGCGGCGATGAGTTCCGCGGTGCCCGACAAAATAGCCGACGCGCTGGAAGCACAGCGAATACGCCTTGGAAAACGTCCGCGCCACGAGCACATGCGGATATTTCAACGCCAGCTTCAGCGCGTTTTCCTCCGCGAAATCCACGTAAGCCTCGTCGAGAATGACGACGCCCTTCTGCGCCGCACAAAGCTTTTCCAGTTCCGAGGTTTTGTAACCGCGCCCGCTCGGCGCGTTGGGTGTTGTGACATAAAGTCAGCGCGGCGTCGAAATCTCCAGACTCCGCTCGCGCTTCAATTCGGCCAGGCTTGGCAAACTGAAATCCGGTTTGAGCGGCACCGGATTTTTCGCTGCGCCATGAATGTCCGCCAGCACCGGATACAGCGAATAGCTCGGCGTGAAATATTGACACCGTAGGGACGCCTCGCGAGACGTCTGCGGACTCGCGAGCCGCGTGTCCCTGCCCGACATCGGCTCCACAAACGCCCGCGTGGCCAGCGCCAGCAATTCATCCGAGCCGTTGCCCACGATGATGTTGTCCGCGTGGCAGCCGTGCAGCTTCGCCAGTTTTTCGCGCAACGCCTGCGCCGTCGGATTCGGATACAGCCGCAACCGCCCGTCCACCGCCGCCTTGACCGCCGCCAGCACTTTCGGCGACGGCGGATACGGATTCTCGTTCGTGTTGAGCTTGATCAACCCCTTGATTTTCGGCTGCTCGCCATAGAGGTAAGGGTGCAACTCGCTTACCAGCGGGCGGATAAAATTTTTCAAGCTGGTCTTGTTCATCTCAAGGGAACAACGTGGACTCTCGACTGCGAAAGCAAATGAATTACCATGCGCACAGGATAAACACATTCGCCGGAATGAAAAGATTTTCAGCGCAGACAATCGTTCGCAATGCATCTTCTATCGCCGGAAAACGCAGTTGACAATGGTAACATAAATGCTACTATATGAACGGCTCTTTCGAGATTCGTGAATACACTGAAGGCGGGCGCTCGCCGTTCGCGGAGTGGTTCGACGATTTGGACGCGGTGACGGCGGCGCGGGTGGACAGATACGTCCGCTGGCTGGAAGCGGGCAACTTCGGCGCGGCCAAGCCGCTGCGCCATGGAGTGTTTGAACTGCGGCTGGATTTTGGGCCGGGCTACCGCGTGTATTACGGACGCGAAGGCCGGACCATCATCATCCTGCTTGGCGGTGGCAGCAAACGCCGGCAGGACGCCGACATCGCCGCTGCGGTGGAACGCTGGAAACGATACAAACAGACAAAGGCATGACATGGCACTGACGCGAGATTACAAGGAAACCGTGGTGGCGCGGATCAAACGCGACCGGAAATTTGCGCGGGCGCTCTATGCCGAAGCCGTGGGCGCGTTGCTGGAAGGCGAAACTGCCGAAGGACTTTCCATGCTGCGCGACCTGGTTCACGCCGAAATCACCTTCAAGGAACTGGCGCGACAGACCGGCCTGGGCGAAAAGACGCTGCACCGGATGCTGAACCGCAACGGCAACCCCACCGCACGCAACCTGGGTGTGATTGTGCGGCACATTGCCGAGGACTTGCGCATCAAACCGCGCGTGGAAGTGGCCGTGGCGCATTAAGGCCGCAACCGCGAGAGCTGTAGCCGCGCTTGTGAAAGCGCGGCTATTCCGGCGATTTGCATCGGCGGCTACATCACCGGCTGCTCGCCATAGACGCAAGGGTGCAACTCGCGCACCGGCGGGCGGATGAATGATGAAACTTTCATTAACTCAATCGAGAGAAGGCAATCGGCGCCGTCTTTCTATTTCTTTTGAAACACATTTCTCACAAACACCATAAATCTGATCGGAATAGCATTCGGTCGCCAAAGGCGTGTCTGCATCAGCGTGAGAACAACGGCTGTTTGGAGTGTAACTTCTGAAAACTACAATACCGTCGCAAGCGGTTTTCTGTTGCAATGCCAAAGCAACACGCTTCATACACGATTCGCAAAACCAAAACAGCTTTGCATCCGGTGGTCTTTCTGCTTTACGACACAAGCAACAACGCAATGTTCTACGGATGCCATCCAATTCCTTCACATAGGGCTGTCGTTTCGGAAATGCCAAACAATCCCCAAGCAAATCGTCCATCTTCCACGACGTTTCTTGGGACAGAAGAGCGATTCGAGAAACAATATCCATTTTGCGTCTAACGAGTTCAGTGTGAATTATACAAACTTCACGATTGTGTTGTTTCACGCGCTGGCCATTCGGAAGATCGTTATCACAAACTCCAACGTGCCGAAGTTCCAAGCAAAGTTCATCCAATAAGTCTAAGTCTGAACGCTCTTGAATCGGTGGTTTCGGTGGCGTGTTGGCCATAACAACCAGGTTAAATCTGATTCATTTTGAGCGAATTTCCGCGCTTTTTCCGTGCGCGCCCAGGCCTTCAAGTTCGGCGAATTTTTTCACGGCGGGCAGTGCTTTCTTGAGCGCGGCGCGGTTGTATTCCACCACGCTTGTGCGGCGCTGGAATTGGTCCACGGTCAGCCCGGCAAACGACGCGCCCGCGCCGCCGGTCGGCAGCGTGTGGCTCGGCCCGGCCACGTAATCGCCCAGCACCGTCGGCGACCACGGACCGAGAAAAATCGCGCCCGCCGTCAAAATTCCTTCGGAAACTTTGCGCGGATTGCGCGTCATCACTTCGCAATGCTCCGGCGCAAGCCGGTTCGCCAGCGCCACGCCGTCATCGAGCGATTTCACCTGAATCAGCCAGCCATTGTTTCGCAACGCGCGTTGAATAAATTCGCGGCGCGCCAGTTTCGGCAGTTGCCTCGCGATTTCCCTTTCGACGGCTTTCAAAATTTTGTCCGAGGTCGTCACCAGCCAGACGCGTTCGTGGCCGGAGCCGTGTTCGGCCTGCGCCAGCATGTCGGCGGCGACAAATTTCGGGTTCGCCGTGTCGTCCGCCAGCACCAGCACTTCGCTCGGCCCGGGCAGCAAATCAATCGCGACGTGGCCGACGAGCAATCGTTTGGCGGCGACGACGTAGGCGTTGCCGGGACCGAAAATCTTTTGCACGCGGCGAATCGTCTTCGTGCCGTAAGCCATCGCCGCAATCGCCTGCGCGCCGCCGACGCGGTAAATCTCCGTCGCGCCCGCCGCGCGCGCGGCGAACAGCAGCGCGGGATTGATTGCGCCGTCCCTGCCGCACGGCGTGCAGACGACGATTTCCGGGCAGCCCGCGACTTTCGCCAGCGTGATGGTCATCAATGCGGTGGAAACCAGCGGCGCCTTGCCGCCGGGAATGTAAACGCCCACGCGCTGGAACGGATCGAACTTTTCGCCGACCGTCGCGCCGTGCGAATTCTTCGTCTGCCAGTTTTTGCGCAGCGATTTTTTGGCGAAGGCGGCGATGTTTTTCTCCGCCTCGGCCACGGCCTTGCGCAGCGATTCATCGGCGGCGAGCGAGGCATTGAACAATTCCGCCTGCGTGACGGCCAGCCGGTCGGCGGCAAGCTTCGCGCCGTCGAAGCGTTCCGTGAACTCCAGCAGCGCGGCGTCGCCATGCACCTGCACGGCGTCGAGGATGGCGCGGGTGCGTTGCTCGATTTCCGGATCAAACAGGCTGGAGGCGGCGGTCAGTTCGCGGAGTTTCCCGGCAAAGTTCGCGTCGCTGTGGCGGATGACTTTCATGCAGGCAGGCTAGAAAATTCTCGCGGCAAAGTCAAAATTCGCGGATGCACTTTTCTGGAAACTGTGCTTACTTGTGTGCGTCTGTGGCTGACAAACGCAATCCCATCATTGTCGCGCTGGATGTGCCGACGGCCGGGGCCGCGCTGAAACTCGTGGAGCTGCTGGCCCCGGTTTCGGGCGGTTTCAAGGTCGGCAGCGAGCTTTTCACCGTCGCCGGACCGGACATCGTGCGCCGGATTCGCGAGCGGGGCGTGATGGTGTTCCTGGATTTGAAATTTCACGACATTCCCAACACGGTCGCCAAGTCGGTCGCCGCGGCGGTGCAACTGGACGCGCAGATACTCACCGTGCACACCAGTGGCGGCCTGGAAATGCTCAAGGCCGCCGAACAGGCCGCGCAAGAAACCGCGTGGCGGCTCAGCCACAGTCCGCCGCTCGTTTTGGGCGTGACGTTGCTGACGAGCCTCGACGCCGGGGCGCTGAAGGAAATCGGCCTCGATGCAAACGTGGATTATCAGGTGCGCCGCCTGGCCACGGTGGCCACCAAAGCGGGATTGCGCGGGCTGGTCTGTTCGCCGCTGGAAGTGGCCAAACTCCGGCAGGCGATCCCGCCCGCCATGCAACTGGTCACACCCGGCGTCCGCACCGGCGCGGAAAAGGCCGACGACCAGAAGCGCACGCTGTCACCGCGTGAAGCCGTCGCCGCAGGCGCAAACTGGCTGGTGATTGGCCGTCCGATTTATGCCGCCGAAAATCCGCGCGCGGCGGCGGAGAAAATTCTGGAGTCGCTGGGGTGAAACGCGGGGCACGAAGTGCGAGGGGGAATCAATTGACGGGAAAACCCTTTGCGTCTGCTGGATTCACAAAAACCAACTGCTCGGAATGCGGGCCTACGCGAACCAGCGCCGCCGGCCGCGATGCGACCAACGCCAGAAGTTCGTCGTCGTTGATCGCGCGAAAATTACCGGCGGTGGTTTGAACCATTTCAACCGTTGCAACTGACGCGACAAGCTGGCTGGCCGAAAGCGTTTGGGTGGCAACAATCGCGCAGGCGGGCAATGGTTGAGTCCGGACGAGCTGATAACTTTTAACCTCCGCCTTTGCCGGCGGCATCGGCGCGGCCGGGGGCGGCGGCACGTTTTGGCAGACCAAAAGGGCAAGCAATCCCAGCGCAACGACCAATGCCGCCGCGCGCCGTGTTTGCCGCCAGCGTCGGCGTCGGCGAGTCAGACACAGCGTTTGGTCAAGCAGCGCCTTGCGAAAATCAGGAGGCACCGCTTCAGCCAGTACGTCATTGAGCAACGGTCCGTTGTCAGCTTCTCGATTCATTGTTCAATTCCGCCAGCACCGCGTCTTTCAATTTGCGCCGGACGGGGTCAGTTTTGATTCAACGGCCTTTACCGTCGTTTGCAATTCGCCCGCAATTTCACGCACGGAACGGCGCGCGGAATATTTTTGCTCCACCAACCGTTGTTCGTCCGGCGGCAGCAACGCGACCTGGCGTTCCAACAACAGTTTCAGCCGGTCATCAGCTTGATTGCCTTCTGCGCTGTCGAGTTCAACGCTCGCGTCTCGCGTGAAACGGTCGAGAAATAAAAAATAGCGTCGTCGTTTTTTCGTTTCATCCGCGAAAGCGCGTACGCGCCAAAACTGTGAGCCAGCTCCAAAAAACGTTCTCGTCCCTGAAAATTTTGATGTGCCGCGTCACGCGAATCAAAGTCGCCTGCAAAGCTTCACGCGCGGCGTCCTCATTGCCGGCGGCGACGACCAGCAGGTAACGCCACAGGCGGTCGAAGTAAGCATCGTAAAAAGTGCGCCAGGCCATTTCATCACCTTTCGCCATCGCGCGGGTCAACGCCGCCACGTCTGGCGTTTCGCGCGAACTTTTGTCCAGGGCCGCGGAACGCGGGCTGGAGGGTTGAATGTTTTCTTCCAAGCTGACGCATTAACGGCCGACGGAAATTTATTTTCCAGTCTTTTCTTCGGGCGAAGCAACTGGTTTCGGCGGCGGAACGGAAATTTTGCTCTTCAGTTGGGCAACCTGATCTTGGAGTTGTTTCATTTGAGAATCCAAGGCGGGCAGGCTGTATTGGGATTGTGGCAACGTATTGAGAACATCCTGAATTGTTTGCAGCTTGTCCGGTTCGCCGAACGCAATCAACAACTTGGTTTCCTTGTGATAATTCAACTCCGGCGGGGAAGTGATGCCCGCCATTTTCCAGCCGGTTTGAATCGCCGTGGTGATGTCGTCCACCGTAAAGCCCCGATCCAGATAAGGGGTCAGAGAGTAAAACCGGCAGACGTTTTGGGATGAGATTACTGGTGGCAAAGTGGGTTTAACGACGTGGAAATACCAGATTGAATCATCCGACAAATTTACCCGAGGCCGTTCTGAAGCTGTATCCGGTTGACTGCTGCGAATAAGAGCCAAATTGCTGATTGAAAACGCTTACATCCTTGCGACTGGCCGCTTCCAAAGCTTGAACAATTGGGCGACATCCACATGGTTCATTTTGAGCGGCGGCAATTGCACATTGGCATCTTCATCGGAAATGATTGTGTTCAACGGCTTGCCCATCGCCTTCTCGATGGCTTTGACCAACTCCGCGGGCTTGCCGCCGGGAAAATCGAGATTGAATTTGGTCAAGGCGGGTGGCTGGTTTTGCTCCGGGTTGGCCCGCTGGGTAATGGCTTGCAGCCGTTGCTGAAAATCGCCGGAGGGCCGGGGCGCAGGAACTGGCGCTGATGGCGGCATTGGTTGTCCCAACGTTGACGTGAAGGCGAATGCAAGCAGACCGGCGGCGAGGCAGGCGGATTTTTTCATAAATTGGCTGGTTTGATTTGTGTTCTTTATACAGAAACACGACGGCCAACGCAAAATCCTTCGCTGAATTTACCGGGCTAACCTGACGAAGCGACCATCTCCAAAATCAGAGGCGTGGCTTTTCCGGGTTTCGCGGAAATTTCAAAAGCGGCCTTCAGGCGGGCGATGGCTGCTTTGGCCTGATTTGAATCAGCGGCGTGAACGCGGCAAAGTGTCGCGGGTTTTTCCACCCGCTCGCCGGGCTTGGCGATTTGATCAATGCCCACGTCATAATTGATGACCGATTCTTTGGTGAGCCGGCCGCCACCCAAATCGCGAATGACTTCGCCGATGAGCCGCGCGTCGCATTTGGAAATGTAACCGGATTTTTCCGCTTTCAATTCAACCACGACCGGGGCAGTGGAATCGAGCGCGAGTTTTTTGTTGAACGCCCTCAGATCCGCGCCCTGAGCAACGAGCATTTCGTCCCACTTTTTTCGCGGGGAGCCGGAGTTCAGACAATTCCAGGCCTGTTGGCGTGCGGCGGCGAGTGATTTCGATTTGCGGGTTTGAACGAGCAGATGCGCGGCGCAGTCGAGGACAAGCGTGCGGAGGTCGGATATTTGCCTCTCACCCGACCTTCGGCCACCCTCTCCCCGCCCAGCGGGGAGAGGGCTAGGGCGAGGGGCCTCAAGCACCGCCACACTTTCCTTCACTTCCAGCCAGTTGCCGGCGGCGCGGCCCAGCGGCGTGTTCATGTCCGTCAAAATCGCGCGGGTGTTCACGCCGCACTCGTTGCCGAGCGCGACCATGGCCCCGGCAAGTTTGCGGGCATCGGCCCTGGTTGGCATGAACGCGGCGCAACCGAATTTCACGTCGAGCACCAACGCGTCGAGACTTTCGGCGAGCTTTTTGGAAAGGATGGACGCGGTGATGAGAGGGATGCTCGGCACGGTGCCGGAAGCGTCGCGGAGCGCGTAGATTTTTTTGTCCGCCGGGACCATGCGCTCGGTCTGGCCGCAAATGACGCAGCCAACTTTCTGGACTTGCGCTACGATCTTTTCGGCGGGGAGAAGTGTTTTAAAGCCGGGGATGGAATCGAGTTTGTCGAGTGTGCCGCCGGTGATGCCGAGGCCGCGGCCGGAAATCATCGGCACGCGGAAGCCGAGGCAGGCGAGCAGCGGCGCAAGCGGGAGCGAAACCTTGTCACCGATGCCGCCGGTGGAATGTTTGTCCACCAGCGGCCGTTTGTCCTTTGGAAATTTCAATACGTCGCCGGAATCGCGCATGGCGAGCGTGAGCGCGGTGGTTTCGGCGGTGTCGAGTCCGCGAAAGTAAATGGCCATGAGCATCGCGGCCATCTGATAGTCGGGGATTTTTCCGGTGGTGAATTCGCGGATAAAACTTTGAATTTGTCCGCGTGCGAGGGTTTTCCCTTCGCGCTTGTTTTCAATTAGCGAAAGGAAGTTCACGGTTTAACCCGTAAATTTTTTTGCCGCGATGCTGGCGTTGTGGCCGCCGAAGCCGAACGAGTTGTTGATGACGGCGTTCACTTTCAATTCGCGCGCGGTGTTCGGCACGTAATCCAGATCGCATTCGGGGTCAGGCACCTGGTAATTGATGGTCGGCGGGACGACGCCGTGCTTGATGGCGAGCGCGCAAATGCTCATTTCCACGCCGCCCGCGGCCCCGAGCATGTGGCCGAGCGCGCCTTTGGTGGAACTGACCGCAATTTTTTTTGCATACTGGCCGAAAACAGCTTTGATGGCCTGCGTTTCACAAGCGTCGCCTTGCGGCGTGGAAGTGCCATGGGCATTGATGTAGGAAACGTCTTCGAGGTTCAAACCACCGGTTTTCAAGGCCATTTTCATGCAGCGCGCCGCGCCTTCGCCGTCGGGCGAAGGTGCAGTCAGGTGGTAGGCGTCGGCGGTGTTGCCGTAACCGACAATCTCGCAATAAATTTTCGCACCGCGTTGTTTGGCGTGTTCCAATTCTTCGAGCACGACGACGCCCGCGCCTTCGCCCATGACGAAGCCGTCACGTTCCTTGTCGAACGGGCGCGAGGCGCGCTTCGGATCATCGTTGCGCCGGCTCATGGCTTTCATGGCGCAGAAACCGCCGATGCCAATCGAAACCACCGCCGCTTCCGCGCCGCCGGCGAACATCACCTGCGCGTCGCCCATTTTAATGGCGCGCCAGGCTTCGCCGATGGCGTGGTTGGCTGTCGCACAGGCCGAGCAGGTAGCGAAATTCGGACCGCGCAAGTTGTAAAACATCGAGAACAGCCCCGAAGCCATATTGCTGATGAGCATCGGGATCATGAACGGCGACAGCCGGTCCGGCCCGCGGTCGAGCAGGACTTTGTGCTGTTTGATGGTGGTGGCCAGGCCGCCGATGCCGGAGCCGATGATGACGCCGATTTCGTCGTGGTTTTCCCGTTCAAGCTCGAGACCGGAATCGAGCAACGCGCGATGCGCGGCGAAGACACCGAATTGGGAGAAACGGTCGGTATGCCGGACTTCCTTCGGGGACGGAAAGGCGGGCGTGGGGTCAAAATTTTTCACCTCGCCGGCGATTTGCGTGTCGAACGGCGTCGCGTCGAAGGCGCTGATGCGGTCAATGCCGCATTGCCCGGCGACGAGATGGTTCCAGAAGGCGTCGAGCTGGTGTCCGAGCGGTGTGACCACACCAAGGCCGGTGATGACCACGCGGCACTGCGTTGAATGGCTTCCCATAAAATCAAAAGGGGCAGATCAAGCTGAGTCCAGCCGAAACTGCCCCGAAGTTTTCACGTCGCGACTACTTCTGCTGCACGTCTTCGATGTATTTGATGACATCGCCGACGCTTTGAAGTTTCTCGGCCTGCTCGTCGGGCACTTCGATGCCGAATTCCTCCTCCAGCGCCATGACCAGCTCGACCGTGTCCAGCGAGTCGGCGCCGAGGTCTTCAATAAATTTCGCCTCGAGAGTCACCTGGTCCGCATTCACACCGAGTTGTTCGACGATGATGTCCTTTACGCGTTGTTCGATAGATTTTTCAGCCATGGGTTGCTCCGGTTAAATTTTGAACTGTGTCTATGCTATGATAACGGGGGGCGTCAAGCCCTGAATCACATTTTTTTCAATTTTATTGTTTGACCCCTCACATCACCATCCCGCCGTCCACCGCCAAAACCTGGCCCGTGACATAACGCGCCGCCGGGCTGGCGAAAAACAACACCGCTTCCGCCACATCCTCCGGCTGGCCCAGACTAGCCAGCGGGATCTGTTTGGTGATGGATTCCTTCTGTTCCTGCGACAATTTGTCCGTCATGGCTGTCTGGATGAAACCCGGCGCGATGGCGTTGACGGTGACGCCCCGGCTGGCGAACTCGCGGGCGCACGACTTGGTCAGACCGATGACGCCGGCCTTGCTGGCCGCGTAATTACACTGGCCCGCATTGCCAATCAATCCGATGACCGAGGCGATATTGACGATGCGGCCGGACCTCTGTTTCAGGAGCGCGCGGCTGAGTTCCCGGGTGAACAGGAACGTCCCCTTAAGATTGATGTCCAGCACGGCGTCCCAATCCGCCTCGCTCATGCGCATGACCAGGCCGTCCTTGGTGATGCCGGCGTTATTCACCAGGATATCCACCCGCCCGGCTCCTTCAAAATCTGTCCGGCGGCGGCCTCGACGCTGGCGGCGTCCGCCACGTTGGCCGCAACGGTCCAGGCTTTGCGCCCCAGTTTCCGGGCTTCATCAGACGTTTCCTGTACGAAGTCGGTTTTCAGGTCCACCGCCACGATGTCGGCCCCGTGGGCAGCCAATTTCAACGCAATGGCGCGGCCAATGCCCCGGCCCGCGCCGGTCACGACGGCAATTTGATTCTCAAGTTGTTTCATGGCGGGCCATTGTTTAACCGCAAACGGGCCCAAATGCACACAAAAAGTATGGATACACCCCCCCCAATTTATACAAATCTTGGAGACTGCGGTGTCTATTGAACGAAATCGTGTGACGACAGACGACGCAAAACTTGCAGCGAACCCGGCGGGACTCTCCCGTTTTTTTCAGAAAGTGGACTGGGTGAGTTTTGGTGTCACGACACTGCTGGCGCTGGCGGTTTATTTGTTCACGCTGTCGCCGGAAGTTGACCTTGATCATTCAGGCTTCTATTCCACAGCGGCGATGTATCCGGGCGTGTCCATATCTCCAGGACATCCGCTCTGGGCAATTTACGGCTGGCTTTTCATCAAGCTGCTGCCGTTTTCGAATATCGCGTGGCGATTGGGAGTCGCGTCCGCGGTGGCAGGCGCTCTAGCGTGCGGTTTGATCGCGTTGATAGTATCGCGTGTTGGAGTTTTGGCGGCGGAAAATATTTCCAGCTTTAAAAATCTCCTTCCGAATGAAGAAAAGTCGTTGCGCGTAGTTTGCAGTTGCGTCGCGGGATCGGGGTTTGGGTTTGACGGCTGTTTTTGGTGTAAAACGGTGGTGGCTGACACCTGGCCGTTGAGCCTCCTTCTGTTTGCACTGACGATCTGTCTCATGACGCGATGGTTTTTCGCGCCGCAATGCAGGCGCTTCCTTTACGCGGCAGTATTCGTTCATGGTTTGACGTTGAGCGAAAGCCAGGCATTGATTCCGGCAACCTTCGGGTTGCCGTTTTTGTTGGCGATGGGCGAACGCAAACTCGGCCGGGAAATATTTTTTGGAATCAGTTTCTTTTTGTGGGGGGTTCTGGTTATGAACATTCATTTGCACCAGTTCGGCTGGTATATCGGCACATCATCGCGGAACATTTTGATTAGTGCAGCGGTCATTACCACACTCATGTGGGGCATTCTGTCATTCAAAACGCGCCGCTTTTTCAGCGAATGGAAAACATCCTGCCTCTGTGGTGTGTTGTTTCTTACCGGTATCAGCGCCTATTTTTTATTGCCGATATTTTCCATGACGACCCCACCAATGAATTGGGGTTACCCACGTACGGTTGAAGGCTTCTTTCATGTGATTACAAGGGGACAATTTGAATCGCTCAGTCCGACCGACAGCTTCGGCCAATTGATAAAGCAATTGGGAGTTTACGGCAAAATCGCTGACGGCGAATTTGGCATTATTTATTTGATAGCGGCTGTGATACCGTTCTGTCTTCTGCACAAAATTTCAGCTTCGACTCGAAAATGGCTGGTCGGGCTTCTGGTCGCTTGGATTTCTATCTCTTTGCTAATGTTGGTTGGATTAAATCCGGGTTCCGACAAAGCCAGCGTGGATGTGATCAAACCCTTCTTCGCCGCCTCGCATCTGATTCTTGCCATATTCGCGGGATGCGGCTTGATGTTGGTCGGCGCATTTGTCGGGCCGCCAGCGACCGCAGAATCACGATGCTAAAGTTTTTACTGTTGCTTCCAGACTCGCCACATCCGACACATTCAACGTCTGCGCATTTTTTTCAATCCGCTTCATGAAACCATTCAAGGCCGTGCCGGGGCCGAGTTCGATGAACCGCGTGAAACCTTGCGCCAGCAACGTGCGCATGGATTTTTCCCAAAGCACCGGTGACGTGACCTGTTCGACCAGCCGCGCGGAAATTTCCGCCGCGCCGCCGTGCGGTTGCCCTGTGACATTGGAAATCACCGGCACGAACGGCGATGCGATGGTTATTTTCGCCAACGCCGCCTGTAGCTTCGGCTGTGCGCTCGCCATGAGCGGCGAGTGATATGCCCCGGCGACCGGCAATGGTATCGCGCGCTTCGCGCCCCTCGTTTTGGCGAGTTCGCACGGCTTTGGCAATTTTGTCCGTTTCGCCCGAAATGACAAGTTGGCCGGGACAATTCAGATTCGCCAGCATCACGCCAGCCTCGGCGCAGACCCCGCGCGTCGGCGCTTCGTCCAACCCGATGACCGCAGCCATGCCGCCGCGTGTCGCGTCGCACGCTTCCTGCATGAATTTTCCGCGTTGGCGCACAACGCGCAAGCCGTCCTCAAAACTCATCGCACCCGCGGCCGCCAGCGCCGTGAATTCGCCGAGCGACAATCCGGCGGTGGCGTCAAATTGGAGCGACGGCGCCTGTTCCTTGAGCAATTGGAACGCGACCCAGCTCACGAGGAAAATGCCGGGCTGGGCGTTTTCGGTTTTGGTCAATTCGGCGTCGGGGCCATTGAAACAAATCGCGGCGAGGTCATAACCCAGCGCAGCGTTGGCGCGGTCGAACCAGGCTTTGGCCGGTGGAAATTTATCGGCAAGGTCCTTGCCCATGCCAACGGCCTGCGCGCCTTGCCCGGCAAACAACAATGCAGTTTTGCTCATAAACAGTCGAAAATGAACCACGAAATGGGTACCAAAGAAAGACTGAAAAATCGGAAACATTCAACAACCAACAACCAACATCGAACATTCAATGCCGCTGAGAGCGCACATTGATTGGGTGTTGAGCGTTGAATGTTGAATGTTCGATGTTTTCCGTTTATTTCCTCTGATACGTCCCCATCAACTGTCCTTCAGCCAGGACGTGTCCTTCCATAGCCTTGAGCAAATCCTTTTTCGTCACGGCGGGTTTGAGGTCGAGCACCCGGTCGAGCGCGTATAGCTTGAAAAAGTAGCGATGCGGTTTTCCTGGAGGCGGACACGGCCCGCCATAACCGAGCCGCCGAAAATCGTTCACCCCCTGTTTGGCATTGCCGGTGATGTTTTGGGTTTTGGCAACGTTCTCGGGTAATGCGCTGCTGTCGGCGGGCAAATCATAAAGCACCCAGTGCACCCACGTGCCGACGGGCGCGTCCGGATCGTCGGCGATGAGGGCGAAACATCTGGTGTTCGCTGGCGCATTCGTCCATTGCAGCGGCGGCGATACGTCATTGCCGTCGCAGGTGTATTTTGCCGGAATCGGCTCGCCGTCGGCAAACGCGGCGCTGGTGAGCGATGTTTTCATAACGTGTCCTTTGGTGGCTTGGGGTTCCTGCGAGCAACCGGCGGTGACAAAGCCGGCCAGGAACATTGCGGTGAAAATCACTTTTCGTTGCGCGCCCATGCCCTGTTTTTAACACGCCCCGGCGGATGAGACACGAAAATCTTCCCGTCACGGCGCGGACATCACGCGGTAGAATTTCACGGCGGAATTTGTGGTGGCGTCGGTAAATTCAAACGCGCCGGTGGTGTTCGTGAGCGTGGTGAACGAACCCCACGCCGGGAGAACCGCCGTCGTTTGCAGCGTGTAAGTTCCCGTCAGGCCGCTCATCACGAGATTGATTTGATTGCCCGGCAGCAAGGTGATGGATTCAAATTTCAGCGGCGCGGCGTTGAAAAAATTCAGCATGTCCGCCATGTAAGCGTTGCGCACGCTGGCGCTGGTGACGGTCTCGAACGGAAATCCAAGATAGATGACCTTGCCGCCGCCCGCCGCACCGTTGTAGATGATTCCGGCCACGCCGCTGGTGAGGTTGCTGTAATTCACGCCCGCCGTTGCGCCGTTGGTGGGCGCAATCAAATCGGGATAGCCGACGAGATAAATTCCCTTCGAGCCGTCGTCAAAAGAGCCGTTCATGTTGCCGGCGAAAATCGAGTTGGTGACGGCGGTGAAATTCCAGACGCCGGAACTGTCGGCGACGTAAACGGCATGAAGCTGATTGTGGATGAAATTCTGATCAGCCGTCGTCGAGACGCCCGCGCGGCCCAAATCCCACGCGATTTCCGAGCCGGACGTGAAAAGATTTCTACCGGCGGCGAGGAACGCCGCGACTTTGGTCTCCTCCGCACTGCTGAAACTTTCATCGGCGGTGGATTCGTTGCCACACGCCCAGATGACGATGGGATAATTCGTCAGCGCAACGAGATCGTTGGTGATGGCGATGTGCTGGCAGGAATCAAAAGCCACGCCCGCCGCGCTGATGGCCTTGCCGTGCGGCACGACATAGTCGAAGGAATTGACGCGGCGCGGCAGCACGCGGTCATTGTTGCCGGAGCCGCCGGGCGGAACATAATTTTGCGCAACGAGAAACTGTTTCAGGTCCGTTGTGCGGTCAAAGCGGTCGAACGCATTCACAAAAAGAATTTTTGCTGACGTGCTAAACAGCGGCGGACGGCAGCCGACAACGGCGGACGGAAATGATTCGCCACCCGCGTTCGCCGCGGCCACGCGAAAATAATAATCCACGCCCGCCGTAAGATTCGTGATGGTAAAATTTGTCACGTTGCCAACCGAAATCGGGTTGCCGAAACCGTAGCCGTTCGTGGACTGGTAAATGATGTAGTTCGTCGGCGCGCCGCTGTTGGCGACGCTCACCGGCACCGCCCAGGCGAGCGAGACGATGCCATTGGTTTTGCCGATGGCGCGGACGTTCGCGGGCGGTTCGGGCAGGAAAATCAGCGGCACGGGATTGTTCGTGTCGAACTGGTTCATGTATTTGACGACCGCGTGCATTGCAGCGCGGGCGATGGCGGCGCGTGCTTTCGAGTCGCACAACAGCGCGGCGTCGGTCGCATTGTCGTGATACGCCACCTCGATGATGGTGGCGTCCATCACATTCACGAAGTTGTTGTTACTGATCTCGGCGTAGCCGCCGGAATAAGTGATGTTCGTGCCGTTGTCATACCAGGCAAATTCCAGCGGCGGCGAGCCAAGCGCAACCAGTTCGTCGTTGACGGTCTGGCCGCAAATTCGCGCGAGCGCGGCCTGATTCGGTGTCGGCACGCTGGTGATCAAGGCCTCGTCGCCGCGCGAAGTGCCGTTGGCGCTGGCGTTCGAGTGGAAACTGATGTGGATGCGCTTGAAAAACGAAGTGCCGTTCGTCTCGGTCATTTCAACCGACATGCGCGGCGGCGCATACCAACTGTCCTGCTCATCGGTGTAGCCGCTGATGTCGTAAAGCGAAGTGGACTGGCCCTGGGCGAGATTATATTGAATCCAGTAGCGGCAGCTTTCCTCTTCGCGCGGATAACCGGACACGCCGCCGCCGCGATCAATCGAGCCCATGCCGTCGCCAAAACGAATCGCATCGGCGATGACCACGGAACCGTTGGTCGAACTGCGCAAATTGCTGATGATGACGGAGCCGTTCGCGGAATTTGAACCGGCGTTGAAATAGTATTCGCCGAGATAAACCCAGCCGTTGCCGACCAGATAATGCGGCACACGATACTGCGATTCGCCGCCGGTGTGGCGGATGCGGTAAAGCTGGTCGCCGCGATCCGAGCCATGACGAACCCAGGTATAGACCGGATAATAACCGGGGACGGGGATCGTCGGGGTATAAGTCGCCGTGGCTGATTCAGTGTTGTCGAACGCGGCGTAGCGATACGGCACGTCGCCGGGCTTGCCGAAATAGACTGTCGAAGTGCTATCGCTCCACGCGCCGGCGAACGTGACGCCCGCGTCCACGTTGTCAATCACCACTTCGTTGGTCTGTTGGCCGAGCGGGCGCATCGAGGCGACAATCGCCCCGGCGTTGAAACAGTAGGCGGCGAAAAAATTCAACTGGTCGAGATTGCCGTAATCCTCGTTCATTGAATTCAATGCCACGGGCCGTTGCAAATTCCAGCCGTTCGTATACCACGTCCAGCCGTGGCCGGAGTTCATGAACACCACGCGACCCGATAGTGCGCCCGACGGCTGATGCGCGGAAGGCACGACCGGACTGAACGCCGGAGTTACCGGGGGAAATTGCTGCGCCGATTTCGCCGGCACCGGCTCGCTCCATTCCGGCGTGGTGGAAAAGTCATGCCATGAAGTGTCATCGCCGACCTGGTCGGTCGGGTCCTCCCCGGCGCGGGCGAGGCCCGCGCACGCAGCCAGCGCGATGGCGGCAAGGCGAACGGTGCGGGGCATCATGACCCAACTGTGGCACTTTTTTGACGCGGCCGCAAATGGTTTGCATACCGGGTGGCGTCCTGATGGGTTCGGTTATGCCCGTGGATGAAACTTGCGGTGAATGTCACGCAGCCGTTGGCCCGTGACGTGCGTGTAAATTTCCGTCGTGCTGATGTTGGCGTGGCCGAGCAGTTCCTGAATCACCCGCAAATCCGCGCCGTGCTCCAGCAGATGCGTGGCGAAGCTGTGCCGCAACATGTGCGGCGTGATGTTGCGCGCCACTCCGGCGCGGCGAACGCGATTTTTGATGCGCAGCCAGAGCGTCACCGCGGCGAACGGCGTGCCGCGTTTCGTCAAAAAAACATTGGCCGGCGAACGCGGCGTGACCAGCTTGGGCCGCCCGGTTTCGAGATAGCGATTCAACGCTGTCAACCGCCTTGCGCCCGACCGGCACGACGCGTTCCTTGTTGCCTTTGCCGATGACGTTGATGAAGCCGGCGTCGAGATGAAGCTGTTCCAGCCGCAGGTTGCGCAGTTCCGCCAGCCGCAAGCCGGAGGCATAGGCCAGTTCCAGAATGGCCTGATCGCACAAGATTTCCGGCGTTTCCGGCGTTTCCGGCGTGAGCAGTTTGTCGATTTCCTGGTTGGTCAGCGCTTTGGGCAGACGTTTCCAGCGGCGCGGCAAAGACAGATTTTCCGCGACGTTGACCGGCAGAAGTTTTTCCGTTCTCGGCGAAGTGATAAAAGGCCCGCAACGCGGCGATTTCGAGATAAACACTTTCGCTGCTCAAGCGCCTGGTGGACTCTTTCGGCTCATCCGCCAGCGGCGCGCTCGCGTTCATGCTGGAGAAAAGCCATGAGATGGCGCAGCTCGACCTGTTTCCAGTCGTTCAAGCCCTGTTTGCCGGCCCAAGCGATGAATTTGCCGAGCAGCGCGGCGTAGGTTTTCTGCGTGTGCTCCGCCTGCCCGCGTTCGTGGCGCAGGTATTGCAGAAAATCTTCGACCAGGTTGCATTGCATCACAAGCTTCTTGCCCGTCAACCGCTCGTAGGCCTCCAGATATTTCGCCTGCGTTCTGGCCACGACCTCCGGCGGCAGCGCCGGGCGCGGGCGGGGTCTTGTTCCAGTCCAGCGTTTCCAGGTAATCGCGGACGAATTGCTTGTCGAAGCTCGGCTGGCCCCTGCCCGGCGCGTATTGGTCAGCCGGCCAGAACCGCGAGGAATCCGGCGTCAGCACCTCGTCAATCAGGATGAGCTTCCCGTCGTCCAGGCCGAATTCGAACTTGGTGTCGGCGATGATGATGCCGCGCTGGCGGGCGTAATCGCGGGCGAAATTGTAAATCCTCAAGCTCGCCGCGCGGGCCTGCCCGGCCATGTCGTCACCAACGATTCGCTTCGCCCGTTCGAACGAAATGTTTTCGTCGTGGCCGGTCTCGGCTTTTGTGGCGGGCGTGAAAATCGGTTCGGGCAGTTCGCCGGATTCCTTCAAGCCGGGCGGCAGTTTGATGCCGCAGACGGTCTGCGATTTCTGGTATTCCTTCCAGCCCGAACCGGCCAGATAGCCGCGCACGACGCATTCGATGGCGAGCGGTTTCGCCTTTTTCACAATCATGCTGCGGCGCGGCAAGTTTGTCGGCGAATGGCTGGAGATTTTTCGGCAACGGCTCGTTCGCGACGCGAAATGCAGATGATTCGGCTGGAACGATTCCGTTTGCGCGAACCAGAAATAGCGAAATCTGCGTCAGCACCTCGCCCTTGCGCGGAATGCCATTGGGCATGATGACGTCGAAGGCGGAAATGCGGTCGGTGGCGACGAAGCAACAGGCGGTCGCCGAGGTCGAAGATTTCGCGGACCTTGCCGCTCTTGATTTTTTTGATGCCCGGTAAATCGAGTTGCAGAATCGGTTCGTTTGCCATGCGCGAATTATTCAATTCCCGGTTCCAAGTTCAAAGTTCAAAGTCGTCATTGGAGCGCGGACTGCTTGTCCGCTTGGCCGCGCCAACAGGCGAAATCGCGGACAGGCTGTCCGCGCTCCTCACGCCGGGGCGCGCTGGATGAGTTTGACCAGGAGCGGGATGCTCGCCTGCGATTGGTCATCGAGCCGGATGTCCACGGAATACAAGCCCGCCTCGGCGAACCTCAATTGCTGGATGTTCACGACGAAATTGCGCGTGACGAAATGCGCGTCTTCCGGGCAGCGCCACCGCCACGGGAACCTCGATGGGCGGCATGATGGAACGGCCGTCGGCGTTGATGAAATTCAGCGCGAGCTTGTGCTGGCCCTCGTCGCCGGCGGTAAAGGTGACGCGCAACGCCACGGCGCATTGCGGATGGACGGCGGGCAGTTGCGGCGCGTAAATCGTGTCGAACGAGCCGAGCAGATTGAGCTTGCCGTTGTCGTCCGTCGCGGCGTCGCACAGAACGGCCACTTGAATGTTCATGGCGAAATAAAGACACGAATCTCACGAATTGGCACGCATTTCTTTTATTTCAATTTTCCCGCTTGACATACATATAACTCTATGTATCGTGTCTCTATGATTCGCAAAGAACTGGTCGCGGCGTCGGCGGAACCGCTGATTTTGTCGCTGCTCGCCAAGGGCGAGAGTTACGGTTACGCCATCATTCAGGAAGTCAAGGCCCGCTCCGGCGGCAAGCTGCAATGGACGGACGGGATGCTTTACCCGGTGTTGCACCGGATGGAGCACCGGGGCTTGATCAAGTCGCGCTGGGGGGAAAGCGAGACCGGGCGGAAGCGGAAATATTACTCGCTCAAAAAAGACGGCAAGACGGCGATGGCCAGGCACCACGAACAATGGTCGCTGGTTCATGGCGTTCTGTCCGGCCTGCGAAAGGAACAATATGTTTGATCTCGAACAATCAATCGCGGACTGGCGGCGGCAAATGCTGGCCGCCGGCATCAAAACCCCCGTGCCGCTGGAGGAATTGGAAAGTCATTTACAGGAAGACATCGCCAAGCTCTTAAAGGCGGGAAAATCAGAAGCCGAAGCATTTAAGATCGCCGTCTCACGCGTAGGAAATCCCGGCACTGTGGCGACCGAATTCAGAAAATCAGACGGCGCTGCGGCCACACCTCTGATCATCGGCTGGCTGGTCTGGGCAGGCGCGTGTGCCTTGTTGCTAGCAGCGTTGTTTGAGAAGTTGTTTAGCGGTAAACTGAGCCTTCTCCTTGTTACGCACATTTTCACTTTGACCGCCGGCTATGGCGCAGCATTTCTAGCCGGTGGTTTCGGCATTTATTACGTTTACTGCTGGCGATTCCGAGACTCATCGTCGGCACGGGAACAAGTTTTGAGCCGTGCAACGTTTCTATTCACTCAACTTGCCGCCGCCCTTGTTGCTGTGGGTTTTGTCTTGGGAGTGTTCTGGAGCCATCAGAATCGCGGGCAATATCTCACTGGCGACCCGCGTGAAATCGGAGCAGCAGTTGCTGCTGTCTGGCTCCTCGCTTTGTTGATGATTCAACGAGTCGGCCTATTACGCGACCGCGTTGCACTGCTGTTGAGCATTGTCGGTAATATGATTGTCGGCTTTGCCTGGTTTGGCGCGGGCAGTATGGCTCATGGTTATGGAATTGGAGGCTATTGGCCACTTAATGTTGTCTTGGGCGCGCATCTCCTTTTCCTAGCGATTGGAATTATACCCATGAAGGAAGCGACCGAAGCATAGAATAAGAGGGCTAGAATATTTGATCTCGAACAAGCCATCGCCGACTGGCGGCAACAAATGCTGGCCGCCGGAGTCAAAACGCCCGTGCCGTTGGAAGAACTGGAAAGCCATCTGCGTGAGGAAATCGAACAGCAGATGAAAGCGGGATTAAACGTGCAACAGGCTTTTGAGATTGCCGTTCGAGAAATTGGAAAACCCGGAATGCTCAAGAGAGAATTCAAAAAAGTGGAAAGGACGCTTATGAAACGAATTGCGATTATCCTACTGGGAATTTTCGGGGTCTTGTTCGGTCCTGGCATCGTCCTCCCGGCGCTCGCCAAGCACCGGGATTTGGGGGTGTGGAACAGTGACATAATGACGCCCATTGTGTTGGGAACCATCATCACCCTCGTCGGCTTGGGCGTGGCTGTCGTCGGCTTTAAACGGCACAAAGCCTGATTACGCGCCTCGCGAAAGTTTTGCGAAGATTTGGCCGGCTTCTTCGAGGGTCTCCTTGGAGCCGATGTCGAACCAGATGCCCGGCACGCGCCAGGTGTAAACCGGCGTGCGCGAGTAAAGCCATTGCACGAGGCGTCCGGGCTGGTCGGGATTGTTGCCCTCGGCGATGTATTGCTTGATGAGCGGGATGGTGGACTTGGGATAGTAATACAGCGCGATGCCGGTGAGCGTGCTGGTCGGGTTCTTCGGCTTTTCCTCGAAGAAGGTGATGCGACCGTTGCCGTCCACGGAGATGGAGTTGTACTTCTTGATTTGTTCCAGGTCGCCCACGTCATAAACGCGCCAGCACCGGCGCCTTCTTTCTCGCGGCAGATTCTGCCGAAGCCGCCCAGCTTCTCGCTGAACAGATTGTCGCCGGCCACCACGATCAAGTCGTCGTCCACGTTCTGCGTCTTGAGGACATAATGAATGTCGCCGATGGCGCCGAGTTTGTTGGAGTCGTCGGTTGAACCGTCGTTGACGATGGTGAAGTTCAGTTTCGCCTTGGTGGCGCGATAGTGGTCCGACCATTTCTGGAAATGGCCGGCGAACTTGGCGTTGGTCACGACGTAAATCCGGTCAATGCCGCCGATGGGCGCGAGGTTGTCGAGGACGTATTCAATCATCGGCTTGCCGGCGACCGGCAGCAGCGGTTTGGGTTGGGTCAGGGTGAGTGGATACAGCCGCGTGGCGTAACCGGCGGCGAGGATAATGACTTTCATGCTTTGATTTTCAAACAGGCTCGGCGCAGTTGCGCGCGCCAGGGCCTGGCAGCGGGCCAGGATTTCCGCGGCGCGATTCGCATTGCAGCGCAAACGCGGCCAGTTCGCGGGCTTCGCTCAGTTTCAGGCGGCGGATGATGAATTTGACCGGCGGCACCAGCGGGGCGCGGCGCTCAATTCATCCACGCCCAGGCCCAGCAGCAACGGCGCCAGGACCGGGTCGCCCGCCATCTCGCCGCAGACGGCTGACGCGGATGCCGTGCTTGTGCGCGGCGTCCACGGTCATCTTGATCAGCCGCACGATGGCCGGATGGGTCGGCTCGTAAAGGTGGGCGATCTTTTCGTTCATGCGGTCCACGGCCAGGGAGTACTGGATGAGGTCGTTGGTGCCGATGCTGAAGAACTGCGCGCGGGGCCAGCGAGTCGGCGACGAGCGCGGCGGAGGGGGTCTCGATCATCGCGCCGATTTCCATTTTTTCGTCGAAGGGACTTCCCCTCCGCGCGCAATTCGGCCTTGTATTCCTCGACCAGGGCGTTGGCCTGCTTCAATTCGTCCAGGCCGGAGATCATGGGATACATCATCTTGACGTTGCCCTCGGCGCTGGCGCGGAGAATGGCGCGGAGTTGCGCGCGGAAGATGTCCGCGCTCCTGGAGGCAAAAGCGGATGGCGCGCCAGCCCAGGAACGGGTTCATCTCCTGCGGCATCTGCATGTGTGCCAGGAACTTGTCGCCGCCCAGGTCCAGGGTGCGGATGACCACCGGCAGCGGCTTGAGGGCGGCGGCGACCTGCCGGTAGGCCTGGTATTGCTGCTCCTCGCCCGGCAGCTTGTCGCGGTTGATGAACAGATATTCCGTGCGGAAGAGGCCGACGCCTTCGGCGCCGTTCGCCTTGACACGGCCTCGGCGTCGGCGGCCTGCTCGATGTTGGCGGAAAGGTGGATGGGGTGCCCGTCCAGGGTGACGGCGGGCTCGTGCAGGATTTCGCGCAGCTTCTGCTGCGAGCGTAGCCTTGCGCAATGAGCTGGCCGTACTCAAAAAGCGTCTGGTCGGTCGGATTGACGATGAGGACGCCGTTGAGGCCATCCAGCAGCGCGTACTGGCCGCTGTTCAATTCCTCGCTGATGTCCTTCAGGCCGACCACGGCCGGGATGCGCAGCGAACGCGCCATGATGGCGGTATGCGAGGTCCTGCTGCCGACGTCCGTCGCGAAGCCCAGCACCTTGCGCTTGTCCAGTTGCGCCGTGTTGGAGGGCGTCAGGTCGTGGCTGATGATGATGCACGGCTCCTTGAGGTGGCGAAGGTCGGCCTCCTCCTCCGGCCCCCAGCAGGTTGTTGAGCACGCGCGTCGTCACGTCCCGCATGTCGGCGGCGCGTTCCCGCAGGTACTCGTCCTGGAGGCAGACAAGGTGGCGGCGTAGCGCTTGGCGACGGCGTGGAAGGCGTGCTCGGCGTTGACCTTTTGCTCCTGGATCACGCGGACGACCTCGTATGAGCAGCGTGCGGTCTTCGAGCACGAGCAGATGGGCGTCGAAGATGCTGCCTTCCTGGGCGCCCATGCCTTCGCTCACCTTGTGCTGCACCTCAGAATCTGCTGGCGGG
>CAWJHF010000005.1:0-77544 GCA_963842445.1 uncultured Verrucomicrobiae bacterium | reverse complement strand
TTTTCACCTCCAGCGCGAGTGTCGGAGTTGACCGGGCCGAGATGATACCCGGCGCAACCAGCCAGCAGCAGCAGCGCCGTCGCGCAGGTCAGAAAAAGTCCAGGCGCGCGCATTTCAACTCGCCGGAGCCTGGAGGCGCGGTTTGAGCGACTCGATTCGCTGGCGCGCCTGCGCGGCGAAGCGTGAATTTGGATCAAGCTGCAGCACTTCGTTGTAATAAACCACCGCGCCCGCCCACTTCCTGCTTTTCTCGTAAAATTGCGCGATTTCAAAATTGCCGCGCACCTGCTCGGCCTTGAGTGCGGCCATAGCCCTTTGCACCCGGGGCACGCGCTTGTCGTCGGGGAAAAGCGTGATGAAATCGGTGTAAGCCGCAATGGCCTGCCCGGCGGTGCTTTGGTCATATTCGGCGGTGGCGGCCTGTTTTTGATACGCGATGCCTTCGCGATAGAGCGCGTCGGCGGCAATCACCGGCTGGTCGTGGTAGCGGTCGGCGGCTGTTTCGTAAGCCTTCACCGCCTCGGCGTAATTTTTCTGGTTTTCCCGCGCGGCGCCGATGCGCAATTGCGCGTGCGGGGCCACGCCGCTGTAAGGGCCGTTGTTCACGATTTTATCAAACATCTTTGCCGTTTGATCCATCGAGGGGTAAAGCGGGATGTAGCCCCACAACTTGAACCATTGACCGTGGAGAAAACGGTTGGCAATTTCGTATTGCCGCCACAGCACCTCATCGTATTCCGCGCTCTTGGGATATTTTTGAATGATGTTCTGGTAGGCGTTGAAGGCCGCCTCGTCCTTGCCGGCGGCCTCGAGGCAGCGCCCGATGAGATATTCGGCGTGCGGCGCGTAATCCGACAGCGGCCACACGCGCAGGACGCGATGCGCCGCCCGCAACGAGATGGTGTAATCGGCGGTTTTGAAAGCCTGTTCCGCCACCTCCAACTGATCCTTGGCGCGGCTGCGCTGCCACTTCGCGTTTTGGCCGTAAGGTTCGTAATACCAGCCCTCGCCCGGCACATAAATCAGCGGCGCAGGCGAACGGAACGGGAGCAATGCTACGCCCGCGACGAGCAAAATCCAAAAAACAAACCGGCGATTCATGCGGCGACAGTAACGACCTCAAATCAGCAAGTCAAGGCGCGCGCGGGTGGAATTATCCCCGATACACCACAATCAAACCGTAATCCGTCATGATCTTTTGCAGGGCAACGTCAAAGTGCTCGTAATTGACGACGTGAACGCTGACGATGTTGACCTCGCCGACCTCATTCAAAAATTCCGTGATCCGTTCGTCAAACTTGTCGTGGCCAGCCTCGATGCACGTCGCGTGACGAATCGTGCGGATGCGGATTTTTTTGTCGGCGGCCTTGGCGGCGACCACCAAGGGCACCGCCTTTTTCACCAGGGATTCGCCCGGCTTGTCGCGCACGGGCACTTTGAGATGCATCTCGATTTTGGCGGCGGCGGACGAGGCAATGGGATTGATGGGATGCACGCCGGCATCCGGCGGAGGCGCCGACGTCGCTTCGGACGGTTTGTTTGGGATCGTGATTTTCGCGCCGCACGTCGGGCATTTGATTTCCGAGCCGGCGCCTTCGCTATCCACCGACAGTTCCTGGTCGCAATTGGGGCAGTTGAAGATGATTTCCATAAGCTGATATGAGTTGATGATACAACCAGATTAGCGTCGCGTCGCGACAATAACCAGCAAAATATCACACCAGATTACTCCCACTCAATCGTCCCCGGCGGCTTGCTGGTGAGGTCGAGGACGACACGATTGAGCCCGCGCACTTCATTCGTGATGCGCAGCGAGATTTTCTCCAGCAGTTCGTAGGGCAGCTTGACCCAGTCCGCCGTCATGCCGTCCTGCGATTCCACGGCGCGGATGGCGAGCGTCCAGTCGTAGGTGCGCTCGTCGCCCTGCACGCCCACGCTGCGCACGGGCAGCAGCACCGCGAACGTCTGCCACGTCTTGTAGTAAAGACCCGACGCCTTCATCTCCTCCACCACAATCGCGTCGGCGCGGCGCAACACCTGCAATTTCTCCGGCGTCACTTCGCCGAGGCAGCGCACGGCGAGGCCGGGGCCGGGGAAGGGCTGGCGGAAAACAATTTCTTTTGGCAAACCGAGTTCGAGTCCGAGCTGGCGGACTTCGTCCTTGAACAGGCATTTCAACGGTTCAACCAGTTGAAGCTTCATTTTCTTGGGCAGGCCGCCGACGTTGTGGTGGCTCTTGATGAGCGCGGCGGGATTGCCGGCAATGGGCACGGATTCGATGACGTCGGGATAAAGCGTGCCTTGCGCGAGAAATTTGAATTGCGGATTGCGGGTTGCGGATTGCGGATTTTTTTTTGCCAACTCAATGACGGCGTCGTCGAACACGCGGATGAATTCCGCGCCGATGATTTTGCGTTTCCGTTCCGGGTCGGTGACACCGTGCAGTTTGGTGAGGAACCGCTTCGAGGCGTCAATGTATTTTAATTTGATGTGAAAGTGTTTCCCGAAGACGTCCTGAACCGTTTCCGCCTCGCGCGCCCGCAGGAGACCGTTGTTGACGAAAATGCAGGTGAGCTGGACGCCGATGGCCTTGTGGAGGAGCGCCGCCGCGACGCTGGAATCCACGCCGCCGCTCAGGCCGAGAATCACCTGTTCCCGGTCGACCTGTTGGCGGATTTGTTCCACGGCCTGCCCGACGTAGTGGCGCATCGTCCAGCCCTTGCCGCAGCCGCAAATTTTGTGGACAAAGTTGGAGATGATTTCCCGGCCGCGCGGCGTGTGGACGACTTCGGGGTGGAATTGCAGGCCGAACAGTTTCCGCGCCCGGTTCTCGATGGCGGCAAACTGGGAATTTTCCGTGACGGCGACCGGCTTGAAATGGCGCGGCAGTTTCGTGAGCTTATCGCCGTGCGAGTTCCAGACCTGGATTTGCCGCGGCAGGCCGTGAAAGAGTACGCACGACGCATCCTTCACGGTGAGCGCGCCCTTGCCGTATTCGCGCTTCTGGCCTTTCTCGACGCGGCCGCCGAGGAATTGCGCGAGCAGTTGCACGCCGTAGCAGATGCCAAGCACCGGCACGCCGAGCGTGAAAATGTTTTTGTCCGGCAGCGGCGCATCCTTGGCGTAAACCGACGACGGCCCGCCGGAGAGGATGATGCCGCGCGGCTGGAGCGCGGCGATTTTTACGGCCGGCGTGTCGTGGCGGAGGATTTGGGAATAAACGTGGCACTCGCGGACCCGGCGCGCAATGACCTGGGTGTATTGCGACCCGAAGTCGAGGATAACGATTTGTTCGTTCATGAAATCAAAAACCCAAACGCACTCTTTGCCTGCGCAAGATGGTTTTGGCGAGCGAAAAATGTTTTCACCTGGACTGGATTCCGTTAGAAGAGACTGACATGGCCGCTCCGACATGGCGTTTCGGCAGAGAGATGTTGAATAAAATCCGGCGGTGGTCCGCGCTTCATCCCTATTGGACACTCACGCTGGTTGTGCTGGCTGCGCTGGTTCCGTTTTTGGCCAAGCCGTTCAACATTGACGATCCTCTCTTCCTCTGGGCTGCCCGCCAGATCCACGCGCATCCGGCAGACCCGTATGGGTTCAACGTGGAATGGAGCTGGGTGGCAATTCCGATGTGGAAGATGACCGAGAACCCGCCACTAGCCTGCTACTATCTGGCCGCGGCGGCGGGCATTTTCGGTTGGAGCGAAGTGGGGTTGCACACCGCTTTTCTACCACCGGCGCTGGCGGCCATTTGGGGGACCCACCGGCTGGCGCGCCACCTTTGCCCCCAGCCTGTGCTGGCGGCGCTGGCCACCCTGTTCACGCCGGTTTTCCTGGTCTCCAGCCTGACGGTGATGTGCGACGTGTTGATGCTGGCGTTTTGGATCTGGACGGTGGTGTTCTGGGTTGAAGGAACGGAACAAAAAAACACCGGGAAATTGTTGGCCGCTGGCTGTTTGATCGCCCTGGCGGAACTGACCAAATACTATGGCGCATGTCTGATCCCCCTGCTGGCGGTTCACAGCCTGATGAACCAACGCCGGGTGGGGCAATGGGCTCAATTCATGCTCATTCCACTGGTGGTCCTGTTCGTCTACCAATACGTGACACAGGCGGCTTACGGCTACAGCCTGTTGTACCGCGCAATGGGTTTTGCCGCGTTTTCCCAAGGCTTTTTTGCCGTCTCGAAAATACACACCGGTCTGGTGGCGCTGGCCTTTACCGGCGGATGCCTGGCCATGGCCGCGTTTTTTGCGCCGTTGCTCTGGCGACCGCGGGGGCTGGCGGTCCTTGTCGGCGGAGCGGGGTTGATCCTGTTCGCCCAGGTTCTTGATGGGGAGGCATGGAAGCGCCAAGGCGCGGTCTTGGGCCCGTCGCATATCTCCGTCGAATTCCAGTTTGTTTTTTGGGCCACCATCGGGTTGTCGGTCCTGACGCTAGCGGTGGCGGAGTTGGTGCGTCGGCGGGATGCGCATGTGTGGCTGCTGGGGTTGTGGGTCTTGGGGACCTTTGTTTTCACAGCATTTTGCAACTGGACGGTCAATGCCCGTTCGCTGTTGCCGATGACACCGGCTGTGGGGATTCTGATTGCCCGGCGGCTGGGGCAGCAGAGAATCCCCGCGGGCGGGGGAACATGGTCCCGCGGCGGCGTCTTCTCCCTGGCGGCCAGCGCCTCGCTGGCTTGGTGTGTGACCCGGTCTGATTTTCTCCTTGCAGCAGCAGTTCGCCAGTGTGCGCAACAAACCTGCCTGAGATACGGGCATCAGCAAAAGACTTTGTGGTTCCAAGGACACTGGGGATTTCAATATTACATGGAAGCCTTCGGCGCGTCGGCGTTGGACTTCGCACACTCTCCGTTGAAAGCCGGAGACGCCCTTGCCATACCTGCGAACAACACGAACCTTTTTCCGCCGAAACCGAAACTGGTAATTTCACAGGAGGAACTTGCCGTCTCCGGGCCGGACTTGCTTACGACCATGAACAAAACAATGGGCGCCGGTTTTTATGCGTCGGTCTGGGGACCGCTGCCGTTTGTCTTTGGCCGTGTGCCGCCGGAAGGCGTGTCCGTATATGTCTGGAAATGATTACTTTCGCGGCTGCCAACCGAAGCGCGATCACTGCTGGAGCGGGCACTCCGGCCGGGCGAAAAATGTTTTCTCACCGGTGAAAACGGGTTATTAAGGCCGGATGACAGTTCTCGCGGCGCACCACCGTCAAGGGTTGCTGTACAAGGTCCAGCGCTGGTGTTGGTTGCAACCGTATTGGACACTCACGCTGGTTGTGCTGGCTGCGCTGGTTCCGTTTTTGGCCAAGCCGTTCAACATTGATGAACCGCTTTTTATTTGGGCAGCCCGCCAAATCCAGACGCACCCCGGCAATCCTTACGGGTTCAATGTCAATTGGTATGGGACAATGATGCCGATGTCGGTCGTGACGAAAAATCCGCCTTTGGCCTGCTATTATCTGGCGCTGGCGGCAAAAATTTTTGGCTGGAGTGAAGTGGGGTTGCACGCCGCTTTTCTGCTGCCCGCCCTGGCAGCGATCTGGGGAACGTACCGGCTGGCACGCCGGTTGTGCCGTTGGCCCCTGCTGGCCGCGCTCGCCACCCTGTTCACGCCGGTCTTTCTGGTTTCGGCCACGACGGTGATGTGCGACGTGCTGATGCTGGCATTCTGGGTGTGGGCGGTGGTGTTGTGGCTGGAGGGGATGGAACAGAATCAATTTTGGAAATTGACCGCGACCGGGCTTTTGATCGGACTCGCGGCACTGACCAAATATTACGGCGCGTGCCTTGTTCCACTGCTGGCGGCCTACAGTTTGATTGACAAACGCCGCCTGGGATGGTGGGCCACCCGCCTGCTGATTCCAGTGGCGATACTCTACGTCTATCAATTGGCCACCCTGCTGCTTTACGGACATCCCTTGTTCGCCAGCGCAACGGATTACGCCGTGTCACTAAAGGGATTTTATGGATTTTCGCGAATGGCGGCCATCTTGGCCGGGCTGACCTTCACCGGTGGTTGTTTGGCCGTGGCATTTTTCTTTGCGCCATTGTTGTGGCGGACGCGCCTGCTGGCGGTGTTTGCGGCGGTTGTAGTTGTGATTTCCATCGCGATTCTCATCATCGGGACGGTGACGAAGAAATATGATCCGCTGCAAAGCGTATCCGGGCCGTTCATGGAAATTCAAATCGTCTTCTGGGCGATTGGCGGGGCGTGGGTGCTGGCGCTGACGCTGGCGGAAGTTTGGACCCGGCGCGACGCTTCCTCGTGGTTACTGGGGCTGTGGATGTTTGGGACTTTTATGTTTACGGCGTTATTCAACTGGATCGCCAACGGACGTTCGCTCCTGCCCATGGCGCCGGCGGTGGGGATATTGCTCGTCCGGCATCTGGAACGAAACGTTTTGGCAGGCCGTAAAACCTGGCCGCGTGGCGTGATGATTTGTCTCGCTGCCGGGGGAGTGCTTGCCCTGCTGGCGGCGCGCGCTGATTTCCAGCTCGCCACCGCGGTCCGCCAAAGCGCCCGGCAGGTCTGGGCCGGATATGGCCAAGCGACGAGGCCGCTGTGGTTCCAAGGGCATTGGGGGTTTCAATATTACATGGATGCGCTGGGCGCGTCGGCGCTGGACTTGAACCGTTCCGTGGTCAACCCCGGCGATCATCTCGCCATCCCTCACAACAATTCCAATCTCTTTTTACCGGATCCTCGAAAGGTCGTGATGCGCGAAACCCTGACGTTTTCCGGTCCAAGCCTGCTGGCAACCTGGAATGAAGCGCTGGGCGCCGGTTTTTATGCGTCGGTCTGGGGACCGCTGCCGTTTGTCTTTGGCCGTGTGCCGCCGGAAAGCGTGACCGTGTATGACTTTGGCACGCTTGCACCAATCCCGTCTCAAAGCCCAAAATGATGATGTTTGGTTCAAGCCTTGTTCAAGCGCAACATGATTCAAAAAATGCCGAGGCTCACCTCAGCGGGTGAAAGTGGACAACTTTGCATTGCCGCGGGCGCAAGATTCAGTTATAAGATAAACATGAAGGCGTTTGGGCAAAGCGGGCGTATACCGGCGAGCGGCTTTCGAGAAGTTCGTCGCGTCCCATGTCCAGCCCAGAGCGGTTTTTCGCTCGTCGAACTGCTTATCACGCTGGTGCTGATGATTATTATGACGACGATGATGTGGGGATTCGGTTCCGCCAGCCGGCAACGCGCCGAAAAAAAGGCCTGCCAGCAAAACCTCTCAAAAATTTATCTGGCGATGCAAATTTACGCCAATGACTACGCCGGGAAATTTCCGGAAGACACCAACGCGCAGACTTCCGAGGCGGCGCTGGATGTGCTGGTGCCGCGTTACACGGTGGACACGTCCATTTTCATCTGTCCGGGCGGCAGGGATTCGGCGCTGCCTGAAGGCGAGTCGTTTCGCAAACGAAAGATCAGCTATGCCTATTACATGGGTGCCCGTCTGAATGATGCCCAGCAGGCATTGATGTCCGACCGGCAGGTGAACACCCTGCCGAAGAAGGCCGGTGATTACGCATTTTCCACCACGGGCAAGCCGCCGGGCAACAATCATCACAAATACGGCGGGAATGTTCTTTTCGGCGACGGGCACATGGAACCGGCCCCGCCGCAGGTTCCCTTTTCGCTCCCCATCCCTCAAGGCGTTGTGCTATTGAATCCCAAACCGTAGGCGTTCCATGAAAATCCAATGCGCGTGCGGCGCGAAATATGCCTTCGACGTCACGCCGGAAATGGCGGAGAACCCGGTGCGGTTTGTCTGTCAGAACTGCGGGCTGGACTCCTCCGAATTCGTCAACGGACTGATCCGGCAGGAACTCGGCCTGGCCAAGCCTGCCGGCGCGCCGCCTCCTGCGGCTCCGGCTTCCATCGCGATGCCGCGGCTGCACGTTGCGCACGCGGCTGAACCGGCTGGTCAAACCGGCGAAACCGCCCCGGGCTCCGAAGCGCCGCAGTTCTGCTTCAGGCACGGGGGCGAGCTTTGCACGCAGCGCTGTGTGGTTTGCCAAAAACCGATTTGCCCGAAGTGCATGGAACTTTTCGGCTACGTCTGCTCGCCGCTGTGCAAGGCCAGGGCCGAAGCGAAAAAAATCAAGGTTCCCGTCTATGTCGGACAGAAATCGGTTGTCGAAGCGCAATTCTGGCGGAAGACCAACAAAATTTCCGGCGCAATTGCCGCCGTCGTGGTCGCGCTGCTTGGCTTTTGGTTTTGGTACGCGTGGTTCGGTTCGATCCCTCACGTGGTTTTTTCCGTTCGCTTCACCGAAGCCGCCCATTCCGGCCAGTCCAGACTCTGCGGGAAAGCCCAGATTGTTTTCCTGCATGGCGGCACTCTGGCGCGCTACGACATCAAGTCGAAAAAAGAAATCTGGTCGCGTCAGTTGATTGATCCGCAGCAAATCAAGGACGCTGTCGCCAAGGAAGAGGAAGCCCTGCGGGCGGAGGAAGCGCGGGAAAGAGGCGAAGTGCCGGCCAAGGGTTTCCCAACGGCGCCGGACGAAAAAATGGTCCAGCTCGTGGAGCAAGAGATGGAGGCCGGGTTGCAATTTCAAGTTGGCGGTTCGAACGTCTGGGTCAGCGCGCCGGACAAACTCACGCACTATGATTGGGATACCGGCAAGGTGTTGCAGGAAATCCCGCTTGCGGGCGGCTTTGGGGAAATGATTTCACAGGGCGACGAACTGCTGATGATGGGCGAAAGTGAGACCGGGCAACAACGCATCACGCACATCAATGTGGCCACCGGCGAGTCGCGCAGCGAGGAAATCGGCCCGCCGGGGAAACCCGCGGTTGCAGTGGCGCGCAATACGCCCGGCACGATGACGGTGGCTTCAGCTGGTGGCGTGGCCAGTTCGCCGACCGCCGGTCTGCCGCTGACGCCGGGAGCAAATGCCGGGAAGCCGCTGGACCCGGGGAAAGTCGCGGAGCAGGCGCAAAGTCTGCCGCTGCCCGCGCGGATCGCCTTGCCCGCGTTGCTGGCCAACAGCATGCACCAGGAACGCATAATGCAGGAGGCCAACGATGATTCAGACGATTCACACCCCCAGCCACAGCGCGGCGCGCTGGCGTCTCAATTGACCAATCACCTTGGTTCAGTCGAACGTTACTCGCTCATACCAAGCCAGTATGGCTCCGTTCAATTTTCCACGCGTTTGCTCGAATCGCGGATGGTCACGCGCGAAGCCATGAAGGCCCCGCCAAAAAAATCCGTGCTCGATAGCGGCGATTTGAACGTCACCAAGACGGCCGATGTCGCCAACGAAATCCTCAATGAGATGCAACGCAACCGCGGCGGCGACACGGTGGCGGAGGACGAAAGCCGTTATCAAGTCGCCATTCGCCGCCCGGACTCGGCGGAGGCTGCGGATTGGACCGGCGAAGTGGTCGGGCCGCCCGCACTGGTTCCGCTGAAAAGCGTGAACGTGCTGACGGCGGGGAAAACCGTCATCGTTTTCGACAAGACCAACAAGAAATTGTGGCAGGCCACGCTCGCTTACAGCGTGCTGAATGGCGCCGGCGGTTTTGGCGAAGGCGCTTTCGGCGGAGGAGACACGCGGTATGGCGAGGGACCGTGCGTCGAGCGCGGCGACACGCTTTACGTTTTTGACCAGGCGGTGCTGACGGCGTTTGATCTGGCAACGGGCAACGTGCGCTGGCGTTTGCCGTCCGTCGGCATCGTCGGTTTGTTTTTCGATGACCAGGGAATGCTGTACGTGAACAGCACCACCGCCAGCCCGGAAAACATCAAGTATTCAAGGCAGATTGACATCAACCAGAAAACGGACGCCATCCTTCTCAAGATTGACCCCAAGACCGGCAAGACCTTGTGGAACGTGAAACCGGGCGGCTTCATCTCCTATCTGTCGGGGAAATACATTTACTCGGTTTACGTTCATGACTCCGGTGAGGAAGAGGACGCAGGGGCGGCGCTCACCGGGATAACTCCCAATCCGCCGGTTATCCACATCCGCCGATTCAATCCCCGGAACGGCCGGGTCATGTGGGATTACTATCAGGCGCGCGCGCCACTCGACGTGCAGTTCAACGGAAACATGATTGAACTCGTCTTCAAAAAGGAAGTGCAGGTGCTGAAATTCCTTTCGCTTTGAGAAAGGAAAAGAATGCAACCTGCGGGACGGATCCCTTTACGAGCCTTTTTATTCGAAGACTATGACTCGAACCTGCCATAATCGCTATCACAAACCGGTTCGATTGATTGGAGGCGTGGCACTTTTATTTTCACTCTTGACTATGGTTGGGGGCTGCACTCCTCACATTGATTCCTCCTTGAAACGATTGCCACACTTCCAAGACAACACATTTAAAGCGGAACCATACATTCGTGCTGCTGTTGCCTTGCAGGCAATGGGACGTGACCGAGCCTGTCAACGTATGGCAGCCTTGGCCAGACGCGATGATGAGGCTGAACAGGTTTATATCTTATGTCGGATGCTTTTCACCAATAGAGCGTCTTCCAATTTCAGACGGCCAGAAATAGGTGCTGCAATATTTATCGGCGACACTGACTACACCGACTGGCCGCTTGAGCCGATTGAGTTGGTTGACGGTGTCCCGTTTGTGATTGTTTGGGGCTATACGCTCCACGGTTATGAAGAACCGCCCGGATCATATCTGGAATATTGTATGACCAACTGTGATTGGAGTGCTGTTAAATTTCAGGTAAAAAGCCACGACCAACTGGAAAATTCATTGGATAAGCTCTTGGCGTCATCGAAATGGAAGCGCCAATTGAAGCCAGCAGAACATAAACTCCTCGCTGACCAGATTGAATAGAAACGTTTCTCTGCCGAGTAGTGAACGATGAAGTAAAGGGTGAGGGTATCAGTCCCGCATATTGATAGATTATTGTGGCACCACTTTCACCGTCCCGCTGTTGGCGTCGTAGTCCAGTTTGTAGCCGTAGGGCGGCGTGGGGATATTGGCGACGTAATTAGGCGTCAATTCCTGAAGCGTTTTCGGGTAATGCCCCTCCTGCACGTTGAACTGCTGAATCGCCTCGTTGAGATAGGATACGTCAACCGTCTTGGTCATGTTTTTGTCCGCCTGCATCAGCGTCCCCAGATAGTTCAGACTGCTGCCGTTGGTGGAGCCGGCCGTTGAATTGGTGGGCGCCGCGGGTTTGCCGGAATGCTTGTCGCCGCAACCGGTCAACAGGGTTGCGGCCGCGGCCAGAAGCAGGAAGGACTTTTTCATGCCATTAATTTAATCGCGTTCACAAAAATTCCAAGTTGAAGTTAATGCCCCAATCGAGTTTGGAGTTCCGCGTTTACGCGGTCTTGGCCGCCTGAAGGCGGAACTCCGAACAAATCAGGACGCCGCCAAACCAAAGTTAAAAATTCCACGTTACCCATTCCCGTGCCTGCCGGATCAAATCCAGATCATCAACCAGGTCGCCGAAGCGGAATTGGGGCAAACCGCTTTGTTGCCGGCCGAGCAACTCGCCCGGCCCGCGCAATTTCAGGTCCGCCTCGGCGATGCGAAATCCGTCCGTCGTTTCCTCCAAAATTTCCAATCGTTGCCGCGCCTCCTCGTTTTTCGCGCTGGAAATCAGAATGCACTGCGATTCATGCGCGCCGCGGCCGATGCGTCCGCGCATCTGGTGCAACTGCGCCAGGCCAAACCGCTCGGCGTTTTCGAGGAGCATGATGCTCGCGTTCGGCACGTCCACCCCCACCTCGATCAAGGCCGTGGCGACCAGCGCTTGAATCTGGTTTGCGCGAAAGGCAGTCATCACTTCGTCCTTTTCACGGCTCTTCAGGCGCCCGTGCAGCAGGCCGACACGGAACGGCGCGAGGGCGCGCCGCACATTTTCCAGTTCCTTCGTCACGGCCTTGAGGTCGTTCGCCGTGTCCTGTTCCTCCACGCGCGGATAAATGACGTAAGCCTGCCGGCCGGAGGCGAGTTTCCCGCGGATGAATTCCCAGACTTTTGGCAGTTTGTCCGCCGTCCGCACAAACGTTTTCACCCGGCCGCGGCCGGCCGGCATTTCGTCAATCATCGAAACGTCGAGGTCACCGTAAAGTGTCAGGCCGAGCGTGCGCGGAATCGGGGTTGCTGTCATCACCAACAGATGCGGATAATTGCCTTTGCGCACGAGTTGTTCGCGCTGCGCCACACCGAACTTGTGCTGCTCGTCAATGATAACCAGGCCAAGATTGGGGATATCAAAGCCGGACGTGAGCAGCGCGTGAGTGCCAATGAACAACGAAGCGTGATGCGTGATGCGTGATGCGCGGTCGGCTGTGCGTTCGATGTTTGATGTTCGATGTTCGGCGTTCGATGTTTTCCGACTGCCTGTTTGCAATTCCACCTTCACACTCAGTGGCTCAAACCATTTTTGAAAATTCCGGAAATGCTGTTCCGCCAGAATTTCGGTCGGCGCCATCAGCGCCGCGTTGAAACCACTCTCCAGTGCCATCAGCGCCGTGCAGGCCGCCACCACGGTTTTGCCGGAACCGACGTTGCCTTGCAGCAACCGCCGCATCGGGTGCGCGCCGCTCATGTCCGCGCGGATTTCGCGGAGCACCTTCGTTTGCGCGTTAGTGAGCTTGAAGCCGAGCTGTGCCAGAAACGGTTTCATCAAACGATTGTCGCCGCCGCAGGGCAGGGCGCGTGACCTGGCCTCGAAGTTTTTCCGACGAAGGCGCATTGCGCTTTGCAGGGCGATGAATTCGTCCAGCGCCAGCCGCCGCCGCGCGATTTCCACGTCCGTCAACTCTCCGGGGAAATGAATCATGCGGACGGCATTGGCGCGCGTCGGAAGGTTTGGAGTTCCGGCTTTAGCCGGTTCCCTGCCGCCTGAAGGCGGGACTCCAAGCGCAGGCTCGACGAAGTGCCGCTCAAATTTTTCCAGCGTCCGCCAGATGAAACCGCGCAGCCAGCGTTGCGGCAGGCCTTCGGTGAGCGGATAGACCGGCGCAATGCGGTTGATGTGGATGAAACCCTCCTCGCCGCCTTCGATAACTTCGGTTTCCGGGTGGTCCATCGTGCGTGGTTTGGTTTCGACGAGTTTGCCAAAGACGAAGACCTCATCACCCACGGCGAAATACTTTTCCATGAACGGCAGGTTCCACCACCGGCAATGCAACCGTGCCGTGCCGTCGTCGAGCACAAATTCAAAAACGCATTTTGCGCCGCCGCGAAAGCGTTTGAGTCCCTGCGCGACGATGCTGCCGCGCGCGGTGGCCGCTGCGTCGCGGCTCAATTCAGCGATGGCGCGAAAGTGCCGGCGGTCTTCGTATCGCCGCGGCCGGTGCAACAGCAAATCCTCGATGGTATGAATGTCCAGTCGCGCCAATTGCGCCGCGCGTTCCGCACCAACGCCCCAAAGTGACGTGACAGGCGCGGTGAGCGAGGAAGTCTTGTTTTCCGGCGGCGACATTGGCCGCACGATACAAACCGTTCGTGGCGGCTTCAACGGGAAATGGAAGCAACTCAAAATTCGATTACCACGATTTCCGGCCGGCAATTGAAACGCACCGGGATTGGATACCAGCCAATGCCGGAGCTTACGTTCAGCGGGCCGGCTTTGGTTTGAAACAGTCCGAGGTCGTATTCATCCACGGCGAAGGGGACCATTATCGCCCCGTAAAAGGGGATGCGCACCTGTCCGCCGTGCGAATGCCCCGCCAGCAGCAGGTCAAATTTCTGATCGGCAAGCGACTTCGCCCATGCCGGATAGTGCATCAGCACAATGTTTTTCATCCCGTGCACAGCGGAAGGCAAAGTGTGTTTTGGTCCGATATGGGCCATACCGATCAGGTTGATTTTCCCGCCGGCAATCACTTGCTGCTCGTCAACCAGCCAGGCGCCACCGGTCGCAGTGAAGCATTTGATCATTCCATCAAACGGCACTTTGCTCCAATAATCGTGATTGCCCGGAACGCCATACATCGGCGATTTAATGCCAGAAAGAAGTTCGAGTGCTTCCGACAAAAATTTCCCGTCTTCCATGATGTCGCCGGTGAAACAGACAAAATCCGGTGAGAGCGAATTGATCATTTTTACGACAGACTCTGTATGCGCTCGATCTCCTTTGTGATGCAAATCGCTGAAGTGAACAAAGCGATGCGTTGGTTTGCCGTCAGTCAGGCATAGACGTTCGAACCTTGACCCATTCCACTTCCAACCATCTCGCGTCGGCGGCAACGGCACAAGGTGTCAATAAGAACGCACCGAGCAGGATAAACCGGCGTCGGCTGATTTTGCTTAATTTCATTGATGGCCCCAAACGCTACCTAAAGTCAAACGTTTGGCGTGGCAAGGATTGCGCACGGCATTCCCTGGCTTTACTTTGAGCCTGTGCCCGGAAAATCTGTTCAAACAAACTGCGCACCCCCGCCATTGTGGCTGCTGCTGCGCGTGAACGTGCTCCAGGGCTGGCGGCGGCTGTTGTCGGTGCGCGAACAGTCGCGGCTGCTCACGGGCGTCATTACCCTGTTCATCGGCGGGTATCTCGGTTTGTCGTTCTGGCTGTTTTTTCACGGGCTGAAATTCATCGCCAAGTTTCCGGGACTGGGCGTGTTGCTCACCGAGCGGCTGATGTATGTGCTGTTTGCCTTTTTGTTCGCGTTGCTGCTGTTGAGCAACCTCATCATCAGCTACACAAACCTGTTCCGCAATCGCGAGACGGCATTTCTGACCGCGCTGCCGCTTTCGACCCAAACGATTTTCCGGTGGAAATTCATTGAATCCGCGCTGCTGGCGTCCTGGGCATTTTTGTTTTTGATCGCACCGTTGCTGGCGGCATTCGGCCTGGTACGCGGTGCTCCGTGGCATTTCTATCCGTTTGCCGTCCTGCTCATCGGGCTGTTCATCGTGCTGCCGGGTGTGTTGGGCGCGGGCCTGGCCATTGCCATCGGGAGGTATTTGGACCGGCGCAGTTTTCAAATTGCAGCGGTGGTGACGGCTGTCATTTTGCTGGCGCTGGCGGCGTTTTGGTGGAAGGCGCAACCCGTTACGGACGACATGCTCGATGTGCGCACGCTGCAGGCACTGAATCAACTCCTCGTCAAGACGCGGTTCACCATGTTTCCATTTTTGCCGAGCTACTGGCTGTCGGCGTCCGTGCTGCAATGGGCGGAGGGTGTCCTGCGCGGCGCGGCTTTCTTCGCGCTGGTGCTGTTGAGCCACGCGCTGTTTTTCGGCGTTCTCGCGTTCACACGCTTCGGTGATTTGTTTTACGGCACGGCCTCGGCGGTGCAAAGCCGCGCGGGCGCCGGAAATCGCTGGCATTGGCTTCGCGCCCGCCGTGAAAGCCAAAACTCCGTCGGCCTGCTCGAAAGGATATTTGCAAACTTTTTCTGGCTCGACCACGACACCCGCGCGCTGGCGGTCAAGGACCTGCGCATGTTCTGGCGCGACACCACGCAATGGGGGCAGTCTGTGATGCTGTTCGGCCTGCTCGGCGCCTACATCATCAACCTGCGGAACTTCACGCAACAATTGAACAGCGAATTTTGGATCAACCTGGTCGCGTTCCTGAACCTCTTCGCGTGCTCGTTGAACCTGGCCACGGTGACGACGCGGTTTGTGTTCCCGCAGTTTTCCCTCGAAGGCCGACGGCTTTGGATCGTGGGCATGGCGCCGATGGGTCTGGCGCGCGTCGTCAAAACCAAATTCTGGCTTGCCAGCATGATGTCATTGATTGTGACCTCCGGTCTCATCATGCTGTCGTGCCATTTGTTGAAAATGTCGTGGGACCGGGTGGCGTTTTTCGGCGCGGTCATCGGTATAATGACGTTTGCGCTCAATGGCCTCGCCGTCGGCCTGGGTGTGCTTTACCCGAACTTCAAGGACACGAACCCGGCCAAAATCGTCAGCGGTTTCGGCGGCACGTTGTGCCTTGTGTTGAGTTCGGTTTACATTCTTGCATCCATCGCGTTGTTGATATTTGGCGCCGGCGGCCTGCACGCGCGTGCGAGCTGGGCGCTGGAAAGCATCGGCGGTTTTGTTCTGCTCTCGTTTTTGTTCGGCTGGCTGCCGCTTCGATATGCGTCGCAACGCCTGGAAAATATCGAAGTGTAAAATCGTCGGAGCACCACGGATTCGGAGCCGTGGTCAGGACGGGAAATCACGGCGTACAATTTTTTCCAGCGTCACGAACAATGCCGGGGCGTGCGCCAGGTGTGCGGCCTTGTGGTTGCTCAACAGCACGCCAAACCCTTCGCCGTAAGCCGGGCCGTTGACGACACAGGCGTCGGTGTGGCATCCGGTAATTTGTTGTTTGGCGGCGTTGAGGGCGTCCGTGCGCGTGCCGTCCGCCTCGAATTTCCAGCCCACGATGCGCGCCTGCGGAAACCAGGCGCGCAGTTCAGGCAGGATTTTTGGCGTTGGCGCCAGTTCGACCAGCAATTTGCCTTCCCGCGTCGGAATTTTTTTGGGGGATTTGAATTCAGCCAGTTCGCCGGTTGACGAACGCAGCCAGAATTTGCCGAAGACAAAATCGCCGACCGCCGCCGCGTGAAAAATGGCGTCCATGCGTCGCGACGCCAGCGTTTTCAGCCGGGCGCGCAAATCGGCGGCGGTGGTGAAAATCTCCACGCGGCGTGCGTGCCGGTCGCCGGAATAGGTGGCCTGTTCGCCGACGAGCAATGTCACCTTGTGCCCGCGCGCGGCCAGAAAATTGGCGAGTTCCGTGCCGAGCCGGCCGGTGGAAAAGTTCGTGAGCCGGCGCACTTCGTCCAACGGCTCGTAAGTGGGCCCGGCGGTGACGATGCAGTTCATGCCGTGAAATTAGCCCGAAAGCGGCGCAAAGGGCACAAAAATTTTCAGCAAACCGATGACAACAATGGGTGCGCTAATCCACTTCCAGGACCACCACCGATTTTGAGGGCAGGGTGGTGACGAACCCGTTGTCCGTTACCTGGAACGCGTCAAATTCCACCGGCTTCACGTTGTCCGGGTGGTCAAAGGTGTTGTGGGCGTTCATTTCCGGCGCGGTCAGGGCGCGGCCGGAAATCTTCCGCGCCTTCGTCCCCTGCAAATCGCAGGTGACTTCGGCGGGCCGGTTCGGGTCCAGGTTGCACAGCGTGACGTGAATTTTGCCCATCCCGTCGCGCGAAGCCGAGACGCTGACTGCGGGAATTGTTTGGCCGTTGAAATCGTAATCCGCGCTTTGCAGTTCACTCGGCAGCAGTTTGGCGTCGTGGTGGACGGTGTACATTTCAAACACCCAATAGCTCGGGGTGACGGTCATTTTCTCGTTGTCGGTGAGGATCATCGCCTGGAGCACATTGGCGAGCTGGGCGATGCAGGCCATTTTCACACGGTCGCAATGCCGGTTGAAGATATTGAGGGTGGCGCCGGCAACGAGCGCGTCGCGCAGCGTGTTTTGCTGGTAAAGAAAACCGGGGTTCGTGCCCGGCTCGAACGTCATACCACGTGCCCCATTCGTCCACGATCAGGCCGACTTTTTTCTGCGGGTCGTATCGGTCCATGATGGCGGAATGCCGGGTGACGAGGTCGTCCATGCGCAGGGCGCGTTTCAAAGTGGCAAACCAGGCTGCCTCGTTGAATTCCGTGGCCGAGCCTTTGTGTTTCCAATCATTGCCCGACGGCAGCGTGTAATAATGCAGCGAAAGTCCGTTCATCCGGCGCCCCACGTCGCTCATCAGCACTTCCGTCCAGTTTGTATCGTCGCCATTCGAGCCGGAGGCGACGCGATAAATTTTGTTGCCCGGATAATCCTTCACGAACGTGTTGTAGCGGCGGAAATTGTCCGAGTAAAATTCCGGCGTCATCTCCCCGCCGCAGCCCCAGCTTTCGTTGCCGATGCCGACAAACGGAATTTTCCACGGCTGTTCGCGCCCGTCTTTCCGGCGCAAATCGCTCATCACGGAATTGGTCGCGGCGGTCATGTATTCGATCCATTCGGCCAGCTCCTCAACCGTGCCGCTGCCGACGTTGCCGCTGATGTAGGGCGCGGCGCCGATTTGGCCGCAGAAATCCAGAAACTCGTGCGTGCCGAACTGGTTGTCTTCCACGACACCGCCCCACGTCGTGTTGATTCTTTTTGGCCGCTGATCGCGCGGGCCAATGCCGTCCATCCAATGATATTGGTCGGCAAAACAGCCGCCCGGCCAGCGAATGACCGGTATCTCGATTTTTTTCAGCGCGGCGACCACATCGTTGCGGATGCCGCGCGTGTTGGGAATCGGGCTGTCCTCACCGACCCACACGCCGCCGTAGATGCAAGCGCCGAGATGTTCGGAAAACTGGCCGTAGATGTTGCGGCTGATGGTGTTTTTGCCCTCGTCGGCGTGGATGACCAGCGTGTTCGTCGTCGGAACTGCGGCAGCAGCATCGTTCGCCCTGGCCGATGGCATGGCGGAAGTCAGGAGAAAGGGAATGGCTGCGAGAATGAGTGGTTTCGTGTTCATGGCGGTATTTCAATGGAAAACCCGCATGAATTGCAAGCACTCTTCCGGCTGCCCTCAGGCGATGATTTGGACAAGCGGCTTGTGGATTTTCTCGTGAAGAAAATCAAAACAGCGGGCGGGCCAAAACTCTTAGGACAAGCATCCTGCCTGTCTCCATCTTCACATTTTGAAAAGGTTCAAGACTGGTTAAGGGGTTGTTTTTGAACTCATTTAAGAGCACCCGATATAGGTTATCACAACGATGATTGAAACGGAACTCACTTTCTTTAAGGTGCAGGCGGAGCGTGGCGCGGCTTGATTCAGTGAGTGGGGTAGCCTGCTTTGTTGACCAGCCACAACAGGACAGCAAACAGAGCAAGAACGATGACCAGGAAAAACACGGTGAAGAACCGCATTTGTTTCTGGTGAAGGGACGGGTTGCCTTTACGCCGATTGTTTGCCATGAAAAACACCTTATGACACTACCATAAACCGGTCCAATCTGCAAGCGGTTTTGAAATTATCCTTTTTGAAGTTTACCTCAACAGCCACACAAACAGCGGTGCCACGGCGAGGCCCGGCAGAAAATTCGCAAGTTCAACCTTGCGGACTTCAAAAATGACCAGCGCCACGGCGCAGGCAATAAAGCCGGCGGCGGCATTCACGGAATTAATCAGGTCATGCTCGTGCAGACTGTGCGAATCCAAAAATGGCGCAACGTAAAGCCGGCACGCAAGCGTGATTCCGCCCAGGAGAACCAAAACCGGAAAGGCTGACAGCACCGTCGGCCAGCGGAAGATTTTTGCGAAACTGGTCATCGCCAGTGCGTCCATGATGGCCTTCACCGCCAGCAGCCAAAAATAATCGGACAACCCGTCCGTCACCGCGCCGAGCCAGCCGAGTGGCGCGGCGCAAAACAACACGGTGCAGGCGGCAAAGCCATCGCCGGCTTTGCGCGGCGCGTTGGTCTGTGCCGGGGCGATCACATTGCCCGCGCGCCGGCCAAGGCGATTCGACCATTTTTGCAGGCGCAACAGCCTGCCAATCCAAAAACCCGCGATGACGGCGAGCAGGACAATGAGAATTTGTCTGAGCGTGGATAAAAATGTTCCGCCCAGGCTCGACCAGACCAGACGCAATCCAAAGAAAACGGTGGACAAGCCGAGTGCGGAACGAAAGAAAACCTGCGTGCGGAGGGACAGCGGTTTGCGCAGTGCCAGTCCCCAAAGCCCGCCGAGCAGGATGCCAATGGCATTCAGAAATGCACCGGTCACACGCAAACTCAACGCGGCGCGCGGCCAAAGCGCAAGCCGGAAAATTTTTGCGTGAACAGCCGGAGCCTGTTTTACTCGTTGGCGGATGGCCAACGCAAAAACCAGTTCCCACAGCCCGTGGTTTTGGGTTCCAACGCTTTATCTCGCCGAGGGGTTGCCCTATGCGCTGGTGATCAATGTTGCGGTTGTGCTTTACAAAAATCTCGGGGTATCGAACACAGCCATCGCATTTTACACCGGCTGGCTCTATCTGCCGTGGGTCATCAAGCCGTTTTGGAGCCCGGTTGTGGACCTGCTCCGCACGCGGCGGCTGTGGATTTGGGCGATGCAGCTTTTCCTCGGCGCGGCGTTTGCGGGCGTGGCACTGACGATTCCGACGACGCATTTTTTTCAACTGACGCTCGCGCTGTTCTGGCTGGCGGCGTTCAGCTCGGCGACGCACGACATCGCGGCGGACGGCTTTTACATCCTGGCGAATTCCGAGCGGCAGCAGGCGGTCTTTTCCGGCGTGCGTAATACGTTTTATCGCGTGGCGATGATTGGCGCACAGGGGCAGCTCGTCGTGCTTGCCGGAAAAATCCACGAACGCACCGGCAGTTTCACGACGGCGTGGACGTTGGTGTTTGCGCTCGTGGCGGGAATTTTTCTCCTTTTTTCCCTGTATCATGGCTGGATGCTGCCGCGGCCGGCCGGTGACGTGCCGGGCAACGCGGACACGCGGGAAAAATTCGTGAAATATTTCCTCGACACTTTCGCCGCGTTTTTCCGCAAGCCGCAAACCGGCACGCTGATTGCCTTCCTGCTGCTCTACCGTTTCGGCGAGGCGCAGTTGCTGACCGTCGCCAAATTTTTTCTGCTCGACCCGCGTGACGAGGGCGGCGTGGCCTTGTCGGACGACCAGTTTGGCTGGATTTACGGACACATCGGCGTGGGCGCGTTGCTGGTCGGCGGTTTACTCGGCGGCTTCGTCGTGTCGCGGCAGGGCTTGAAATTCTGGCTGTGGCCGATGCTGCTGGCGATTCATCTGCCAGATGCAGTCTTCATCTGGCTGGCTTACGCGCAGCCGGAAAGCCTGATTGCGATTGGCGCCGGTGTCGCCGTCGAGCAATTCGGTTACGGCTTCGGTTTCACCGCATTCATGCTTTACATGATTTACATCGCGCGCGGCGAACATGCGACGGCGCACTACGCCATTTGCACCGGGTTCATGGCGCTGGGCATGATGCTGCCGGGGATGTGGAGCGGCTGGCTGCAACAGCACCTCGGCTATCCGCATTTTTTTATCTGGGTGATTCTGGCGACGATTCCCAGCTTCATTGTCGCCCTGCGAATCCCGCTCGAGGCGGAGTTTGGCCGGCGCAACCAGGCTGGTTGAATCAGGCACCGAAAAGAGTTGCATTGAACGCGGCAATCTTTCCAGAATCCAAATTCACGATGAAATCAAACTGTTTCAACCTCTTTGGCCGGGCGCTCATGGTTGTGTTGCTGACGGGCGCAGCGCTGCCGGTATTTTCGCCGGGTGCGAACGGCCAATTGTCGTTTGTTTTTACCAACCAACCGCCGCAAGCCCTGCCGCGCCGGCCAAGTATCATCTTGATTGTTGCCGACGGCCTCGGTTACGGCGATTTGAGCTGTTACGGCCAGACCAAATTCCAGACGCCGAATCTGGACGGGCTTGCGGCCGAAGGCATCCGTTTCACGAACTATTACGCAGGCGCCACTGTGAGTTCGCCGGCGCGCGCGGCCTTGCTGCTCGGCCGGGATTCGGAACATTTGCGGCAGCGCGCGGATGTGGATATCCCTCTGGCACCTGGCGAAGTCACCGTCGAGCAACTCCTGAAACAATCCGGCTATCACACCGGCTTGATTGGCGAATGGGATTTGGGCGACGATGCGACCGGCGGCGCGCCGTGGAAAAAAGGTTTTGATGAATTTGCCGGTTATCTCGACCCTAACGACGCAACAAATTATTACGCCGATTACATGTGGCGTTACGCGCCAAAGAGCATTCTCACGACGAACAATCAGCGGGAAGACTTCATTGGCAAGGAAATGCTTTATCCCAACACCGGTGGCAACCGGGGGCAATACATTCCCGACTTGCTCACGAAGGCCGCGCTGAATTTCGTCAAAAACAACCAGCCCGACCAATTCAACCGTTACCGCCCGTTTTTCCTGCTGCTGAATTACACCATTCCGGCTGCCGGCGGATCGGTGCCGACGGACGCGCCTTATTCCGAGGAACCGTGGCCGCAGCCGCAGAAAAACAAGGCCGCCATGATTTCCCGGCTGGACGGCTACGTCGGCCAATTGCAAGAGCAATTGCAAAACCTCGGCCTGACGAACAACGTGGTGATTTTCTTCACCAGCGACACCGGGCCGCAAAAAGGTGGAGGTCCTGATCCGAATTTTTTCCAGAGCGTCATCGCATCCAACAGTTTGCGTGTCCCGATGATCGTCCGCTGGCCGGATAAAATCCCCGCCGGTCAGGTCAGCGCCTATGCGTGGACGGCATCGGATTTTCTGCCGACGGCGGCGGACATCGCGCTGGCAAAGGCGACGGCCGACATTAACGGCCGTTCGGTTTTGCCGACGCTGTTGAACCAGACACAAACCAACTGGCACAATTTTTTGAGGAAGTAGGAATTCATTGGTGTGCGCCGCCGGCTGGCAGTGGCGCGTTCACGTTGCGTTCCTGTTCGACTTTTCGGACCTCAAAGCTCATCCACAAAATCGCCAGCGCCGTGCCCAACAAAAACGCCGCCAGCACCAACCACGGCCATTTGTAACCATGCGGCGGCGGTTTCTCATTTGGTTCATTCATCTTAATCCTGATCGTAATCTTGATCTTAATCCGTTTCGGTGGCGATTACGATCAAGAACAAGAACAAGATCGGGATTATGAAAAAATTCAATCGCGCGAAAACTCGACCCGCGCCAATTTTCCGTTAAGTTCTCCGCGTCGCTACCATGCACGAAGCCGAATCGCCAGAAAATCTGCCGTCGCCGCCCGCGAACCCTGACGGTGACGATCCGTATGCCCTGTTTCGGAACCGCGACTTCCGGCTTTACCTCGCCGGGCGGCTTGTGTCCGTGCTCGGCCAGCAGATGCTTACCGTCGCCGTGGCGTGGGAACTTTACGAGCGCACCCGCTCGCCGCTCGCGCTGGGCATCGTCGGCCTCGTGGAAATGATCGCGATGGTCTGCTGCACACTACCCGCCGGGCATCTTGCCGACAATGTTGACCGCAAGCGCATCATCCTTGCCGGGCTGCTCGTCAGTTCCTGCGCCAGTCTCGGCCTCGCGCTCATTTCGTGGCGGCATGCGCCGGTCGCGTGGGTTTATGCCTGCCTGTTCATCGCCGCCGTGGCGCGGACGTTTCTGTGGCCGGCGAGCGCCGCCTTTCTCCCCCACCTGGTGCCACGCGAACTGTTCGCCCGCGCGGTGACGTGGAACAGCGGCACGTTCCAGCTTTCCTCCGTGGCTGGTCCGGCGCTGGGCGGCGCGCTCATCGCGCTGCTGAAAAATTATTCCGACCATCCGGCGGCGTTCATCTACGCGCTGAATTTTCTGGCGGCGATGACCTGCTTCCTCTGCATGAAATCCGTCCGCGCCCGCCACGTCGTGACCAATCCCGAACCGATGTCGCTCAAGAGCTTCGCCACGGGGTTCCGGTTCATTTTCGCGCAACGGCTCATCCTCGGCATGATCACGCTGGATATGTTCGCTGTGCTTCTTGGCGGCGCGGTGGCGCTACTGCCGGTTTATGCGAAGGACATCCTGAATACCGGCGCGGACGGGCTGGGGTTGCTGCAGGCCGCGCTGCCATTGGGTTCGGTCGCTTGCGCGCTGTTCCTGGCGCACCGGCCGCCGATGCAAAAGGCCGGGCGGGCGCTGCTGTGGTGCGTGGCCGTGTTCGGACTGGCAACGATTGTGTTTGGGCTTTCGCAATGGTTCTGGTTTTCGTTTGCCATGCTGTTTGTGTGCGGCGCGGTGGACAACGTGAGCGTGGTGGTGCGGCACACGTCGGTGCAACTGCTCACGCCGGACGAAAAGCGCGGGCGTGTCTCAGCGGTCAATAGCCTGTTCATCAGCACGTCGAACGACTTGGGGGGCTTCGAATCCGGCTTCGTCGCATACCTGTTCGGCGCGGCGATGCACCATTCCAACGCGACCGGCGCGACGATTTCGGTCGTGAGCGGCGGCGTGGGGACTATTCTCGTGGTGTTGGTTGTGGCGTGGCTTTGGCCGGAAATCCGGCGTTACGGCAAACTGGCGTGAAAATTTGCAAAGACACGATTGCACGGATTTTCACCAATTTAACCCGTGTCTCAAATGAACGCTGGACAACGATAAAAGCAAATTCCCTTTGCTTCTTTGGGCGAACCTCTTACTTCAACTTGACGCGGCGGACAAAGAGGCTTTTCATTCCGGCATGAAAAAGATTTTGCTTTGGCTTTTCATTCTGGCTTTTACCACGGTGGCGGCGCGCGCGCAGGACGCCGAAATGACCGAGCGTCTCAGCAGGGTGGAAGGTTACGTGCAGGATTTGCAGGCGGCGCAGCTCGCGCAGGACAAGCGCCTCGAGGCGCTGGAAAAGGAAGTCGCCGACCTGCGCAACAAAATGAACCAGCCCGGCGTGAACAACTATGCCGGCGCGGATGATTTGCAAAAGCTCGCCGGGCAGGTCCAGGAACTCGCCAAAAAACAGCAGGCCGACAATGACCTGATTCTGAAGGAAATCGAAAAGCTCGGCAAAATCAGCGGCGGTTCAACGGTGGGTCACAGGCCGCCGCCGAGCGTTGAGACGACCACTGCAACGGAAAATCCAACCCCCGCCGGACCGCAGAAGGGTTATTACTACACAATTCAGGACAAAGACACGTTGTCAGCGATTGCCAAGGCGTATCGCGCGCAGAACATCAAAGTGACGGTGGACCAGATATTGAAGGCGAATCCGGGATTGGATGCAAAAAACCTGATTGTCGGGAAAAAGATTTTCATTCCTGCGCCGGCGCAGTAGGTTCGCGTCCGGCATCTGAGGTTTGGCGTTTGGGGCAACAGGTGTTTGTATTTCTTTCCCCAAAAACCAAGACGCCAGAACCCGGACCCTGCAACAACAGGAGGAAAATCACGATAGCCAGCATAAGGCTGCCCCCCAAGCGTTCAGTTGGGAAGTTTGAAGTGGATGACCAACACACCCGCCGCTGCAATCAGACAATAATAGCCGAAAAATTTCCAGCGTCCGCCTTCCAGCCAGCGGGAGAGCCATTTCAACGCGATCAATCCGGCAATGAAACTGAAAATCATCCCGGCCAGGCCGGGTATTAAAAGATGCAGCGCGGATTCCTGGCTCAATGAATGTGCTTTGACAAGCCGATGCGCTTCCTGCGCGATTGCGAGCGGCGTCAAAACGACGGCGAGCGCAAAACTGAATTCTTCCAGTTTTCGTTTCGGCAGGCCGAGCAGCAAGCCGGTGGAAATAGTTGCGCCGGAGCGCGAAAAGCCCCGAAACGGCACGCAAAGTCCTTGCACGAGGCCAATCCAAATTGAGTGCTGTAGTTGGATTTCCGGTTGGTGCGGTGATTTTTCTTCGCGCATTCCGGCATAAATAATCAACAAACCAACCGCGGCGAGTGCTCCGGCAATCAGCGGCAGGTTGTTGAATAAATCTTCAACTTCCGCGTGCGCCATGTCGCGCAGGAAAATTTTTTCGATGAAAACTTTCAATCCCAAGTAAACAATTCCCGTGCAAACGGTCGCCAGGACGACCTGGATGGCGAACCATTGGAACTGGCCCATGGAAGCAAAGTAATCGCGTTTCCAGCCACGCCAGAAATAAACGATCACGGCGAACATGGTTCCGGTGTGCAACATGACCAGCAGCATCGTCATTTCGGGACTCGCCGGATCCAACCTCATGAGTTTTTCCGCAATGATGACATGCGCGGAACTCGAGACCGGCAGCAATTCACACGCACCTTGAATCAGCGCCAGAATCAGGATTTGAAAATAATTCAGCATGTTCGTGAGATCTTTTCGCCAGCTCCAAAGATGGCAACGGCCATCCCGTCAGGCGTGGCGCGTGGTTAGACTCGAAACGCGGCTGGCTGGCAAGGAGAAACAGTGGGGGCGGCTACTTTTTTGCTCCCCAAAAAGCTTTGTTTTCCTCGGCGTGTTGTTTGACCTTGAGCTGGCCGAGGATGGAATGCCAGCCGATGTAGATTTTGTGCCACTGGGTCTCGATGCCGCGCAGGGCGCCTTCGCTCATTTCGCTGAGGTAACGCAGCGACGGCGCGTTGCCGATGAGCGCGTGGACTTCGTCACGCGTGGGCGAGGCAACCTCAACGGCGGCGTAAATCAATTCCAATTCCTGCACGATGATACTTTTGATTTCGAGGAAATGATTCTCCTCTGTCGGCCCGAATTTTTTGTTGCGGGCGACGGAGACAAAGTGGTTGAACTGTTTCCAGCACTCAATATGAGTTTCAATTTGAGTGACCAGTTGGGTGAGTTCTTTGGCAGTCATAGGCGTGATCAGGTTGGCAACGGCGAAAGCGCGGTTTGCGGGAAAAGGAAAATGACAGCGCCGCCGCGCAACTCGCGGGCGGTGATGTGCAGGCTGACGAAAGTAATGGAGACCTCGGCGAGCGGCATTTGGGCCTCGCGCGCCTCACGAAAGAGCGCCAGGACATCCCGCCCGATTGCGCGCAGCAAGTCTTTTGAATAGGCGGAGGAAACGGTGGACGTGACCACGTTGCCCTCCCGGTCCACGGCAATGCTGCCGCTTGGCAGTTGCTGGACTGCTGCGCGGGAGCGGCTGCGGAATAGTCTTTTTAAGAATCCCATGACGCGACAAGTTTTTTGCTTTTTTCCAACAACGGTCCGGCTTCAACGTTCGGCGGCCAGCCGACGAGGAACGATTTGTCCTCGCGGGTTAAAACGAGCAACTGGCGTTCCAGATTGTGCCCGCCAAGGTGTGACAGCGGTCCGGCTTCGATGCGTTCGCCGAGCCGTCTGGCGACTTCCGCGGCGCGGCGCGTCCAATGGGCAAGCGGCTGGACGGATTGTGTGCCCAAAGCTTCGACTTCGCCCCGGCCTTCAGCCGGGACGGCCACAACGAATTCCGCGTTTTCGCGCGTGAGCAGCGCCAGTTTCCAGATGGTTTTGCGGTGCCCGGCCTGTTCGACGGATTCAGGTTCGACGGGGTTGGCCGTCTCGTCCATGACTTGCGCGGATTCGAGGAGCAGGGCATTGACGGATTTGGTGATGGTGTGTTCGCGGTTGGGTTCGGCGGGCAGGTTTTCAAACGTGCCGGATTTCCACGCCAGGATTCTCCGGAACGCCGTCTCCCCACGAGCGCCCTCGGCCTCGGCGTCAATCAATTCGCCGTCCTGAATCCACAATTTTGCCACGAGCGCGCCGCGCGTGAGGCGCAGCACGGTGGAACTGCGCGAGAGGCATTCCATCTGGATGATGTCCATGAGGCTTTTGCTTTGAATGCCACGGAAGCCGCCGTCGGCTTCGCGCCCCAGCAACGATTCAAGACAGTCCAAGTACATCTGCAGGTTGCGCTGCATCTCGGTTTTGAGCCAGAACAAGTCCACGCCCAGCGCATAGGCGCGGGAACGAAATTCCTCGTCTTCCAGCGCGCTCAAGACGACCGTGCGTAGTTCGGGAAAGCGGCGGCGGACGATGGCGAGTACCTGCAGTCCGTCAATGCGCGGCATTTTCAAATCGCATATCAACAGCCGGAACGGCTCGGTTTCCATCAGCGCCAAGGCGCGCGCGCCGGACGTGACGGTGCGGATTTCAGGCTTGCTCGGAAGATGCGTCAGCAACTCGCCGCTCAACTTGAGCCAGTCCGTGTCGTCGTCCAAAACCAGGATTTTATGCCTTGTCTCCATTCCGATGGTCACAATTGCTAACGCCTTTGCTATACAAAAACAAGCGCGAAAATGCGCGAACCGCGTTATTCTTTGGCAGAAGCAATCGCCGTTCCCGCCGCGCAGAAAACAATTAAGGCCGCATTGTGGACAAACAGCAGACAAATCAGTCCAACGGTGGGACAATCTTTCCATCCGGCCGTCCAAAATCGAAAATCGCGCGTCAGAATCGAAACAAAAATGTCATGGCGCGCTTCCTGCTAAAATTCGTGGCAGACCTATCTGGTTGATAGGCAGCGGAACATGCGTGTAATACCAAAGATCATGAAAACAAAGTTTGTCGGGCTGCTCCGGGGCCTGCTCCACCGCTTCGATGAAAATGGAATGAACACTGTGGAATTGCCGCGGTCCATCACTGCCGCGCCGCCTGTGGAAACCCCTCCCGTCGTGGCTGCACAACCGCAGCCGATTTTTAATCCGCCGTCAACACCTGTTGAAAACCAGACCGCGACGGATGAGTTGGAGTTGCCGTTGCAAACGGTGCTCGCCGCATTGCCCATGGATTTGCGCGCCAAGATCATGCAGATGCCGCCGGCGGGCGCGACGATGATCATAGCAATTGAAAAAGTCCTTTCGCAGCTCGCGCACGGCTCGGTAAAAATCAATTTCGGCGAATTGCGTCTGGCTGCCCCCAGCCTTTTCGCGAACTCCGGCGGCGAGAATGACTCCCGGCCGGTGACCTTGCCATTGAACGAAATTCTCGCACGCCTCAATCCGGCTTTGCTGTCGCGTCACTCCGCTCAGAAGAAAGTCGAGGTTGCCGACGACGTTGCCGGACCGTTCGATGGCCGCGGTCAGGGAATTAATTTTACCACCACGCCGCTCAAGCCCGCGCCAGCGTCAGCGCCGGCACCGCGGACCAAGTCGCCGGTTTCTTGGCCTGTCGTTCCGCCCCATCCGCTCACGCCGCAGCCGTCGTTCGCTTCACGCAACATCACTCCGCTGCCGGCGGTCGCCACAGCGGCGACACCGGCCAACGGTCCCGTTCCGCGCTATGGCACCCCACGGGTTAATTCCGTTGCACCGGTTCCGCCGATGGCGCCCGCTGCGCACCCAACCATTCTGCCCGAGCACACGCAGTCAACCATTTCCGCGCCGCTGGCCGCGCTTTCGGAAGAGTGGCCGCAGGCACTGCGTCTGGAAATCGCACAAACGAATTTGACGAACGCCCAGGTCGCCTTGCCGGTGCATCTGGTGGAACCGGCGTTGAAGCGCGGGCGCGTGATTTTCTCATGGCGTTACGTGCGTTCCTGGATCAGGCCGGTGCCCCCGGGGGTTTCAATCCATGACGGGATTGAACTCGAACTGCCGTTGAAAGTCATTGCGCCGCTGTTCTTCGGACAACAGAAAACCGTGGCCAGATTGCAGCGGAAAATCACCCTCACCCCCGAAATCCCGGATCTGTTTTTCGGTTTTCCGCAGCCACAATCGCCGTCGGATGCCAGTGTGCTGCAACGGGAGATGGCTGCGCCGAAGCCGGAAACCGCCCGTTACGCGCCCAAACCGGCGGACGCCAAACCGGCCGACACGAATTTTTACATTTGGGGTGACAACAGCGAAACGCCAAAGGTGGAGGAGGACGAATACAAGCGTCCGCGCACGCCTCCAACCGATTTTACCAGCCGTCGGGCGATGCCGAAGGACGTTGTCGCCCGCGCCATGGAATTGTCCGGTGTGGCAGGCGCGCTCGTGGCGCTGCAGGACGGTTTGAAGGTGGCCAGCCAGGTGCCGGCCGATTTGAACGCCGACACGCTTGCCGCGTTTTTGCCGCAGATTTTTGACCGATTGGGCCAGAGCACCCGGGAGTTGCGCATGGGCGCGCTCAACAATGTGAATTTCACCGTCGGCAACGTGCCCTGGAAAATTTACCGCGTGAACTCGGTCTATTTCGCCGCGTTCGGTCGGTTCGGGCGAAGCGTTGCCCACGGCCCAACTGGCCCTCCTGGCCGCCGAACTCGACCGCAAAAAACAATAATTAATTTATGGCCATCATCAATCAAGCTACCAAGGAGTTGCAGGTTAAAATCGTCTATTACGGCCCGGCGATGGGCGGCAAGACGACCAACCTCGTTCAAGTCCACGACCACGTCCAAACCGCCGCGGGCAACAAGGGCAAACTCGTCTCGCTGGCGACAAGCTCCGACCGCACGTTGTTCTTCGATTTCCTGCCGATCGAGGCAATGACCATCAAGGGCTTCAAGACGAAGTTCCAGCTTTACACCGTGCCCGGCCAGGTGATTTACAACACGACACGGCAACTGGTGCTGCGCGGCGTGGACGGCATCGTGTTCGTCGCCGATTCACAGTACGAAAAAATGCCGGAGAATGTGGAAAGCTTCCAGAACCTTATGGATAATTTGAATACGCTCAAGCTCAACTTCGCGGACATTCCCTACGTACTGCAGTACAACAAGCGCGATTTGCCGAACGCTGCGCCGGTGGAATACATGGAGTTTCTGTTGAACAACCGCGAGTTGCAGGTGCCGTCATTCACCGCCACGGCGCACAAATGTGAAGGCGTGTTCGAATCATTGAACATGATCACCCGCATGCTGCTGCAAAAATTCATCAACCAAAGCGTTCCGCAATACGCATGACATGGCTATTCTGCCCCAACTCGTCGAGCGCGATATTCATCTGTTGGACGAAACGCTCCGCGAATTCATCGCTCACACCGAAGCGACGACGGCGCTGATTATTGACAAGGGCGGTTTCCTCATCACGCATCAGGGCGATGCCGTGCAATTTGATTTGACCACCATCGGCGCGCTCGCGTCCGGCGCTTTCATGGCCAACCAGACCATCGCCGGCCTCGTCAATGAATCGAACTTCAACAGCATTTACCAGCAGGGCGAGAAATACAGCATGTTCGTCGTGAACGTGGATGAATATTGCATGCTGGTCGTCATTTTCAAAGCCGAGGTGGGTGTGGGGGTGGTGAAATACTACGCCGCCAGTGCAGTGAAACGCCTTGCGCGCCGGCTCAAAGCTGCGCGTGAACGCAATCCCGACGGCGGACTCGACCTCTCCGTGCTCAACGTGGCCGACCCGCAACACCTCTTCCGGAAGAAAGAGGCGTGACGGTCGTGGCCGCGCTTGTAATAGCACGGCCCCGGCGTTTTCACAAACGCCGCTACGAAAACGATCAGCCGCCCGTCACAATCCAGCGTGGCTGCCGTCGCAGAACGGAGCCTTCTTCGTGTGCTTGCAACCGCACCATGCGACGGTCTTGGCCTCGGCGATGTCCACCTTCTTCGGCGCGAAGCCGGTGCCTTTGTGCGAGCCGTCACAAAACGGCTGGCCTTTCGATTTGCCGCATGCGCACCACCAATACGTGCCAGGTTTGACTTGTTGAACGAAAGGAGATTTTTGAGCAATGGTTGGTTCCATAATGTGGCAATCATATTCCAGTTCGCCGAAAACGCAAATCACTTGGATGTAGGGTAAGAACGGCGTGCTGCGCTGTCTGGACGCCGCAGCGTGGCATCCCCACCTTGCCATTGGCAACACGCTTTTCCGGGCTTACCTTCTCCTCGCAATTATGCCTGAGCATCCCATTACCTGTCGCCGGTGGGGCACGGACTTGGACGCCAACGTGCTCCAGCAAATGGAGAACGCCTGCCAGTTGCCCGTGTCCGTCGCCGCCGCGCTCATGCCCGACGCTCATGTCGGCTACGGCCTGCCCATCGGCGGCGTGCTCGCCACCGACAACGCCGTCATCCCGTACGCTGTGGGCGTGGACATCGCCTGCCGCGTCAAACTCACCGTGCTTGATTTACCGCTGGATTATCTTCGTCGCCACGAAACCGATCTTATCCGCGCCATTGAAGCTGAGACCCGCTTCGGCATCGGTTCCGAGTTTAAACACCGCCGCTCGCATCCGGTGATGGACGAGGACTGGTCGGTCAGCCCCGTCACGCTTCGTTTTCGCGACAAGGCTGCGGCACAACTCGGCACCAGCGGCAGCGGCAATCACTTCGTCGAGTTCGGCGAATTCACCGTCGAACACAAGGAACTCGGTCTTGAACCCGGCACGTATCTTGCCTTGTTGAGCCACAGCGGCAGCCGCGGCACTGGCGCGCAGGTTTGCGACCATTACAGCCGCCTCGCGCGCCAGAAGCACAAGGATTTGCCCAAGGAACTCAGCTACCTCGCTTGGCTCGACCTCGATTCCGCCGACGGTCGGGAATACTGGGCGGCAATGGAGTTGATGGGCAAATACGCCTCCGCGAATCACTACCTCATCCACAAGCACATCGCGCGACATCTCGGCGCGGGCGTGTTGCTGGACATTGAAAACCACCACAACTTCGCGTGGAAGGAACGCTACGGCGGACGCGACCTCATCGTCCATCGCAAAGGCGCGACGCCGGCGGGCGCAGGCGTGTTGGGGGTGATTCCCGGTTCGATGGCCAGCGCCACGTTTGTGGCGCGCGGCAAGGGCAACGCCGCGTCGCTCAACTCCGCCTCACACGGCGCGGGCCGCGTGATGAGCCGTCATAAGGCCAAGGGAAGTTTCAACTGGAAGATGGTGCAGCCTTACCTTGACGAACGCGGCGTGAAACTGATTTCCGCCGGTCTGGATGAAGTGCCGATGGTCTATAAAAACATCGAGGAAGTCATGGCCGCGCAAACCGACTTAGTGGAGCCGCTGGCGAAATTTTTCCCGCGCCTCGTCAAAATGGCCCCTGCCGGCGAACGCGCGGAGGATTAGCCACAGATTGGGCACAGATGAAACACGGATGGGGAAATGGCGCTCCGATGAGTGTCGGCAACGGATGCAATTTCACTGCTGGCCACTGACAAAATGGAGGGCTGCCGACAAAGTTTCCACGCTGCAAAGCTGGTGTCCCATGTTCGGCTGATCAATGAGCCGGGCTTGAAAACCGTTCTTCACGAAACCGCCCTCGTAAATGTCCAATATCTTCCCGTAACGAAAATCCCTGGCGCCGGTGATGAAAACAAAACGCACCTTCTCCCTGGCCGCGGCAATCCGCTCAGGAGGAACCGGCCACACGCCGTAGTCCGATTTTTCAGTGTCATGAACCTTGGGCACCGACCGGTAAAAATTGGCGCCGCAAATTGATATATTGCCGACAATCACGTCGTTGTGCAGGAAGGCCAGTTGCAGCGCGCAACGCGCCCCGCCCGATATTCCACCCGTGTAAATCCGCCGTGGGTCCACGTTATACCGCCCGACGGTTTTGAGAATGCCGACGATGGTCAGGCCCACGCGCCGGGAAAACGGCTGACTATTGCCAATCCTTTGGGGAATCAGGCAGATCAACTTTTCCTTTTCCATGACGGCGGCCCATTCCCGGGGCATCGTCATGCCGTCATCCGAATTCATGAAGGCAAAAATGCCAAAGGCCTCCCCGCCCGTGTAATTTTTGGGCACAAAAATTTCAAACGATTCCTGCCCCAGATCAAAATTGTAGTCAACACCCGCCGCCCGGTTCGCCATCGGCGGCAGCGACGGGTCAAAATGAATCATCTTTGCCTCGCCCGGAGACGGAAAACCGCCGGGTTCTTCAGCGCGAGTAAGTTGCAGACCGGCAACCAGCACAGCCAGCCAGACGCAACTTGGAATTCTGAGCAATTGTTGACGCATATGAACCTCCGGTTATTCCGCAGGTTCAATGCCATTTTTATGCCGATAGATTCCCGCGCCTCGTCAAAATGGCCCCGGCGGGCGAACGGGCGGAGGATTGAAAATTTACTTAATCGTTTCCAACCCGACGCCTTGAACGTTGGTCTGCGTGAGCAAGTCGCCTTGATAACCAGTCACGTGAATGTTGCGCAGGACGGCGTGGTTGACGTGCGCCAGCGCGATGCCTTTGGTGCAGGTACCGGCGATGTTTTTCAGGATCAGCCCATCCAGCGGTCGCTCCGCAGCAATCTGGCTGACATCGGCCAGGGTGGTGCCGGTCATGCGGATGTTGGTGAAGCGGAAGTTCCGGCCCACCGGGTAGCCGGCCAGTCCCTCCACCGGATCGTCCGCTGTGTTTTTGTTGCCGGAGCTGATCAAGTTAACGCGGAGAAAGCCCCCGGCCAGCACGTCGAGGTCGTCGCCCGCGATGTTCTCGATGATTCCGGCGCGACCGATGCGGGTCTTCACATAGACGCCATACGTGTGGCTGGTCAAGTGACAGTGTTCGATCCTCACGTTGCGGATGCCGGCGGAAGTTTCGCTGCCGATGCCGACGCAGGCAAAACGTTGCCCGTTCAAGGTGCATTTGGTAATGAGCACGTCTTCCGTCGGCTTGCCGATGCGCGCGCCGTCCAGCCCGCGACCGGATTTAAGGCTGATGGAATCGTCGCCTGTGTCTATGTCGCAGCCTTCGATGCGGACGTTTTTGCACGAATCCACATCAATGCCATCACGACTGCCAAAGATTTTCACGTTTTTGATCACGACATCGGAACAGTAAGTGGGGTGAGTCGCCCAGTTGCCGCCTTGCGTCACGGTGAAACCTTCCCAGCGAACGTCATTGCAGGAAATGGGTTCAAGGACGACCGCGCCGCGGGGATTCTGCGGTGCGGCAACGGTAGGATTCCCTTCGATGCGACCCGGCCCGATGATGCCAGTGTGGTCAACATTCGCAGAATAGATAAGCGCACGGCGGCCCGGTTGCCAGCGGCCTTCCCAACGGACATCGAGCATCGGGTAATCATTGGTGTCCGCGCTGCCGGTGATGACACTGTTCGTTGCCAGCCGGAGAATGGTGCGGTTGCCGATCTGCACGCTGCCGATGAGATAGTTGCCAGCGGGTACGAGCACTTCGCCGCCGCCGGCAATGGCGCACGCATCGAGCGCCTTTTGGAAGGCGACGGTGTCCTTGTTCGTACCATCACCGACCGCGCCAAAGTCGCGGACGTTGAACGGAAGTTTCGTTGCGGCATCAGTGCTGAAAAGCGCGACCGCGAGAAACAGGAGGGAAAATAATTTTTTCATGGGAATCATCGGGACGAAGGCGACGCGGCCTTGGCCGCAGCAGCGTCAAGTTCCGCTTCCGTCGGGAAATGATCAAACGTGCGCTCAACCTTCATTCCGCGAAGATTTTTGTCGGCAAAGTCCATCATCGCAGTCCAATCCTCCTGCGTGAACGCGTGCGCATGATGCGCGTAATTCACACCGAGCCGGTCTTTTGCGCCGAAAAGTTCATAGGCCGGTTGCGCGCCCAGGATTGACTGTCTGACCGCTTCGGGATACGAAATCCTATCCGCATCACCTTCCAATGCGATGAAAGGGCGCGGCGCGCACAGCGCGAGAAACCAGTGTTCGTCGAAGGGCAATTTCTCACGCTGCCCCCAGAACTCATGCAGATGCGGCGAAAACCAGTTCGGATATTTTTTCTGCATGATGTCCAGCGTCTCACTGTGGCGCGGACCAGCGAAGCGATACGCGCCGATGCCGCCGCCGCCCGTCATGACCGGCGCGCCCATCAACCGCTCGTCAAACGCTGCCGCGATCATCGCGGATTTTCCGTTGCGCGACGCGCCGGTGATGATGAGCTTCGTTTTATCAATCGCGCGATCCGTTTCAAGATAATCGGCGACGCGCGACACGCCCCATGCCCAAGCCGCGAGAATGCTCCAATCATAACCGGGATAAGCCGGGAAAAATCGCGTGTGACGAAACGCCCAACTGTCATCCTCATTGCGCAACGTCGTGTCCTCGGCGCAATCGTTCGGGTTGAACATTACGAGCGCGTAGCCGCGACGGAATAATTCGTTGTTATGCTGCGCGACATCTTCGGCATTGGCCGGTCCGCCGAACCCGCCGCGACCGCCACGGGCTGTTGCTGTTGGCGCTGCCGGTTCCTGACCCGGAACTGCAGGAGTATTGGTGGCGGTTGCCGCCGCACTTGCGTTCGTTGCCGGGCCGACTACGAGCAAAACATCTTGTCCTTTGCCTTGGGTTGGACCTTGCGGCAGGCGCGGCAACGGGGTCGCGCCGGGCGGCGTGCCGCTCTGCGAGATGATGGCCGGGAACGGCCCGCCTGCGACCGGTGTGAAGATGCCGATGTCCAGCGCCAGCTTTCGTTCCGGCCCGAAGGTCAGGTGCACCAACCGATACCGTACTTTGCCGTCCAGCACCGTTTGCGATTTGAGTACGTGTCCTTTCACGTTTCCCGGCGGCGGCGGCATCTGGCCGATGGCGTAATACTCGAGGATGCGCTTCATCTCTTCGCGGCGCTTTTTCCATTGGTCCACGGTTTTGACTCTCGTCCCGTCGTTCATCGTCATCACGTCGGGCATCTCGGTGCGAACCGGCAGATCGTTCACGCCCGGCAACGTTCCCACCGCGGTCTTGATCGGAGGCAGGGGAATTTCCCGCGGGTCAGGTCCGGCAACGGCGTTGGAAGACTGGGCATTTGCCGCGCCGGGCCAAAGTCCAACGGTGACCGCCATGATTGAGATGAGTAAAAGGCTTGCGCGCTGAAATGTCATGCGATGTCTGCTCGTTAATCCAAGGGATTATGCTCAAATTAAAAGGCATTCCCGGGCAATTCCTTTTTCCGATACTCGTCAATGTAGATCGTCATCGGCTCGGCCATCACATTGCGATAGAGACCCATCTTGAAATAAAAACGGCTCGGGCTGGGGTATCCGGTGGCCGCGTTCTCGGGATTGGCGGTGACGCCCTTGTAATCCACAAGCTGCTTGCCGTTGAGCCACGCCCTGACGCGGCCATTTTCGTTCGTCGAAAACCGGACTTGGAATTTGAAGTCGAGCCACCGGCCTCGAAACTCTGCCTTCTCTTGATAAAGAAGCGTTGCGTGTTTGCTGTTGATGTTCTGCGTGATTTTGAGCGTGCCGGAAATGTATCGAATCGCCAGCACCGGACTGTCATCCGAGCAATTGCCGCCGTTGGCGCAATACTGTTTCCATTGCGCGATGACCAGCCGCGTCGGCACGATGGGAAAATTCGTCGGGATGAACATGCTGAAGGATTGCTCGTAATTGACGTTTTCCTTCGCGGTCAGTTTTCTAACTTCCAGCAACTCGTCCCGCTCGCTGTCACTGTCACCGTTTATGCCGGCTTCAAATTTATCATTGGCGCGAACAATTATTTTCGCCGCGCCGTGGCCGGCACGGACAATGTTCGTCTGCATCGTCACCGCACCCGGCTCGAATCTGTCCGTGTCCCAAATCTTGCTCAACCTGGTCGTTTCAAAGCCGTCGTAAACGTCAATGCCCGGCGCGACCGGGTTCGTGCTTTGTGCGCGGGAAACGCCGGCGGAAAACAGCGAAAGGCCGGCGACCAATCCGAAAATGAAATTCAACTTTGGCATAGGTCAGTTTGAGTTGCGTGATTGTAGTTGTATCGTGTGAATCACGCAATGAGCGAGGAGCGCGGGTTTGCGACCTGTCATTGCGAACGCATGAATTTGAATGTTCGGCTATTCTCACGCCGGTTCACGCGCCTGACATTGGGATTCAGCAAGCGCTTGGAGAACCTAAAACTTTCCAATGCGCTGTTCATTGCCTATTTCAATTTCTGCCGTATCCACAATTCGCTTGGAACAACGCCAGCGCAAGCGGCGGAATTGACAGACCACGCATGGACATTGGCCGAAATGCTTTCAGCAACAATTTAAGCCGCCATTACCATTCAAAAAATAAATGGCATGAAACGTGCGTTTGAATCATCCCATGCTGGCCTATTCTGCCTTATTTGCAGCACATCTGCCGCTCAGTAATCATCTTCTCCCCACCGCACTGGCCGCGTTTGTTCCTGATCGCAATAACCCAAAGGAAGTTCCATGAAAACAAATCTCACGATCACCAGATGGCTGGCACTCGCCGCGCTATTGACCCTCAACCTTCAACCAGCAACTATCCACGCCCAAAGCGGCGTGTGGATAACCAATCTCGCCACCATGATACCCCGCGCTCAAGGTGCGGCTGCCACTGTTGGTGGCATGGTGTATATGGTGGGTGGTGGCAATTATAGTTGCGGTGTTTATTCGACATTGCAGGCCTACGACCCGGCGAGCAACATTTGGAACAACCTCGCACCCATGCCAACGGCCCGCTACGAAGTTGGGGCGACGGAGTTGAACGGCCTGCTTTATGCCATCGGTGGCGAGCCCGGCTGCGGCTCTTCCGGCTTTAGCGCAGTAGAGGCTTACAATCCGGGTTCCAACTCTTGGTCCACCTTGGCTCCGTTGCCGACGGGAGTCGCTCAACCGGGCGTAGTGTCCGCCAATGGGAAGATTTACGTCATCGGTGGCTGGAGCCATAATGGTATCGTGGTCTATTCGGTTTATTGCTACGACCCGACTACCAACGGTTGGTCGCTGAAGACGCCAATTCCGGTGGAATTTGTCAGTGGCGGTGGCGCAGCGGTGGCGGTCAATGGAATCATCTATGCCATTGGCACCATCAATGCCAGCGGTCAATGCCAGGGCGTATATGCTTACGATCCCGTGGCGGATGCTTGGACGGCAAAAACCTCCATGCCCACTGCACGCAGTGGCTGTGCGGCGGCGGCGGTGAACGGAATCATCTATGTGGCAGGCGGTTATTCGTCTTCCGGAACCTTGACAACCGTCGAGGCTTACAATCCTGCCACGGACAGTTGGAGCACGGTGACACCGCTCCCGTTCCCCCTTGATACACCGAGCGCTGCCGCCGTCAACGACACCCTGTATGTCATGGGAGGATATGATGTTAACTTTTCCACGGTAGGCAGCGTGGAGGCGTTTACACCCGTTTCTTTGGCCGTCAATATGTATGCCGGGTTAACCATTTACGGACAAATCGGGAGCACTTACGAAATTGACTACTGCAACGACCTGAGCATTTCCAACTGGACGGCCTTGACCACGGTGGTGCTGTCGAACAGCCCATGTCTCTACATTGACACGAACTCGACGTATTTCTCGCACCGCTTTTACCGGAGAGTGATCCAACCCTAAAAAATGGAATCAACGTGTTTGTCCTCTGAAGCCTGATGTGCTCAGTCAGACGCATACTTTGGACTGCGGGGGCAAGCGAAGCGCGACCCCGCTTTGGGGAGGATGTTGGAGTTTTCGAGTGCGTCACGCCGTGCGAAGGCGCCGTCGCCGCTGCACTTTGCCGGCGCAGTCCATAAACACAATCCGCCGGTGCGAAAGGGGTTAAAGGAAGCGAATGGCGACAAAAATTCCGCTCCTCACGGGGCGGGACTGGCGGTTAACCTGCAACCTTTTCCTGGAAACGCTGCGTCGTTCGCCACCGGAAGGCATAAATTATGGCGGCAATCAAGAGCGGGATCGCCGCTCTAATCCATTGTGGAGTCCAAGAGATACCCAGCGTAAAAGAATGTGGCTCGAGGATGGCCCGAGTAAATAATGCGTGCAGTGAACAGATTGCGCATGCGGTCACCATCCACTTGAGGCTCACCGCCGATCGCCGTGCCAGCCAACAGAAGAGCAGCGTTACTAAGGCAATCGCGACATAGTCAGCGCAGTGAACCGCCATGGCCAGATGATGAAATGAAACCGGGTTACCGGCGGCAACGTGGAGTTTCTTCGAATCCCAACCGTAACCCAGCGCGAACTCCAGCGATAAGTCGAGGAACAATAGCAAGACCCACAGAACTGGAACCGCCAAAAGTGGCAACAGACAAAAAGTAATGACGAAGTGACGGCCCCACCAGGACGAACGTCGCTGCGCCGTCATCAGGTGCTCCGCCAGGGCCAGCGGGTCGCCGAGCTGCACGTCGGCGCGGACTTCCGCGCCGACCTCGGCCAATCCTTCGGCCAACGCGGCTTGTTTCAAGTCTTCGCGATGGTCGGCCACTTCCTGGACCAGCCGCCGCATCTGTGCGATGGGACAGCCCAGTTCCACCAGCCGTCGGCGCAATTGTTCAATGTAATCAGGCATGTTGTCCCTCCATCAAGAGTGCGACGCCGGTCGTCACGCGGTTCCACTCGTTGGTTAATTCTTCAAGCCGTTTCAAGCCGCGGGCGGTGAGTTTGTAATAATTGCGGCTTCGGCCATCCACCTCCCGCCGCCGGCTGCTCACCAACTTTTCCGCTTCCAGGTAATGCAGGTAGGGATAGATGCAGCCTTCGCCAAAAGACAAAGCTTCGCCGGTCCGGGTCCGGATTTCCTCGACGATCTGGTAACCGTACATTTCACGGCGGGCCAGCAGGCGCAGCACCAGCAACTCCGGGACGCCGTTCAAAAAACTGGGATTGGTTTTCTTCATCGCGGCGACAATACCTTAAACCATGAGGCATGTCAACATCAAACTGTGATGCTTTGCAATCCTTGGGGGTATTTGAGCATTTCATTCACGCCGAGGGATTTAACGCCAAGACGCCAAGGGGCAAAGCCGCAGAGATGCGGCAGAAATGCGACAAAGCTTACCAAACAGAAAGCCCATTTGTCTTTCGAAATTCATCCAGTAATGCATCACGAAATGGGAGTCCGCGTCGCTCAAAACTACTAATTGCGTTTTCAGAGACCGAAATCAGATAATAGCAATGATCGAGATTGAAAATCGATTTGATTTCATTAAGAAACTGCTGAGCCACCTCATCCGATTCCAGCTTATCCAGTTCGTCCACACCAATAATGATAGCATTTTTTTTGGACACAAGATCCACAAAGGCGCGGTAAGCATCTACAATTTCTGGAAGGCTACAAACGGCCACCTTCGATTTCGCAAATCAAATGGCAAATCATCAGGAGTTCCAGTCGTGGTATTGAGGACAATTATTATTCGCTCCCAACCCAATTCAGATAGAGCGTATCCTAGTGTGGTGTAACAGTTGCAGCTTTACAATGGCCGACCTTTTCTAGGATTCGGTCAACCCGTTTGGTCCAGACAAAGGGTTTAGGGTATTGGTTGTTGTGACGGATGTAATCCTGGATGGCTTCGGTGAGAGCTTTGACACTCGTGAAGCTGCCGCGTCGAATGCGCTTGCGAGTGATTTCTCCAAACCACCGCTCCACCAGATTCAGCCAGGACGAACTGGTCGGAGTGAAGTGAAGATGAAAGCGGGAGTGGCGCTGGAGCCAGGTTTGCACCTTTGGGTGTTTGTGAGTGGCGTAGTTGTCCACCACCAGATGAAGTTGTCGTTCTTGGGGCGTTTCACGGTCAATCTGGCGCAGAAACTTCAAGAACTCTTCATGCCGATGCCGCTCAAAACAACCACCAATGACCGTACCTTCCAGCACATCCAGAGCCGCAAACAGTGTAGTCGTTCCGTGTCGCACGTAGTCATGTGTCATCGTTCCGCATCGTCCAGGCTTGAGGGGCAGTCCGGGCTGAGTGCGGTCCAAGGCTTGGATTTGGGATTTTTCATCCACACACAGCACCAAAGCCTTATCTGGCGGGTTTAAATACAGCCCCACGATGTCCGTGAGCTTCTCCACGAACTGATGGTCACGAGACAACTTGAAGGTTCGCACCCGATGGGGTTGCAGCCCGTGACGGTCCCAAACGCGTGCGATCGTCATATGACTCACGCCCAAGTGCCGGGCTAAAGTGCGCGTACTCCAATGCGTCGCGGCGGGAGGCGTGGTTTGCAGGGTGGTGTCTACGATTTTCTTGATGAGCCTCTCTTCCAATCGTTGGCTGCTGGCCTTGCGCGGGGGTTCATGTTCCAGTCCGGCGACTCCAGACGCGGCAAACCGATCACGCCACAGCAGGACAGTGGGTCTGGAGGTACTCAACCGGCGAGCAATCTGGCAATTGCCATAACCTTCATGAGCCAGTAGGCAGATGCGAGAGCGCAAAACTATCTTCTGTGGCGTGGCTCGTGCCCGCACCCACGATTCCAACTGGGCCTTTTGTTCCGGGTCCATTGCCAGAGGTTCAGCCGAGTCCCACATGCGGCTGAGTCTAGCAGACTCAGTCGCATTGTAAAGAGTTAAGTGTTACACTACACTAGCTCTATCATTACATTTGGATTTGGCAGTGGTTCATTGTTGTCCTCCTCGCGTGCCCCTTTTGAATGGATGACATCTGCAGTGGTAGGCTTAAACATCAATTTTGGCTGTTTCTGTAAGCCTATCGCTCCAACAAACGACACATCGGCAACAAATGCGTCAGCCGTCCGAATCTTTTCCAAAATTGTATTCGCTATATCCGGTATTCCAGGAACGCCTTTCGTGTCCTTGTCCAAACGTGGCGACGATTCAATACTTCCGCTTCTCTGTATCGTCTTTAGTGCCGCTTCGATCGCGGTTTCTATAAAGGTTCTGTTGTCACGCGACGGGGAATCGCTCTGCCAAGCGTAGAATACTGTGAATTCATCTCTTGGCGTTGCATTCTTCCCCTTCGGTTCGGATTTCAAGTATCACTTCCTTTTCTGCACCTTGGCCGCGACTTTCAACCGGAGCGCGTTCAACCGGATGAAGCCGGTGGCGTCGTCCTGGTTGTAGGCTTTCGTCGGGTCGGCTTCCATTGTGGCAATCATAGTGGCACTGGCGGGCGGAGCGCACTTTTTTTCTTTGCCTTGCTGCCCGGCTTGTCGTCTGGCTCCACGTTAAAGCCAATCCGTCGCTTCGGCGGTTCGGGCGGCAGTGGCGGCGGGTCGAGAATTTCCATGACGCGCCGCAGCACGTCCACAATCACGCTTTCATGCACATCCAGCCGGGCAGTCAGCTTCTTTTCCAGGTCGGCCAGTTGCTTCGCCAGTTCCTTCGTGCCGCCCAGCAGGTCGCGCATCTGCACGAAGGCTCGCACCACGAACACGCTCATCCGCACGGCTTCCGGGCTGTTCAAAACATTGGCCGCCATGATCGCGCCGTTCTCGGTGAAGGCGTAGGGCAGCTTGCGTTTTCCGCCGTGGGAACTTGAAGTGCCAAATTGGTACTTCAAGTTGTCTAATTCGTCATATGTTAATTGAAAGATAAAATCATTCGGAAATCGCTCCAAGTTGCGTTTCACCGCCCGGTTGAGCGCTTTGGTCGGCACACTGTAAATCCGAGCCAAATCAGAATCCAAAATGACTTTTTGCCCGCGTATCGTCCGAATCAGCGAACCAATGTTTTCCACGCGCGATGGCGTTTGATTGCTCATAGCGTTCCCTTCCCGATGCGGTCACAATTTGCGACCGCATACCGCTGGCATTTTGATATCGCAAATTACGATATCAATTTCTGACTCCGTTCAAGGTCGCAATTTGCGACCTCAAGTTACATTTTCGGCACTTTTAAGGTCACAAATCGTGACCTTAAAAACTCATTTCTTCTTCCTCTGCGTCCCGCAGAGCGGGACGCGCTTCGCGCGCCGGTTTATTTCTTCTTTTGGACTTTAGCAGCAACCTTTAGCCGTAGTGCATTCAGCCGGATGAAGCCGGTGGCGTCGTCCTGGTTGTAAGCCTTCGTGGGATCAGCTTCCATTGTGGCGATGTGCGGGTTGTAGAGGCTCACCGAGCTTTTGCGGCCGGCGACCATGATGTTGCCTTTGTAGAGTTTCACCCGGACGGTGCCGGTCACGTTCTTCTGGCTATCGGTCACGAACGCCTGCAGGGCCAGCCGTTCCGGCGCGAACCAGTAGCCGTAATACACCAACTCCGCATACCGCGGAATCAGCGTGTCCCGCAAATGCATGACCTCCCGGTCCATCGTGAGGCTTTCCATCTGCCGATGCGCAAAGTGCAGAATCGCGCCGCCGGGCGTTTCGTACACGCCCCGCGATTTCATGCCCACGTACCGGTTCTCCACCATGTCCACCCGCCCGACACCGTGTTTGCCGCCGATTTTGTTCAACGTCTGCATCACGCCCAGCGGGGAAAGCTTCTTGCCGTTCACCGCCACGCAATTGCCTTTCTTGAAGTCCAGCGTCACGAATTCCGGTTTGTTCGGCGCGTCTTCGGGGAACACGGACAGCGTGGTGAACGAGCCGCGATACTTTTTGTCGCTCGCATCCATCCACGGGTCTTCGAGAATGCCCGCTTCGTAGGAAATGTGCAGCAGATTCCGGTCGCTCGAGAACGGTTTCTTGGCGCTGGCCTGGACGGGGATTTTTCTCCGCTGACAATACGCAATCATTTCCTGCCGCCCGGGAAATTCGTTCCGATACCGCGCGTCCCGCCACGGGGCGATGACCTGTAAATCCGGCGCGAGCGTGGCGGCGGTCAGTTCGAAGCGCACCTGGTCGTTGCCTTTGCCGGTGGCGCCGTGGGCGATGGCGTCGGCCTTTTCCCGGCGGGCGACCTCAATCATGCCCTTGGCGATGAGCGGCCGGGCGATGCTGGTGCCGAGGTAATACTGGCCTTCGTAAATCGCGCCGGCTTGCATCATCGGGTAGATGAAGTCGCGCGCGAATTCCTCCTGCAAATCGCCGATATAAATCTTGGACGCGCCGGTTTTCTTGGCCTTGGCGTCGAGGCCGCGCAATTCCTCCTCCTGCCCGATGTTGGCGCAGAAGGCGATCATTTCGGCGTCGTAGGTTTCTTTGAGCCACGAGAGCAGCACCGAAGTATCGAGGCCGCCGGAATAGGCTAAAACAATTTTCATGTCCTTTGATTATCCCGCCAAGACGCCGCGCGCGCAAAAGGAAAATGGAACGGGTTTGGAACCGCGAAACGCACGAACCACCCGAAAGTCGCGGAGCACCGGCCTCTAGTCCGGCGCGAAGCAGCGGGAAAACATCGAACATCCAACATCGAACTCTGAACATCGAAAGTTTTCAGCCGGACGGACGCAGGTTATTTGATGTTGGATGTTGGGCGTTCGATGTTCAACGTTCCCTTCAAATACACGCCGGAGCAGAGGCTGGCGTTCCAATCCGGTGCGTTGCCCGGGTTTGGCGGGCTAATGCCGCGCTGAGGTTCGTTGTTGCATCCAGCCCCAATCCTGCTGGTCTGACGGATTGGTAATGACAGCTCCTCCGATTCCCTTCGGGGAGCCGTCAAGCCATCGGTGGGTTTCGGAATGTCCGTCGGCAAACGCAAAGCCGCAGCCTCCGTTGTGGTAAACTCCGGGTGCGTCAAACCATTGGGGCGTTTCCATCCCGAAGGCAAAAGCCGCGTCGTTGAGGCCCCGCGCATCCTCGTCCAGCAGAACCCACAACATGGACGGACTCGGATTGCGGATGTCGGTGGCCCTACCGTAGGTTGACCAGGGCGAGTTTCGCCGGTGATTATCCTGGTTATTCAACCAGGGGCCGTTGACCGACAGGTTGGGGATGCCGCTGTGAGTGCCGGAGGAGCCCGGGCCGGTTGCATCGAAGCCGGGATCAATCGTGCCCACCGCCTGACTCATCGAAAACGTTCTTGCGGCCGGCACGATCTGGCCGATGAACGCCGGGTCCGTTCCCTGATACTTGCCTTGGCGCAGGTCCGCCGGACACCGGAACAAATCAACGTTCCCACCCAAATAACCGATGAGCAACGAGCGCGTGGGGTCTCTGAGCACATCCGGATTAAATTCCTGCGGACCGCCAATCCCCGCCTGACCGGCGCACCAATTATAGCCCGGCAAAATGTTGCCGTCGTCGGGATTGGGTGGAAAAAATTCGTTGTTCTCGCCCGTATAAAGCGTGATGGCCGTCATCATCTGTTTGCCATTGCTCAAACACTTGGCGCCCTGTGCTCTTTGTTTTGCCCGGGAAAGCGCCGGCAACAACATCGCCGCCAGAATGCCGGTGATGGCAATGACCACCAGCAGTTCAATCAAAGTGAAAGCGCGCCGGGAGTTCATGTCAATCAGACACCCATAAAACCGATTCGTTTCAAGTCTATTTTGCTTTCCCATCTGTAATAACCGCATCGGCCACCAGGACGCCGTGCGCAAATGGAAAATGAATTTGAAAAGCAGCCGTCCCGGCCAAAGGCATTTTCCGTCAAGGATTGATGCCGTTGTGGTTCCTGGCCCATTGGATGTTTCCATCGGTCCGGGGCAGATCGTAATGAATGGCGCCGTTGCGCTCCCGTTCAACATGGCCGTCGAAAAAGGCGGCGTTTACCTGTTTGCTATGCCGGGGCACCGAACGCGAATCGCCGTTCAGGGAATAGTAAAATGAATCACTCGGCACCCGGAAATAAACGCAGCCCGTGGCCACGACCTCCTGCCAGTTGTCCGCGTTGGTTTCGCCGGGATTTGAAATGGCGGCTGCATCCGCGAACACGATGGACTGGCTGGGCTGGGACACTTGGTTCTCCTTGCTGGTGGTGTAAACCGGGAACGTGAACCCTGCTGCCGGCGATATCCATCCGTATTCGGGATAATTCATGCCGATTCCCAGGGTATGGATGGTGCTGACGGAGCCGCCTCCGCCATCCGTGGCCGGCTGGATCAGGGTCGGACAATCAAAAAGGTTTTGCGCGGCGGCGTAGCCATCCAGACGCAACTTGTCCGGCCACCAGAGAAAGTCCGGATATTGGACGATGAAGGTCGCGGCATCATAGGTCCAAGTGCCCCAGCCGGGAGCGCCTTGTTCCACCCACAACGGAATCATGACGCCGTCGTGGTCATCCAGGTACGTTTTCGCCGCCAGCATGATCTGCCGCTGGTTGCTGGCGCATTGGGCGGCCCTGGCCCTTTCCTTGGCCTGGGACAGCGCGGGGAGCAACAGCGCCGCGAGGATGCCGATGATGGCAATGACCACCAGCAGTTCGAGCAAGGTAAATGCCTGCCTGTTATTTGCCGGCGCCGGAAAGTTCATGGTCTCTGTTTCAATGACGTGCCGAGTGACAAAATTTGTCGAGACTTATTTTTTGAACGCCGGGCATTTGGCCGAATTTGGTTTCAATCATCAAGGCAGACCGGGCCGCTTGGCGGGCGGCACATAAGTGGCGTTCCAAGTGTAAAACCAGAGATTGTCCAGTTTGGAGGATTCCACATGACCATCGGCCAAGCCCACGTTGACCGATCCCGGGAAGGGCTGATCAGTGGGGACATCGCTATAAGTGCTGCTTGGGGCAAGGCCGTGGCGCGCGATGGTCGCGAGAGTCACGGTGCCATTGGGCAGTTCCGTCGGCGACAACTGAAACAGATCTGACGTTCGGTTGGTCGGTGGGCAACGGCCACATGTCCGGCCAGACGCCGTCCACGAACACGGGTGTGGTGGTGGGATGTTGAACGGCGTTGTCGTTCGGGAAATAATTGGGTATCGAGTCATCACCGCCTGAATATTGGGAAGCCACCGCGGCGGGATAAAACCATCCGTTGATGCCGTAACTGCCGTTGGTCGCGTGTTCTGCTGTGCTGAACCAAGACCAGGCATTTACCGCGGAGCCTCTTACGTAGTCATCAAGTCTTGTTTCCGCCGGTTCCGCTGCTGTTGGACAAAGCCGGACATCTGCCACCGAGGATAGGTTCTCCATCACCGCCGGTATCCACACCACGTTGACCGATGGATAGCCGATTGGGCCGTCTTCGCTTAAATACATGAGCGCGGACAGCGTCAACTGCCTGACATTGTCCTTGCACTTGGTTTCCTGCGCCCTGCGCTTCGCGCCCGCCAGAGCCGGCAACAGCAGCGCCGCGAGGATGCCCATGATGGCGATGACTACCAGCAGTTCAATCAACGTGAACGCCGCCGTGCGCCGGCAAATTTTCTTTCCCGTGCGTTTCAAAAGTTTTCCCAGCCGTCCACTTTCTTCGCCGCGACATGCGAGTCGAAAAATAGATAATTGCGCGCGGTCAGGTGCGCCGGCTTTAGCGCAATATAATCCTGCTTGTCCCCGAAATCGCCCTGGATGGAATCCAAATCCAAGTCCGCCAAGACCCAGACATCGCTCAATGGCACGGCGGCGGCGATTTGCGAAAGTTTCAGCGCCGGTTGTTCATTGACCCTCCGGCCAAAGGGAAAGCCCGGCAGCTTGTCCAGCGGCGGATTGTTAAGGCGCGTCAGCGTGAACGAAAAGTAATGCGCGTAATTGTCCGATTCCGGATTGTAGCCGTTCGGCGCGACGGACGGAAAGCCCGGACAGGCGAGGACCTTGACGACGTTCGTCGCGTTGGCGCCGACTTGCTGTGGCGAAGGCTGCGAAACATAAGGCGCGAGGTAAAAAGAAAGATAATTCGTGCTGGTCGCGTTGTAGGCGGGCGTCTCGGTCAAGTCGAGGTAATTGGGCGCGGCGGGATCGTTGCCCGGCGGCAACTGGTCGTTGTGCTCGTCCAGATACAAATGCAGCGCCATGCCGGCCTGTTTGTAATTGGACACGCACTGAATTTGCACCGCCCGCGCCTTCGCCCGCGACAACACCGGCAGCAGCAGCGCCGCGAGGATGCCGATGATGGCGATGACCACCAGCAGTTCGATGAGCGTGAAGGCGAAAAGGTGACAGGCGACGGGTGACGGGTGACACGACCGCGCGCCGTTTTTCCTGTCACTTGTCACACGCCAGGGGTCACTTTTCATGACTATTTCGCCTTTTTGACCACGAGTATTTCGAGGGACGCGGTGTCCGGCTCCAGTCCCAGTCCCCAGCCGTCGAGGATATTTTTGATCATGTCCAGATCGAACGCGCCATTTTGCATCTGTTGTTGGATGCGTTGATCCCAAACCAGTGAGAAATCGTAGAAATTGGTCAGCCCGGTCTCGTCCACAACGGGCTGTTTGAGTCCCTGCTCCAAACCGTCCGGCAAAATGCTCAATTTCTGATGCTTGAAATTAAGCCTTCCGTTTTTGAAATCAGTCCCCTGCTTTTCACCGGCGGGGCTGATGATCAATCCCGGCGAGTTGGCGTCCTCGACCTTGAGCGCCAGCACCTGGGTATCGCGCGTTTCCGGCTGCGCAGTGTAACCCAGTTTTCTGCGGATGGCCGATTGCAGGCGCGCCTCCGGGTTTTCGGACACAGTGACCAGAAAATCATAATTGCCCTTCGGCAAGTTCGCCGGGAGCACGATGCGCCCCGGATTGTAGCTGTAGGCCGTGGCGATGAGCTGTTGAAAAGTGACGTTGATGCCAACCATCCGCCGTTTTCCATTGACGGTGGCATAAGCGATTTGATTTTGCGGTGATGACCCTTTTGAAGAATTGGCAAAATGTGTCGGGCGGACGATGACAAGTCCCTGCGGCACTTGTCGCAATCGCTGTCCGCCTGTCCGGAACCACGCATCATTGACCGACGGAAACCAGATCACTTTTATTGTCACCGCAGCCGCGATCAAAACCAAAGCCGCCACGCTTGCCAGAATGATTTTTGTTGTCTTCTTCACAGGTTTTCAGGGTTTCAGGGTTGGGATAAAAGCGATTCAAATCCTGGTCAATCTGTCAGCCAGCCTGGCTCGATGCACTAATAAAACGCCGCATCACCTGGTCTGTCCGGTCAATATGACAACTCATCCGGCCCATCTTTAAAATCCTCGAAGCCGCCCAAAACGTTTGGACAAAATAAAATTGCTCCCGGCCGTGCATTGAGTCGTGGCGGAAGGTCACTTCATCCGCGTCGCAGCCTTTATGCCGCTTCACGTGGCCGTCGCTCACGACGAGCAGTTCGATCAAAGTAAATCCCCGGCGATTTTCATGTCGCACAGAATTTTCACCGGCGTTGCGTTGTCCGCTCATTTTTCGATCAGGGAGCATCGCCGTTGTTGTTCTTTGGCCACAGGGCGGCGTTGTTGGTTCTGGGCAGGTCGTAACCAATGGCGCTGTTGCGCAATTTCAGAACATGGCCGTCGAAAAACGCGGCGTTCAACTGTTTGCTGTGCCTCGGAACCGAACGGCTAAAATCATTTCCCGGATAATCATGGACATCGCTCGGCACCCGAAAATAGGTGCAGCCCGTGGCCGGGATTTCCACCCAACTGTCATAATCGTCGTCGGGATTGGAAATCTGCCCCGCATCCGCGAACACGATGGACTGGCTGGGGCTGCTCACCTGGCCTTCACTGGCGGAGGCATAGACCGGATCCGGGTTTCCTGCCGCCGGCACGACGCGTCCGTATTCGGGATAATTCATGCCGATGCCCAGGGTGTAATTGGTGCTGAAGGACTGGCCGTGGGCGTTAATGGCGGGCTGGGCCAGGGTGGGACAATTAAAAGTCCGTTGCGACGGAATGAAGCCGTCCAGCCGGAGTTTGTCCGGCCACCAGAGGTAGGTCGGTTTTTGGACGATGAAGGTTGCGGCATCGTAATTCCAGCTTGGCCAGCCGGGAGCGCCCTGTTCCACCCACAACGGGATCATGGCTCCGTGGTTGTCATCCAGGTATAATTTCGTCGCCAGCATGATCTGCCTCATGTTGTTAATGCAGTCCATGGCCTTGGCCCTCTCCTTGGCGCTTGACAGCACGGGCAACAGCAGCGCCGCGAGGATGCCGATGATGGCGATGACCACCAACAATTCGAGCAGTGTGAACGCGTCCAGCCGGATTCTTGCGGTGGTTTTCACTTTGATGGCTGGCTATTACTGGTTATGGCCGGACACCGGATCGCCCCCATCGGGACTGTTGGGGTAACACCATAAACGGTTTTTATTTGTGTCCGCCACGTCGTTATACCAATCCACCAGCCGGACGTAATTCGCCGCGCCGTCGAATGCAGCTTGAATGCCGCCTTGCGAATGCCGTCCACTGACGCCTTCCGGCGGATAATTCGCGCCGTCATTAAAAAAATGAGGTTCTGTCTCGTCCGTCTCCCAAAACGCGCAGTCCGTCGGGCGCATCATCGCCAATTTCACCGGCGGATAAATCATGGCATTAAAACCAATCACCGCGCCGTTCATGGCGTAGCTGGAAAGTTGTTGGTTGCGTTGTTCGGTCACCCCATCATGGCTTGACCAATGCCACATTTGGAGATCGTCGCTGGGACAGACGTAAATTTTCGCCTGTTGCAACACCGGCCAGAACAGCCCGGTTTCCAGATGAAACCGGTTCGTGCCGGTGGCGGTGAGGTCGGGCTTATAAAGCCAGCCCGTATTGATGCCTTGCGGACCAGCGAAGCCGCCGTTGTCCCAATTCGGCGGCGGCAACACGTCGCCGGCATCGGACGTATAGACGTGCAACGCGAGCATGATCTGTTTGAGATTGTTGAGGTCGGTCACTTTGCTCGCCGAGTTCTTCGCCTTGCTTAGTGCGGTCATCAGCAGCGCCGCGAGAATGCCGATGATGGCGATGACCACCAGCAGTTCAATCAGCGTGAACGCGCGCCGCGGTTTTGTCGCGCCAGGATTCATGGCTCCGTTGCAATGGCGTGCCGACGAATGGAATTTGTCCAGCGTTATTTCGCCTTTACCGCCAGCATCTCGACTGGTTTTCCTCTCTGACGCCTCATGGTCCATCAATAAAAGTTCACGTGGGAAAATGTGGCATCACAGGGATAGCTGCTGGAATAACCGGCGATTCGCAGGCCGATATAACCCGTGGCAAAGGTCGCATCCTCGGCCTGTATAACCATGGTCCCGTTAAGAAAAACCTCGATCGAGGGTCCCTTGGCCACGACTTTGATTTTGGCCGAATGACCAACGGTAAGCACTTTTTGCTTTTTGTAGATGGCTAGGGCGGTTTGACTCCCGGAAGTTCTTTTGGCCAGAAGGATGTAGCCGTTGGGATTGACTCGGGTGTTGGCCGGTGCGAAGACGATGATGTAGCCGTTATTGGCGTCCTGCAGGCGAATGGCCAGACTGGCTTCAAGGTCGAAGCTGCTGGCGACGGCGGAGAAGGTGACATCGCCGTATTCCTCACTTGAAGCAAGGATGCTGTCACCCGTGGTGCTATGCGCTTTGATTTTGCCACTTTCAAAACTCCATTCTCCGCTGTCACCGCTGATGACCAACCATTCTGAACGAATGCTCCGCATGGGCTTCCCCTCGTGGTAGAGGGTGATGGCCGCCGTTACCGCCGCCAGCAACACACACACGCCGGCCACAACTGCCGTTTTTGATTTTGTCCAGGCCATACGTTTCAGTGCTCCCGCTTCAGCCATGAGGTGGTTGATCCAATCTCCACTCCGCCAGAATGGCGATTCTGGCGACGACCACCGGCAGTTCGATCAAGGTAAACGCTCGCAAGGCCATTTTCTGGACAGGGTTTTTCATACGCGTGAATGAATGTTGAAGCTTAAAAGCTCGGCGCTGAGTTGTTCGTGTCTGATCCAAATTCCCACGGCACCGCCTGCGCGCGGCCGTCGGCAAAAACCACGTTGGCCCTGCCATTATGCCTGGCCGTCAAAGGATCCCCCTCGCTCGGCACCCAACGGCCGTCGTTAATGACCTTCGCCCCGGTGGGATTTTCACGGCTGCTTGCGGATGCCACCTCTTCCGCGAGCATGATTTTGGCCGTGGGATTGCGAATGGCGGATTGTTTGAAGACATACAATTGGCCACCCGTGAAGATCGTCGTCATTCCCGGGTTGACGCCATTATCGTCAAGGTTGTAGCTGGTAAGGCTGTAGCTGTAAAGATAAGGGCCATTGGCCGGGTCGCCCGCGGCCTCTAGGACTCGTTGGCTGTCATCGGTGTCCAGGGGGCAGCGAAATAATTTGCTGGTGGTGCCCGCCAGCGACCGGACAATCGGACTTTTATCAACCTGCGGGTAGGCGGAGTTCGTCCGCCAATAAATCCAATCGGACGCATTAAACCCGGCGTGTTCCGACGCCCAGCCCGGAAACGCGCCGTCGTCATCGTCCACATACATCATCATGCCCGTGCCGAGCTGCTTCTGGTTGTTGAGACACGCCGTTTGCCCGGCCTTCTGCTTGGCGGCGGAAAGGACGGGCAACAGCAACGCCGCGAGGATGCCGATGATGGCAATGACCACGAGCAGTTCGAGCAGCGTGAAAGCGGTCGAATTCTCTCGGCGTATGTGGTTCATAAACTTGGCAGTGAGTTGTTGGTGTCTTCGCCGAATTCCCAGGTCTCCGCCTGCACATGGCCGTCTGAAAAAGTCACGTCGGCCTTGCCGCGATGACGGATGGTCAGAGGATCGGGCATTTGCGGTTGCCAGCGGCCGTCGTTGATGACCGGCGCACCGGTGGGATTGTCATTGCTCGATTCCGATCCCGGTTCTTCCGCCAGCATGATTTTACCAGAGGGATTATGTATCATGGCCAGTTTGAACGGATACGCGGCAAAACTGGCGCCGCTGCCCTCAAAGACTGACGCCATGCCGTAATTCATGTCGCCGCTCAAACCGGGGCCGCCGCTGCTGTCAAGGGTCAAGCCGTAGCCAGTCAGGCTGTAGCTATAGAGATAAGGGCCATTGTCATCCGACTGCGCCAGCCGGTCAATGTCGCTGATGTCCAGCGGACAGCGCAACAAGCTGGGGCTGGCGTTGGCCAGCGAAATGATAATCGGACTTTTTTCCACCGGCGGATACAATGCCGAGTTTGTCCGCCAGTAAATCCAATCCGCAGGCTGAAAGCCGTTGTGCTGTGAAGCCAAACCGGGAAACGTGTCGTGATTGTCATCAATATACATTATCATGCCCGTGCCCAATTGTTTGAGATTGTTGACGCATTGTGCCTGAGCGGCTCTTTGTTTGGCGGCTGAAAGCACCGGCAATAACAGCGCCGCCAGAATCCCGATGATGGCGATGACCACGAGCAGTTCAATCAAGGTGAATGCCTGCCTCACGTTGATTTTTTCCGGATCCATTAGCACAATTCCTCCACCTGAACAACCACCGTTTTACAAACTCGGCAGCGAATTGGTGATGTCGTCTCCAAATTCCCAGTTCACCGCCTGCGCGTGACCGTCGGCAAAGGTCACGTTCGCCCTGCCCCGATGACGGCTGGTCAAAGGATCAAAGCTGGGCATCCATCGTCCGTCATTGATCGGGTGTGAGCCGGTCGGATTGTCGCTGCTGCCGGTGGTGCCCGGTTCTTCCGCGAGCATGATTTTGAGCACGGGATTGCGGACGGAAGATTGTTTGAAAATGTAAGTTGCATCGCTCGTGAAGACCGAGGACATCCCCAAATTCACGTCCATGTCCAGATTGGGGTAAGCGCCCACCCCGTAGCCGGTCATGCTGTAGCTGTAAAGATACGGACCATCGGGCGTGTCCATCGCCGCCAGACGGTTGGCATCGCTTTGATCCAGCGGGCAGCGGAAAAGCGAACGGTTTGCGCTGGCAACCTGGCTTACGATGGGACTTTTCTCAATGGGCGGATACAGCGCCGTGTTCGTCCGCCAATAAATCCAGTCCGCCGCGTTGAACCCGCTATGCTCCGATGCGATGCCCGGAAACGCGTCGCTGTTTTCGTCCACATACATCATCATGCCCGTGCCGAGCTGATGCTGGTTGTTAAGACAGGAGGTTTGCGCTGCCTTCGCCTTCGCCGCGCTCAGCGCGGGCAACAGCAGCGCTGCGAGGATGCCGATGATGGCAATGACCACGAGCAGTTCGAGCAGCGTGAAAGCGCACTTTGAGCTTATGCCTTTGCCGGCATGGACACCGGCCCCGCCCAATTTGTATGAATGAGCATCCGGGGTCACATTCTTATAGACACCGGCGGGGCCGATTCGTTTCGCCGTTTTGGCTGCGAAATTCGCCATCAGCCGCCCGTTAAGAAAGCAGGAGACGACATGAGGAGTCTCCAACTCGCCCTTCAGAAACCGAAGAAATTTGAGACTCGTCACCTCGTCTCCTGCACGGAGAGAGATTGTCGAGTCGAGGGGTGATGTCATGGTCTTACCATATTCTTAGGTTTTTTGGCGGAATGGTTACAATAAATATGGAATTTTAGTAAATTGGGCAATGGTTGTCGGCTGTCCACTCAATAATAAGTGTCCGCCCGGGCCAGAATGCGACAAATTATTTTAGATTATTTTTGTCCCGCTTCATTCCAAAAACCGGCGGCAGCGGGTTGCCGCCCAGCGAAAATTCATGATGTCCCTCCCAAGGACGTGCCGGAAAACGGAATTTGTCCAGCGCTATTTTGCCTTTTCGACCACGAGCATTTCAACGGGCATGTTGGTGGCAAACAATTCAAGCCGAGTTGATTGTTAGGAGAATGCCCGTTCTGAACTTTCGGAATTATTCACTTGTGGCTGGATCATTCACATCGGCGGGCCATTTACGACAATTTTTGAAAGTTTTATCGTTTCGCTCGTCGTTGTGCTTCCATCGGAAACATCAGCGTGTATTTCAGTCGGATACCAAAAATGGTTTGATTCGATGGGAGCTTCAAAAGATTGGACAATTTGGGTATTTCGGCCCAGCGGCCACTTGTATCCGCTGATATGTCCACTCACAAATGAGAATTGCAGTCCAGACATTTGCCCTCCACCACGAATTTGATAGACATAAGATGGCAGCGTCTCCTGCGCCTGTTGGTTGTGATAAATTGTAAGTCCTTTGGAAAGAATCTGGTCAAGCGATGGACCCGATGAAAACAACGAATCATGGTAAAGCATCGTAAGCAACTGTTCCGGCACGACAAAAGCCCCGGGATACTCCTTGTTCCACGAGCTTAACTTTTCTAGTTGCTCGACCGTTTGTTTATTTTGACCCATGACTTCAGTATTTTCAGGCGTCCCGTCGGTTTTCCAAACCCACCCATCCACGGGATTTGAAACAACCATTTCCCACCTTTGATAGCCTTGAAGTTTTTCTGCTTGAGATAAAATGATTCTACGCAGCTTCATGTCACCTTCCAGAAAGGCGGTGCCCGTAATCTGGCCATTTTCCTTTTTGTCAGATTCGATAGTGATGTGTGCAGACAGATTGGTCAATTGCGACCACATCAAACGCTCCTGCACCAGCGCAGCCACGGCACTCCGGGCTTCGCTGGCGCTCAAATCTGTTTTCGATACCGGCGGTGTCCGGTGATGTTGAACAACAACAGTCGTTGTTACCACTGTTGCAAGCAACACAACTGTTCCCGTAATAATTGCCGTTTTTGTTTTAGTCCATGCCATAATTTTCAATGCTCCTTTGATGAGGGTTAAGGTTGAAGCCGAAGCCGCCGCGCCCTTCGCAAAGGCCACGGCGGTGATTGATTTTGCCAGCGCTGCCGGCGCGGCTTGGACTGAATTCGCCGAAACTGCGCCGATCAAAATACCTGCTGAAACACCGATGCCGCGCCGCGCAAAAAAGGCCCGGAGTTTTTCCACCGCCCGCGACGCGCGTTTGTGCGCCGCCGCCTCCCGGATGCCCAGCGCCGCCGCCGCTTCCGCGCCGGTTTTGTTTTCGTAAAATCGCAGCGCCAGCAACGTGCGTTCCTTTTCCGTCAGCCGCGACATCGCTTCTTCCAAAAGCGGCGCAAGCTGCCGCCACGCGCCGTCGGTTTCCGCCTCGTTCAAGGTGGATTGCATATAAGCCTCCTGTTCGCGGGCCTGACGCCGGGCCCGGGTCCGCAAAAACCGGGCGGCGGTGAACCGCGTCGTTTCATACAGCCAGCCGGTGAGCACGGTCTTTTCGCGCAGGCCGGCGGCTTTTTGGGCGAGGATGATGAAGACCGCCTGCGTCACGTCCTGCGCGTCCTCAGTGTTGCCGACGTAGCGCAGCGCCACGGAATAGACCAGATTGATGTGCCGGTGAACCAGCCCGGTGAAAGCCGGCTCCGAATCGCGGCGGGCGTATTCCCGCGCCAGGTCCATGTCGTTCGTTACTGGCATTTACTGATTATCCCCGGCCAGCGGCGAAAATGGACAATTATTTTTTATTCTTCGCCTTTTCGACCACGGGCATTTCCCCCGGCTCCCACTACTTCAACAACCCCGACCGTCCGGTCGTCATGGCCAGAATGCAGCCGGCACTGTTGGTTTTGCAGGAATACAAATCAATGGAGGTGACTTCGGATGACGGATTTGGATTGGTCAGCGCGGTCAGGCTGAAGCGCAATGGTATGATCTTCTCATTCTCTGGATAATCCCCATGCCATGCCAGTCTGGAATTGTGCCCGGTCGGACCGATGACCTTGCCTTTGCTGTTGGTATTGCCATACCAATCCAGGATATCAGCGCCATATCGGATTGTGTTGGTCACCGATTCGCCATCGTCGTAGCGGAACACCAATTGATAAATCGGTGCATTGTTCGGCGACCAGAAAATGGCGGTATGAAAAACATAGAGTGTTTCAAACCGTCGGTTCACGGGAATTCCCAGAATCTCTTCCGCGCCGCTGCCTGCTCCAAACTGCGGAAATCCGCCTCCCCATAACTGCATGGAACCGTCAATTTGGAGCGGCACATGGCAAAGCGTCTGAAACCCGCTTGGCACAACCGTCCATCCGTTGTCAAAATTTGCCGTCGGCGTGTCATAAAAAGCGGTCAAATCGAGCGGCTCGGCTAGGTGATTGGCGATGGCGTGTCGTCCTTCGGCAAGCGCCCTCCGTTGGGGATTATTGAACAGGACAACCAGCCACGTTGCCGCACCCAAGGCGAGCAATATGGCGACGCCTGCCACGATTGGGTTCCAGTATTTTTTCATAGGGATTTCAGTGCATCAGTCCGGACTTTCCGGTCGTCATGGCCAGAATGAGGCCACAACTGGTATTTTTGCTCGAATAACAATCAATAGACACGACTTGCACGGAAGGTCTTGGATTGTCCAACGCGGTCAGGCTGAAACGCAACGGCTGCGTCTTTCCATCCACAATATAATCGCCACGCCAAGTCAGTCTCGAATTGTGGCCGGTTGGGCCGATGACTTTCCTGCCCGCGTTGGCATACCAGTCGAGGATGTCAGCGCCGTATCGGATTTGATTGGTCACCGAGTCGCCGTCTTCGTAACGAAACACCAGTTCGTAAACGGGAGTATTATTTCGAGAAGAAAAAATGGCGGTATGGCAAACGTAGAGCGTTTCAAACTTCCGGTTCACCGGGATTCCAAGAAGCTGCGGGTCGCCGACCGAGCCGCCATATTGAGGATAGCCGGCACCCCACAGACATTTCGTTCCGTTTATTTGAAGCGGCACGTGAGCGAACGACTGAAAGCCATGCGGGACGACGGTCATTTCCTTGCCAAAGCTGGAAGCCAAGGTGTCGTAATTGGCGGTCAAATCAAGCGGCTCGGCAATGTGGTTGGCGATGGCATGTCTTCCTTCAGCGAGCGCCAGCCGGTGAGGGATGTCGAGTTGGAGAACAATCGCGGTTGTTGTGCCCATTATGAGCAAAGCGCCAGCGCCGGATGCCAGAGTCTTTGCTTTGCTCCATGCCATAATTTTCAATGCTCCTTTGATGAGGGTTAAGGTTGAACCGCTGGCCACGGCGCCTTTCGTAATCGCCACGGCCGTCACAGATTTTGCCAGCGCCACCGGCGCGGCTTGAACCGAATTGGCCGAAACCGCCCCGGCAATTATAGCCGTCGTGGTAGAGATTCCGCGTTTGTTGAAAAACGCGCGGAGTTTTTCCAGCGCGCGGCTCACGCGCATTTTGGCCGCGTCTTCGCTCGTATCCAAAGCGGCACCAACATCTGCCAGACTTTTGTTCTCAAAAAATCGCAGTACGATGGCGTTCCGGTCTTTCTCGCCGAGCCGGCCCAGCGCGTCGTCCAGCAACGGCGCGATTTGCCGCCACGCCGCCGGTTCCGTTCCGTTCAAAATGGATTGCATGTATGCCTCCTGTTCGCGCCGCTGCCGGCGGATTTCGCCGCGCAGAAAATTCGCCGCCGTCAACCGCGCGGTTTGATACAGCCAGCCGGGCAACACGGTGCGCGGCGACAGTTTCCCCGCCTTGCGCGCGAGGATGATGAATACCGCCTGCGTAATTTCCTCAGCCGCGTGCGTGTTGCCAATGCTGCGCTGCGCCGTGGAATAGACCAGATTGACATATTTCTCCACCAGCGCGGCGAAAGCGGATTCGGAGTTGCCTTCGGCGTATTGCCGCAGCAGCACGATGTCATCCGATTCGGGCATTTGCCTGTAAATGTCCGCCGAAACCGGAAAAGGAACAGATTATTTTTGAATTTCGACAGGGAAAATTCAACGGGCCGCCCCTGTCACTGAAAATCTCCGGCATCGGAGTAAGTTGCGGACGGGACTGGATTTACTCAAAATCCATCTCATAGCTGTGGACGTTGCCGGTGAACTTGCTGCTGACCTTGCAGTTCGATTTGTTGATGACCGCCTGCATCGGTTTGTTCTCCGTGAGCACCTCGGCGGTGAATCCGCGGATGCCGTTGCGGCGCGCAATGCGCATGAGGTGTTTCAACAGGAACGTGCCGATGCCGTGGTTCTGCCAGTCGTCGCTCACCACGAACGCCACTTCCGCCAGGTTCGTCTTCTGGTCGAGGTAGTAACTGCCGACCGCGATGATTTCCTCGCCGTAAGCCTCCGGCAACGTGCCGACGATGGTCACGTCATTGCGGTGGTCAATATAGACAAAGTCCTGGATCTGATGCCGCGAGACCCGCGTCTGGTGGCTCATGAACCGGTAATAAATCGTGGCTTCGGAGAGTTTGTAAAACAAGTCGCGCATCCGCGGCTCGTCGGTCGGGTGAATCGCGCGGAAGTTGAGCTGCGTGCCGTCGTTGAGCAGATAGGTCGTGCGCAGTTCCTTTGGCCCGACGAGAATTTTTCCTTCCTTGTCCGACATCTCCGCGGAAAGGTATTTCGCGGCGATGGCGTCGCGGAGCAGGTTGGCGCGGAATTTCGGATGCGCGATGCTGATGAGCGCCAGCGCGCGTTCCTGGATGCTCTTGCCGTGCAGATACGCCACGCCGTATTCGGTCACGACATAATGCACGCCGGCGCGCGTGGTGACCACGCCCGCGCCGGGGCTGAGATGCGTCATAATGCGTGAAATCGTGCCGCCCTTCGCGGTGGAGGGCAGGGCGATGATGGCCTTGCCGCCCTTCGACTTGGCCGCGCCGCGGTTGAAATCCACCTGGCCGCCGACGCCGGAGAAAAATTTCGGGCCGATGGAATCGGCGCACACCTGGCCGGTGAGGTCCACCTCCAGTGCCGTGTTGACCGCCACCATTTTGTGCTGTTGACAGATGATGAACGGGTCGTTGACGTATTCCGTGGGATGAAACGAGAAGAGCGGGTTGTTGTCCACGTAATCGTAAATTTTTTTCGTGCCGAGGCAGAAGCTGGCCACGATTTTGCCGCGGTCAATGGACTTGCGGTTTCCGGTGATGGCGCCGCACTCGATGAGTTCGATGATGTTGTCGGTGACCATCTCGGTGTGAACGCCGAGGTCTTTTTTGCCCTTGAGAAAGCCGAACATCGCCTGTGGAATGCGGCCGATGCCGAACTCGATGGTGGAGCCGTCTTCAATAAGCGCAGCGATATATTCGGCAATCTGCCGGGTCGTCTCGGTCGCCTCGGCCGGCGGCACTTCCAGGATCGGCGCTTCGGACGGAACGAGCACGTCAATGTCGTTCACGTGAATGAAGCAATCGCCCAGTGTGCGCGGCATTTTCGAGTTGACCTGCGCGATGACCAGCGAGGCGTTTTCAGTGGCGCTGCGGACGATGTCCACGGAGACGCCGAAGCTGCACATGCCGTATTGGTTGGGCGGCGTGACTTGAATGAGCGCCACGTCGAGCGGCAACTGGCCGCTGTTGAACAGGCGCGGAATGTCGGAAAGGAACACCGGTGTATAGTCGCCAAGACCTTCCTGGATGATGTCACGCACGTTTTCGGCGATGAAAAAACTGTTCACGCGGAAATACTGCGCGAGTTCCCGGTGCGCATACGGCGCTTCGCCGAAGGTAAGCAGGTGGACGATTTCGGTGTCCGGCAGTTCGGCGGCGCGTTTGCTGAGCGCGCTCACCAATTCGAGCGGCTCGCCGACGCCCGTGCCGATGAAGATGCGCTGGCCAGGCCGGATTTTCCTCACCGCTTCCATGGCCGTGAGCAGTTGCGACTTGCAGGTCTCCTGCCAGTCCGGGTCGTAGGTAATCGGTTTGTCTTGCATACCTCAAATTGAAAGAAGCGCACTTCGCAGTTCGGAGCGCGGACAGCTTTGTCCGCGTGGCTCACAGCTTCGGATCTCGCGGACATGGCTGTCCGCGCTCCTGTCCGTCGCCGGTTTATGGCCCCGAGGCGCGTTTTTCGAATCGTGGATACTACTCATGGTGCTTGCTGCTGTTGGAAAGGGTCATGCGGGCGTCGGCCACGTAGGCCTGCACGCCGACCGGCCCGACAATGAATGGGTTGATGTCCAGCTCCTTGATTTCCGGGTAATCCGTGGCGAGTTGGCTGATGCGTTGCAGCGCGCCGGCAATCGCGTCCAAATCCACCGGCGCCTGGCCGCGTGCGCCTTGCAACAGGGCGTAGGAACGCGTGCCTTTCAACATCTGCATCGCTTCTTCTGCCGTGATCGGCGCGAGGTGGAACGTCACGTCCTTCATCACCTCGACGAAAATGCCGCCGAGGCCGAACATCAGCATCGGACCAAACTGCGGATCGCGCGTCATGCCCAGAATCACCTCGCGTCCGCGCTGGCCCATTTTCTCGACGTAAGCGCCGCGCAAATGCGCGTTCGGCGCGCGTTTCTGGATGCGCACCATCATCAAATCAAACGCGTCGCGCACCTGCTCGGCGTTGGCGAGATTGATGCGCACGCCGCCGAAATCCGATTTGTGGATGATGTCCGGCGAGGAAATTTTCATCACGACCGGATAACCGAGGCGCTCGGCAATTTCCACCGCTTCGTCGCCGGTCCGGGCCAACTGGCCGCCCAGAATATTGAAATCGTAAGCGCGCAGAATTTCCTTCGCTTCGACTTCGCCAATTTGGGTCGCGCCGCTGCGCGCTTGCAGGTTGATGATGCGATCCACGCGGCGGCGATTGACTGGAAAACGTGTGACGATGCGGGGCGGCCGGCGTTTCCACGCCGCATAATCGCACATCGCCCGGAGCGCCGTCACCGCGCGGTCCGGCGAAGGATAATTCGGAATGCCCACGGCCATCAGTTTTTCCTTGGCGGCGGCGACTTCCGTGCCGCCCATGAACGACGCCAGCACCGGTTTTTGGCCTTTGTGCGCCCCGGCGAGCTTCTCCGCCAACTCCAGCGGGCGCGTCATGTTCTGCGGCGTTACGACCACGACGATCGCGTCAATTGTTTCGTCCTCCTGCAGCACTTCAAACGCCTTGGCGTAACGGTCGGGCTCGGCGTCGCCTATCACGTCAATCGGATTGCCAAACGCCGCCGCCGCCGGCAGAAAGGCGCGGAGCTTGACGTCGGTCGCCGGCGTCGGTGAAACCATTTTCAGACCGAGCGACTCGGCTGCGTCCGCCGCCATGATGCCGGGACCACCCGCATTGGTGATGATGGCCACGCGCTCTCCGTTGGGCAGCGGCTGCATGGCGAACGCCATCGAATAATCGAAGAGTGCCTCATAATTCTCGGCGCGGATGACGCCGGCGCGTCTGAAAGCCGCGCCGTAGGCGATGTCCGCACCCGCCAGACTGCCGGTGTGCGACGACGCGGCCTTGGCGCCCGCCTGCGTGATGCCGACTTTCAGAATCACGACCGGCTTGACGGAAGCCGCCTGTTCCGCGATGCGCAGGAACTTGTTGCCTTCCTTGATGCTTTCCAAATAACCCGCGATGACCTTTGTTCCTTTGTCTTCCGCCAGCACCTGGATGAAGTCCACTTCGTTGAGATCGGCCTTGTTGCCGAAGCTGATGACCTTGTTCAGGCCGAGTTTCTGGTAGGCCGCCCAGTCAAGGATGGCCCCGCACAACGCGCCGGACTGCGAGATGAAGGAAATTTGTCCGGGCGGCGGCGCAGTCGGCCCGAACGAGGCATTCATGTGATGGTCGGCATTGAGCACGCCCAGACAATTCGGGCCGACCATCCGCACGCCGCTCTGCCGGCAGATGGCGACGAGTTCCTCTTCGGCCTTGGCGCCCTCGGCACCGACTTCCCGGTAGCCGGCGGTGATGACGATGACCGATTTGGCGCCGGCGTTAATCAAACTCTGGAGGGCATCCTTTACGTATTTGCCCGCCACCGCGATGATGCCGAGGTCAACTTGCCCTTCGTATTGGTCGAGCGACGGGTAGCATTTGAGGCCGAGGATTTCCTCGGCTTCCGGGTTGACGGGAACAATCGTCCCTTTAAACCCGCCGTTCACGAGATTGGCCAGCACGGCGTGACCCACCTTGCCGGGCTTCCGCGAAGCGCCGATGACGGCGATGGCTTTGGGATATAAAAGCGTCTCCAGCATAACAATTTTCGTCACACAGAAAGTCCCTGTTTTTCAGGCGGACCACTCGCCAAATGTTGTTAAAGGCTTTGCCTTTTTTGCATGACCACTTTCCGGCCCTTGAACCGGCGCTGTTTCAACGCAATCCTAATGCCTCCCCATGATGTTCTCCATCCCAATTTCCCGTCCGCCATCCGCCAGCTTCCATCTCCCCTCTCCAGATCCGAAATCCGAGACGCCAGACCCGAAACAAACCGCGGATAGACACGGATTAACACGGATTTTAAACAACCAGGGAACAAAGACACAAAGAATTTTCATGTCGCGTCAGAGCGCAGCGGAGACGGAAACCACGGATCCGCCATACAGGGCGAATTGACACAAATTTCGGAGGGCGGAATTCCGCGAGGCCCCAATTTCAACCACGGATGGACACGGATTTAACCACAAAGAATACAAAACCCTGGTGAATTCCGCCCGTTTTAGCCTTCAGCCTTCAGCCTTTAGCCTTTGTTTAGATTATAGCCGACCGTCCACAGACGATAGGCTTGCCGACTGGCATATGACCCTGCCGCGTTGTCCCCGTGGTGGCCTGTCCGCCCTTCAGGACCGGAACAACACCTCTTCGCGGTGGAACATCCATACCGCCACGGCCAGGGCTGCGGCGGCGTACAGGCAGGCCGACCCGAAAATGAGCAGGATGTAATACCAATGCCAGATGCCGGAAATCATTTCCTTGCAGACAAGGCTGACATTAACCAGGGGCACCACGGCGAGCGAGGCGTTGAGTTCCATTCCGGGCAACATCGCGGCAATCGCGGGCACGATCACGACCAGCATCAACGGGCCGGCATAGCTCTGCGCTTCGCGGAAACTTTTCGAAAACAACCCCACCATCAGCAGCGCCGCCGAGAGCATCACCGCCACCGGCAACAGCATCAGAAATACCCCCGCCAATCCCCCGATATCAATGGTGGCGATGGTCTGCAGGGCTGCCCGCGGCACTGAATTCGCCAGGACCCGTTTGGCGAACTGGAACGTTGCGCCCATGCTCAGCAGCGCCAGCACGACCGTGCTGACCGAGGCGGTGAGCACCATCAGAAATTTTCCCAGCACCAGCTCGGTTCGCCCAACCGGACAGCAAAGAATCGTTTCCATCGTCCCCCGTTCCTTCTCGCCGGCGGTGAGGTCGAGCGCCGGATACATGGCGCCCGTCAGGCACAGGATGATGATGATATAGGGAAGCATCCCGCCCAGCAGGCTCCCGGCGACCTTTGCCGGCGGCGCGACATTCTGCCGTTGGATCGTGAACGGTTTCAAAACCTCCACCGGAACGCCCCGGCTCTCCAGACGTTCCCGCACCGTCGCGTCACTCAAATTCCGGAAGAAAGTATTCAGGTTCTCAGCCGCAAAACCCGATTTTATCTCGCCTTGATACTCGTAAATTTCAACCCTGGCCTTTTCCCCGCGGGCGATCGCCGCGTCGAACTCCGGCGGCAGTTTCACCACCGCGCGAACCCGTTTCTCCACAATCGCATTCGTGAAGTCCTCCGTCGCCGGGACAATCTGGAAGTTCTTTGCCGCGCGCAGTGCCGAAAGCACTTTCGGCGAGTCTTCACCGCCGATGATCATCACCCGTGGAATCTCCTGCCGTGCTTTCGTCACGGTTTTCAACATCAGCGTGCCGATGCCGAACATCAATAACGGTATGGCCAGCACGGGCACCACGATCATGGAAATAATCGTGCGCCGGTCGCGCAGTGAATCGCGCAATTCCTTGCCGAAGACGATGCGGATGGCTCTCCAGTTCATGGCCGGCCCTCCACGGCCCGCACAAAAATTTCCTCCAGCTCGGTCGCGCCGAATTGCGGACGCAATTCCGCCAGCGTGCCTTCCACCAGCAGACGCCCGCGGTCAATGATGCCGATCCGGTCGCACAGCTTCTCGGCCTCGCTCATCACGTGCGTGGAAACAATCACGGTCTTGCCCTGCTGCCGGCAATCGCGGATGAACTGAACGATGGTGCGCGCCGTCATCACGTCCAGCCCCAACGTCGGCTCGTCAAAGATCATTACCGGCGGATCGTGGACCAGCGTCCGGGCGATTGACACTTTCTGTTTCATCCCGCTGGAAAGTTTGTCGCAGCGGCGGTCTTCGAATTCGCCCATCCCCAGCGTGGCAAACATTTCGCGAATGCGTCCCTGCAGCAAGGTCTCGTCCACGCCGTGCAGCCGCCCGAAATACTCGACCGTTTCCCGCGCCGTCAGCCGTCCGTACAACGCCGTGCCGGTGGCGAGAAACCCGATCCGGGCGCGAACCTTTTGCGGCTCGCGGACGGCGTCGCAACCCGCGACCCAAACCGTCCCCGAACTGGGTTTGAGCAAGGTGGCCAGCAGCCGCAACGTGGTGGTTTTGCCGGCCCCGTTGGCTCCCAGCAACCCGTAAATCCGCCCGGGTTCGCAGCGGAGATTGATGCCATCCACCGCGCGCACCTCCCCGCGCTTCCGGTCGCGGAACAATTTGGTCAGTTGGTGTGTTTCGATCACAAAGTTGGGCCAAGGCTCGCCGCAGAACCATCACGGTTTGCGTTCATTGAATGCAACAACCACCATCAAGACAAGCCCATCTTTGTGAACCAGGGGGGGCGATGGCCTGTCCCGCACTGCGGCAATCCTGACGAGCCGTCAAACACAAGGATGCAAAGGCGCAAATCCGTCAGTGATCGAACGCGGCGCGGTAAAAACGGTTGGGGAAGGCGCCGGCGGAAACATCGTCAAACGGCAGAACCCCGAAGACGTCCGTGTTCGTGGCCAGCGGGTCCCACTGCGGTTGCGCGAGATTCGTGGTTGCCTGAATGACATAAACCCGGCCGGTGGTGCCGGTCAGTTCCAAATGCATGGCGCCCGCGTTGGTTGGAAAAATGGCGCTGAACTGCGGCGGCACGGTGACGCTTAGGATGGCGTTGGAATTGACGGTGACGGGAACCACGAACGCCTGTGCATTTACCAGCAATATATTGCTTAACACCAGCATTTCGTCGTGGTCGGGCGCGTTGCTGGCGATGGCGAACGGCACGTAGGCCAAAACTCCGTTGGTTATCGGCGAATTCGAGAAGGAAAACCCCAAAATGCGGAACACGCCCGGCGTCACCACGGCGCTGGCAAGCTCCTGATCCGCCAAGGCACTGCCGCCAACCGGCGTACCGGGGGTGAGATAATTGGTGGCATACAACAAATCGAATTGGAACGACACCACATTGGTGTCAATCGTGACGCTGATGGGAACCGAATCGGTGGTGCCGGGCGCGGCAGCAGTTGTGCCCAAAGACATGGTTGGCATGGCCAATCCTGTTCCGCAGAACAGCAACCACATTCCTGCCGATAAAAATCCGAACCTCCTCCACTTCATAGGCCCAACCATAAACCGGCAAAACGCTTTGTGCAAATGGGTGATGAATGCCGGTTTGATTTTTTAACCGCCGTCTGGAAAGACATAAAATTTCGGCAAACAGAACCCGCAGGTGTCCCGGTTTCAACCACGGATCTGTCCCGTTTGTCTTCGCGCTCCTTGCCTCTGACTTCCGCCTCCTGTTTCCGTCTTCATTCGATGTTCTCCCAGCTCCAGACCCGAAACCCAAGACGCGAGACCCGCCGCGTGAGGATGAAAACCTTTTACGCGGTCCTTTAGCCTTCGCCTCCTGTTACTCGCCACCTGCCACTTGTCGCCCCCAATGAGATTGTAGCCGATAGTCCACAGACGACCGCCGCGCGAAATGGCATAACATTGCCGTTATGCCTAAACGCAATTCTACCCTTGTTCAATTCGGGCGTAACGTTGCCCATTTGCGTAATGACGCCGGCCTCTCGCAGGACAAGCTGGCCGAAAAAGCCGATCTCGACCGCACGTACCTGAGCGGCATCGAACGTGGCGTTCGCAATCCGGGAATTAAGATTGTCATCCGTCTCGCGCGAGCGCTGGGCGTGAGCGTAGAAAAACTCTGCAAAGGGGTGGACGCGTGACGAAGCGCCGCAAAATTAAAGCCGCTCAGTTGCATGAAGACTCACCCGTTTATTACACAAACGGAAACGCCACGGCGCGCAAGGTAAAGTTCATTGACCTTTTTTGCGGTATTGGAGGATTCCGCATCGCGTTTGAGCGGGCGGGCTGTGAGTGTGTCTTCTCCTCCGACTGGAACGAACAGGCCCAGATCACCTACGAAGCCAACTTCCACGAGCGACCTCACGGCGACATTTATTCCGTGCCGGATAACGCCATTCCACCGCACGATATTCTCTGCGCTGGCTTTCCTTGCCAGCCGTTCAGCATCGCTGGCGTTTCCAAGAAACTCAGCCTCGGCAGGAAACACGGCTTTGAGGACCAAGAACAGGGCAACCTCTTCTTCAAGCTGGCGGATCTGATCGACCGCCACCGGCCCGAGGCCTTTGTGCTGGAGAACGTTAAGCACCTCGTCCGGCATGACAAAGGCCAGACGTTCCGCATCATTCACGAGACACTGACCGAACATCTGAAATACCACGTCTATCCCCAAGTCATAGATGCGCAGAGCGTTGTTCCGCAACATCGCGAGCGAATTTTCCTCGTCGGTTTTCGGGAGAATCGGTCGTTTGAATTCCCAAAGTTCCCAGCGGAAGGGCCGAAGCTCGAATCAATTCTTGATGCCGAAGTGCCGGACAAATACACGCTCACCGATCATCTCTGGAAATATCTCCAAGACTACGCAGCAAAGCACAAAGCGGCAGGCAACGGATTTGGATTCGGGCTTTTCACCGGCAAAGACGTTGCGCGGACTCTGAGTGCGCGTTACTACAAAGACGGCTCTGAAATTCTGATCTCGCAAGGCTCGCGAAAGAATCCGCGTCGCCTGACACCTCGCGAATGTGCAAGACTCATGGGCTACAAGGTACGGCTGGCACAGCGAACGGATTCGCTGCGGCTGCTGCGGGCGTTCGCGTCGGGTGCGATGTATTACGATCCAGGAATCAAGCTGGAAGAAGCGTCCTCGGAAAAACCGAAGCACAAGAATCGAAGTCAGTTCCGAGTGGCGTCCAAGAACATTGCTGCGCTCTACGAGAAGGTAGAGACGGTGGAGGTTTGAAATGCCAGACGTTTTCACCAAGGCGAAGCGGTCGGAGGCCGGACCAAGTGCGGAATGCGGAATTGCGGACGCGATTCAGAATTTCCTGAAGTAGAAGTCGTCGCGGCTGATGCCGAGGTCTTCGACAATGTCGGCGATGATGCCGCGAGGCACGTCGCCCGGATGCCATGCAAATGTGATGAGTCGGTCAGGACGGAAGGGATTCGAGTAATGCCGGTGACTCCCGGTGGTGCGAAGAAGTTCGCAGCCAATCTCACGCAGACGACGGTCAAGCTGACGACAGTTCCAGGAGGGGTATTTGCCCACAGGTCAGGCGGCGAGGACGAATTTGTCGCGGAAGGCGGACGGGATGGGGCGTCCGGTTTCGAGCAACGCTTCCAAATGCGCCTTGGCGGCCTGTTGGAATCGCAGGGTGGCTTCGCCACGGTCGCGCCCGTGCGCGTGGCAGCCGGGCAACAGAGCGGATTTGGCAATCCACACGCCGTCTTCATCCTGACGAAGTTGAACTTTCGAGAGTGGAACGATCATAACGGACATAACGTAACCTGTTTTGCGTTGGACGTAAAGGAGGATGGTTTATGTCTAACGATTTCACCAAGGCGAAGCGGTTGGAGGCCGGTCCAAATGCGGAGTGCGGACAGGTGACAGGTGACAAGTGACGGGTGACACGAGGTGGATCACCTGTTTCGTTGTTGAATTTTATGCCTGACATTTCCGGTTTTGCCGGTTAAATTGCCAGCATGAGTGCGCTGGAAATCATGAAGGAATTGCCCAAGCTCACCGAGGCCGACCGGCGGGCCATCCGGGACGTGCTGCTGGCGATTGCCAACGAAAATCCAGATGTGGCACTTTGCAATCAGACGGCACAGGAGGGCGCGATGATGTTCGACCGCATGGAGGACGAAGATGGCCGCCGTCAATCCCGGTGAGGTCTGGCTGGTTGATTTCGGGGTCAGCCAATCAGTTGCGAGAGCTTTCGGCTGAGACGAGCCAGTGTCTTTGGCCTTTCGGTCTGACACTCCCAAATCACAATCGGGCGCCAACCGAGTTTGCACAGTGCGCGCTGATGCAGCTTGTCGCGCGTGGCGTTGCCTTCGAGCTTTTTCAACCACCATTCGCGCCGGTGCGTGGGCGTGGTGCAGTTCTTGCAGCCGCGATGCCGATGCCAGAAACAGCCGTGGACGAATATCACCGTTTTGTGCTTGGACAGGACGATGTCAGGGCGCACATGAAAGGTAGGGACGCCGCGCCGCGGCGTCCGGACAGCGCGGCGCGCTGTCCCTACCATCGGAACAGGAATGCGGACGTGCAGGCGGAAGCGGTAGCCCAGCCGATGCAACAGGGAACGCACGATGCGTTCCGGCGTCGTGTTCTTGCCGCGAATTCGACTCATGTTCCAACTGCGGCGTGCTTTCGTCAGTTGGTCTCTATTCACGCGGGAAATTTACCGCAGTGGAGTGGTGTCGCGGAGATATTTTTTGTACTTAGTGAATCCGCGTCATCTGCGTCATCCGTGGTCAAACCCGTCAGCCTTTCTGTTCCGTTTCCACCCAGCGGATGGCGTGGCTGACAAGGTCGGTCCCCGTTTTTAATTTCAGCTTTCCCTTGATGTTTGCGCGGTGCACCTCGATGGTCTTCACGCTCAACCGCAGGTGCTCGGCAATGTCGCGGGTTCCCTTGCCTTGGCCGATCATTTGGAAGACCTCAAACTCGCGGTCAGTCAGGCGTTCCACGGGCGAAGCCGACGCCTCGGCGTGGCGGCCGGAAACGTTCTCCAGAATGCGCGCGGACATTTTTTCGCTCACATAAACCTGGCCGTTCAACACATGGCGGATGGCCTGCAAAAATTTCCTGCCGCCCTCCTGTTTCATGATGTAGCCGCGCCCGCCCGCCCGCAACACGCGCTCGGCATAGAGCAATTCGTCGTGCATGGAGACGACCAGAATCGGAAGCCCCGGCCTTAACGTCTGAATATCCTTGATGAGTTCCAGTCCGTTTTTGTCGGGCAGCGAAATGTCGAGCAGGATCAAATCGAATGGTTGCCGGGCGACGGCATCGAGCGCCTGGCCGGCGTTGTCCGCCTCGGCGCGGACCTTCAGGTCGGGTTCGTTGTCAATCAGTTGCGCCAGTCCGGTGCGCATCATCGGGTGATCATCCACGATGAGCACGCGCTTTGCGGGAATTTTATTTTTGGCGGGCATGGCTGGTTTTAATTTGACGGGGATGTTGAGTTGTTCGGAGCCGAGCAGATGACGCTGGTGCCGCCGCCGGCATTCCGTTCGATGGTCAAGGTCCCGCCGATCATTCCCGTGCGGGATTGCATGATGCGCAGGCCCATGCCTTTGGATTTCGGGATTGCCGCCGGGAAACCCCTGCCGTTGTCGTTCACCGCCAGATAGATGCGTCCGGGATCGGCCTTGAGATGAATGGAAATCCGTCTGGCTTTGCCGTGTTTGATGGCATTGGACACAGCCTCCTGCGCCAGCCGGAAAAGGTGCGTGGCCGCGGCGTGGTTGTGCACCGACACCTGCGAGTCGCCAGCGAAATGACATTTCACGTTGAACAATTTTTCCGTGTTCACCGCCAGTTCGTGGAGCGCGGAGGTGAGCCCTTCCGATTCCAGCGTGACCGGTGAAAGGCCGCGCGCCAGCGAGCGCGTCTGGCCGATGGCTTCGCGCACGTTTTTGGCGATGTCACCGGCACGCTTCGCGGCGTCCTTGGACTGCGGCGTCAATTTTTGTTCCAGCACTTGGCTCATCAATTCGATGCCGGCCAGATGCTGGCAAAGGCCGTCGTGCAAATCATGCCCGATGCGGCGCTGTTCGCGGTCGCTAATTTCGAGAATTTCCCGTTCCAGCCGTTTGCGTTCGGTGATGTCACGCGCCACCTTGGAAGCGCCGGTGATTGTTCCATTGGCATCGCGGATGGGGGAGACAGTCACTGAAATGTCAATCAGCCTGCCGTCCTTGCGTCGGCGGATGGTTTCGTAATGGTCAACAGACTCGCCGCGTTTGATTTTTTCCAGAATCTCCGGCTCTTCATCCTTCCGATCCGGCGGGATGAGGACGGAAATGTGTTTGCCCACCATCTCTTTGGGCGTGTAACCAAAGACCGCTTCTGCGCCCTGGTTCCAACTGGTGACGTAACCCTCGAGGGTTTTGCCAATGATGGCGTCGTCCGAAGATTCCACCAGCGCGGCGTAATGCAGAAGCGCCTTTTCAGCCCGCTTGCGCTCCGTGATGTCGCGGACAAACCCGGTGAACAACCTCCGGTCAGCCAACCGCACTTCGCTCACGGACAGATCCATCGGAAAAATCGTGCCGTCTTTGCGCCGCCCGACGGTTTCGCGTCCGATGCCGATGATTTTGGCGTGGCCGGTGCGGCGGTAGTTGGCGAGGTAGGAATCGTGTGCTTCGCGATGTGGCGAAGGCATCAGGACGCTGACGTTTTCGCCGATGACTTCGCGCGCCCGGTAACCAAAGATTTTTTTCGCCGCCTGATTGAAGGACTCGATGGTGCCGCGCTCGTCAATGGTGATGATGCCCTCGACCGCGGTTTCCAGAATCGCGCGCAACTGCTCCTCGCTGTCGCGTAACGCGGCTGCGGCCCGCTGCTGCTGCGCCCTCGTTCGCGTGGCCTGCCTGGATTTGAATTTCTCAATCCAGGCTGTCGGCCTCCTGTTGCACCGTCTGGCGGCCAAAAACGGTTGCCTATCAGCCAGCCTTCTTCTTCGCCTTGGCCAACTCGTCGTCACCGACCAACTCGTCCCGCAACCGATACACCTCGCGGGGGAATTGCCTCCGCCGCCTTCTTCCAAGTCTCCGGCCGGCTGACTTGCCATCACGGCAAACATGCCGTTGACGTAGTGCGGCGTCTCACTGGCCGCGTTGACCCCCAACACCACTTGCTCCCCGTCCCGCAGTCGCTGCGTCAACCGCGAACTCTCCCCCTCGCCGAGAATGGCCGCCGCCACGTCCAACGCGAACAGATCGGGACTGGAAAGCTTCACCGTCAGCCACGGAACATTGTATCGTAAGTGGCCCGTCCAGCTCGCGGATCGCCTCGCGCAGCGCGAAAGCTGCTCCGGCTCGTCCTCGAACGCAACATAGGTCTCCCGGCCGTGCGGCGTGCCGGCGTATTGCTTCGCCACCTCGTCGAGCACGGCCTGCGTCTTCACGTCGCCCACGACCACGAACACCTGGTTATTGGGCACGTATCGCTCGTGATAGAAGTCGATGATCGTCTGGTTCGTTGTCCGATTGAGCACTTCAATGTAACCGACGATCGGATGCGCGCCGGGATGCGTCGTATAGACCGTCTGCTGCATAAGATTCCCGAGCACGTGCTGGCGGTCCACCTCGTTGTCGGCCAACTCGCGGCGGACCACCTTCAATTCGCGGTTGAACTCGCTCGGCTCGAAGGCCATGTGCTGCATCGAATCGGCCAGCAACTCGACGGCCTTGAGCGCGTTCTTCGCCGGACAGTCGATGAAGAACACCGTCATCTCGTTTGAGGTGAAGGCGTTGGTGGCTCCGCCGAACGTGTCGATGGCCTTCTCGATTTCCTTCTCGCTGCGATGCATCGTCGTGCCGCCGGCCACCACGTGTTCGAGCACGTGGCTGAGGCCGGCCCCCAGATTCTTCCCCTCGAAGGCGCTGCCCGTGTTTTTCACGAAACGCCGCACCGTGGCCACCGGCACCGCGTGGTTCTCCTGGACGATCACCGTCAGGCCGTTCAAGAGCACGCCAGGTTGAGACTCGTCCGGCAACCGGCGAACGCCCGTATAATGCGGCGGCTCAGCTTTGCTCGCCGCGGCCGCCACCGCCGATGGGCCCCCGCCGTTGCCGTCGCCCGCCACAGCCAACCCCGCAATGGCCAATCCGACCCAAGTCAACGCCGCCAAGCCCAAACCTGTGGCGCGCCTCATAAGTCGCCCTTTCTTACAAGCAAATGTCAATCGGATCGCACCTCGACAACACGATACACCGCCATTCTGGCACATTAAGCCCATTGGTAATGCATCGCCGGGTGGAAGGCTGCCCAAGCTAAGGACCGCCTCCCAACACCAACCCGAAGCGCAAGCGAGGACCGTCTCCAAATGGGCGCGTGAACCCCTCCGAAAAACGGCGGTCGTGCGTTGTTGCCCCCCCTTTTCAACCAAAAGCAAACCGTAGGCGTCCATTGATCGGCCGCCCCGACGGTCGATCGTCCATCTATCATCTGGCCTCGTTGGGGCGGCAATTGCACTGCCCCCCCAATCCAGGTTCCCTCTCCCGTCGGAGAGGGTTAGGGTGAGGGCTGCATAGCAAGTAATACCTGCCGCCGCCCTCATCCCCTGCCCTCTCCCAAAAGGGAGAGGGGGGGTGCTTTCCCGCACACCGCGTGTGCGGGATACATTTGTGCACTGAACCAGTCCTAGGCCAGCAGACCCGCGAGACCCGGGCCAACAACCACAGGCTCGACGGCTCCGGCACGGCGCCCCTGACGCTTACGTGCTGGTTGAAGTTCGACAGCACCGTGTTGAGGTCGGCGCCGTTGACCGTCCCGTCGTAGTTGAAGTCGCCCTGGCTCCACGTCATGCCGGTCTGGTTGAAGTTCGACAGCACGGTGTTCAGGTCGTTCCCGTTGACGGTGCCGTCCAGGTTGGCGTCGCCGTAGAAGGTGTCTGACGGTCACATTGCTGCCGTTGTCGATCCAACCCAAGCCGTGGGTGGCGTCCTCGGTGGTGCAGTGGAACTGGCCGGTATTCCAGAGCCCGCCGTTGTAGCTCGCGGCGAGCAACTGCGATCGTCGTCGCCTTGTCCGGGTAGTCGAAGACCATTTTGCCGCCTGGATGTTGGCCCCGCCGCCGGTGAGCACCGGGGGCTGGGCATTCGCGGTAAGCTCCAGCGTGCCGGCCAGACAGTGGTCAGCCCGGTGTAATTGTTGATGCCGGAGAGCGTGATCGTGCCGGTGCCGACCTTGGTCCACGCGCCGACCGGAAAGATTGCCGGAAAACGCATCCAAATTGCCTTGGGTGTCGATGGTGCTGGCGGTCCCCGAGATTGCCATTTTGAGCGGCGAACTGATGGAATAGCGAATTGGAGGTAACCGCCGGCAAGATTGAAAAACGTAGTTGCCTGCGATTACCGCGGCCAAGGAGGCGCGCTGTTGCGAGTGTTCCGCCGCTAAGATTGTACGTCCAACGACGATCAGCTGACGGAGCGCCAAGGACGAGGTTCTTGACGCTGTTGAGGCCGCCGTTTTGGTTGAAAACCGAGGTCTGCGTGCCACCGCTGCTGCTGGCCGCGCTGTAGCCGATGTACTCATAACCGCCGGTTACGCTTAAGCTAGATGCGCCGGTGTATTGGGTAATTGTGCCGGAGTAATTGCCAACGCTCCCGACATAGACGTTGCCGGTCGCACTGACGGCGCCGCCGGATTCGATATGGAGAGTCCCGCTGGTAGTGTTGGCGTTCGTGTTCCCGCCGCCGATCCAGACGTTCACGCCCAGGCTGCCGCCCGAGTCGATTTAGGACACTATTCCCGATAAGCGCAGGTACGCCGGTATTGGCGGTGCAATACGTCCCTAGATCGGCCGTGCTTACCGACCGGGCATCGCTTACCTGGCACGTTCCCTTGTCTATGTAAGCGTTATCGCTGCCGCCGGGGATTGCACGGTCTGGTTCTCCAACCATTTCCCGGACCCCTCTTGGCACCGGTTGGTACTGGTTCCCCAACCCGCGGGGCCGTTGACGTACAAGACGAAGTTCGCACCGTTGGCGACGAGCACGCCGATCAGTAGCACCGCTATTGCGATCGCCGCCTGCCATCCACCACTACGGATCAACCTGCCGATTCGTTGTTTGCACAACATGATAACACTCTCCCTTTCTGTCAGGAAAAATCCAGGAACCGAACTTGTTGTGGAGAAAAACAAAAACGCCAAACTTCACTTGGATTGCTCGTGTACGTGAGAGTGACCACGGACCCAGGCGGCTAACTCGAAACAGCGTCGTAATTCATCCCGCTCAAACGGAATGAAATCCGTTCAACGACAAGGATGCCGATGGACATCCGCCGGTTACTCATGGCCTTACCCTCCTATTCTCCGCGAGTATTGGAATGATCTTTCGCCCCCGCCTCGCGGGCTTTCAACAGGGGCGTCAGGAGGTACGTCCGTGCACTTTTGCAGCGTTCCGCCCCAACGATCTGTCCCTTATCGTTAATAGCCCTTCGCCGACCAGCGTCCAGCCGGAGGCTGGATCGATCAGCGCATTCAGGTCGATCATCGTCTTTCCGTCGTAAAGAAATGCATGTGTGGCGCCGGTAGGTTCCTGTGCGGCGCCCACCGCTTGGCCGTTGTCGTTAATGTCCTCGGCGCAACTGTTTGGCCCGCCGAGGGTACCCAGGTCTTTGATCCCCATGCCGTTGGTGTAAACAAAGGCATGAACGGGGATATCGCGGAGGAACTCGCTCCGCCCGCCACTTGCCCCTTGTTATTGATGCCGTGAGCGAATCTAACGCCGCCGAAGGTGCCCGGTACCTTCAACGCAGTCCGGGCGTCGAGACAACGTGGTAACCTCGCCGTGGACAACGCCTTGGCCCGCCACTTGTCCGGCGGAATTGATGCGATAGGCCCAACTGCCGCCGCCAAGGCCGCCAAGGTCGGTATTTTTCCGTTGGAATAGAGAAAGGCGTGACTGATGCCGGCGGAGTCCTGCGCCGAGCCGCTCACTTGAAAGGCATGGTTGAAGCCCAGGCCGTCTGTCCGGCCCGCCGAGGGTGCCCAGGCTCATCATCCTGCCGCCGCTGTAAAGAAAGGCACGCGTCTGGCCGGTGCTGGTTTGCACATCGCCTACCACTTGCCCCTTGTCGTTAATGCCATCAGCCCCGCTTTACCGCCGCCGAGGGTGCCCAGGTCTTTCATGACGCCCTTGCTGTAAAGGAAAGCGTGAGCGGCACCGTCTTGGTGGTGGAGACGCCGACTACCTGGCCGGCGGAATTAACGTGGGCCGCCCAACTCATCGCACCGCCCAACGTGCCCAAGTCGGTCACTTAGTAGGGTGCTCGCCGGAGCGTGGCGCACGCTCCTGATCGGTTCCCCCTCGGGCAACTGTCGCAAACTGGCTCAATTGGCCCGGCTGGCCGAGCACGATGGCAATCCTGCCCGTGCCGCGTTCTGTACGGGCGGATTGGTTTTGCCAGCAACTGGACCGAGTGCCGCGGGCCATTGCTACCGCCCGCCGGCCGCATTTCGACTTTGCCTTGAAAGACGTACGCGGTGCTGTCGCCCGAAGGATCGACCTGGACGCCGAACTCCGTGCCCAAATCGGTCACGAGGGCGGTGGGAGTGCGGACAGAGAACAGGGGACGGGGATTAGGGATTAGGGATTGGGGATTAGAGATTTCGGATTTCGGATTTCGGATTTCGGATTTGCCGGACAAGGGGCGAAGGGCGAGCGAAGTGGTTGGTTCTCCCTGCCTTTGCGAAGAAGCGGAGAGGTTGGCGGTTCGCTCGCCCTGCGACCCTTGATCAGAAGGCGGAGGGCGGAGGGCGGAGGGCGGAAAAAGACTTTTCGGATTTCGGATTTCGGATTTCGGACTTACTGCCCACTGCCCACTGTCCACTGCCCACTTCTCCTTCCGCCCTCCGCCCTCCGCTCTCCGCCCTTTTTTCCACCCGCGCGGTCAATTTCCCCCCGCGAGAGGAAGCCGCCGCGGGCCGACTCGACTTCGTACGTGCATGGTCCTTGAAGAATGACTCGGGCCCCCTTATCGTAGGTGATTTCCATCAAGCCGGAAGTCACGTTGAACTTGGCGCAGAAGCAGCACGAGGAAATTTGAACTGGGGATTTCGGATTTCGGATTTCGGATTTCGGCTTCGCTGCCCACTGTCCACTGTCCACTGTCCACTTTCCACGTGGCCCACTGGCAACCCGCCGTGCCCGTAATCGCGCCCCACATACTGCGTCTCCCGCGGGCCGAGCAGGGGCACCTGCCGCGAACTATCCACCACAACCTGCCAATCTCGCGAAATCTTCCATGTCCAGCCCCGCCAGTGCAATCGCCAGAAGCAACGCCGCCATCGTGTACGAAAACAAAAAACTACCGACCGGCGAGTGAAGGGTGAACAGCGGAACATGAGGGGCGGGAGACAAGTCCACGATGATCGGCGGAATCGCCGAAGGCCAATCACTGATAGCAAATTGCGAATCGGTTATCCCAGGTACGGATGCACCCCGCCCGCCGATCAAGCCTAAACCCGCGTGGACTTCGAGGTAAGCCAGGTATTCGGATCGCGCCGCCGGATCGTCGCGCAACAACTCGTCGACCGGGCTGCTCCCCGCTCCGAAAGCGCACCGTCGCCGCGAGTCGCTCGAACAGGGCGTACAGTTCGTCCGCGGAAAAGGGGACAGGCCCCGTTTGTGCGCAGGCACCCCTGAGGGCCGTTCCGGCAAACGGGGCCTGTCCCCTTTTCCGCGCCGTTGCTCGCTCATGCGTCATCCTCCGCCCCCAAGGCCGTATCAATGCACCGCTTCAACTCGCGGCAAATACGGCAAATCGAATGACGCACCGAACTCGATGTTCGACCCAACGTCCGGGCGATCGCCTCCCACGACAAGCCGCGGAAATCGTCGTATGGCACCACACCGGAAGTCGGCGGCCGGAAGCCTTTCCCATACAGCCCAGCAAAACCACATTGCCGATCTGCGGCATCGAGTTCTCGCGCAGCGCCTGGGCCGCAGACATCTCCAGGGTCTTCATCGCTCAGCCCGTGCGATGCCCGCTTCCTGGAAGTCCGGTATTCCAGCGCCTCCAAGTACGCAATCCCCGCCGACCACGCCCACGAAGTTCGTCCCCGGCTGGAACTGATCGCACTTCTGC